>NZ_BJYL01000014.1 GCF_007991495.1 Sporosarcina luteola | reverse complement strand
CTGCACTTCAATGAGAACTCCTCAACCTTTATCGAGAACTCACTGCACTTCAATGAGAACCCCTCAACCTTTAACGAGAACTCACTGCACTTCAATGAGAACTCCTCGACCATTATCGAGAACTCTTTCTACTTCAATGAGAACTCCTCAACCTTCAACGAGAACTCTTTGCACTTCAATGAGAACTCCTCATCCTTCAACGAGAACTCACTCTCACTGCACTTCAATGGGAAATTTCTCTTAATAAAACGCTCGTTTATTTCCCCTTAAATTCAGGCTTCCGCTTTTCAACAAATGCTTTGATGCCTTCCATGTGGTCTTCCGTTTGGCGCATGGCGACTTGCTGTTCGCTTTCCATGCGAAGGACATTTTCCAATTCACTCATTTTTTGTGCGTGTAAAATCTTTTTGGAAGCAAGCATCGCTGCAATGGGCGCACCTAAGAACTTTTGCGCGAGCGCTTCAGATGCTTGGCCAACAGCTCCGTCCGGAATGACTTGATCGACTAATCCCTTTGCCAAGGCAGTTTGTGTGTTCATCACTTCACCGGCCCAAATCAGTTGCTTCGCTTGCGGCACGCCGATTCGCTCTTTCAAGAAGAAATGGCCAGCGCCGTCAGGCACGAGCCCGATGCCTATGAAATTCATTGCCAGTTTGCTATTTTCTTCCGCCAAAATCACATCACAACCTAACGCCATACTAAATCCGAGACCAGCTGACGCGCCGTGGATGGCAGCAATTGTGATTTGCGGTAGTTCGTATAATCCTTTCGCAAGCCGGGATACATCGACCATGACTTTACCAATATCCATCGGCGATTCCGGGTCGACCATTTTCTTAATATCGCCGCCTGCTGAAAATACTTTGCCTTCTCCTTGAATGATCAACACTTGCGTTTCAGTATCCGATTTTAACGCTTCGAACGCATCCGCCAGTTCTTTCATCATAACGTCGTCCATTGCGTTCATCGCCGCCGGTCGATTTAACTTCAACCGCGCAAGCCGGCCTTCCTTTTTCAGTTCAATTGTAGAATACATATCGTTGCACCCCTTCAAAAATGAATAGTCATTCACTTACTACTATTCGATGAAAGTCCAGTAACTCCTTCTTTCGAAAAGAAAAACCTTAGCATATCGAAATGCTAAGGCAGATTCCAACCATCAGTCGGCTATAACAGTTTCCGGAAAAATTCTCTCCAGATGCTCAATTTTTTTATCAATATATTCTTCAAACGTTAAAATGTAGGCAGCTGGATCTTTCGGATTTTGAAACTGCGTAATTTTACCGGTTGCAGGCTCCATGAATTTGCTCGATGCCCCGCAGCCAACGCCGATAATCGTCTGGACTTCTTCCATGATAATTATGTTGTACAAGCTTTCTTCACCAGGTTTCGCGTAGCCGACATTTTCCAAGTTACCCAAAATGTTTTTTTGGCGGTACAAATAATAAGGGACATAACCGTTTTGCTTCGTCCAGTTCTCGCCCAATTGCATCATTTGCTCAACCGTTTTCCGGTCCGCCACTTTATATTTGTTTTTATTCCGCGTCATTTCTGAAGCTCTTTTAAAAGAAAGTGTATGGACCGTCAATGATTCAGGCTGCATTTTCTCGGTTTCATCCAATGAATGCTGGAATTCTTCAAGCCCTTCATTTGGAAGCCCGATAATTAAATCCATATTGATATTTTTCATGCCCATATTCCGGGACAGCCAAAACTTATCGATTGTCTCCTGCACGGAATGATGCCGCCCAATCGCTTTCAACGTTTCATCCGTATATGACTGTGGATTTACGCTGATACGGTCAATTCCCCATTTTTTCAGGACGTCAATTTTCTTAGGGGTGATCGTATCAGGGCGGCCCGCCTCGACCGTCACTTCCCTGACTTCCTTCATATGTGGGAATGAATCATACATTGTCTGATAAAGAGCATCCATCTCATCCGCTTCAATCGAAGTCGGCGTCCCTCCACCGAAATAAATCGTCGTAATTTTTATATCCCGAGCCGTCAACCATTTCCCGATTTCACGAATTTCTTCATGCAAGCCATCTAAAAACGATTCAACACGCCCGTTTTTCCGATGAATGGCATATGCCGGGAATGTGCAATAAGCACATTTCGTCGGACAAAAAGGAATGCCGATATAAATGCTCACTTCATCCTTAATTTCATGCAAGTCCGGGATAGCCCCTAATTGTACGCGTTCAATCGTTTCCAAAAGCTCGCTTTTCTCTTCTGAAATACGATGCTTGTCCATTAAAAGCTGCTTGACGGTTTCACGATCGTGTCCCATCTGCCGATACTTATGATACAGTTTTGTCGGACGGATTCCGGTAAGAATCCCCCATGATTGTTGCATTCCTGTATATTGCTCCAAAACATCAAGGAATACATGTGAATAAATCCGCTTCAGCTGCCTGTTCTCGGTTTCTGAACCGTCACTCGTCTCCGGCTCTGTGAACGTGGCAGTATATACATTGTCATCTATTTTAAGGACCGCGTTTCCGCGTAAAAATCCCTCTACATCTTTCTCCACGGATATATCAATCGGAAGCCCTTCTTCAATAGGGTCCACAACAATTTTGGATTGCTCAAAGAAAAGATTGGCAAGATGGGTGAACATCCGGATCCAATCCTGTTCGAAAGGTTTAGTAAGAATAATTTTTTGCATTTTCAATTCCATCTTTCATTTATCATTTCATTAAAATATAGCACAAAAAAACCGGCTAGGCCGGTTTTTCTTTACATTGTCTCATACAATTCCTGAACAGGTTTCATCAATACACGATTCACTTCTTCAATCAAACCGCTCAATCCCATTTCAGCTTGTAACATTTGCATGATCTTCTCATTTTGCTGTGCAAGCTGAGCTGTTTTTTGAGCATATTCTAATTCCTCGCCAGAAATTTCTTCGCCTTGCATTTGCTTTTCTTGAAGTGTTAATTGGATTTTGCGGAAGCTTTTAAAAAGCTCCGACGCTTGCTCATCTGCTTTCACATCTTCAATCGCTTGTTGAACTTTAGCAAATTCAGCAGTCTTTCGAAGTGTCGCTTCCAATTTGTTTAAATCATCATAAATATTTACAGTCATTCTTTATTCCCCCTAAGATAAGTTTGTAAAAAAGACGATCAATCCTTGAACAATCCCAATGACGCCACCTAATAGCGCACCGAGAACGGTGATCATTTTAAATTCACGTCTTGAAATGCCGAGAATCAGATCTTCCAAAACAGCAACTGGGAACGTGTCAACTTGTTCCTTGACGATCCCTTCAAGATTCAGCTTTTTCATCGCTGTTTCAAGTTGTTTTTCCACTTGGTTAAAAGCGAAGTGTATCAGTTTCGGTGTCAGATTTTCGGATGTCCATTCGGAACCTTCCGGCCAATAATCTTGGATTGTCTTATCCAATCTGGACTCCAGCGCAAGTTCCTTCCTAGCATATGCTTTGATGGAGGTGAAAAGTCCCTCCCAATCGAAATTGGCTAGCAACTCTGCCATTGGTCGTTTTTGCAGCTTTGTAAATTCATTCTCAATCAGTGTATGCAGAAGGTTCTGCGTCCCTGGTGCCTGAATGAACTTCAATGCTTCCTTCTGCACCTTTTCAACAAGTGAGTTCGAATCACCGAAGAACATGTTCAACACGCCTCCGAATGTCCCTTTCGACTCGAGAAAATCATTGATCAGTTTTTGAAACATCACTTTTCCATCATAGGAATCCACGTATAGTTCCGCACGCTCAAGAATATAGGAAGTCATCGTCGGGATATACTCTTTCGCTTGTTCCTGCCAATCCATTGGTACGACGTCTTCAATCGTTCCTGTTGTCAGCTTCTCACGGGCGTTCATAAGCTGGGCGTCGATCAGTGCATCGATTTTCTGCTCCGTCTTTTGAGCCAAATTAGAAGCGCCTGCGAGTTGCAGCCAATCATTCAACGTCTTGTCCGAATGAAGGACTTGCTCGTCCAACTTCTGTTGAAGAAATGCCTCCGCCTTTTTCTCCATATCAGGCGTAAGCAGCTTATTCCGAAACATATCCGGCGTCACTAAATAATTCGTGACCGTCTTCCCTAACTGTACGGCAAGTTCATCCCGACGCTTTGGAATCAAACCGGGCGTGAAAGGCAGCCTCCATTTACCGATATATTTCGCTTCATGGGGCCTGAACAGCATTTTGATTGCAAGATGGTTCGTAAAACCACCAATCAATGCTCCGATGAAAGCCATAAACAGCAATGTCCATAAAAAATTCAATCGCTTCACCTTATTTCTCAATCGTTCGGTTCCAATTATAACAGAATGTGTTCATTTGGAAAAAGCATTCGATGTGTTTCATGAATAAAGCCGATCACTGCAGTAGCAATCGGCTTGAATGTTATTTACTACGCCTAATTCAACGTTGTCTTTATTTCCTCATTCCGTACTTCCAATAAATAATGTCTAATAACGAAATCCCTGCCCCCGTGTTTTTCATACCATTCATGAACTCGCTGCAAATGCGATTCGTCATTTCTAACATTATTTTCAACTTCAACATACTCATCGTAACTATCATATTCCCAAATTGCGAATATCTCCGTAGAATCTTCATCCTTTGGGATCATCCATCTGCCAACTAATCGAGCACCATGCTTGAGTTGATTCGGCAAATTGTTTTTATTGAAATGGGCATTAAAAGCCTCCACAAATTCATTTTTCACAATGTAAAACTTTCGTCTAAAAAACAAATCCCCCACTCCCTATCTTTTTCACCGTAAACATTTTGTTAAAGACCTCCTGTATTACTACCGCTGTTACACGACGTATAAGTTGATGAGCACGAAGGCAACCGTAACGATAAGAACAGCGCCCAGGACAAAAGTATGTACTTTTTTCTGCATGGCAAGCATCCCGATGAATTCCCTGATCAATGCATTCAGCCAGAAATAGAATTTCGTCTTTGAGCCGGAACCTTCACATCGCAACCCCACTTTACGCGCCCAGAGTAGTGATCGGAACAGATGGAAATTGTTCGTCACGATGACTGTACGGAGTTTACGTGTCAGTCCTTTAGCTTCGGCGTCGCTCTCCATGAGTCGTTTCGAGAACAACAAATTTTCATACGTATTGACTGCTTTATCTTCAATGATGATGTTCCTTTCATCAATGCCTTGGGACATCGCGTAGCCGGCCATCGCCTTCCCTTCTGATTGGTCCTCGTCTGCCCCTTGTCCGCCTGTGAAGATGAGGACGGGGGCTAAATTCCTAAACTGGCGTTTGCGGAACAGTTCAATTCCCCTATCGATTCGGCTGGCAAGCAGCGGCGTCACTTGGCCGCCTATCAATCCACTTCCGAGAACGATAATGTAATCGTACGGGCGAACGGTCAGCCGGATGCGGTTCAGCCAGGAGGCAACCGCGAAACAGAGCATCAGAAAGAAGAAATAATAGACGCAAAACGTGAGGTAGCCGTAAACCCCTTGCCAAACCGGATTCTTAGGAACCCCGATGAATATTGGACCGACAGCCCAGGCGATGAGGAACACGCCGAGCCCGACGGACAGAAAGTTCCGAAGCCGCCGTCCTTCCCTCCGAATGAGTCGGAAGCCAGACGTGATCAGCAGCCAGACGAAAGAAACGAGATAAAACGGAGTGCCGAGAACGAAAAGGCCGGCAAGCAACAAGGCGATACCAAGCGCCACTTTAGCTTCACTTACTTCCAAAGTGATAATCGTATATACACTCAGCATGGCAATCCAAAATAGAAACAGGATACCGATCCAGATCGTCCGGCGCTCTATGAAAAATAGTCCCATGAATAATACCGTCAACAATAATACCGGAACAATGAGCATCCGCCTGCTCCTCCTTTCAAGGATGAAGTCTGCACTAACCGCTTATGTATAGGTTTTATCGCTATCGAGTTCACCACTACTAAAGCTTCGAGTATCAATCACTAAACATCCCTTCACAATAGCACGAAAAAAATCAGAGCACCGCTAATTCAATACGCCGAGTAATTAGGAATGCCGCGTCCTTACGACTTTATTGACTACGTTGTCATAGCCATCCATTATAATTATCAGCGCAATTCCTGAAAAAAACCTAATAGAACGTTTCCACCCCATTCCCATTTAGTTCATCCTTTCAAACAAAATGATTTTTCTAATGAAGTTTCAGATCATCAATCTTCATACAAATTTGTTTAGCCTTATTAGACTTAAGCAACTCATCAAAACCCCAGAAAAGGAAAGAAGATCCGAGAGAGAGCAATAAAAAAAAGTTCATTGGTACCCAATCCTCTTCATAATTAAATATAACTATGACAAATATAGCAGCAAAAATTAAATGAATTAATAGCGCAGTTCCCCCTCTTTTAATTCCTTTGAGTTTTTTAGTTACGCAATTGGATAATATGGAACTTGGCAACCCATTGAATAAAAGAATTGGGAATAAATATAGGCCAATGATTATAACAAATCCTGACGGTTCAATAAGGAAAGAAATAAACATTACGAGCATACAGGCAAATAAGGCAGAAACTAATTTTCTAATTATCAAACCATCACTCCATTATTCCTTAACATCACCATTAATTTTAATTGATAATCTCCTACTTAATTAAGGATCCCCTGCTACTTAACCAAGAATGCATCCCCTTTTTCATCAAAAGAATGCTTAAAATCAAACGCAAAAGGAGTGGGGCCATACTGAATATAATAGTTGTATCTCTTGAAAGCCTCCTCCCATGAGACATCCTTCACTTTGTCTGCCCACCACACGACATATGAAAGGTGTTTCTCTTCGGAAGGATGCATCCATCTGCTCCTCTTTCGTAACGCTTGACTATGCTTACCCGAATAGGAGAAACGATGCAACGATTGAAGACTTTTCCATACCGTTAGTGTTAGGACAGGGTAACCTTTTCCTTTGGCTTCTTCAGGGAAGAGCACTTCATCTGATGAAAATTCCTCTATAAGATCTCCTGATACAAATGCCTGGCGCATTACTTTATATCCCATTTCATAAAACTCACGAGAAATAGGGTGGTCATAGGGGTGATTTAGACTACCAATAGTATAAATTGCAACTAATGCCATAAACAGCCCTCCATCTATAGTCTTTTCATAGATATATTCAAGTGAAAATGTGAAAAATCCTTCTTCAGCTAACGTTAGTTTAAGTTCATCCATCCTATTTTGCGTCGTTCTCTTTTACTCAACTTAAAATAGAAGCTTTGCATAAAGGAGTTAATTCAATCCTTCACCATTACTATAGAGAATCATCCAATTTCTGAATTTTTGAGTGAGAAATTAGATATACATTGCCGAAAATGTCGATCTTGTTTCCCTTTACACGTACAGCGCAATCTTTGTTCGACGCATAAATATCCATTTCCTCCGATAAGGGAGACAGTTCGCCCTGAACGAGCGCCATATTATTTTCAAGATCAAAATGAGACAGGACAGAAAAATCGTCAAGACCAACTCCGTCGTAAACAGAGCTTTTTTCGACTTTATAGCCTAAGTTCTTCGAGCAGAACCATCTAGCGGACATGTTGATGGCACCAGCGCTTGCTCCCATAACAACGGCAGTGCTTTTTTTGATTGAATCCGACAATTCATATTCCATCAAAAAACCATTTTGTTTCAAAGTATCTCCACCCAATAAAAAGATAACTGAGGCATTTTGAATCAATGTTTGGGCATTTTCCTTCTGGACGATATCATTAATTACATGATATTCATCAAACATAATGCCCGCCTGGTCAAGCCACGAGCGTTCAGTCGCACCAACTTCTTCATAAATAGATGGATTCGAGCTAATCATGACAAGGGATTTTCTTTCCGTTATATCCTCTTGTAGAACCTTGCTCAGATTCTCCGGAAAAAAATTGTTAAACCAACCTAAATAATAGTGAGTTTTCATAAGTACCCCCGTTGCATAATGATTTACAAGGTGCAAATCCTCTCTTTACTGAAAGCAATTTTCATTCTTTTACAGGGATAACTTCTAATGATGTAAATGGTTGTCGATGGATTGTGTAAAATAGCTTAGAGTCTTCAAATATCATTAACTCCTTTTCGGCTCCATCTCCAATGAGTATCAGCTTTTTTATAGATTCATCATAAACTTTTCCATATAACACAGATCCCTTTGATCCTTCTTTTGTTTCAAAATCAAAACCAGCAGTTGTATAAGGAAGTGAACTCCCTTCAACATCAAAATCGAAATACGGCTCAAGTCTAACCCAGCTATATCCTTTATTACTTTCAACAAGATTCGCTATACTAAGTGCTCCGTCATAATCAAAAAATACAATCGTCTCCTCTTCGTACTTTTCAACAGACAAGACTGCTGATGCGTCAGTCCCTTCTTGCTTTAATCCGGCCTCAATAGCCTTTTCTTTCGAATCATACCAGTCGGAACTATCCTTTTGACTGCATCCGACTAGAATAAACAACAAAATGATACTACTTAAAAATATTCTCCTCAAGAAATCACCGCCTAACTTTGATATGATTAACCACTTGAAAATAATTACTTACTTTATAGCGCTGGTAACCAGCGGTTTTCCCTTGTCATTTTAAAATTTTATTAATTCGTACGCTATTGAAGCGATTATAATTTATACCCCTAACGATTGATTGTATCCTTTAAGAACTTCTCTGTTAGCATTTCTCGATTTCTATTGTAATAATTTCTTTGCTACTTGCTACTTTTTCTGTTTTTATGTAGTCCCGGTAATAAGTATGATTCTGAATTAATTGGTAGGAGTTCCGAAATGAAAAATGTTTTCTGCGGACGAATTAATGAGAAATGATTAATTAAGAAGGTCATTTGACAACAGTTGTAATAACAACTTTCTTGCTTGCTCAAAAGTTGTATACTCCTGGAAGAATTGATTATAGTTTGCTAATCGGTCTTCTAAAAATTCATATTGATAATGGTATTCAAAAAAGGATTTATATAGCATATCAATTTGTCCTTGTGGAATTTGATTTGTCAAATCTCGTAAAACATAACTTAATGTTCCCGCTATGTTTACACAGTAATAACGAAAATCTTCATAGAAATCCACCTCACCGGATAAATTCAAAAAATCTGTTTGAAAGTCTTCACAGATTTTATTAATATCTTCAGTAGGAAATGGCTTTTTCAATTCAGGTTCAATTTCAGATAATTGCTTTAAAATAGCGTTCATATTTTCTCCCTCATTACTAGATTATCAGTTAAAAGATAGTAGTGTAATTTTGAATTAGTTGTTATCTACTTCAAAAACTTCGAAATCTTCCTCCTGTTAATTATCGTGGATATCCTGTAATAGCTTTCCAACTTTATCAAGCTCATTACGTTCAATTAACTAACAATCGTATTTCATCTTTAAAAACTCAAAACGACTTCCATTTGTATCTTGCATAAAAGTCGCTACAGGTTCAAAACCCGCTTTTATATAGACTTTTATGGCTCTTTCATTAAAAGTAGCAACTGAGAGCGTTATTTCTTTGGGATTATACTTTGATATTGCATAACTTAGTCCTGCTTTAAGAAACTCTAAGCCAAGTCCTTCCCCAGTCAATTCAGGTTTCATTCCTAATCCAAGATCCACGAAACCACCGTTTTCATCAAAACTAAAGAACCCAATTTCTTTTTCATCCGTTTTGACAATATAATAGGAATTTCCTCGTTCCATTGGGTTCAAAAATTCAGCCAAGTCCTCTTCATCCGCAGAAACATCATAAAAAGAATACTTCCCTTCATAATGCCAGTTTACAGCAATATTTTCTGCTTGTTCCTGTGACATTTTACTGAAATTATAATTCATAGTAGAACCTCCAATCTTACAACTATAGCTTAGAGAATCTTAAATAATCTATCCCGTTAGTAATACAGACGCAAACGCTTGTATAACAATCGTGCCCGTTATTTATATTATAAACCAGGTATAAAATTTGCACCGAACCATAATACAATAATCCCGCACACAATTTGGTCCGTTTGCCGAATGGCCGCAATTCCTTATACCAGAATTGAGTCCGTTAGCGGAACATCAAACAAATACTCTTCTTACATGTCAATGAATCTTAAAAAATATACTCTTTCACATGAATTTTATTCATTATGATTAATAAAATAAGTATCGTATGTCTCCTTAAATACGTAGCCTAGTTTTTTGGCTAATTCAACGGATTCAATATTTGCTCCATCCCAACTAGGATATTTCCCATTATCAAGACAATCTAAAATCAGTGAAGAGGCTACTATAGTTGCCAAACCTTTTCTTCTATATTCGGGATGTGTGGCAATTTCGATCTCAATACCATCATCATATACACTAAAAGATGTTGCTGCAGTAACGACCTTTCCCTCATGGATTATGGAATAGCCAACACCTCTTTTAATAAAATCATCTATGGATTTAAATTGACTTACAAAGTCCTCTGATAACTCCTGGAAAGACGGGCCATTTGCTATATTACTGTCGATTTTCTTAATTTCATACCCTTCTGGTAATGAAGATAAAAAGTTCAGTATATGTGACTTATTTAAATGCTCTGGGTTCTTTTCAAATCTATATCGGTGAAACTTTTCAAATTTCCCATTATGAATAGACTCTATACGATTTTTCCATTCATCAGAATCAACAATTGCAAGTGTGAATTCAGGGAGATTGCAGAGCAATTCCGCAGCTTCTTTAGTAGTGGGGTCGCCAGCAAAAAACACAAAAATCCCTACGGTAATCTGGGCAACCGTTGGAGTCTCCAGGTTGTCAACCCAAGCATCTCCCATATGTCCTTGAAGATATGAAAGAACAATAGTGCTATCAATGTTTTCAAACATAGGTACCAATTTATTCTTCAGTTCTGCATTTACTTTATAAATCATATAATGCCTCTTTTCATTAAAATCCACTTACTTCAGGACATTTTACAAAGGTCATATACCTCAAAAATTCAAACCACAATTCGGCTCCGTATCACTACATACTTCCTATCGAAAGACTTCTCAAAACCTTATATAAGACGGATTGAATTCAATACGAGTTTCGTATTAGACCCAATTCTGATATAAAGGCAATCACACACCTTTGTCTTCTAGCCCGATGTCCATGTTACATCCCCATTTCACAAATACTGATAATTGCTTCCGATTTAGCGTCGGTCACCAGCCATTCTCCCTTGTCCCTTATACTAATCCGTACGCTATTGAAACGATAATAAATATGCTGCAAGACACAGCATCTAATAGATATGCTTTATTTTGTTTTACATATTTCCATTCCATTAGTGTACTGAAGGCAAATAAAATACTTGGTACTATAAAAATAAATATTCTAAGATGATGAAAGTTAGTCATTGATAAAATTATTGTTTTCCAGTGGAGAATTCCATCTCCATATTTATGCAATGTATTTACATATTTATTCCCAGACCTGGTTTCTTAATATTCATTTTCCTTAATAAAATAGTATTAATAGCATAGTTTAAAATAAGAACACTAATGAAAGTAATCCTAACAGATAACATTTAGATCCTCCCTCCCTCTATAAACAAACGGCTTCAACTACTGATCAAATCAAATTGGATAATCATCAATAATCTCCACAACTTCAATTTCTCCATTGATCAACAACTCGGGCAGATAATTATTTACATTGCCCTTCCAATATTCTTTAGCCTGTTCGATTTTCCGGGAGAAAGGAGCACCGTCTTCCTTCGGTAATAAATCCCCATCCCCCTCGAAACAATTTCCTCTTACACTCAATTTAACAATCTGCAAGACTTTTCGATTGAAAGACTCAAATAACTGTTTCCATTTCAACGCGTCTTCATAGCTTTTAGCTGCATATAGGCAGGATAACCTTGAAGGGTATTCAGGGTGCTCCTTTAATCGAACCATTTCGACGATTACTTCTCGAATCGCTCGAGTTGTTTGTCCGACATACCTCATCGCTACATCAGCATCTTCCTTCTCTAACGTCAGACCCTCGCCTGAGTGGTGACTTTGCAAGATTTGAATAAAATCTTCGCCTTTAGAATTAACAATTTCCTTCTCAAAGAAAAAACGGTATAGCGAGTTGTATTCATGATCGTCGAAATGGATAATCTGCCCAAGACTCATTTTATTCCTCGTTACAATATGATAAGCAAAAAACTCGTTCTTCTCCATTGGCCTTCTCCTGACTGTTCCTTTAGCAATATCTACTTAACCTAAATTCCAAGAACTGTTATAACTCTATGTTATAGAAGTGATGCAATAAAAGAAAGAGTTGGAATGTCATTAATTATCAATAGTCTTTCTTCAATTATATAAATTATTATATATAAATATTTACATATGGAGATTTGTTTGGTATGCTCCTTTTAACGAAAAGATAGAGGAGTGCAAATTATGTTGATCATTAGAAACCGTTCGTTTCGCAATTTGTTTTTCGGAAGACTTTTGAGTGTCTTTGCAGATGCAATGATCTTTTATTCCTTATTGAAGTGGATTGAGCTACAATCCGGAAGTTCGGACTCATTTACACTTTTTTTCCTTGTCTATTACATTCCCGTTGCCATTTTTGGTATTCCAGTAGGCAGTTGGATTGAAGGGCGAACGCTACAGAAAGTAATGATCGCCTCCGATGCACTGCGGGTCGCCATATTGTGCATTTTCCCTTTGATGATGTATTTCGCACCCTATCAATGGGCATATTTGCTGCTTTTCGTATTAAGCTTATTACAACTGTTCTTTATTCCCTCCAACCAGTCATTGTTGCCGCACGTCGTAAGTGCGGATGATCGTGCGAAGGCAAACAGCCTGTTCCAAATGGGATTTACGGTAACTAAAATTGCTGGTCAAATCTTTACTACTTTTCTTATCAAATTGCTGTTCCCGATTCCGGTTTTGCTTATCATTGCAGCGGGATTGCTATTTCTGTCGCTCCTTTTTATTCGAAGAGTACTGCCTTTTATCGTAAATAAACAAAACGCTCAACGTGGAAAGCTGCAAATGATGAAAGAAGGCTTGCTCTATGTATGGAACCAACGTAAATTCAAAACACTGTTCCTGTTTTTGACACTGGCCATGCTCGTTGCGACATCAGTGGACCTTGTGTTACTCTCATTTTTAACGGATGTCCTAGCTGTTGGAGTGGAAAATTTAAGTTTCATAGGCACTGCTTCACTTCTGGGCATTTTGCTTGGGGCATTTCTGGCTCCTAAGCTGTATCCGAAACTGGATAGAAAGTGGATGCTTATCCCGTCGCTATTTGCAGTAGGCATAAGTGTCGGAAGCCTGCTATTCATCACAAACTGGCAATGGATTCTTCCCTTCTTTTTCTTGCAGGGCATAGCATTAGGTGGATTTAACGTCACGATTGTCACCTATCTGCAAGATGAAGTGGACAATGACTACTACACGCGGACGTTCAGTCTATATCATATGATTACCACGTCGGTCGCATTGCCCGGTATTATCGCAACAGGGATACTATTAAGGGAATTTGAAACCATTCGTACGATACAGGTGATGGCTGGCATGTTGTTATTCCTTGGGGTCATCGGCTGCAGCGTCATTCCCCGTTTAGGAAAGGGAGCTGCACCCCAATCAACATAGTAGGAAGGATGAAATTCGAATGACATTAAGGCATGCGATTTTGGGCTTATTAAGTAAATGGGATGCAACCGGCTATGATATAAAAAAGGAATTTGATGATTTCATGAGTATTTTTTGGCATTCCCATCTCTCACAGATTTATCCGGAATTAAATAAGTTGGAAGCCGAAGAACTCGTCACAAGCAGGCTCGTTCCACAAGAGGGGAAACCGGATAGAAAGGTTTATTCGATCACCAATGGAGGCATTGACGAAATAACTAGCTGGGTGGGGGCTCCGCCTGACATCCCTAAAATCAAAGACTCTTTTCTCATGCAAGTCTTTTTCATGGATAATATCTCTGCGGATGACGTGATCTTTCAACTGAAATACTACCAGGGAGTTCGCCAAAAACGTCTGGACGAGATGAAACAGACCGTACAGGAAGCGTGGGAATCAATAGTAGAACGGCAAATCATGACGCCAAGGCTACTCATGTCTTCCGCTGTGTTGCGCAGGGGATTAGAACAAGAAGTCCAGTATATTCGATGGTGTGAGGAAACGATTGCGCTGGTCGAAGCATGTAAATCACTATGGGACACAGACACTTCTCCGGATTCTGTGCTGCCTTTTAACGATGCCAAGGAATTGATGGAAAACTATTATAACGCTACACTTGCTTTAGAGAATGATGAGGCTTGATTACAATGACAAGAATAAACGAAAAGTCTAATTCCCCGCATTCCAACGAGGAATTAGACTTTTTATCCTCTTCAAATATACACATAAATTATACAGTCAATGTTTTTCTCTAATGAAAGATGCCAGGGATCGAAGTATCCACCACTTAACGTCCTTTATAAACAGAAAATTAGAAAGAGTGCATACTTTTTCTTCTTGTTATTGTAAACTTGCAAAGAGTTAATCAAAAGGGAGTTGGAGAATTGAAACAAGGCATTCACATTAAGATTCAAGACCGTTCAGGATTAAGTGAGCGGGAGAAAAACATCCTACATACGGGTATTCTAAACACGATCGCTTTTGCGGGCTTCGTGGAAGTCGTCAGTAAAGGGGAAGGTGGAGAAGGGACGGCCTTTAATCCGATCGAAGATTACTTTATCGGATTCACGATGATTTATCAGAAACCGATTCCTGATGAAATGGCGGAGGCATTGGTTATGAATCCATTACGAGAAGACTGACCACCTTCCTTGCAATGAGTGAAATTGAAATGGACTTGAATGTGGAGTTAGCGTACCGAAAGAATGAGAGCTGGCAGTTTACATGGCAATTTAAAAACGCTCAGATTTTTTTCTGAGCGTTCAATCTAGCTTATTGTGTGCGGTAACCCACTTTACATCAGGCCATAAAATTCTATGAATTAGACCCCATCATTTCCTCAAACTCCGCCATAAATTTCTCCTGTTCTCTTTCCAAATACTCCTTACTTGGAATTTCCCCTAAAATCTCTTCTTGGGTGTACATGCGTCCCCCTTTAATGACCCTATGGATATCCTTTGTATGTCGAATATCCTCCAAAGGATTTTTATTCAAAATGACCATATCTGCAATAGCACCTTCTTTAATCGTGCCGATATCCTTCATTTCAATGGAGTGCGCAGCTTTGACGGTTGCGGCCTGAAGTGCTTCCATTTCAGTGAATCCGATTTCTACAAACAGCTCTAACTCACGGTGGAGTGCCATTCCTGGCAGTGTCCAAACGCCCCCCGGTGTGTCAGTTCCTGTTACGACCGTCCCGCCTAAGTCAGCATATGTCTTTGCTATATCTTTAATAAATTGAGTTTGGGTGCCTAACTGTTTTTTGAGTGCTTCCGCATGCCCTTCAGCCATTGTCGACCAAAGTTCTTTAAGGCCGCCTTCTCTTTCAAATGTTTCAGCTACAACATTTGTTGGATGCCAATAATTGGGCAATCGGTCGACTTGGTCAAATATCACTAACGTCGGGCATAGTTTTACATTATATTGGATCATCTGCATACATATTTCTTTAATTTTTTCTTTGTCTGGATGTTTCCAATCAATTTTGTCGAATTCCTCTTGTTCAGCAGACGGATACCAATTCGGGTAAATGGCCTGAATGAAACCTGATGCATGCTCAAACCACTTCACGCCAACTTTGGCAGCATCCAGTGCATTTACTTTTGTAGCATGTATCAAGTCACAGCTTACTTCCAGGCCATATTTGTCTGCCTCCGACACGACCGCTTCCATAACCTCTTTGGATATCCAACCATAAATTTTAATGAATTTGGCGCCTGCATCTTTTTGCCTTTTCACTTCCTTTATCCCTTCCATCGGGTCATCTGTGACAAAATTACCGTAACTATTTGGCCCCCATAATCCAGGCGGCCCATCAATCATACGATCCGCAGCGTACACTCTTGGTGTTGGTGCATCGATTGGTGATTCAATCAGTTTTTTCAGCTGAAATACATTACCCGCCGTGTTGCGAACGGTTGTCACACCCGAAGCGACAAATTGCGGTGCGAAACCTTCTTGGATGTGACAGTGCATGTCGATCAAACCAGGTATGATGTAATTCCCTTCCACATCGATAATTTCTTTGTCCCGTGGTAAGTCACTATCAACCAAAAAGATATTCTTAATAGTTCCATGGTCAACCTCAATTGCACCTTTAAAAGTGTTTTCTCCCTCTACATCAATGATTGTTGCATTTTTCATTATGAAATTCTTTAAATGGTTCATGTTATTTCCTCCTATTTTGAATGTTGTAACTCTAGTTTAATGGTTAAATTGAGGCATGTTATTCTTTTCTCATATAGCGGAATTCTTTCACTGAATATTTGTAATCAGGTATAATCGAAATAGATTTAGTTGGAAGGAAGACGGACATGAAAAAATATGGAGAAACAGTGAGAAGGGTTAGGGAGCAAAAAGGGTATACGATGCAACAGTTGGCGGAGGGTATTCTATCTGTATCGTTTTTATCTAAATTTGAACGCGGCGAATCGGACATTTCTCTTAGCCACATCACCCGTCTGTTGGAAAAGCTCTCCCTCACTTTTGAAGAATTTTTTTATTTACATGAAGACGTTGGTTTTGATCGGCTCGACTATTTCTTTGACAAAGTGGAAGAGGCATATGTCAATCGCGACTTGGATCTATTAACAGAGTTAAAGGAAATAGCCCTTGAAAAATGGGAAATACATGGTTTGGAAACATTTCGTCATAATTTAATTATGATTGATGTTTACGATAGTATTATTCGGAGTGAAAAGATTGATTTTCGTGAGGATAGTCTTAGTTTGTTATATACGTATCTTTTTGATGTGGAGATTTGGGGATATTATGAACTGAAATTGTATAATTCCACGATGTTCCTCATGCCGCCGGAAATGGTTATAACACTTTCGAAAAATGCTTTTGAAAAAAGTTTCCGTTTCAGGAAGTTGAAAAAGATCCATAAAACAATCATCGCAATTCTCATAAATACACTTACTTACATGATGGGTGGAGCGGTACCTTACACGGAACAATACAAAGTCTTCCTTGGTTATTTGGAAAGTCTGGACATTCCGGAAGATGAGCTTTATATCAGAAATTCACTACTGCAAGTAAAAGGAATCTATGAAATTAAAATCGGTAATCGAGAGAAAGGGGTCGAAATGGTCCAAAAAGCTATTTCTATTTTTAACGACCTGGGATCAAACGAGCTCGCAGTTACTACAGAAAACTATTTAACTATCGTGTTGGACCAAAAGAAATAAGAATTGTGGAATGAAGGGCGCACCTATTTTTCCAATAAGTGCGCCCCTGATTAGTATCTTTATTAATTAAATGTAGTCAACTCTTCTGAAACTGAGTTTAAAAAGTCTTTCTTAAATTTGATATAGTATGCTTCGTCGATCTTTGAACCTACCATCCCATCGATTAATGATACCAATTGTATCGAGGGAATTTCCTTTTCATCCTCTACCAATTGCTCTATTGGTAAATCGCCTTCTATTTGAGCAGTGAATTGCTTTAATTGTGCGGCTGGCAATCCGTTCATTGTTTGATTGATAAATGCATTTATGAGGGTTAATTGTTCTTCTTCATCCAAAGCATTGCCCACTGTAGCATCCATCAATAATGCAACAAACTCCTCCCCATTCAAACGATGCGTTCCCTTTTGAAAATCAAATGCCACGTTAGATATAGCCCTTACTCGAATATCTTCTCGTAAGTCGTATTCGATACCATTCACTGAATCGACCATCGTAGAAAGGGTTTCTAACTCTATGACAGCATGATAATCAATTGGTAAATCAAACAAGCTAGAAAGTGCTGCTCTAACATCTTCAGCTCCTCCCGAACCGTTAACATAAGCATGCGACAATTTATCATATGGAGTAGTTTTTTCAATTCCTACTATAGGAGCATGAGTATCACGAGGGATCGATAGAACTTTCAATATGTTTTTTTCTTTATGATACGTAAGTAAAAGGTTAATAGGTATTCTATTATTATCGTCTTTCACTGTTAGTAAAGTGGTTAAAATTTCATTTTCTTGCACGACTAATCCGCTTGCATTATCAGTACTCGTTATACCTTCGTTGACATTGTTTCCAGGAAGGATGGAAGGTGTAAATAAAAACATACACAAGCCTACCACTACTAAAGAAGCTGTAAGGGGAGCGATTCTTTTTGCAATAAGTGATGTCTTTTTTTCATAGGTCGTGTCCAGTTTATGAATTCGTTCAAACACTTCATTACGGTCTTCTTCCGTAAATCGCAGTTCTTGATCGGACGTATGATATAACATATCTCTTACCCGTTTATCTTTCATTAAGCTCTGCCTCCCTTATCATTGGCTTTAACCTTTGTTTTGCTCTTCTGAGTCGAGTTTTCACAGTATTAACTGGAATGTCCAAAACGTCGGCTATCTCCTCTGTCTTCAATGATTCGTAATAGTATAGATAAACCACTTCCCGATACACCTTCGGAAGAGAAAAGATCGTATCTTTTATTTCTTCATTACTGTATTTATCGATAACTGTTCTTTCTGTTGACGGCAATATGGACTTTGCTGTTTCATTTATAAAACTTTTCACCTGCACCATTTTGTGATTCCAACTTTTTAAGTAATCTTTGCATTCGTTAATTGTTATACGATAGAGCCATGTTTTGATTTGTGCGTCATATCGAAACGACTCAATATTTTTATAGCATTTAATAAACGTATTTTGAACTATGTCCTTAGCACTCTCGGTATCCTTCACATATGAAAATGCCAGTCTTACCAACTCATTACCATACTCAATCATCAATTTTTCCAGTAGGAAATCTTTTTCTTCTTTATCCAATCTACTATCCGCCCCTTCACCCTTCCAATTCTGCTATTAGACGATTATCAAATCATTATAGGTTCAATTTTTAGAGGTTATTAAATTCGGTAAGATGCTTGAGGCAATTATAGCCAAATAAAAAGCCTGTATCCATGATTACTTTAGTAATCTCAGATACAGGCTTTTTATGATTCCGTGATCTTACTCGTTTATGGAGATTGCCCTTTGTTGTACGCACAATAAAGGATACCGATTGCTTGATAAGAGCGGGCATATTTTAAACGGGATTATTGGATTGGACTTATTGCAAGAATTAAAAGCAATGACCCTTACAGTTCTATCCAAAATCTCTTTACAATATTTCCGTCTTCCTCAATAAAGTCTGTGTCTGGCATTCCCGCATTATTGACTATTGTCTTTTCTGAACCTACATTTCCTTTATCGCAGACAACTAAAACTTTTTGAATTCCCAGCTCTTTAGCTTTTTCTAAAGACAGTGCTAAAAGTCTAGTCGCATATCCTTTTTTCCTTTCAGATGGTCGGATTCCATAACCAATATGTCCGCCGCAATTATATAGTTGTTCTGTTAGGCGATGTCTAATATTAACGGCACCTATCACTTTTCTGTCTTCATTTACTAACCAAAAAGTAGAGTCTGGCACCCAATGTTCAGGCAGATTCTCACCTTTTTCAGCGTCCCACAAAGACTGAAGCATCCCTTCGAAATCTGAAGGATCTTTACTTATGACCCACGGTATCATATCCTCTCCACTCTCTAACCATTCCTGGTAAAAGGACAGATACTCCGATTTTAATTCGATTGTCGGTTTTATTAAATATGCAACTGAACTCATATGATTCACCTCAAGTATATTACTTTACAACTCCAATTTTCCTTCTCCATCCAACTTGATAACTTCATCATTCCAAGTCATCTCAAGCGGGAATGTTTCCGATATCTTTTTGGAAAAGTACCATCTGCGACCAGGGGGAACGAGTACCATGAAAGTGTCACCGCGTCCAAGGAAGTTCAATTCATTTGGTTCCACTTCGGTACCATTCCGCAACGGAATACCGAGGTCTTGCAACTGATCGCCCACCTCGACGACATGGGGGGTTGTGATGCTCATCTCGCTAATATTGAGGAAGGATTCTTTAGTAAGATCTCCAAACAAGTCGCGTTTTCGTCTGCCAATCAATTCAACGATATTGCCCGCCGGATCTTCAAAATACATTGAATCCGCGTCGAAGCTTGGGAAGTATACTTCGTCCCGCCCTTCTTCCCTGTTCAATGTAAGACGGTCTGTGATCCAATATTTCATCATTGAAAATTGGTTGCCTGGGATATTGATTGCAAAATGATAAAATGCGGGTTGCTCTGTATGTTTGAATGTCAGATGGGACTCTCCGAATCTGACTGTGAAATGTTCTGGTGCTGAATCTGTTAGATCGAGTTCCAGTACATTGCCATAGAACCTTCTCAAAGCTTTTATATTATTCGTATATAGTGTCGCTGATTTAATCATGTTCACTTTTCCCCTATCTCTATGTCTTTATTTAAATGATTCAGGACCCGATAGATCAATAAAAGTACCGCATAGATGAGCAATGCCCCGAATAATAAGTTCCAAAGGTGAAAGAAAACTGTCCCGAATTTGTCAGGACGAAACAGCTCCGATGCATACGTGACAGAAGAAGTCCCATTATACTCCAGCCACTGTAACGGCCATCCAAATCCGTATTTGCTTTGTGGAAGAATGAACGCGGAAGCAATTGCGAGGATGACACTTAACGCAAACATCTTCTTGTATTTCAACACGGCCCTTTCCCCTTTCTTTCATTAGAATGATTCGTACTATTCTACAATCCATCTTACCATAGATGTTTGGAAATGAGCGATACACCGGCTGACTTTTCTGTAAGTTAACGATAGAATGGAAGAAAGACCATTTTTGAGGGGGAGCAAGACTATGCCAATTTCTTTTCGTAAACATGAGGAATTCTTTACTTTCCATGATCCGATGCATGACGGGAAGTTGATTGACCGGAAAACTGAAATGAGATTTGATCCCTTGACGGGCGAAACGTCTCGAATCATTTTTGACCCGGGTGCACCATTTGTTCCAAAGGATTTTGCCCCGCTGGCGAAGGAAACGGAAGGGCCCAAATGTCCTTTTTGCCCTGAAAACGTCTCCAAGATCACTCCTCGTTTTCCGGATGAACTAGTGGAAGGCGGTCGGTTCATCGGCAAGGAGGCGGTTGTTTTCCCGAATCTTTTTCCTTACAGTAAGCATAATGCTGTCGTTAGAATGTCTGAGCAGCATTTTGTGAAGCTTGAGGAGTTTACGGAATCGATCATTGCGGATTCATTTAAAGCGGCCCATCGCTATATTGAAAAAGTGTTGGAGTTTGACGATCAAACAGAATATGTCTCCGTGAACTGGAACTACTTGCCGCCTTCGGGAGGAAGCATTCTGCATCCGCATATCCAAGTGCTTGCTTCGGAGCTTCCGACGAATTATCAATCGAAGATTACTTCGGATAGCCGTGCTTACTATGATAAAGAGGGAGATAATTACTTAACTTCCCTCGCTACTGAAGAACGCAATCTTGAGGAACGTTGGATTAGTCAGGAAGGATCTATAAGCTGGCTGCATGCCTATGCGCCAAAAAGCCATTATGATTTCATCGGAGTTTTCGAAGCGCCTTCTTTCAATGACCTTGGAAGTGAAAACTACGAGGACCTTGCGAAAAGCATGCTTCACTTCTTCCTTTATTTCAAAGAGCAAGGCGTGGAAAGTTTTAATGCAATCTTGCATATCCCGGTGAAAAAGCACGCAGCCGAACAAGTCCATTTTCGTCTCATTCCACGTATGACAATCGGGATGCTTGAAACGAGCGACATGAACGTCTTCACCTTTTTACAAGGCGAGCCATTATCCTTAAAAGCCCCTGAAACTGTGGCGAAGGAAGTAAGAAAGTTTTTTATTGAAGGGAAGTAATACTTTGGATAAAACAGTAATCGATCGAGTCGGTCGAAGCGTTACTTATGAATACCCGCCCAAACGGATCATCTCCTTATGTCCAGGCATTACAGATACATTGCTCTCACTTGATCTGGAAGATGAAATCGTCGGCAGGACACGTTTTTGCATTTATCCAAAAGGCAAGGTGGAAAATATCCCTGCTGTTGCCGGTACAAAGGATATTAAGTTAGAGCGAATCCAAGATGCCCGTCCAGATTTAATCATCGTTGAAAAAGAAGAGAACACAAAAGAAATTGTAGAAGAGCTGGAGCAGCACTTCCCTGTCTATGTGGCGGAAGTGCAGTCTGTAGAAGAAGCTTTCCAGATGATCGAGGACATGGGTAACCTGACAGATCGGAACGGGGCAGCTGCGAATTTAATCGAAGCGATCCAGCATCAATTCGCCTCATTGCCAACATCTCACGGAAAGCGTATCGCCTATGTCATTTGGCGGAAGCCGTATATGGTCGTCGGAAAAGATACATATATCAATTCGCTGTTGGAAAAGATGGGCTTCATTAATCCATTTATCGATGCGGATGGAAGGTATCCCGCCGTGACTGCAGAAGATTTCCAAAGGGCGAATCTCGATTACGTTTTACTGGCCTCCGAGCCGTTCCCGTTCAAAGAAAAGCATATCGAAGAGTTCCTGGAAATGATGCCCGAAACCGAACAGCTCCTCGTTGATGGAGAAATGTTTTGGTATGGACCTAGGATGTTGGATGCTGCATCTTATTTCACAACGTATTTAAATATATAATCATAAAAAAACACGGGAGCATCCTAAAGATGATCTCGTGTCTTCACTCACTTCAATGAATTATAAATTGTCGACATCCGGATCGCATGCTCCATTTCATCATGCATCGCGATAAATATCGGATTATAAGCTTGCTGGAACGGAACCGTCAACAACATTTCCTTGTACATTTCCACCGCATCCAACTCATCAACCAAAGACTGCTTCACGCACTCCTTAAAATTATAACAAGGCAACGGCTTCTTCGGATTTTGTACAAATGTCCCAGTCATCATATAATAGAGCTGTTGGAACATTTCATAGTGGCTTTTTTCATCCTCATACGCATGCTGGATGAAATCCTTCCACAGTGGGTCATCCGTTTTCTCATACATAGACTTATAATAGGTATAAGCCTTGTATTCTTCCTCAATGGCATGCTTTAATTTATCAACAAACACGTCAGCACCCTTTCGCGTCTTTTATTTCACTTTATGCGGACGGGCGCTTATCTATGAAAGGAGAGATTCGATGCTTCAGCATTTCAGTTATAAACCAATGTTCGCTGGCGGTGCCTTGCCGGGATGGACGTTCTCTTTCTTTTATCAAAACCAGCGATACACCGGAGACTACATGCCCGACGGCACGATCAATTGGACCGAAGATACACCTTCAGACGAAGAAAAAGTAAAAAAAATGATTCATGAACTGATGACATTCCATGTATATGAATGAAGGGAATTTTTCCGACCATACTATCCCTCGATAAGGAGGCGACGCAGATGGCGAAAGATAATGAAAAGACCCCTGAGCAATTGCACAAAGAAAAGGAACAATTAAAGGTCCAGAATCAGAAAACCGAAAACGTCTTTGAGGATAAAAGCCGAGTGCCTAATGAGCAAAATGCTTGGAAGGAAACTCAGTATCAAAGAGGTCAATAAAAAAGGAGCTGTCCGGAAAGTCAGTACAAACTGATTTTCTGAACAGCTTTTTCTTTTATTGCTCTACGAATCGGCAAACTAGGGATGACGGTTGATTAAACAGCGCTTAATGTCCCGGATGTGGGAAAATCAAGCTCCCACGGGCAATTAAACGGCTCTTAATGTCCCGCTCACCGCAAAATCAAGCTCCCACGGGCAATTAAACGGCCCTTAATGTCCCGCGTACCTGATAATCAGGCTTTCACGGGCAATTAAACGGCGCTTAATGTCCAGCGCACCGGAAATTCAAGCTCGCACGGGCAATTAAACGCAAACGGTGCTTAATGTCGCATGCCAGGCCAATTAGCATCTAGTAAGATACGGGATCTGTCGGACTGACTCGCCCTATCTTCTCACATCTAGCTCCGGGTGGCAGCCTTCAAGTCCTCCAGCGTCTTTCAAGTCTAACCGCCACCCTCCGCGATTGATTATTCCCCTGCCAATTTCCTTCTCCCGAAAATAAAGTAATAATAAACCGATGAAACAATATAAAGACCTGCAGTTATCGTAAATGCATACGCATAGCCCCAATAAGATCCGTGGGCTACGACTAAGCCCGTCGCAACCGACCCCATCGTCGCCCATCCCAAGTTAAATACCATTTGGTTCATAGAATTGGCCAGCCCTTTATATTTATCCGAAACTACTTCCATCGCAACAGCACTTTGGATCGGATTGCCTGCATTCATAAGCGCCTGCCTTAGAAGAAAACCTAGAGACGCCAACCATAACGACGTTGTATATGCCGTCAACAGCAGGAACGGAATCGACAATACTTGGAATAAAATAAGCGCTTTCACCTTGCCTACTTTTCTTGAAAGCGCAGGGCCGATCATAGCCGCTACTGCTGTCATTGCAGATCCCAACGACAGAACAAAGCCGATATAAGAATTTGTTGCGTCAAAACGATTCGCGAAATACAAGTTCAAATAAGGTACAACGAGTCCTGACCCAAAGCCGATCAACAAGCTCGCAAATGAAAAATGGAAAATCACAATGAGATTTCTTTTGAGGCTATCATCCAAAGAAGGAGATTCCTGAGGAGCATGTTCCCGTTTCACCTTTGCCTCTTCTTTAGGTTTATCACGCAATCTGAATAAAGGAATTAATCCTGACGTGAAAATGGCTGCGCCCGCAAGCAGGGCATAACGGATCGCTTCAGCTGTAGTGATTTTCAATACTGTTTCCAACACATCCGCAATAATGCCGCCTGCTAAACTGCCGACGACATTCGCAATCGTTACAATTGCAAAATTGACACTGAAAAGTTTGACCCGCTCAGTAGGCGAAGAGTTTTCCGCGAGAAAAGGAATCCCCGACACTTGAACGAATGCCATGAATAAACCCGTCAAGAAAGCTGCTGCGATAATCGGCGTTTCTGCAACTGCTATCCCTCGATAGAATAAAGTTGTTACCGTTAATACGGCGCCCCCTACGATCATCCATTTACGCCCGAATCGATCGCTTAAAAATCCCGCGGGCACTAACATAATTGCAGATGCCATCGCGGTCATGGAAATCACTTTCCCATTCACCGTCTCCGGCATGCCGAGCTCCCGTATGTATAAATTGTACATAACCATGAAAACACCCATCCCGATCTGGATGAGGGCATTCCCAATAATAAAAAGCCTTACATTTCGATTGAAGGAAAAGAATTTCCGTTTCAACTCACCGACCCGTATCATCACCATTTCCAACTTTCCACCTCGAGATATTTCGATACTCTAAATATACGAGTTTATGAAACAATTAGCAACGGAATATTTGCTGAAATCAAATGTTTGAAAAAGGAACTTCAATTTCGGTTGTTGAAATACGCATAATCGCGCACAGCGAACTGAACGCCGTATGGGACACTTTTTCGCGCAACGGCTCATTTATTCCGAGAACGGCTCATTCTTTTCCACAATGGCTCGTTTATTCCAAGAACGGCTCATTCTTTT
>NZ_BJYL01000013.1 GCF_007991495.1 Sporosarcina luteola | reverse complement strand
GCGCAACGGCTCGTTTATTCCAGGAACGGCTCATCTTTCTCCCAACGGCTTATTTATATCTCGAGAATTTCGACAGCTAAGCCACTCGCTTTGGACGCGTAACCACTGACTTTGGACGCGCAGCCACTCACTTTGGACGCGTAACCACTCACTTTGGACGCGCGACCACTCACTTTGGACGCGCGACCACTCACTTTGGACGCGCAGCCACTCCCTTTGGACGTGCAACCATCAAAAATCAAAAAGGCTGTCACAGAAAGTAACTTTCTGGACAGCCCGCTATAGTTTACCCCGTTTTCGTTCCATTCCCCGCTTGCAATTTATACATCTGTGCATATTGACCGCCGAGCGCTAGCAACTCATCATGATTGCCTTGTTCGACGATTTCTCCACGGTCCAGCACTAATATCCGGTCCGCGTTCTTAATGGTCGACAAACGGTGGGCGATGATGAATGTCGTCCGCCCTTTTTTCAAGACGTCCATCGCATGCTGGATAATCTCCTCGGTTTCCGTATCGATATTCGACGTCGCTTCATCCAAAATAAGAATCGCCGGGTCGAAGGCAAGGGCACGCGCGAATGAAATCAACTGCCGCTGTCCGGAAGAAAGCGTGCTTCCTTTCTCCACAACCGGCTCGTCAATCCCGCCTGGCAAATGCTTCAACACTCGTTCCCCGCCAACTGCATCAAGCGCTTTCTGGACGCGTTCCCGTGAAATCCGTGAATCTCCCAAGCTAATATTCGACTCTACCGTGCCACTGAATAAATACGGATCCTGCAAGACGATTCCCATATGATCACGGATTGTTTGCCGCGACATTTCTCCGATGTTCATCCCATCAATCGTAATTTTCCCTTTCGACACGTCATAGAAGCGGAACAGCAAGTTCATGATGGAGCTTTTTCCAGATCCCGTATGGCCGACAAGCGCCACGGTCTCCCCTTGCTTCGCTTCAAATGAAATATCCTTTAACACGTATTCTTCATCTTTATAGGCAAACCACACATCTTCAAAACGGACATTTCCGCGGTAACGAGCAATTTTCTCATCACTGACCGCCTCCCCAGGACGATCCATCAGGCCAAAAACTCGTTCTGCCGCTACTAGTGAATGCTCGAGCCGCGCAAATTGGTTGACGACTCCCGTAATCGGGTTGAACAGCCGTGTAATATAATCGACGAATGCGTAGAGCATCCCGACTGAAACGATACTTTCTGCCGTAATCGACGCGCCGCCAAAATACCATATCAAAAAGACGAACGCCAATGAACGGATAATATCGACGAGGTTATGCGAAGTTGCAGCCTCGACTTTTAATAGCTTGCTTTGATACTTGAAATGCTCATCATTTATCGCATTGAATTCTCCATCCATCTGCTTTTCACGACGGAATGCTTGAATGATCGTCATCCCATTGATTGATTCATTGATCATCGCATTCATTTCACTGTTTTTGCTTCGGATAATGTGATTCACCTTAGCAGCGAATCTTCTATATAACTTCATCCAAACATACAAAACCGGCAGGACGAAAAGCGTGATGGCTCCCATTTTAGGATCCAAATAAAACAAGGCGATGAAAATTCCGAGCATATACATGCCACTGATGGCAAACTGCGAAACGACTGTCACGTATAGATTCCGAATCGCTTCCGTGTCATTCGTAATCCGCGCAACCACTTTCCCAGCAGGCAAATTATCAAAATAGCGGATCGGCAATGTTTGGATATGCGCATACAACTCATTCCGCATCTTCTGGATAATTCTGTTCGCCGCTTTTTGCAGCAATAAATATTGGAAATATCTTAGCACCGCTGTCACTATCGCAAGCCCGAAAAATACGGCTAACAACTTAGCGATCGGTGTAAAATTAATCGACTTGTCAATGGATGTTGCAATATGATCGTCAATGATCCTTTTCGCAATCATCGGCCCCATCAAATCCGCCGCCACAGCAAAGCCTAGAAGGACGAGCCCTGTAATTAAAAGCTTTTTATAATCAAGCGCATACTGAACTAAACGTTTTCCGGTACCCATCTTATTCAACCTCCCCAATCTGCTGGCGGTCGAATTGCTCTTTATACCATCCGTTCTTCGCAAGCAAGTCTTCATGTCGTCCTTCTTCAATGACACGCCCGTCGTCAAGTACGATGATCCAATCCGCATGTTGGATTGCAGAAAGGCGGTGTGTCGTAATGATCGTCGTTTTTCCTGAACGCTCCGATTGGATATTCTCAATGATCTTCGCTTCTGTCTTCGCATCGACCGCGGAAAGCGAGTCATCCAAGATTAGGATTTCAGGATTTTTCACGAGTGCACGTGCAATCGAAATCCGCTGCTTTTGGCCTCCCGATAACGCAACACCTTTTTCACCGACAAGTGTATCCAATCCTGCCGGCAACATTTGCAAATCTTTTTCAAAATAAGATAACCGAATGGATTCCGCAATATCATCTTCTGTTGCTTCTGGACGCCCGAACAGAATATTATCCCGGACAGACCGCGAGAAGAGCACATGATCTTGCGGTACATAGCCGATCCAATCACGAACTTGATCCTTCTTTAATGAGTGAAGAGCGATATCCGAGAAGACGATTTCTCCATCTCCCGCTGGATATTCACGCAATAACTGCTTGACGAAAGTCGTTTTCCCACTTCCAGTCTTTCCGACAATCCCCAGCGTCTGCCCGCGATCCAACTTCAGTTCAATATGATCCAAATTCACCGAATGTGACATTGGGTATGTGAAGCTGACATCATGGAATCCAACGCTTTCCGGTTGGTGAATATCAACAGTCTTATCAGGATCCTTTACGTCTTCTTCGTAATCCAATGTTTCCATAACTCGGTCAAGTGAAGCATTTCCTCGTTGTAAGACGTTAATTAATTCACCTATTGCAAACATCGGCCAGACGATCATGCCCAAGTAGACGTTGAACGTAACAAGATTCCCTAATGTAATATCTCCAGTAGAAACTAAAAATGCCCCGTACCCGAGACCAACCATATACGTCAAAGCTGTCAACACTTTCGAAAACGGCATGAATAAAGCATCGATCTTTTCGACATGCATATTTTTCTTGTACACATCTTCCGTCATATCCGCAAAACGTTGCTCCGTAGCACGCTCCTGCACGTAGGCACGGACGACGCGGACACCCGCCACTGCTTCAAGGACTTCATCATTCAAATCGCCAAAAGCCTGTTGCGCAGTCATATACCGTTCATGGATTTTCTTCCCTAAGTACTGCAGGATAAAAGCCAAAATAGGCAAAGGCAAAATGGCTGCCAACGTTAGCTTCCACGAGACGACGAATCCCATCGTGATGATGAGCGTCCCTAAATATGCAGTTGAGTCGACGAGCGTCATAATTCCAAAACCGGCCGTCTCTGATATGGCACGCAAATCATTTGTCGAACGGGCCATCAAATCGCCCGTCTTATTTTTTTCATAGAATGTCGGGGTCATTTTCAGGAAATGCCGCATAAGCCGTGTCCTCAATTGCCGTTCGATGACGTAAGCCCCGCCGAATAACTGATACTGCCATACGAAGTTCCCGACATACGCAAAAAGCATAATGAGTAACATCGCCCCGATGAAAAGCGCCAATAGATGCGATGTCATCGTTTGCGTATATATCGCGTCAATCGCCTGACCGATCAACCATGGAGGCAATATGACAAGTACATTCGCCACCATCAATAAGATAAGTGCAATTGTATACCTCTTGCGATTCTCTTTAAAAAACCATTTTAGTTTAAATAAAACAGAAAACATAATTCAACCTTCTTCCTCTTCTTTATCCAATACTATCCACTTTCTAGAGATTCCCTTTTTAATAGTTTTCTTTGCTGATTCATGATTTTCATCATCAGCGCCCCTTTCCTCGTTTTTATATATGTCACACGTAAAACGTGAAAACACCGAATTTTCTTTGTCAATAAAGACAAAAAAGCACACGCCTCCTAAGATAAGCGTGTGCTCATAATAAAGGAACGGCAAGACAAGCCGCCCTGGTTTTATTTCAATAGATTAGGAAAGAACAGTTCGGCACAGACATATGAGATTGTTGTTTGATAACATGCACTTTTTTCATTTTCCGCGCCTCCCTCACTATTTCGATTTTCGAATAATTCTACATTACACGGTCAATTTCCATTTGTCAATACATTTCGCGAATCGTTTTAATACGACTCGAAGGGGTATAGAGAGTATACGCAAATATTTACGAAAGTTTGTATTCATCAGCAGGAAGCATCTACATATAATAGAGTAATGGTTTGTATGTAATGCTTTCCGATACCCACGGCAAATAACATATATAATCAGCATGCCAGGACTCCTCTTCCTGGCTCTTTTTATTGAGCATGGGAGATTTAGATAGGTGAATCAGGTAAAACCATTTGTATTCTTCTTGTAAATAAATTATTATTGTCTTAACTAACTATTTTATCCTTACAGGAGGTGTACACTTTGTTCTACCCCTCATTCGGGCGCGGAACAAAGTAAACTTATTTGGAAATTGCCATACGATTGGCAGCCTTTGCTGCCTTGATCGCATTCACCGCATTTTTTGTGGCGAGTGAATTTGCAATAGTGAAAGTACGGACAACGAGGATCAATCAGCTCGTCGCGGAAGGTAATCGCAAGGCGGTAACTGCGAAGAAGATCATCAGCAATCTAGATGAATATTTATCGGCTTGTCAATTAGGGATCACCATAACAGCTTTAGGGCTAGGTATGTTAGGTGAACCGACTGTAAAATTGATATTGGAGCCGGTTTTTTCGCACTTGGATTTGGCGCCACATACCGCTACGATCCTTTCTTTCATAATCGCATTTACAATCGTAACTTTTTTACATGTCGTTGTAGGTGAGCTTGCTCCTAAGACGATTGCCATCCAGCGCGCTGAAGCCATCACTCTATCGACTGCCAAGCCGCTCATCTTATTCTACTTCATTATGTACCCTGTCATTAAAGGGATGAACGGTTCTGCACGTTTCATTACACGTCTTTTCGGCTTTAAGACGGTTTCAGAGTCAGAAGTGGCCCATTCAGAAGACGAATTAAGGATGATTTTGACAGATAGCCTGGAAGGCGGAGAAATCAACCAATCCGAATATAAATTCGTTAATAAGATATTCGAATTCGATGATCGTGTAGCTAAAGAGATCATGGTGCCCCGGACAGAAATGATGACGATTGAAAAGGATATGACATTGCGTGATGTGTTCGAGATGATAGGTGTCGAACAATTTACTAGATACCCTGTAACAGACGGGGATAAAGACCATGTCATCGGGTTGGTCAATATGAAGAACCTATTGACCGCATTCATCAAAGACCCGACTACCGGCGATCAACCGGTCAGCGAATACATGCAGCCGATTATCCGGGTTATTGAAACGATAGCAATCGGTGATCTACTTCTAAAAATACAGCGAGAACGGATCCACATGGCAATCCTCATGGATGAATACGGCGGAACTTCGGGACTCGTTACCATTGAAGATATTTTAGAAGAGATTGTCGGGGAGATCCAGGACGAGTTCGATATAGATGAAGTTCCTGAAGTACAGATGATTAATGAGAACCATTATATATTTGATGCAAAAATGTTAATTGAAAATGTCAATGAAGTTCTTAATATCGATATCGACGAGGAGGATATCGATACGATCGGTGGATGGTTCATGTCCGAACGTTTCGAAGCGGTGCCTGGTGAAAAGATTATCGAACAAGGATATGAATTCACCGTCAAGGATGTCGAAGGCCACCATATCCTTTACTTGGAGGCAATGAAGCATAAATCATCCGGTCCATCGGATATCCCGGTTGAATCATAAGAAACGAAAGCAAACGGCATCCCCACTCATAGGGATGCCGTTTTAATATGGTACTAATCTTTCTTGTATTCGACATGATAAACATCATGCCTACGGTCTTTCAACTGTTTGACCGTTCCATCTTGGCGCTGCCTTCTTAAAATTTCCAAATCGACATCCCCGATCAACACCATCTCCAAGTTCGCATTCGTCTCACCGACAATCCCGTCACGGGCAAACTCAAAATCCGATGGTGAAAAAATGGCCGACTGCGCATATTGAATATCCATATTTTCGGTTTGCGGCAAGTTGCCGACCGTTCCGGAAATGACTGTGTAAATCTGATTTTCAATCGCACGGGCTTGTGCACAATACCGTACTCGCAAATAGCCTTGGCGATCTTCCGTACAGAAAGGAGTGAAGATGATTTTTGCCCCTTTGTCCGTCGCTATTCGTGCAAGCTCCGGGAATTCGATGTCGTAACAGACCTGGATGGCAATTTTTCCACAGTCGGTATCGAACACTTGGACTTCATCGCCCTGGCTGATCCCCCACCACTTCCGTTCATTCGGAGTAATATGGATCTTGTATTGCTTCTCGATTGAGCCATCCCTTCTAAATAGATAGGCAATATTGTAAATCTCTTCATCCTCTTCCTCGACGAAATGGGAGCCTCCGATAATATTCACATTGTAGCGCACCGCAAGATTCGTGAACATTTCGATGTACTGCGGTGTATACTCTGCCATCTTCCGCACTGCCCTGCTCGGTGAAGGCTCGTCCAAGAAGGACATGAGCTGCGTCGTAAATATCTCAGGAAACACGACGAAATCAGAGTTCGCGTCTGATGCGACGTCAACAAAATACTCACATTGATTGGCCATCTCTTCAAAGCATGAAATCTTTCTCATCAAATATTGCACGACACAAATCCGAACGGGATAGCTTGTCTTATAATGACGCTTGGAAGTCGCCTTGTAATCAACGTTATTCCATTCCATCAACGTGGCATATCTTTTTGAAGCTTTGTCATCAGGCAAATAATTAGGATTGATTCGCATAAGCGTAAAATCATTTAATAATTGGAATGTCAGCACTGGATCATAGATTTTATGGCGGGTTACCGCCTCGACATATTCACGTGCAGACATTTCGTCAGCGAATCGATGATAATTCGGGATTCTTCCCCCGATGATGATCGATTTTAAATTCAATCGTTGCACAAGCTCTTTTCTCGCTTCATACAATCGCTGTCCGACCTTCATCCTCCGGTATTCCGGATGGACCATCACTTCAATGCCGTATAGATTGTATCCTTCAGGGTTATGGTTCGTAATATAGCCTTTCGCGGAAATATCGTCCTAGGAGTGGCGATCATCGTATTCGTCAAAATTAATGATCAAGCTTGAACAGGAACCGATGATCTCCCCATCCAGCTCGGCGACGAATTGCCCCTCAGGAAAGATGGACAGATGGCTTTTCAGATGCTCCTCCTCCCACGGATCCATGCCGGGGAAACAGACCTCTTGCATGTTCAATATCTTTTTGATGTCATCCTCTTTCATCTCGCGGATGATCATGCTCATTTCAAATGATGATAAATCAATTTCTTCAGTCATCCATAGTTCACCCTTTCTACATAATATGTACCCATAATAGACAATGAAAAGTCATGTGGTTCTGATTATTTTACATGAATACACCCACACCGTATAATCAAAGTGGAGTCTTAGAAACAGGAGTTGACGCAATGGACAAAAGGTTGGAGAATGGCCTTATTTTCATTTTCACTACTTCCCTCATCGCGACGCTTGGTTCCTTGTATTTTTCTGAAGTCCGAGGGTTTGAACCTTGCACGTTTTGCTGGTATCAGCGTATCCTTATGTATCCGATTGTCTTGATATCAGGGATTGCTTTATACCAAAAAAACGCTAAAATCGCTTTGACAACAGCAGTTTTTGCAATTGTGGGCGGTTCCATATCAATCTACCACTACGGACTACAAAAGTTAAGTTTCCTACAAGATGGCGCTCCCGCATGCGGGAATGTACCTTGCACAGGACAGTATGTGAATTATCTTGGATTCATCACGATACCGTTCATGGCATTGACGGCATTCGTGCTTATCCTCATTACAAGCCTTTTCTTATTAAAATGGCAGAAGGAGTCTAATTGATTTGAAAAAATTATTGGTTATCGGCGGTGTCATTATCGCCATCTTCGCACTTATCGTTGTTTTATCCAACCAATCCGACAAGGAAAAGATGAAAGACAATCCGTATGGAAAAGATGATTTGGAGAAATCGACGATCGCCCTTCTTGGCAATGAAAATTACAGCAATATCGTCCTTCCCGACGAATTATATGAAAAGGTCAGTTCAGGCGAGCCCGTTACCGCCTATTTCTTTCACCCCGAGTGCCAATATTGCATGGCGATGACACCTATCCTTATGCCGATTGCAAAAGAAGAGGGCATCGAAGTGAATCAATTCAATATGTTGGAATTCGGTAATGAATCGCAGCCATACGGAATCACTTCTTGGCCTGCCCTTGTTTATTATAAAGATGGAAAAGAAGTCCAACGCATAGTTGGTTTGCCTGAAGATGATCCTGAAGCAGCGATTCACGAGTTCTTTGATGCGTACGATGAAGAATGATGGAGGACAACATGACTTCTTTCCGCTATAAGACAAATCGTGACGCAGTAACCATTGAAGAACTTCTGCGGAATGAATGGCAAGCCGGTAAAAAAACCGTCCATCAAATGCGAATGGACAAAGCAGTTACCGATAGGTCGGGTGAACCGATTGACTGGCGGACTCCCCTGCCGACGGGCACAGATCTTATCTTTCATTTCAAAGATGCTTTGTCTTCTTACAAGCCCGACAAGATTGGAAGTGTCACAATTCTTTTTGAAGATGAACATATGATCGCCGCATTGAAACCTGCTGAAATCGCAACCCACCCTGATGGAGCTGACGAAGGCGGAACATTCATGAATGCGATCATGGCCCATGTAATTGAAAACGGCGGCCACTATGCGGAACATGTCCATCGCTTGGACAAAGGGACAGAAGGCATTGTACTTGTGGCGAAGCACCCAATTGCGAAAGCTCTCTTAGACCGTATGATTGAAGAACGAGCCATCACCCGCATTTACCACGCAGAAGTAGATGGGCGTGTGAAGCGTGTGAAAGGAACTCTTCAATATCCGATCGGCCGTGACCGCCATCATCCGACAAGGCGTAGAGTATCTCCGGGCGGACAAGACGCGGTCACTCGTTTTCAAGTGATCGAGCGTTCCGACGACTCGACACTTATCAAAGCAAGCCTAGAAACCGGCCGCACACATCAGATCCGCGTCCACTTCTCCCATATTGGGCATCCTGTCAAAGGAGATACATTGTATGGAGGAAGTGAAACAGCAGATGGGCATTATCGGTTGATTGCGAAGAAAGTTACATTTACACACCCTTTCACGTATGAACAAACGGATATTGAAATCGTATAAAAAACCGGAGAAGCTAATCTTCTCCGGTTTTCCTTATTTCGATAATTGATAAATGCCCTTTTCCAGACGCATATCCACTTCTTTTGCATCCTCAATATGTTCGATGATCAGTGCATGCGCTTCTGCAAATAGATTGCTGGCATCATGCAGTTCATGTTTCACTTCCTGAGATAGCTTTTTCTGTTCTTCAATCATTTCCTGTATGGCAGTGATGTCCACCTTGCTTTCTTCAACCGTTCCAAGAATCCGTTCAATCTTGGCGGCTGTTTCCATACTGACGGAAATGCCTTTTTCAACAAGTGCTGCGCTTTTCCGCGTCGCTTCCAATGCTTGTTCAATTTCCTCGCGTAGAGCGTTCGTTAACGTTTGGATATTCGCTGTGCTATCGGAAGTGCTTTCCGCCAATTTCCTCACTTCTTGCGCAACGACTGCAAATCCTTTTCCAGAATCCCCCGCACGTGCTGCTTCAATTGAAGCATTGAGTGCCAATAAGTTCGTTTGCGCAGCAATATCCTCGATGACACCTACAATGGATTGAATCTCAACGGATCTTTCACTTAGATTGGACATGTTTTTTTCAGAAGCTTGAATTTGGTTGCCCAAATCTTTTATCACTTCAGCTGTTCCATGCACTTCCTTTGTACCTTCCGAAGCTTCATCAACCATCCGCAGCGCTTTCTCTTCCAAGGAACGTCCTTTTTCGAATAGTTCACCCGACTTGTCGGAAGTCTTCTCACTCAATACACCGACAGCGTCAAATCTCTCTTCGATTTGGCTGACCGCGTCTCCAAGTATATTATGCTGCGAATTCACTTTTTCGTGTTGATTGACCGCTGCATTAAGTTCGTCCCGTAATTCCTGTAAACGCTTTTGTTCTTCTTCCTCTTTATGTGCATATTCCGATTTCAACCTGTCGATTTCAACCTGGAATGTATCTACGCTATCCGTTTTCCTTTTTGTTTTAAACAAGATGACTCCCCCTATCTCTTTCCACACATTATAGCATATTTTCTCACTTTTGTGAGTAAAGTCATAGGGACAAAATCACCAATTAAACCTCATCAAATTTTTCAGGGTTTGTACCTGTTCGTTCATCCTTATTCAACGCATCTACTTTCTTCATTTCATCAGACGTTAATTCAAAATCGTTCACGTCGATATTTGATTGGATGCGCTCAGGGGTAACCGATTTCGGTATGACGACCAACCCATTCTGCAAATGCCAACGGATAATAATTTGCGCAGCGGTTTTGCCATATTTCTCTCCGATTTCTTGCAAGAGGGCGTTGTCCAGAAGCCCGCCTCTGGCTAATGGCGACCAAGATGTTACGACCATACTACTATTCTCCTTGCAAAAGTCCCTAAGCGGCTCTTGTGTAAGGCGTGGATGCAATTCAATTTGATTCACCATCGGTTTCACATTGGCAACTTTAAATATCTCTTCCAAGTGGTGGATATGATGATTAGAGACACCTGTCGCGCGTATTAACTTTTCATCGTAAAGACGCTCAATCGCTCGATATGTATCCACATATTTCCCTGCAACCGGCCAATGTGTCAAATATAGATCTAAATAATCCATTCCGAGTCTTTCAAGGGTTGCCTCGAACGCTTTCAACGTTTCATCATAGCCCTGATCGGTATTCCATACTTTTGAGGTGATGAAGAGTTGTTCCCTTGGAATACCTGATTGCCGAACTGCCTCTCCTGTCTCTTTTTCGTTCTCATAGATGGCAGCCGTATCGATGGCTTTGTAGCCAACTTCTAATGCATAAGATATCGCTCTTACTGTTTCTTCGGGATTCGTCATCTTATAGACACCTAAACCAAGCTGAGGCATTTCAACACCATTCGCGAGTGTGATTTTCCCATCAAAATTGCTCATTTTAACTCCCCCTTAACCTTGTTAGTTATTATTGTATCCGTTACTCTGCTGTTTTACGAATGTTGACGCTCCTTTGTTAATGAAAACGACACAAATTTTCAAGATCATCATTACAATCATTTTAGTTTTAGGGTATACTATGAAGAGGACTAATGATTTTACAGGAGGTACATCCGATGAAACTTATCCTTATCATGGGCGTATGCTTCGCATTCCTTTCTGCAATTCTTACAGGTGGATACGAAGACAAGCCAGGTAAAGTAAAAAAATAAGAAATTGAAAACGGGACATGCCTGAGTGGCTGTCCCGTTTTTATTTATACAAGATCTAAGAATGATTGTTGTCTCAATGCTTCATATATTAAGATGGCTGCTGTGTTTGATAAGTTCAGCGACCGTATATTGTCATTCATCGGTATGCGTAAACAAGTCTCTTTATTGCTCTCAATTACTTCATCCGGTAATCCAGTCGTCTCTTTACCGAAAACGAAGAATACATCCTTCGTTTGGTCTGAAAAGTCAAAGTTGGAATACGTCTTTTCCCCAAACTTTGTGATGAAGTAAAACGCAGCATCTGGAAATGCATCGAAAAACTCCTGAATTCCCTCATGATATGTGATATCGACATATTGCCAATAATCAAGCCCAGCACGTTTCAACATTTTATCATCTGTCGAGAAGCCAAGTGGCTTAATTAAATGCAACTTCGTCCCTGTCCCGGCACATGTACGTGCAATATTTCCAGTATTCGCTGGAATCAATGGTTCAAATAATGCGACATGTATCGCCATTTCAGCACTTCCTTTGATTAGTCTCCAAAACTTTTTCCATTTCCATCCGGACTTCCGGATCCTCTTCTTGCAAAATCGCCCTTTCAATAGCAGCTTTGCCCTCACTCGAGCCGATTTCGCCAAGTGCCCACGCAATCGTTCCTCGGATGACCGGCCGCGGATCCTTCACTAAGAGTTCAGCTAATACCGGCACAGACGATTCATCCTTGAAATGAGCAAGCGCCAGTATGGCATTCCGCTGAATCGGATTCTTGCCCCTCCATGACCCTGACATATGTCCGTAAGTTTCTTTAAATTCCCGATTTGATAAATTTAACATCGGCACTAAGAGAGGTTTTGTCAATTCAGGTTCCGGTTCGAATGAAGGTTGATGCAAATTATACTTACCTTTATTTTTCGGGCAAACGGTCTGACAAGTATCGCACCCATATACCCGGTTGCCAATTTTAGCCCTGAACTCTTCAGGTATCGGTTTTTTGGACTGTGTTAAAAATGCAATACAGCGCTGAGCATTAAGCTGACCGCCTTGAATCAAAGCACCGGTCGGACATGCATCCAAACAAAGTGTGCAATCTCCGCATTGATCCTCCATCGGAATGTCCGGTTCAAAGGGAATATTCGTAATCATTTCACCTAAATAGACATAGGATCCGAATTCCGGCGTAATAATTGAACAGTTTTTAGCAGACCATCCGATGCCTGCTCTTTGTGCGACAGCTCGATCGACAAGTTCCCCTGTGTCGACCATTGACCGCATTTTAGCATCGGGGAGCCATTCAGAAATATACTCTTCCAGTAGTTGCAGCTTCTCTCGCAAAACATGATGATAATCCATGCCCCAGGAAGCTCTGCAGAAGATGCCACGTCGTTCCCCCCTCTTCCCTTTAGGTGAACCTTCCATTTTGGATGGATAAGCAATAGCGATAGACAGAATGCTTTCCGCGCGATCAAGTAAAAGCACTGGTTCGGTGCGCTTTTCAATATCGCTTTCTTCGAATCCCGATTGATATCCCAATTCCTGTTGGCGCCTTAAACGGTTCTTCAATTCTAGAAAGGGGGCCGCGGTCGTAAAGCCAATCTTATCGATGCCGATAGAAGCTGCATATTCTTTTATCGATTTTTGCAATTGAGCGACATTCACAACGTTCCGCCTCCTATTATGGTAAGATTGACAAAAAGATAGCAAAGGTGATTGGGATGAATATAGAAGTAGATAAGGAACTCTTTAAAATTGTACCCGACTTGAAATTAGGCATTAACCATTATACCAAAATTACAGTGTCAGAATCTCCCCAAATGCTAAAAGGGAGATTACAATTATTTCAAGAACAACTATTCTTTGAATTAGAGAAGAAGCCCTTCACGGATTTCCCTGGTTTACAAGCGTGGCGTAAGACGTGGAAAGCTTTCGGAGCTGATCCGAACCGCTACCGTCCGTCCGCTGAAGCGCTCTTTCGAAGGATCAAAAAACAAAACTACTTACAGCCGTTCCACAGTGCTGTAGATCTTAACACATTTTTCTCTTTGCAATATGAAATTCCAGTGGGCATATATGATCTCGATAAGATCGTCGGCAATGTCCAATTAACGGTAGGAGCAGAAGAGGATGGTTACGACGGATTGAATGGCCGTTCCAACTCACTTGAGAACATTTTATTGCTGAGGGACGATTATAGCCCCTTCGGGAGCCCATTCGTCGACTCGATACGGACAGCGGTAACTGAAGAAACGACAGACGCGCTACATGTCTTTTTCATCCGACCTTCCATGGGAACGGAAGAAGCCTTAAAACTGACTACTGCTTGCGGCAATATGTTTACGAGTATTAGTGGTGGAGAGTCAGCCTCTTATGTTGTATCCGCAGAACACCCATCTACTGGTTTGGAATAAGGGAATATAGAGGTAGAGTTCAACCTATGAAAAACGCTCCTTCCGTCTACACGGATAGGAGCGTTTTTCATTCAGCATTGAGCGTTGGATACCCAAGGCCGGACTTGAACCGGCACGCCTTGCGGCATCGCATTTTGAGTGCGACGTGTCTGCCATTCCACCACTTGGGCATAAGTATAACTTGCAGCCATACAAGACAAATCATAGGAAGATTGGAAAACAAAAAGATACAACAGAAGTTGTATCTTTTTAGCGTGGATACCCGAGGCCGGACTTGAACCGGCACGCCTCGCGGCATCGCATTTTGAGTGCGACGTGTCTGCCATTCCACCACTCGGGCATAATAATAACTTACATACAGCACACATAAATTTTGGAGGCGGCAACCGGAATCGAACCGGTGGTAAGGGTGTTGCAGACCCGTGCCTTACCGCTTGGCTATGCCGCCGTAAGAAAAGTGGAGCGGAAGACGGGATTCGAACCCGCGACCCCGACCTTGGCAAGGTCGTATTCTACCACTGAACTACTTCCGCGAAACTGGGGTAGCTGGATTCGAACCAACGAATGACGGAGTCAAAGTCCGTTGCCTTACCGCTTGGCTATACCCCAAAGAATGAATGGGGCGGACGAGGGGAATCGAACCCCCGAATGTCGGAACCACAATCCGATGCGTTAACCACTTCGCCACGACCGCCATAATATTATATGTTTGATAAGATTAGATAAGACTGCATAGAATGGGGCGGACGAGGGGAATCGAACCCCCGAGTGTCGGAACCACAATCCGATGCGTTAACCACTTCGCCACGACCGCCATAATATTGAAATAGAACAGAAATGGCAGGGGCAGTAGGAATCGAACCCACACCAAAGGTTTTGGAGACCTCTATTCTACCGTTAAACTATGCCCCTGTAAAATGGTGGTGGGGGACGGATTCGAACCGCCGAACCCGGAGGGAGCGGATTTACAGTCCGCCGCGTTTAGCCACTTCGCTACCCCACCAAGGGTATGGTGCCGGCGATAGGAGTCGAACCCACGACCTACTGATTACAAGTCAGTTGCTCTACCAACTGAGCTACACCGGCAACATTATTAAAATGGTGGCTCAGGACGGAATCGAACCGCCGACACAAGGATTTTCAGTCCTTTGCTCTACCGACTGAGCTACTGAGCCACATGAAATAAAGAATGGCGGTCCCGACCGGGATCGAACCGGCGATCTCCTGCGTGACAGGCAGGCATGTTAACCGCTACACCACGGGACCATTTGGTTGCGGGGGCAGGATTTGAACCTGCGACCTTCGGGTTATGAGCCCGACGAGCTACCACTGCTCCACCCCGCGATAATTTTATTCGTAAGATTTTTATATCCCACGCTTACTGCTTTGTTTTAGGACTTAGTTATAATTTCCTTTTAGGAAATTATACAAATCGCATTCTGCGTGATGCGACTTGCTCCACCCCGCGATAATGTTATTCGTAAGATTGAAGTATCCTACTTATAATAGATGGTGGAGGATGACGGGTTCGAACCGCCGACCCCCTGCTTGTAAGGCAGGTGCTCTCCCAGCTGAGCTAATCCTCCGTGTTAAAATTGCTTCCTTGTTCTGCTCGCTTCTCCCCATTTTAACGGGAGATGCATTAGTAGAAAATGGTGACCCCTACGGGATTCGAACCCGTGTTACCGCCGTGAAAGGGCGGTGTCTTAACCGCTTGACCAAGGGGCCATCTATAGATAATGAAACTGGCGGAGAGCAAGGGATTTGAACCCTTGATACGCGGTTAGCGTATACACGATTTCCAATCGTGCTCCTTCGGCCACTCGGACAGCTCTCCAATTGGCTCCGCAGGTAGGACTCGAACCTACGACCGATCGGTTAACAGCCGATTGCTCTACCACTGAGCTACTGCGGAATAATACTGTAATCAAACTTACTAAGTCATTTTAGGAATGACAGCCCAGCGACGTCTTACTCTCACAGGGGGAAGCCCCCTACTACCATCAGCGCTGAAGAGCTTAACTTCCGTGTTCGGTATGGGAACGGGTGTGACCTCTTCGCCATCATCACTGGACTATTTTTCACAAGACAAGATTTATTATATCAAATCTGGTGAATATTGCAAGCGTTTTTTCAAAATAAATAATTTTGTTCGCTCAAAACCGGATAAAAT
>NZ_BJYL01000012.1 GCF_007991495.1 Sporosarcina luteola | reverse complement strand
TCAATCGTAAATAAATTTAGAAAGGGGAGAGTTGTATGAAAGGTGCACATTTGCTTTTAATGGGATTCACATTAATTCTCATTACTTTGTTAATGGCTTATGATTTTTTTCCAAGCTTTAATGACTTGTTGCACATTCCAAGATCAATATTTATTGGGCTTTTGCTAGTAATTATACTAATTGGATTTATTAATAATCGTGTTCAGAAAGACAGTTCTTCCAAAATCAGTCTTTGGTGGCAAGTTATTTTGCCTTCTTATTTGTTAGTTCTAATTGTTGTTTTCACTTTATTTGGTGGCGCTTCACAAGTCGGTATATCGTTATCTAGTCCTGTTGTTTGGATTCTATTGATCATTAGTTTTTTTGACATTGTAAAGGAACTTAAAAAAATAAAATTGAGTGAATCTAGTGCATAGATTTCTAATCAAACGTTTACAGATAATTGAGTAATACCGTGTTCGAGAATCGGGTGCTTTTGTATAGCACACGCCCTCCGGAATACGTACCGTCTGGAGAGCAAATCAACGGTTTTACTCTATCCGATTAAAGGGTGCTTTTCGAATGAAGAAATGCGTCAAATTATAAGACACCGAATAAAAGGGGGTTAATGTGTGAACATCAAAATACAGGAAATATACCCTAACTGTCATATGATCAACAGGACTGTTGAGGTGGGCGGTCTAACCAAATCACAGCTTATTCATAAAATAAGAAAGAAATCTATTTTGATAAATAAGCTTGGTGAAACACTGTTTGAGGATGATAAATTTACTACTTCTGATAGTAAATACACATTGCAAACAGTAGAGCTGGCTGTACAAGATCTTGGCTTTTTAGAGGGGGGAACCGTATCTCAAATTTTTCGGAAGGCAAATCAGCTTGGTTTGAAATTATGTCCATTGGAGCTTGCACCTTATTTAAGGCTTGCATATCTGGACCAACCAGAAGGTAATTTGAATAGACATCGACAACATAAGGCTCCTTATGGGTCTATTACGGTAGCTTCTCAAATTCTAACTGAAGACCATGATTTTCCAAAAGGTTTTTACCTTAGAAGAATAGATGGCGCACTTTGGCTTCGAGGATATGTCTGCGATGACATGCACATTTGGGAACCTGATGATCATTTTATTTTTGTTAAGCAATAGGGCCATTTAAACCGAAGAACTCAGTATACTGCAAAGGTTATTATCGAGTCGAAAAAAGCACAGTACTCCCTCAATCAAAGGGTGCGAGCGCGATAAAAGCGATTTGTTAGCATTGAGACTGATTTCTCCTTCAACGGGGTTTGATAGTCTCCTTGAAGATGACATCTGGATTGAACTGGGAATTATTTTGACTGGTTACATAGTTATATTCAATATTGTTTTCCTAATTGTCGTTGGAAAAGTCCTTACGAAAAATGGCGTTTGCGTAGAATGTTTACCATGACAGAGAGAGTGTGTGAAAAAGGAGGGTGTAAAATGAAGGTGGACCTACCAGTGAAACTAGCGTTTCCGTTATATTTCAGTATAATATTTATATTTTCTTCAGGAATTAATTCGCTTTTTGATACATTAGGAAATTGGAAATATATAATATGGTTTTTAATCATATTGATGATAATGTGGGGATTACAAAAATCAAAACTTACTGAGAAGAAAGTTCCTATTTGGATAGGGGCTTTTATAATAATAGCAGGATTTGTCATTGGAATCATTTTTGATACGCTTATTCTAAACTAACCACTCAAAACAAAGTCGTTTCGCTGATAGTGCTTCTGTATTTCTTATGTTTTTCTTTACTTTATTTATTATGAAATTGAACAAAACTGAAGCTATAAACTTTTCGCCATGATCATAATAATGTCCTGTCCTTATGAAGATGATTTATATTGAGGTGAATCTGTGTTTAAACTAACTGTGTTGATACTTTTTATACTCTTCATGTACTTTGTTCTATTCGGTGAAAGAAATGCTATTAAGATTACAATCGTTTCTTACTTCACTTTGCTTTCTATCGTGTTCTTGTTCGGAATATCTAAGATTTCGAATAAGTATCACTTATATGACGGACCGGTTTTGGAGAGAGGTTTTCAAAGTCTAGGTGAGTGGGTAGGTATATTTTCATATTTGTACATTATACCATCACTTGTGATAATTGCTTATGTTTCATTTAAAATAATTAAAAGGCTATTTATTGGAACTAAGCTAATAGCCATCGTTTATATCGTGTGGTTGACGATATTAGTGGCAATTAGTTTTATTTCGCAATTAATTTTCACGTTAATTTATTATGGGTTTGCTCCTTAATCATGCAGTTATAATGCAAGTTATATCATTTGTTGAACGTCTGGAAATCACTGTACGTCAGAATAGTATATCCCGTTTCTGTATAATGAAATGAATCGCATCACAAATTCGGCAATTAAATAGCAAGCAACTTGCAAGCTTTTACTATCTGGGTTTTGTTGCCACGGTCTTTTCTCCAAAGGACAATCATACAATCTAACGTCTGCTGTTAAATACACAAAGAAATGTAACCTAGGAGGGTTATTTTGGAGAAGTTTAAAAAACTAGGTATGATTGTTACCTCTTCTGTATTGTCTTTTGGAATGTTCTCGTCGATTGCCGATGCGTCAACAACAGTGAATGGACAACCAGAAAAAGTACGGATCCAAGTTGCCGCTACTGATACTGTTGTCACGAAAGAGGAATTGATCAGGAAGTTTCGAGAGATGTTCCCCAATCAGTTTGACTTCTTAGCGAATAGTGATTTTCAAGTAAGTACTGCCCATATTTTTCCGGAGGATGAAACGGTAAGGTATGATCTGTTTTTCACGAAAACCATTAATGGAAAGCGAATCTACGGGAATGTAGGGTTTGTTGGAGAGGAATTGATGATTGAATCCTTTTCCTATAATCCACCTAACGTAACAGAAGCTTTGTTCCCAGCAAAGGTTTCAAAAGAAGAAGCAAAGAAAATAGCTGAAGATTTTATGACGAAATCTCTTGATGGAAAAGACTATCAATTGGAAACTGACACGTTCAACTATTATCCGCAACAAATATTAACAGAACCGATTCGTTATTCGTTTACGTTTGCAGGAACGAAGAATAAAGTTTCCATCGCTGACAAACGAATGGAAGTGTCTGTTTTAGGAAACGGGGAAATCGTCAGTTTTTATAAGATGTCTCCACAGTCTGGATCAGCCACCTATGATGATGTCAATCAAATAAAAGATGAAAAAGAAATATTGACAAAGGTAAAAGAAAATCTTGCTGTCGATTTGAACTATCAAATTAATTATGATTATCAAACGGGTGATCGAAAGGTCGAGCTCGTTTATCGACCAACGGCAAAACTGCAAGGCATTGAAGCAGCAACAGGAAAATGGATGACTTCAAACGGATATGCAACAGATTTTCCGGGGAAGACAAAGATTGAACTAATCACAACAAACCCACTTCCAGTTAAACAAGATGGTGTTACTGTAGAGGAAGCGAAGAAGATTGCTGAACGATTTCTAGCTTTTGATTCTGAAAAAATCAAATTAAAAATCGAGTCAATCCAAGAAATGGAGAACTATAATGGCCAGGAAATCATTAACGTCTACTATACGTATCAATATGGGAATGGCAGTACCGGAGCAAGCTTAGAGATCAATAAACATACGGGTGAGGTTATTCAATTCTATGATGTAAAGAACCACCTACTGACGGAGATCGGTGAGAATGCGAAAAATGAATTGACTATTACGGAGAAAGAAGCACTCAACCAAGCGACGACCTATCTAAAAAAGTGGGTCCCTTCCTATTTGCACAACTATGCAATGCCTATCGAAGAGCCGTATTTTGACGAAAGAATGGGTTCATATCAATTTGCATTCCCTAGAATAATGAATGGAATCGTTGTGATGGGTGAACAAATTCACGTGGGTATTTCGGCGGATGGTACTTTGAACAGCCTCAGTGTCAATTATCAAGAGATGGAAAATTGGCCATCAAGCGATGATATCATTTCAGAACAAGAAGCAATTACAACTTTTGAAGAGGCACTCAGTCTTAAACTTACCTATATGAAACATGGTGAAAATATAAAGGAAAATCATTATGATCTCCTCTATCTACCTGTATTTAATGAGGAGCCGTTTAGTTATGTAAATGCATCTACAGGGGAATGGAATAACTTGTTCAGTGGCAAGGATTCCGTCAACGTATCACATCCATGGGCGGAAGAGGAGCTTAATTATCTCATTAACGCCAAGGTATTGGACGTGAAAGATGTGAAAAGCTTTGATGCTGATGCTGCCATTTCAAAAGGGGAAGCATTGAAAGTGCTTATGAATTCACTTACCTACTTCTACTATGGCGGCGGTTATTACTACGGACAGGAAAATACGAACCAAACGTTTGACAATATCGACCCTAAACACCCGTTATATCAAGAGATTGAACGTGCGGTTGAAACTGGCATCATCAAATCGGATACGAAGACCTTTGATGTCGATGCAACAATTACGAGAGAAGAGCTTTCGGTTTGGATGATTCGTGTAATGGGGCTAGAGCAGGCTGCGAAAGATGGCAGCATCTTTAAGCTAGGCTTTGAAGATGCGGATAAGGTGCAGTCTGCGAATGCAGGTTATGTAGCAATGGCAAGCTCGATGGGCTTGATAAAACCGGAACAAAACCAGTTTAACCCTGACCGTGATGTGACGTATGCGGAGTTAGCAGTATCAACGATTCGTCTAGCGCATGCAATTGCGGAAAGTGGAAGAGGTTTGCGGTATTGATCATTGCCTATTGACATAGACAAAATGGTCACATATAATACAATACAATTAATAATTCATAAACAAGCGTTGAGAAGGATATGAATCATTTTGGAAGCTTTGCCAGAGAATAGGACCATGGCTGGAAGTCCTGTAGCGGAAAGATGATTAACCACCTTTGAGCAATCACAGAGGACTGCGCCAAGCAGGAAACTATGATCGGGAAACCGTTATCGATTGAGCGCCATGTTTTTAACTATGGCGAAATCAGGGTGGCACCACGACCGCATTCGTCCCTTTATAGGGGAGAATGCGGTCTTTTTTATTTTAATCCAGCTACGGGCGCTAGCTGCTTGGGTCATAAGCCAGCCCTGCTGCACGGCAAAAAACGCCGTTTCGCATGTCCGTCTTATGCCTGTCGCATCTGAGCGAGCGCCCTTCGCTTTTTTTATTTTCATATAATGCGTTGAGAAGGACATGAATCATTTCGGAAGCTTTACCAGAGAACAGGACCATGGCTGGAAGTCCTGTAGTGGATGAAATGATTTACCACTTTCGAGCAATCATAGGGGACTACGTATGTAGGAAACTATGATCGGGAGACCGTTATCGATTGAGCGCCGTGTTTTTAACTATGGCGAAATTTGGGTGGTACCACGACCGCATTCGTCCCTTTGCTAGGGAAGAATGCGGTTTTTTATTTTATATACATTATGGGAGGAATTGCAATGTCAGTACAAATGGATATCGAAAAAAGGAATCATCGTAAATTAGGCCAGGAGCTTGAGTTGTTCATGTCATCAGAGGAAGCGCCAGGCATGCCGTTTTATTTGCCAAAAGGGATGATTGTCAGAAATGAGTTGGAGCAATTTTGGAAACGGAAGCACCAGGAGGCGGGCTATGAGGAAATCAAGACGCCGATCATGATGAAGCAGGAGCTTTGGGAGCAATCCGGCCATTGGGATCACTATCATGAAAACATGTATTTTTCAGATGTGGATGAACAGCAATATGCACTAAAGCCGATGAATTGCCCGGGTGCAATGCTCATCTTTAATCATAAACGTAGAAGTTATCGGGAGTTGCCGATCCGTTATGCGGAATTAGGGTTAGTGCATCGTCACGAACTATCGGGCTCATTAAATGGTCTATTGCGCGTTCGGGCGTTTACACAAGATGATGCGCACCTCTTTGTACGGAAGGATCAAATTGAACGGGAAGTGGATCGTGTATTGGATTTGATTGACGACATCTATTCGGAATTTGGTTTCAGCTATGAAGTCGAATTGTCGACTCGTCCGGAAAATTATATGGGAGCCGTCGACTTATGGAACGAGGCGGAGCAATCGCTGGAAGAAGTGTTGAAACAACGGGGAATGGACTATCGTATTAACGAAGGAGACGGCGCGTTTTATGGTCCGAAGATCGATTTTCACATATTGGATTCGTTAGGGCGGAGCTGGCAATGCGGCACAGTACAATTGGATTTCCAAATGCCTGAGAAGTTCAATTGCCGGTATATTAATGAACAGAATGAACTCGAATTTCCGATCATTATCCATCGCGCGATTTTTGGCTCAGTTGAGCGATTCCTTGCCATTCTCGTTGAACATTATGCAGGGGAGTTCCCATTATGGCTTGCTCCGGAACAAGTGAGAATCATCCCGATTGCCGATAAGCATGTTTCTTATGCTGAAGAAGTAAAGAAGGAGCTTGTTGCAAAGGGATATCGCGTGAATGTGGATGACCGTGCTGAAAAAATGGGGTTGAAAATTAGAGAATCAGAGAAGCAGAAGGTACCTTATATGATGATCGTTGGGGATCATGAAGTTGAAAAACAAATGGTCTCGGTACGAAAGCGGAAAGAAGGCGACCTTGGGCAGTTGCTAATTGATGATGTCTTGGATTTATTAAAGTTGGAGTAAGAAAAGAGTGCCATGTGAGCACTCTTTTCTTACTATCCCCGTGCAAAGCGCAATTGCTCTTCTAAAGCATCGATTATGCAGTCGTAGAAAAACTCTTTAATCGCTGTATAATTTTTGTAATAACTTTCATCGAGCGCTTGGAAATATGCTAAACGGTCTGTTGTCAATACTGTGATTGGCGGGTAACCTAGTTTTAGTAATTCCAAGTTCATAAGAAGGCGGGATGTCGTTCCGTTTCCATCAATAAATGGATGTATGTTGATCAACTTACATGTGAATTCGATAATATCGTCAATCGTTTTAGGACTTTGTCGATTATACCAATTTGTAAGACTTTTCATATCAGAGCGGATAACGTAATGGGGTGAAACCTCATGACTCGCCCCGCTAATATATACGTCAACTTTTCGATACACACCGGCATTCCGTCGGTCGATACCTTGCAAAATAATCGAATGGATAGATTGCATCGTTGATTCACTTAATCTATCCAACCCGGTTAGTTCTTCAATGTAATCGAGCGCTTCCACATGGTTTTTAACTTCTAGGTGTTCCCGAAGCGTTTTCTTTTCAACTGTCAAGCCTGTTTCAATAATCACCCGTGTTTCCATTTCCGATAATGTGTTGCCTTCAATCGCGTTTGAGTGATACGTATTTTTAATAATATAGTTTTCACGCAGTCGCTTTACCTCAAGTACGCCTAACGGACGATGAGCATCCAATTCAGCTTTTAATTGATGAATCCTCTCAAGCTTCTCCACGATCAACACCCCGAGTTACAATCTACATTCATAGTACCATAGAAAAGTATTTCCCAAAATAATTTCCGAAACAACATTGGCTAAGCATTACCGTTTTACGTCGTATGGCTTAACTATCTTTTGAAAATTCGGCTTTCATGTGCGACACTGTTCATAACCAATTATGCAATTAGTCTTGAAAAATAATCTAATAGGACGTGAAATTTTGAAGAAAGTAGCTTCTTTGATGCTATTGATCACTTTACTTTTCATTGTCACTGCCTGTAATGGAAATGGTGATGGTGGAAAAGATCCGATTGATAGGAAACAAGAACAAAGTACGGGGGGCTCCCGGCCGACAGTGAAAGGTGTGAAAAATGTAGATGTTGTGAATACCCATGGAAGGATCTTTGAGGGGTTGGACAATATGCATACGTTTTATGAAAATGTGCTAAACGGCGTTTTATCTGATTTACGAATTGTCCATTACACGATTGAAGGGGATCCAATCGTTACGGATTTGAAATATGATGGCGAAGCTATGAAGGTGATTAATGATTCTACAAGGGATAAATTTGGAAGTGGTGAAATAGAAACAACTAAATGCAGCGGTTTGATAGAGGAAGTCACCCATACAAATACGACCTATTTTGCAGTCGATTGTTCGGATGGCCATTCAGGCATGCTGGAAATATTGGCGATTGACTATAATGTTGAACAAGAAGATTTTTTCGAGTTGGCATTAAAATACGGGAATGGATTGGAAAATGAAATAAATACAAAAACACAAGTAGCTACAAGAGCCCCTAATTCAAAAGAAACGGTGACTACTAGTGATTTTCAACTGTCCTCGGAAGTGAAGCAAGAAGTCTATAAACAGTTGGTCATGGCAAATTATCTAGGTGATATCGAATTAGTGAACAATTGTCATTCGAATCAGTTTGAGGAATATGATTTACAGGTTTATATTAACGGCGGCGAACGTGAATTTCATTGGTCTAGCTGTGATGAAAGTCCAGCGGGTGTAAAATTCACCAAAATAGCTGAATATATAATTGCGCAATCTGAAATGAAGGAGTAAAATCCCCAAACCGTCATGAATGATATACTAATTTTCAATTGTAAAGGAGCGGTTAGATGAAAAGCCGAAATGTTATTTTGGAAAGTATCCCGGTAGTAGCCTTAGTTCTCATACTTACCGCTTGTACGGAAGAAACAAAGTCTTCCGATACCACACAAAAGGAGACGACAGAAACTGAATCGGTTTCGCCTTCTTCTCCCGAGCAGAAGCCAACTGATATAGAAACTCGCCAAGCAGAGAGAAGCTTCGAACTGCTGACAGTTGAGGGAAATCAGTCAATGGAGGCTAAACTACATCAAGGAAAAGGATTTTCTTTGTATGTCTTCGAGAAATTTACATTTGATGCGACTACTGGTCGTCTATCATTAAGTGATAATCCAGTATATTACGTTGATATTGAACCACTTCCATCCGATTATGATTTGCCTCAACTTGAAGTAGCGGGCATGGAAGAATTAAGTCAAATCGGTGATGTATCCAATTTTAGCGGTGAATTGGTTGAACATCCTCTTGGTTTCGCGGACCTCTACCTTCAAGCATCCGGAAAGGAAGGCATTAGCGATTATATCGTGTGGACATCAGAATCAGGCGATGCTTTTTTGTTTCGCCTTCATAATCCAAAAGGAGCGGAGGCATCCGATTTCGCTGGACCAATTCTTATTTCCCTATCTACCGTACAAAGCGAATAAAACACTGTCACACTTCTATGAGCGACGAACGCACTCCTATGAGCTCGCAACACGCTTTATTGAGCACACATTCCTTACCTAACAAGTTCCACAAACAGCAATCCACCGTCCAGTTTTGTATAATGGACAACAGAGGTGATGAAAGTGTTTGTCAGTGATAAAGAAGTGGAAATCAGATATGCGGAGACGGACCAGATGGGTGTCGTCTATCACGCAAATTATTTAGTATGGATGGAAATCGGCAGGACGAGCCTCATTCAAGATTTAGGGTTTACCTATGCGGGGCTTGAAGAGAAAGGCTATCTTTCCCCTGTTATTGATTTATCAATCCAGTACAAGGCAGCTATGCGATACGGCCAGAAGGCGACGGTGCGTACATGGGTCGAGTCGCATGGAAAACTTCGCACGGTTTACGGCTATGAAATTCTTCATGAAGATGGGACCGTTGCTGCAACCGCAACTTCCGAACATATTTTAGTAAAACGCGACAGTTTCAGACCAGTTGCTCTTAAGAAAATTGATCCTGAATGGGATGCGAAATATATGGAAATCCGCCGGGAGGCCGACTGATGGCGTTCGGCATTAATCGGTCGGAATTAAAAGCTTGGAAAGAAGCGGTCAGTGCTGGAGAAATTGCTTTTCTCACCCATTACTGGCTCGATGATCGTTTTCCAGGCTGTAAAACGGTAACAAAAGCGGGTTGTACGGATCTTGCTAAATTGATCGAATGGGGGAAAAGGTACGGGTTGAAGCCTGAATGGATTGACCATCGTGAAGATTACCCCCATTTCGACCTTTTCGGCAAGATTGAGGTACAAGCATTGCTGGACGCCGGTTTGGCCGAACAAGTGAATCGTTTTAACTTAATGGATAAGCATGAGGGATAGCCCTTCATGCTTATTTATTTTGCCTAAGCGGGCTTGAGCCAATCGCATACAAATGATAAGAGAGGATTGTCTAGAAGGAGGGGCGTAATTTAGATGAAGGCAATTGTGTTTATTGGTTCATCCACCTCCGGATCAAGTGCGGAAGCATTCTCGGCAGCGGCTCAATTAGGATATGCAGCAATCCTTCTGACAGACAGAAAAACATTTTTACGGGTGAAAGAGAAATTCCCGGAAATCGCCGATATCGTTTTCATGGAATCCATGGACGAAGAATCGGTTCGAAAAGAAATAGACCGCCTAGCAGCGTTTCATCATATTCAAGCGATCATCAGTTTTGTAGATCCCTATGTGTCATTGGCTGCAAAGCTTTCCAATGCATTTTGCAATTCTGCTTTATCGGTCGACGCTTTAAGCATAATGGGAGATAAACTGCTTACCCGGAACGCTTTACGAAACCATCCTGCAACATGTGAATTTGAAGTAATTGATCAGAATCACAATAAGCCCGTTATAAATTATCCGTTCATCCTAAAAAGCCCTATTTCAAACGGTTCGAAGGACGTTTATTTCATTGAGAACGAAAAGGAATTTGACATAGCTCTGTGCAAAATGAATAAACGTTTGCCGCAACCATCTTGGATAGCGGAAGAATTTATAGAAGGTCCCCAATATATGATTGAAATTGTTGTCGTCGAGACAATTCCAATTATTGTTGCGATCATTCAACAGGAAATAATAAAGGATTACACATTCATCGTTACCGCGTATGAAGTAGTCATGCAAATGGATGAAATGATCTATCGTGAGCTATGGCAAACAATCCATTCCATTGTAGAAGAAATCGGACTTCAGCACGGGGCTTGTCATTTAGAAGTGCGCTATTCCTCAAAAGGCTGGAAATTAATCGAGATGAATCCAAGAATCGCGGGCGGTGCGATGAACCGGATGATTACAGAAGCATTTGGCATCAATCTTGTGAAGGAGACGATCAAACTCTACCTTGGCGAAGAACCAGATTTGCTTAGAAAGAACAGCCGGTATGTTTACACATCATTTATAACGCTTAATAACTTTGGATATTTAGTAGACATCGAAGGGATCGATGTTGCTTATTCAGTGCCGGGAATTATCGACATCGCTGTAAAGCCCAAAATCGGCTCGATCGTGATGCCGCCAATTTCGATGGGGCAGCGATACGGATATACAATGGCTGTTGGCGAAACATCAGAAATGGCTAAGGAAAGAGCCGAAAGTTCAGCAAGGTTAATAAAATTCTATTTGGAGCCAATTTAAAATGGTTGGACCTTTACATAAAAGGAGGGGGTACAGATGAAAAACTGCTGTATTTGTGAAGAAATGAAAGTCTTATGGAAGGAACAGAAAATGTTAGCGGAATTCTGCAAAGGCTTCCGTTTTGTGCATCTGCCTAAAATGAAAGATACAATTCCTTTCATGCTGCAGTCATCAGACGAACATGTCCCCTTCACTGCAATCATAGACGGCGGGACGACATCTTATTTCAGATTGGAAAAGCTGGATGATAACTGTCGCGCACAGTTGACATTGCTAAAGCCGATCGATTTTAAAGGGCGGCTCGCTGTAACACCCGAGGACCTTTATGCATTGAAAAAGACATCTCTCTGTATCCATGTTGAAATCTGCTCCTTTTGTGCCATCACCCCACTTTCCATCGACCTAATAGACCGTCCTCTCCCTATCATTGAATCTAAAATGTAGAAAACTATAGTTGAATAACAGACGAATTCTACATAGTGCTATCCGTGCTTGTAGTGGATAGCGTCCGCCTGGAACGGAAAGCATTCTATATAATTCCTCTTCTAGTAAACTCTTGTCCTTATCCTACGGCATGCTTATGAATGTATTATATAGAGCCGTCAAAATGAGAAAAGGAGATAGTTTATGACAATAATAGGCATGTTACATCACCGGAAAGATCCAGAAACAGTCATGAAGGCATATGCATTCGCCGCCGTAGCTGCAGCTGAAGGTGCGAAATTTTATTATTTTTCTCCCGGGGAAGTAAACTTACTCAACCGCACAATTAGAGGACAAGTGTACGAGAACGGAAAATGGGAGTCGAAAATAATGCCCTTTCCAAATGTCATTTATAATGCCGGAAGCCCTGAAAAACTGGCAAAATCAAAGGAAATCATCGATAAACTTCGAAAGGAAATCCCCTTTACAACCTATTCGATCGGGAATAAATGGAGCGTCAACCGCCGTCTAAAAGAAGCTAAGGATTTTGCAAGCTACCTCATCCCGACGGAAGCAGTAAAAAGTGCAGACCATTTCATCAAATACATCTCTGCTTTTGAAAAAGTGGTTTTCAAACCGATCGATGGTAGAAAAGGGAAAGGTATTTATTTCATTGTGCAAGAAGGCGACCGTTTTTCAGTAAAAGGGGAAGGGACGCATAGGAATTATTCGGCATCACAACTGAGAGGATTTATCAAAAAGAAATTATCAAACGAAACATTCATCGTCCAACCATACATCCAATCCGTCACAAGATCTGGGCAAGTGTTCGACTTCAGATTGCATGTCCAAAAAAACGGCGAAGGCGAATGGGTGATTACGACGATTTATCCACGTGTTGCTCCAAAGGGTTCCATCATTGCGAATATAAATAGTGGCGGCTACACGAACTATTTGGACCCTTTTTTGGAACAGGAATTCAAAGACGAAGCATTTAACATTAAAAAGAAGTTGGAGTATTTCTCCTTGTCGCTCGCAAAGCATTTGGATGAACTTCAAATGGAGAAGTACAGTGAAGTGATTGATGAAATCGGTGTAGATATCGGAATGGATCAGGACTACAAACTTTGGATTTATGAAGTGAACTGGCGCCCTGGCTGTCCGCCTGCATTCTATTTGGAATTGGATGTCGTAAAAAACACGATCAATTATGCAATGTATATCGCTAAAAATCAAAGAGCCATCCAGGTGAAAATCAAGGAAGCGAAACGTCGAAGCACTAAACGTGAGAATGAAACTCCGATCATCGCCATTACCGGAAGTGCCGGTAAAACAACGACGAAAGCATTCCTATCCTCGATTCTGTCGAAAAAGTGGACAGTCTTCGAATCGAAGGATTATTGGAATACGACAGAACATACGAAAAAACATGCAGCAGAGATCAATTCCTCCCACCAGGCGGTCGTCCTTGAATACGGAATGGCCTATCCGGGCGTCATTACGGAACATTGCCGCATCATTCAGCCGAATATGTCGATTGTAACGAATATTGGGTTAGCGCATGTTGGGAATTTCGACGGTGATCCGAGAAAAGTTGCAAAAGCTAAATCGGAATTGATCCACGGAATGGACCAACATGGGGTTCTTTGCTTGAATCGGGACAATGACAATTCAAGGTTTTTAGAAACGAGGGATTTCAAAGGTAAAACGATAACGATCGGCATTCAAAAGCCTGCTGATTATCGTGCATACGACGTACAATACACCGACCAGGGCATGAGTTTTAAAATGAAACTTCAAAATGAAGAAATTGAACTGTTCATCCCGATTTTTGGGGAGCATCATGTATATAACGCATTATCCGCCATTGCGATTGCCGACTATTTAGGGTTTTCACCAATGGAAATCAAGACGGGGCTTCTATTCAAAAAACCGCCTAGAAGGTTGACGATTTACAATTGCAAGGACAACATCACGCTAATCGATGACACGGTCCATTCGCATCCGGAAGGTGTTCGTGCAGCATTGGATGTCCTAACAAATCTTGCAAAGCACCGAAAGATTGCCATTATCGGGCAAATGAGAGAGCTAGGCGATTTGCGCGAAAAGGAATATCGAAAACTAGGGGATTATATACAGCAACAAGGGATCGACCTATTGATAACGTACGGTTTTAGAACGGAGGAGATTGGTGCACAGGCGGAAAAGAGAGGGATGCCAGGACAAAATATTCACCACTTTACAGACCGTGAGAAATTGCATGCTTTGCTATCTAAATTGATTCAAAAGGATGACACGATTCTTATTAAAGGGGCCAGTAAAACGAATATGTTCGAAACGGTCAAATTCATCGATCAAAACTATAGCTAATGACAAAGAGGACTCCGCATCTGGAAGTCCTCTTTGTCATTGTTCTTTTAGATGAAAAGTAATTTCCTCTGCTGCTTTTTTCGCCAAGCTTTTTGCGATCGCTAATGTTCTTCCTTGTGCAATCACGTAAGCGTATCGGTGCCCCATCGATAAGGGCGGTGTCAGTAATTGCCCTTTTTTCGGCTTCACATACACTTCAACGATACCGGGGGATTTTCTTGCCCTTCCTTTTCCCGTCACTTTTTCCAGAACGCCTCTCTTATCGATGATCACGTATTGTGTAAATACAAAATGTCTCTGTTTGATTTCGAGGGTGGGCTGTTCGCCTAAGTATAATTTAATGGTTTCTTCTGTGAGATCATATCCGAAAGCAGCTTTGAGCATATTATTCATCGCACCTCCGGAAATTCGAGGATTAATTTCGATGAGGCGCCAACCATTTTTCGTTAAACGCATTTCAACATGAAGGGCACCATTTTGAATGGCTAGTTTTTCAACGATGGACGTTAAAACTTCTTTGATGCTGTCGTTCAATTGTCTTGGGACGATTGCAAGTACACCATATCCAGTGATGATGAATCGTTTTCCAAACGTTATTTCTTGTTGAATGACTCCGGCAATTTGTATTTCTTTATTAAACACAATTGCTTCAACCAAATATTGCTCCCCTTCAATGAACTCTTCAATAATGACCGCTTCTAAGGGATTCTTCTCTTGCAGTTTTGCGATATGACGTTGAAGCTGTACATCATCCGTCGCACGCAAAACATCTTTTGATCCGGTGGAAGAAGCTGTTTTGACAATAAGCGGATAATCGGGCAAGGCGTCCATACTTTTTGCATCCAGCTTTTTTCCAGGCTGGATCGTCAAATATTTCGGAGAGAATGGAAGTCCCGCTAATTTAGCCCTTGTCCCCGCTTTGTTTTCCATAATAAAAGCAGCACTTGCAGACGTGCCATTCGGACAGAATTCTTCGCATAACGTAAAAGCGTTGGAGACATTGGAGTCGACAAAACTGGCGATTGTCTTAATTTCATTTCCTTTCGATTTCAAAGAAAGAATTTCTTTCTTCATCGCTTGTAAGTTGGTCGTATCGACAAATACCATTTCGTGGACATCTATATACTCTTTTCGTTGTTGAATCTGCCTCTCATTACTTGTAAATAAAACAGTAAAATACCCGAGCCGTTCGGCAGCCCTGATTGCTTCCCGACTCGAACCCGATTTGTTTGTACCGATGAAGATAATCGTTTTCAAAAAGTCCACTCCTTCATAATTAAGACAACTCTTTATAGGTTATGAAGGAATCTGCCATATACATGGTTATACATCATATAGGTAAGGAACTAAAAACCGTCATTGTCCAGCTCCAGGCGCTAGATGCTCGGGTCATAAGTCAAAGATGCTACGCGTCAAAGACCGCCACGCCGCATCTTTGTCTTATGCCTGTCGCATCTGAGCAAGCGCCTTCCGCTTTTCGTTTAGAAGCATGTTTTTCGTACAAGCCGCTAAGCTAGTGTCGCATAAGATGAAAAAGGGGGAAGGGAGTGAATCAATTGAAGTCTTTATCGACTGGAAACATTAGACAAGTAATAGCCGGGACATTAATACACGGAACTGACGATTTACTAATCCAACACGGTGCATACCGCCTTAAACAAGTTAGAAACCCGCATACCATCCTTTTTTTAAAAGGCAAAATCATGAAATGGGATCGCCTAAGACCTTTCTTTCCAATTGCAGTCGTAACCGAACAGCTTATGCAAACGAATGAGCGCAAAGAGGACGTATCCATCATTCAAGTCGACAACTTAGACGAGGCATACTGGAAATTCATTAATGACTATCGCGACAGGATCGACATACCCATCATTGCAGTAACGGGAACTTCGGGGAAAACGACAACGAAAGAAATGATCCGTCATTTATTGACTGCTGATCGGAATATCGCCTTCACCAATAGTACGAATAATTCCCGGACGGCCCATTTAGCCTATTTGCTCAGTATGGATGAAACGACTGAAGCGGCGGTGTTCGAAACGGCAGTCGGCGCGCCTGGCGATATTCTAAACGCAGCTGCGTACTTAAAACCGACGGTCGGAATCATAACGAACATAGGTGAGCATCATCTGAACCATTGTAAGTCGTTGGAAGGCTATATCGCTGCGAAAGGTGAAATGTGCAAAGCTTTAACGTCCGATGGGGTACTTATTTTAAACGAAGACGACAACAATACCCGAAAACTTGATTTGAAACAATTCACAGGGCAAATACGTAAATTCGGGATTCATCATGCATGTCATTACCGTGCGAGCAAATTCACCTATTCTGCTATGGGAATGGATATGACCTTGGAATACAATCAACAAAAATACGAGATGTTTGTCCCCGGACTAGGTGAACATCAAGTTTACAATGCATTGGCAGCCATTGCTGCAGTACACCAAATCGGAATGAGTTTTGCGGAAATCGCAGTTCGCTTGAAAACGTTTCAAACTTTGAACAAACAAGTGCAATTACGTAAAGGTCTAAAAGGATCCATCCTCATCGATGATACGTGGAGCATCACAACTACTTCCCTAGAGGCAGCATTGAAAGTTTTACAAGAAATCGGAAAGGGAAAGCGGAGAATTGCCATAATTGGAACGATCACCGATTTAGGTTCATGGGGATATACGATTCATGAACTTGCCGGTAAAATCATCGCAGCAAGTGATATAGATATTCTTATCACTATTGGCAAGCATGCAAAAATCATGGGGGACACGGTGAAACAAGCTGGAAAAGCAATTGAGGTCCATTCCTTTAATAATCAAATTCTCGCCTATCAACTTTTAAGGAAGACCATAAGCGAGGAGACCGCCATTCTTATTAAAGGAGACATGTATAGCGAACCGATCAAAAAGTTGGCTGAACTTCTTCGGGAAAACTAGTCAATTGCTTTCGGTTATTACTATTAATTAACCGAAATAGGACAAACACCAAGCTCGAACAACACTCGTAGCAATATAGTAAAGTAGTTCAATCTGAAAGGGGGGTCGAATAATGGGCCAAATTTGTACTTGTGGCGTTCTCGTCAATGCGGTGTCATGTGATAATAATGTGAGATTCGCTGGACATATAGGAACTGTTAAAGGTGATCTGACTTACATGGCCAATGTATGTGACACTACAATGTCAACCTCAACTTTGTATTTGGAGTTTACGGATAAACAAACGCATGGATGCAGATATAGTTTTGAATTTGTATCAGAAACGATAACAGCTGTCGTTTGCAGGAAAGAAGGAATGGATTGTGAAATTACGGTGAGGGGAACTGGCGTTGTAGGAGGCAGAGTATTTCCTTTTGAAGCAGTCTTTAGAGATCAAGTCGAAGCGGCAAACTATGACATTGTTCAAAGCTTCGTCATCACTGGTTTCTTTGACCAAGATGGCGCTGCGCCGGTTCCTCAAGGCTCTATTTTTGCAATAGGCTGCGAGTAAGTAAAGTAGCGTCGAAGTGTTCATTGAAGGAGGGAAGTCTATGAAGGGGATTCGGGGCCGTTACGGCCAGCAAGCGGCCTTACAGAAAGACATGAGATTACTTGAAAGTTTACCGGCAATGAGTTTGTTTTCAGAGGGGAATTTCAATATTGCCCTGAATACCGAACATATTTTTTTGATTAAACCGCTATTTAGTCCAGAAGAAATTCGGGTAGTTTCTAAAAATGATCAATTAACAGTGGAGTTTACGAATGGTAAGCAGCACTTTACTAGCAAGGAAGATGCTTATCATTACTTAATCACAAGCGTCATGACGAAAAAAGTGTATATTATCCAAAGTGTTCCCCCTCATAGTGCTTCCCTTCATTATCGCCGCTTCACCCTCCATAGAAAATCTTCTTCGGCTAGTTGGAATGTTGTTCACAGCATGGCAGTAGGTGAATTCAAAATTTCCCGGTTTCACCGATTAGACAATATATGGAGATTGGTTAACTTCTTAAAATCAACAGCTGCTGTACTCGGAAAATCATTTCCTGATTGCCATACAATCATCATCGAATTAGCCCAAAATAAATCCGGTCAATTCTGGATTACCGATACGGTTTTACATGAACGCAACAGTAAATGGAGCCAATATCATGCGCTATATGGAAAAAGGAGATTGCGCCGCTACATTCCCAAAACGGATTTATGCACTAGAAAATCACTTAGCAATTTTTTGCAGTCGTTTCAACATGTCATCTTGAAGCCATGCATAGGCCAACAAGGAATAGGTATTGTCAAAGTGTCTGTGCGGGTTGACTTCACCTTCGAAGTCCATGAGAAAAATACAAAGATGATCAAAACGGATTTCAATCAATTATTTCATTTTATCAATGAGCACTATCTGTCAAAAAAGGACTATATCGTCCAGCAATTCATCCATTTAGATGAAATAGACGGTAACCCGTATGATGTGCGGGTCATGTCCCAATTGGATGATAAAGAATGGATTGTAACCGGGCTCATCGTAAAAGTGGCTGCACAAGACTATTTCACTTCCAATCGAGCTAGCAAGCTATTGTTAGTAGAAAAAGCGTTGTTGGAATCCGGGAATTATATGACGTATGACAAATGCCGCATGTTAATGGAGCGAATATGTAGGAGCGCTTCCGCCAGGCTTGCAGAGAATAGTATAGATGTATCGATCATCGGATTTGATATCGGGATCGATAAAAAGGGCGAAGTATGGATCATTGAAGCGAATTATGCGCCTTCCATGTCTCTGTTTTATATGTTTGATCAAAACAAGATGTATAAAGAGATTTACGAGCAGTTGAGGAAAAACAAAAAAGGGTTTCATTGCCGCCCGACCGAAAGGGGGAAGAAAATTGAAGCCAATCGTTGTGAGTGAAATTCGGAAGGTGCTCGGCGGCACGGTTATTGCCGGGCCGGTTGATTGGGAAGTAAGAGACGTTATTTATTATACTCGCCATGAGCATGCGAAGCGAAACACTTTACTGTTCGTTGGAAGGACGGTGGAAGTGGATTGGTTCGCAATCAATAAAAAAGGCCCCTCCCTCGTCGTCACCGATAAATCCAGATTGGAACTAAAGGGCGCATATCCGAATACAACCATCTTACAAGTGAAAAGCCTTGTCCAGTCTTATTGGAAGTTCATCAATTACTACCGGAATCTCTTTCAATTACCGGTTGTGACAATAACGGGCACATGCGGGAAAACGACAACAAAAGATATGATCAGGCATATACTTCATCCAACATGGACCGTTCATGCGTCAGCGAGCAGTAAAAATGAGCCGAGGCGTTCATTGCCTTATTTGATGGGGATTGACGATCATACGGAGGCGGCTGTTTTTGAACATGGCCTCGGTAATTCCGGCAATATAAAACATCAATGTATGATTTACCAGCCGACGATAGGGATCATAACAACTATAGGCGTTCACCATTTGGATGGCTGTGGAAGCGTGGAAGGATATATCCGCGCAAAAGAAGAAATAATCGGGGGCATTAAAGAAGACGGAACGCTTATTTTAAATGCGGATGATAAAAACACAGAGAAGCTGAGGACGCATTCTTTTAAAGGGAAAATCATTTACTTTGGAACTGCTGATAAAGCTGATTTCAAGGCAACCGATATCAACTATGCAGAAGGGGGAATGGACTTCACCCTTCATGTTAATCGTAAAACATATAAAGGTTTCATCCCGGGATATGGAGAACACCAAGTAAGCAATGCGCTAGCAGCGTTAGCAGCTGTCCATGAAATGGGGATGGATATAAAGTCGGCTATTGCAAGGTTAAAGACATTTCAAAACATGGATAGACATTTGGAATTCTCAAAAGGGATCAATGGAAGCACAATTATCGATGATACGTGGACGAATAACCCGACGTCAGTCGAGGCGGCATTGAAAGTGCTGGATGCCATTGGAAGAGAAAAAAAGATTATATTGATTCTTGGAGATATTAATAGGCTAGGCGATTTTGAGAAGAAATATCATCGGGAAATTGGAAGTATGGTAGCGAAAAGAAAGATTCATACGCTCGTTACAATTGGAAAAAAAGCTGAGGAAATCGCTAGGCAAGCTAAAAGGGATGGAAGTACGGCGAATATCAAGATCTTTGAAAATGTGAATGAAATTGGTGACAAATTGGATCGGATGTTTGATGGACAATCGATTGTACTTATTAAAGGACCGATGTCGAGCCGTGGCATGATTGAATTTGCAAAGAGATTAAAAGAATAAAGTTAAAAGAAGCATCCAACGCTACTGCGTTGATGCTTCTTTTGTTAGTTTGTAATCACTCTGCGTGCTTGGACATAGTTTTTAGACGCCCATGATGATGAAAGACTTTGAGTCTCTACTTTACCGGAAGTGGAGAGGGTGATGAATTGATTCCCCCCGATGTAAATTCCAGTCTGTGTAATGCGGGATCCTTTATTATCCGTTGAAAATAAAAGTAGATCCCCTTTTTGAAGATTTGACTTCAAGACGGAAGAACCGACAGTCGCCTGTTGACTTGCCAATTTGTATTTCAAATCGATCCCTTGTTGTTTATATACATAATAAGTGAATCCTGCACCTGTAAATGTTAATGTTTTTTCATCATATCCATAACCGAATTTCGCCTTATCCGTTAAGCTGCTTGCGAAATTAACGATCTTTTCAGCAGAAGAAGTCGTTGTTGCTGGTGGAGTTGAAGGTGTTGAAGGTGTTGAAACTTTATTATCCGATCCTACGCGTTTAGCTGTAATGTAATGATCCTTATAATAATCTACAAGAAGGACTCGGGTGATAACGCCGCCTGAATTCGGTATAATGAGTCGCTGTTCACCGGCATAGATAGCGACAAGGCTAGGAGTTGTTGAACCTTTTACACTGTTGAAGAATACCAAATCACCTTTCTTCAAGTTCGAGCGAGAGACGGTTGTACCTTTACTCTGTAAATCTTTTAAACTGGAGGCATTTAATGTCGTCCCGTTTTTCCCGTAAACATAATTGACGAAACCTGTGCTTGTAAACTTCTTAGTAGCTTCATTGTTAACAGATCCAATCGTCGCCGTATCTTTCAAATCATATGCAAGACTGACGATGTTATCTTCTGCCGTTGCTGGATTAGAAGGAAGCAGGCTCGGAATCACTCTGCGTGCACCGTAGTAGTTTTCAGTATAATAGGGTTTGCTATTTAAATCGGAGATGACAATATTCTGTTTTGAATCTGCCATGTGAATTACTTTATTATCGCCGATATACATGGCAACATGATCCGGGTCGGTCCCTGTCGTTTTACTTCTGAAGAATAATAGATCGCCTTTTTGCCATTGTCCTTTGGCGACCGGAGTCCCTTGTTCCATCATATAGTTTTCGTTATATGTGGCAAGGTCAACGCCGTTTTGCTCAAACACATACATAAGAAAAGTTGCACATGAGAATTTATATGGGTATGTCGACTTGTATTCGGCCGTGCTGTATGTCGCTTTTCCAATTAAGCTTTTCGCTGTTTGGATCAATTGGTCAGCTTTTGCAGAGACCGCAACATTTGTCGGTTGAGCTGAAACTGTGGCGGCTGAGACGTTATAAGCTTGATCGTATGATGGTATGGTTAAAGAGCTTGCAGTGACGCATGTAATCAATGCAGCAGATAATAGTTTTCTTTTCATCGTGAGCCTCCGTAATTGATTTTCTAACGCTACAAAACGATCGTAGCATAGAAAAAGTAACGGATTTGAAGGGAATATTCACCATTGAAAAAGGAGCGTTTCCGTAATCCATGCCAATCCTACGCTCAACCCTCTTCTTTACAAATAGATTACAAGCGATAAAAGGGGAAATCTGGAACTAGAAAAACGTGTGGCGTAAAGCCAACACGTTTTTAGAGGGGTATTATAACCATTTTACTTTTGGCTCAGTTCCAGCCTTGATTCTTGAAATGTTTGCACGGTGTCTGTAAAAGATGAAGACACCCATTAAACCTACGATGATCATCAAATAGAAATCACCGGTCCAAATATAGTACGCGATGCTATACAAAAATCCGACGACAGCGACAATCATGGAAGAAAGAGAAACCATTTTCGTCAATTTCAATGCAATTAAAAAGGTCAGTAGAACGATAATGAAAATTGGCCAGTTATAGCCGAGCAAAACGCCGCCGGATGTCGCAACTGCTTTTCCGCCTTTGAATTTAGCGAAGACCGGGAATATATGTCCGATCACGGCACAAAAACCGATGAAAAGCGGATGAATGCCAGTATTGCTTAAAGCCGGTATTAGCGGCAAAAGGACAGCCGCAGTTCCTTTTAAAATATCTAACACGGTGACGACAAGTCCAGCTGTTTTACCTAAAACGCGGAAAGTGTTTGTCGCACCCAAGTTCCCGCTGCCGTGTTCTCGTACATCCGTTTTGTAGAACAGCATGCCGATCCATAATGCGGAAGGGATGGAGCCAAGTAAATAAGCACATAGTATAATAATGACAATGTCCATTTCGGAGTCCCCTTGATTTATTTTAATGGTTGTGTTTCAAGTTTAGCAGAACCTAATGACTGCTACAATGGTAGGATTCAATATACAATGCAAGCGACCAACATTTTTCGCATCTCATTGCATTTAACCACTTTCTTCTATACAATTAATTGAGCGAGCTTCCTGAAACGTTGATTTGACAAGCTTTACAGGAAGCGATACGATAGTATATAACTAAAAAGAGAACATTCGTTTGATGGGGGTTGCGATTTGACGAAAAAGCAAGATGTATATACGTATGATGATGATTCAATCCAAGTTCTTGAAGGCCTAGATGCTGTACGAAAACGACCGGGCATGTATATCGGTTCGACAGACGCTCGAGGACTTCATCATCTTGTTTATGAAATTGTAGATAATGCGGTCGATGAGGCGCTTGCCGGGTATGGTACCGAAGTGGATGTAACGATTCATAAAGACGGCAGCATCGGCGTGCGTGATTATGGTCGTGGAATGCCGACAGGAATGCATAAGACGGGGAAACCGACGACGGAAGTCATTTTGACGGTTCTTCATGCAGGCGGAAAGTTTGGACAAGGCGGATATAAGACAAGTGGTGGCTTGCACGGTGTTGGTGCGTCTGTCGTCAATGCCCTTTCCGAGTGGCTTGAAGTGACGATATTCCGTGACGGCAAGAAATTCCGCCAACGTTTTGAACATGGAGGGAAACCGGTTACAACATTGGAGGAGATTGGGACAACCCGGGAAAAAGGAACGTTGATTCACTTTAAACCGGATCCGACAATCTTCTCGACGATTAAATATCAATACGACACGTTATCAGAGCGTTTGCGTGAGTCTGCCTTCCTGTTAAAAGGTTTAAAAATTGAACTGAAGGAAGAAGGCACGGATAAACACGACATTTTCCATTACGAAACAGGCATTAAAGCATTCATCAATTATTTGAATGAAGAAAAGGATGTCCTGCATGATGTCGCATACTTGGAAGGTGAATCCGACGGAATTGAAGTGGAGTTCGCATTCCAATTTACGGATGGTTATTCGGAAACGATTCTTTCTTTCGTTAACAATGTGCGTACAAAAGATGGGGGAACCCACGAAACTGGTGCGAAAACTGCGATGACACGGGTTTTCAATGAGTATGCGAGAAAAACGGGTTTATTGAAAGAGAAGGATAAAAACCTCGACGGGGCTGATATTCGAGAAGGCGTGTCTGCCATCATTTCCGTCCGTATTCCGGAAGAAATACTTCAATTCGAAGGCCAGACGAAAGGCAAATTGGGAACGAGTGAAGCGAGAACAGCAACAGATGCGATCATTTCACAGCATCTGCTTTATTTTCTAGAAGAAAACGCTGAATTGAGCGCTAACTTGATCCGTAAAGCAGTGCGTGCGCATCAGGCAAGGGAAGCAGCCCGAAAAGCAAGGGAAGATGCGCGTTCAGGCAAAAAACGTCGGAAATCGGATACGTTGCTATCCGGAAAACTGACACCCGCGCAGTCAAGAAATGCTGCGAAAAATGAATTATATCTTGTGGAAGGTGATTCTGCTGGAGGATCCGCCAAGCAAGGACGCGATCGGACATTCCAAGCGATTTTGCCACTTCGCGGTAAAGTCATCAATACCGAAAAAGCGAAGTTGGAAGACATTATGAAAAACGAAGAAATCAATACGATTATTCACGCTATCGGCGGCGGTGTTGGAGCAGACTTCAATATTGACGATATTGCTTATGATAAAGTGATTATCATGACCGATGCGGACACGGATGGAGCGCATATCCAAGTGCTGCTGCTGACGTTTTTCTATCGATATATGAAACCGCTGATTGAAGCTGGAAAGATTTATATCGCCTTGCCACCGCTTTATAAAGTATCTAAAGGGGCAGGCAAGAAGGAACAGATTGAATATGCCTGGACAGAAGCCAATCTGGATGAAGCGATTAAAAAAATCGGCAAAGGCTATATGCTGCAACGCTACAAAGGTCTCGGGGAGATGAATGCCGATCAATTATGGGATACGACGATGAATCCCGATACACGTACACTTATCCGTGTCACGATAGAAGACGGAGCACAATCGGAAAGACGTGTTACGACGTTGATGGGCGATAAAGTCGAACCGCGCCGAAAGTGGATCGAGAGCAATGTAGACTTCGGGACGGAAGATCAAAATATATTAGAGAATGAATTTTTACATGTTGAGGGGGACTTTGAATGACTTCAACTGAGCGTTACCAAGACCTTCCCTTGGAAGAAGTGATTGGCGACCGTTTTGGTCGTTACAGTAAATACATTATCCAGGATCGCGCACTTCCTGATGCGCGGGATGGACTGAAACCGGTACAAAGGCGAATTTTATATGCCATGTTCCATGAAGGGAATACGCATGACAAGGCATTCCGAAAATCCGCAAAAACTGTCGGTAACGTAATCGGCAACTATCACCCTCATGGTGATACTTCCGTATATGATGCGATGGTTCGTATGAGTCAGGAATGGAAGTTGCGCCATCTTATGGTTGAAATGCATGGTAACAACGGATCTGTAGACGGTGACCCGGCAGCAGCGATGCGTTATACGGAGGCGAGGCTATCGTCAATCGCAGCGGAAATGTTGCGTGATATCGGAAAGGATACTGTAGAGTTCATTCCAAACTTTGATGATACTGAGCCGGAACCAACTGTTTTGCCTTCCCGTTTTCCGAACTTGCTCGTCAATGGTTCGACAGGGATCTCGGCGGGATATGCAACTGATATTCCACCTCATGCTTTACACGAAGTCATTGACGCGGTTCTAATGCGAATGGATAACCCAGACGTTACAGTCGATGAATTAATGACGGTCATTAAAGGACCGGATTTCCCGACTGGAGCAATTATCCAAGGGACTGGCGGCATTAAAACGGCTTATGAAACTGGTAAAGGCCGATTTATCATTCGTTCTAAATCGGAAATTGAGCAATTGAAAGCAGGTAAATCTCAAATTGTCATTACCGAGATCCCGTATGATGTCAACAAGGCAAATTTGGTGAAGAAGATCGACGAACTTCGGTTAGACCGTAAATTAGATGGCATTGCCGATGTTCGGGACGAATCCGACCGTACAGGACTCCGTATTGTGATTGAATTGAAAAAAGACATGGACGGCAACGCCATTTTACATTATTTATTGAAAAACACGGATCTTCAAGTGACGTATAACTTCAATATGGTAGCCATATCGAATCGCAGACCGACTTTGATGTCGCTGCCAATGCTGCTGGATGCCTATATCGATCACCAGAAGGACGTTGTGACAAGAAGATCGAAATATGATATTCAAAAAGCGAAAGATCGATTGCATATTGTAGAAGGTCTGATGAAAGCTTTGTCCATTTTGGATGAAGTGATAAGGGAAATCCGTGCATCAAAAGATAAACGCGATGCCAAAAACAATATTATTTCGAAGTTCGGTTTCACTGAAGTTCAAGCAGAAGCCATCGTTTCACTCCAGTTGTATCGTCTTACAAACACTGATATTACTGAACTGAAAAAAGAGGAAGAAGAGCTTCGTAAATTGATTGAACAATTGGATGCCATCTTGAAAAGCGATAAAAAGCTTTCAAATGTGATTAAAAAAGAGTTGACGGAAATTAGAAAACAGTTTTCAGAACAAAGACGATCTGTTATTGAAGAAGTGATTGAGAACATCAAAGTAGATCTCGATATACTTGTACCAAGTGAAGAAGTCGTCGTTTCTGTTACCAAAGACGGCTATGTAAAACGGACGAGCATCCGTTCGTACAGCGCTTCAAACGGCACTGGTCAGGAAATGAAAGAATCCGATTATAGTCTATTGGAGTCCGTCATGAATACCCAGCACCATCTGCTTCTTTTCACTTCGCTTGGCAACTATATCTATCAGCCAGTGTATGAATTGCCGGATATAAGATGGCGGGATTTGGGCCAACATATTTCAAGCATCGTCTCCCTTGAACCGAATGAAGAAATCATTGCGGCAATTGGTATAGACAGTTTCGATGATGAGAAAGTGGCCGTTTTAACTGCTTCGGATAACGGAAATGTCAAAATCTCGAAGCTATCCGACTTCCAAGTCCAACGATACTCAAGGACATTCAAGGCGATGAATGTAAAAAAAGGACAGCGGATGGTCGGTGTTCAACTTGTGACAGGCGATGAAGATCTCATTCTATTCACTGAACAGGCATACGCATTGCGCTTCCCGTTAACCGAGCTTTCGCTAACTGGCGTTCGGACTGCGGGTGTCAAAGGCGTCAACTTAAAGACCGGCGATAAGCTTGTATCGATGCTCGTGTTGCGAGATGACGCAGAATCGGTATTAATCGCCACGCAGCGAGGATCTGTCAAACGGATCGCGTTGAAGGAATTGGAATCGGCTGCGAGGGCACAACGCGGCATGGTTGTATTGAAAGAGTTGAAATCGAATCCACACCGGATTGTAGGGACCGCATTCGTCAAACCGGGGGACTCAGTCATCTTAGCGACTGAAAAGGACCAGAAGATAAGCATTGAAGCTGGATCATTGCGTCTCGTCGATCGCTACTCAAACGGTAGTTCCGTAGTCGATGAGAACAAAGATGGTAAGCTTATTCATGTTTATAAAGAAGTAAAAGCTGAATTGAAATCTTAGGAGAGTACCTGTCGACAGTAATATGACCGTCGGCAGGTGCTTTTTTTGTCAGGAATTGTTTGTTGAGAATAGTCATTCAAAATTATAGTGACAGAATTCAAGTTGTACCGTATAATAATTCGAAAGTCGAAATATATATAGGGAACGGTGAATGGAATGTGGAAGAACCGCAATGTTTGGATAATCCTAAGTGGGGAAATGATTGCCGGTCTTGGCCTATGGACAGGAATCATCGGCAACTTGGAGTTTTTACAAGAAAAAATCCCGTCCGATTTTGTCAAAGCAATGATCTTATCAATCGGCCTGCTAGCAGGGATTATCGCAGGACCAACAGCTGGAAGAATTATTGATCAGTCAAGAAAGAAGACCGTCTTATTGGTAGCCGGGTTAGGAAGGCTCGTCAGTGTTGTTTTCATGTTGTTAGCGATATCAACAGGCTCCGTCTGGTGGATGGTCGCATTCATTATCTCGATACAATTGTCAGCAACCTTCTATTTTCCTGCACTGCAGTCTGCGATTCCGCTAGTTGTCAAAGATGAAGATCTTTTGACGATGAACGGAATGCATATGAACGTCGCAACAATTTCTCGCATCGCAGGAACAGCGCTTGCAGGGGTCATGCTCGTATACTGGTCGCTCGCTTCACTTTATTGGGTCTCAATGATCGCTTATGTATTCCTGTTGCTTTTCACAATGTGGCTGAAAATCGATGAAGGGGAGGGAAGTAGCTCCCACCGTAAACAGCAAGGTGAAAAAGGGGGATTCATGGAAGTTTTCCCTGTGTTAAAGGCATATCCGGCAGTTGGTATGACTTTAATCATGACAATGATTCCATTATTATTTCTTGGATCATTCAATCTGATCGTCATCAATATTAGTGAAATACAGGACTCTTCATCCATTAAAGGATTGATTTATACATTTGAAGGAATTGCTTTCATGGTTGGTTCGTTTGCGGTTAAGTATTTCTCCCGGAAGTGGAAAACCACAGCGATTTTATTCTTTTTTGCGTCAATGGTCGCTGTAGCAGAGTTCATGCTTTATTTTGCTCATAATATTATTTTAACATTAAGCGCATTTGCAGTTTTAGGTTTTGCGCTAGGTTGTTTTTTCCCAACCGCGATGGTTGTTTTTCAGAAGCAAATGCCAAAAGCCTATCACGGACGTTTTTTCTCATTCCGTAATATGTTGGAACGGATTATGTTCCAAGTTGTGTTGTTAAGCGCTGGGGCATTTTTAGACATATTGGGGTTACAAACAATGGTAATCATCTTTGGTTTCATCAGTTTAAGTATGACGTTACTATTTTTCATACAGATGAGACGCCGGAATATTGTTTTAGAACAGGTGCAAGTAAATCCAGCAGCAGAAATCATTTAATGATTTCTGCTGCTGTTTTTGATTAACACCATTATTATTGACTCATCACAATGTGTCATATAAAATGATGGATGTTCATCAAATGAAAAGCGGAACATCTTAGATTGGAAGGGACATGAAGACCTTGGCTGAACCAACTTTTGAAAACATTGAGCAATTGAAAACGATTAAGAATGATCTTAAAAGATTTATGATGGGATATAAATTTGCGATAGATGAAGTGAATACGAAGCTAAATATATTGAAAGAAGAATTTCAATATATTCATGAATATAATCCAATTGAACATATTAGCTCAAGAGTAAAAACGCCAGAAAGCATCTTGAAAAAGTTGAAAAGAAAAAATTGTGAGCTCTCATTGGATTCCATAAAAGAAAATATTAAAGATATCGCAGGTATTCGAATTACCTGTTCTTTTATTTCTGATGTATATAAAGTAAGTGAAATGATTAAAAATCAAAAAGATATCACTGTAATTGAATGTAAGGACTATATTAAGAATGCAAAACCGAACGGATACCAAAGTCTCCACCTAATTATTAAAATTCCTGTTTTTATGACGGATAGAGTTGAGCATACTTATGTAGAAATACAGATCAGGACAATTGCAATGGACTTCTGGGCTAGTTTGGAACACAAAATCTATTATAAATTCAATAAGGAAATACCTAAAAGATTAACGACAGAACTAAAGGAAGCTGCCATGTCTGCGATGGAGTTAGATAAGAAAATGGAAAGGCTTCATGAAGAAGTGAAAATGATTAAAAGTACAGAAAACAGTACTGAACATCTGATGGATTATAGTATTAATGAAAAATTGTCATTGCTTATTAATTCATAGAACTAGGCAATGAAAATGTTAGAAATTCGAAGTGGATACTAAGAATTTACTGAAAGAATAAATGGCTGGCCGATTACACGGATAACGTGGTAAAATCGGCCATTTTTATTTGGAGTTCTTTGTGGTGTAAATTTGGTTGAAGAAACTAAAAAAATCGATTTCATCTCACTGTTAGTAGTATACTTTATAATGAAACATAACTTCTGATAATAAGTATTATGACGGGGGCGTAGTTTTAAGTATATATTACTTACTTCTCAATTCTATATCTATAGCCCCTTCCTTTAGTTTCCTCTACGTTAATAAACTGTATGCTATATTCTATAAGATCATTGATGAATATGTTGTTTTGTTTTGCTATCTTCTTTATTTCGGCTAAAAGTTCTTTGTCGTATGTTGTTTTGTATTGCACTCTATCTTTTGGCCGCAAGTCTTTATTGTACGAGATTACATCTTGTTTCAATACATGTAGCAAACCGCTTTCTAACAAATAATTAGTATGGGTATCATTTTCCTCAGCTAGTTTATTTAAATTGTTTAAAATTGCTTTACTTATGTTTGTTCTAAACTTTACTCGATCCGTATCTGAAGTTTGTTTCAGCTTTCCATTAACTACTTTCCACATTTTATTCACTCCAATTCTAAAATCAATTGTACCTTCTTAGCAGCATGTTGAACCATTCTTTTCTTTTTCTTCTCATTAAACAGCTCACAAGCTCCATCGTATATGATATTAGCTAGATTTGGAAGGTCTCGTTTACCTTTTACCCAAACCCTGTAGATGTTTTTTTCAGATTGTGTTTGGTCAATGGATATTTCTGTTCTCAAATTCCAATTTTGAAAGACTGCATAAAGACCTTTTGCAAATGCTTCGCTCGCGGTAGTTACATTCATAACATACCCTCTACTTTGAACCCAGCCATCCCCATCAATGACTCCTCGAACAAAAGCCGGCAAATATTCCGTTGGCACATTCGGGAATTCCACTGTACGTGATTTATTTGGCGTGATTCCAAGCTGGTTTAAATCTTCCTTGATAATTTTCGAATTGATCGTCAGCATTGGAACCTTTCTTGTGCAGCATGGCGGTATTATTCCTGATTCCGCCTCCATTAGATTGGCCACCTTTTTTAGGAGGGTCTCGTCTTTTTGTGATAGATTAACGCTATGAACTTTTTTGTTCACATGGCCATCCGTTAAAAATAATCCCAAAACCCAAGACATCTCATGAGACCAAGTTTTGAAAAAGTCCTCGTTCACATTATGAATCCTTGGTCGCCCTACAGGTTTTAATTCAACTCCATGTTTGATAAGAACATTTCGGATTCCTCTGTCTGACAATCCGATCAAGATTCTAAGCTCACTATAAGGTAACCCACTTTTATACAGTTCAATAATCTTGTTATCAGTCATTCCCGGATTTCGAGGCAATTTTTCCAATCCCCCTTTCTAACTCCATTATACAAACATACATTCTGATTATCAACTAATTAACTGAATAGAGAAATATATATTTCCTGCATAATAATTTTGGCGCATTTTTGATTCCCATAGTATATTTGAAATCAGTTACTTGGCAACAAATACCGTAGTATGTTAAATTGGAATCGGTCAAATCAAAACGACTCTTCGGGGCAAGGTGAAATTCCTTACCGGCGGTGATCAAGCATTGCTTGTTAGTCCGTGACCCGTTCTTCCCTACCGGAAGACGGTGGAGCTGGTGAAACTCCGGCACCGACAGTTAAAGTCTGGATGGGAGAAGTTGCTCGGATTTGAAGACCATGCCCAACTCTATATCCGCCCTTTTGTAATGAATGAAAGGGGGAATTCGATGGACCACGACGATTATATGAAGTTAGCAATAGATCTTGCTAAGCTCGCAGAAGGCCAAACCTCACCGAATCCAATTGTCGGTGCTGTTTGTGTTAAAAATGGCCAAATTGTCGGGACAGGCACGCATATGCAAGCAGGAACTCCTCATGCGGAAGTGCATGCTCTCAACATGGCAGGACTGAATGCAATCGATGCAGATCTATATGTCACTTTAGAACCGTGTGCGCATGACGGTAAGACGCCAGCATGCACGGAGAAAATTATCGCAAGCGGCATTCGCCGTGTTTTCATCGCGTCTAACGATCCGAATCCTGCCGTAAATGGCAAAGGAATTAGGTTTCTTCGAGCTGCCGGAATAGAAGTGATCACAGATTTATGTAAAGAAGAGGCGGATTTTAGCAACCGGGCATTTTTTCATTTTATACAACATCAAAAACCCTACGTCACTTTGAAGGCTGCCACAACACTTGATGGCCGTCTTGCAACGCAAAATGGGAACAGCAAATGGATTACGTCTGAAAGTTCAAGGCAAAACGTCCATACCCTCCGCCATACCCATGATGCAATTTTAGTAGGTGTTAACACAATTCTTCATGATAACCCTTTCCTCACCACCCGTTTGCCCCATGGTGGAAAGAACCCAAAACGAATAATTTTAGACAGGCATCTACGGACGCCAAAAACTGCGAATGTCCTGCAGGACGAAGCTGCCGAGACGATTATCTTTGCACTCGAATCAGATAAGTCGCGTACTTTTTCCGATTCTCCTTATGTTCATATTGAAGCAATTCCGGAACATACCGATTTTTTGGATGAAGTTCTTACCCGACTTGCTAAGCGAGGCATCGTGACGCTGTTAGTGGAAGGCGGAAGCCAGGTTCATACCAGCTTCATCCAATCTCGTCTCGCGAATGAGTTGTATTTGTATATGGCGCCGAAACTAGTCGGAAATGGCCCTTCCCTATTCATGGATTCAAGCCGATCGACTATTGCGGAATCTGAGCCGCTTCGCATCCTTGATGTGAAGCAAATCGGAGAAGATATTAGGATCCATGCCCTTTTTCCTACAGGAGGTGTAAGCTGATTGTTTACTGGAATTGTTGAAGAAGTCGGTACGATTCACGCGATAAAGAAAGGCTCTTCGTCAATGCAATTGGTCATTAAGTGCAATTATGTGCTTTCTGACGTAAAAAAAGGAGACAGCATTGCCGTTAATGGCGTTTGTCTCACTGTATCAGAGTTTTCGAAAACACAATTCGCAGCGGACGTTATGCCTGAAACATTCAAAGCGACGACACTTTTTGCACTGCAAATTGGAAGTCGTGTGAATTTGGAGCGTGCTATGGCAGCGAACGGTCGGTTTGGTGGTCATTTTGTAACTGGCCACATCGATTGCGTCGGTGAAATTATTGCAGTCCGACCGATCGAGAATACAATCTACATGGATATTCAAATCAACCCCGCATTCCAGGCGCATCTCGTTCCGAAAGGTTCTATAACAGTGGATGGTACCTCATTGACTGTTTTCGATAGCTCGGAACAAGGGTTTACGATATCGCTAATTCCAGTTACTCAAGCTGATTCCGTAATTGGTCATAAACGTATCGGTGACTATGTCAACGTAGAATGCGATATCCTTGCGAAATATTTGGAACGTATCGTTTCAAAGAAAGAAACTAAACCGTCCGGCGGGTTGACGATGGGTGCACTTGCCAAAAGCGGATTTTTGGGATAAGAGGTGTTTGTAATGTTCGGTACAGTTGAACAAGCGATTGAAGAATTACAAAAAGGTAAAGCGATCATAGTTGTAGATGACGAAAGCCGCGAAAACGAAGGAGACTTTGTTGCGCTTGCTGACTTTGGCACTCCAGATATGATTAATTTCATGGCGACGGAAGGACGAGGTTTGATATGTGTTCCGGTTGATCAACGGCTTGCTGATCACCTTGATTTAGCGCCTATGGCAACGACGAACACGGATGCCCACGGGACCGCTTTCACAGTCAGTATCGACCATGCGTCTTGCCACACGGGGATATCCGCATTTGAACGTTCGGAAACGATAATGCAAATGCTTCACCCTGACTCGATAGCTTCTGACTTCAGAAGACCGGGTCATATCTTTCCGTTAGTCGCGAAATCAAACGGCGTCTTGGAACGACCGGGCCATACAGAGGCTGCGGTTGATCTCGCCCGTCTTGCCGGTGCATCTCCAGCCGGTGTTATTTGTGAGATCATGAACAACGATGGAACGATGGCAAGGGGAAAAGAGCTCGCGAATATCGCGGAACAGCATGACCTCGTCATCTTGACGATTGAACAGTTAATTGCATACCGGAAACGAAACGAAAAACTCATTGACCGTGTTGTCGATATACACTTGCCGACTCAATACGGAGATTTCACCGCGATAACTTATATCGAAAAGCTAACCGGCCGTGAACATATTGCATTTGTGAAAGGCCATTTGAAGGAGTTAGCTCCCCCTCTCGTAAGAATCCATTCGGAATGCCTGACGGGTGATGTTTTCGGTTCCTGTCGATGTGATTGCGGCCCGCAACTGCACGCGGCACTTGCCCAAATCGAAGAAGCCGGAGCTGGGATTCTTATTTACATGCGTCAAGAAGGACGCGGCATCGGCCTTGTCAACAAAATGAAAGCCTATAAGCTGCAAGAACAAGGATATGACACCGTTGAGGCGAATGCCCGCTTAGGCTTCGGAGACGACCTGCGGGAATATTTCATTAGCGCACAAATCCTAAATGATCTCGGTTGCAACCGAATTCAATTGTTGACGAATAATCCGCGAAAAGTCGAAGGACTTTCTGAACATGGGATAACGATAGAAGATCGCATTCCTATCGAATTGCCTGTCAAGGATGACAACCGGTTCTATATGGAAACGAAGAAGACGAAATTAGGACATCTACTGCATAATTGAGGAGGAAAAATGAATGAATAAGACATATGAAGGACATTTGATCGGCACAGGACTTAAAATCGGCATCGTTGTTTCCCGATTCAATGAATTTATTTCTGGTAAGCTTCTCGGTGGTGCAGAAGACGCATTGCGCCGCCACGGAGTAGACGTGAATGACATCGAGATCGCATGGGTACCTGGCGCTTTCGAAATACCGCTTATTGCAAAACGGATGGCGGCAACTAAAAAATATGACGCGGTGATCACATTAGGCACTGTTATCCGCGGATCTACCCCCCACTTCGATTATGTATGCAGCGAAGTCGCAAAAGGGGTGGCAGCTCTCAATATGACAGAAGATATACCAGTCATATTTGGTGTATTGACGACCGACTCAATTGAGCAGGCGGTTGAACGTGCTGGTACGAAAGCTGGAAATAAAGGATGGGATGCAGGCGTATCCGCCATTGAGATGGAAAATCTTATGAAACAACTGTAAAGAAAAAAGGGCTGTTCAGATGAACAGCCCCTTATTAACGTTATAACTCCTTATATTGAACTCTGTCACTATTTTGCAGTTCAGCAATCGTGGCAGCTCCGATACCGAACATTGCCATACGTAACTCCAGTTCTTTCGTTTCCATTACAGTAATGACGTCTTCGACGGATTGTGTCGCTTCTTTTAAGATGGATCGGCCGAATCCGACGATGTTAGCTCCTAATGCAATTGACTTTGCAGCATCCAAACCAGTGTACATTCCGCCACTTGCTACGATCGATTGATCACCGATCTTCTCGCGTACTGAAACAATGCAGTCGACTGTCGGGTTGCCCCAGACGCTGAACGTTTCTGCCGCGATCCGTTTAATAGGATCATTTGAACGGTGTTTTTCAACTTGGCTCCAAGACGTGCCGCCAGCTCCTGCGACGTCAATGAATGAAACACCGACATCACATAATCGTTTGGCAGTTTCTCCATCGATTCCCCATCCGACTTCTTTCACACCTACAGGCACTCCGACCGTTTTTGTCAGTTCTTCAATTTTCGGCAATAGATCTTTAAAATTCAAATCACCGTTAGGCTGAATGACTTCCTGAAGGCTATTCAAATGCAGCACCAATGCATTCGAGTCAGTCATCTCGATGATCTGGCGGCATTGATCGACACCAAATCCATAATTTAGCTGCACTGCGCCTAAATTCGCGATGATCGGAACTGTAGGCGCATATTGCCTTACTTGGAATGAAGCCCTGTGCTCCTCACTTTCTATTAAAGCACGCATCGATCCCAATGCAAAAATCCATCCTTTTTCTTCAGCCGCAATTGCCAAGTTCCGATTGATCGTTTCGGCAAACGCGGCACCGCCTGTCATGGAACTAATCATAAACGGAGTTTTGCGTGTTTGATTGACAAACTTGCTTTCCAATGAAATCTCATTGAAATCAATTTCCGGCAAGGCATTATGTATAAAGCGAACCCTCTCAAGGCCGGTTGTAATATGATTACCTGTCACTTTTTCATTTAAAGTGATTTGAATATGTTCTGCTTTTCGCTGATGGATTGAATCCGTCATTTTTCAATATCCCCCTTCCTTTTTACCGTCGCGCCCTTCATTGACACATTTATTGGCAACCGTTCGATTCCTGCTTTTTTCCATTCTTTTTGTAGATTCCCGACGTTTACATCAGTAGTTACGAATGCGATGCCGCAATCTCCACCGCCTGCACCTGATGTTTTACCCGCTCCATATCGATCTGCTATTTGAATTAAATCTTTCAATAGCGGCGTTTCAATGTCAGCGTATGCAGCTTCGCTTAGCCGCATTAGCGCTTGGCGGTTATTTGATAGGCTTTGGATCGCATGGGTCGCATCCTGATCGCGAAAAGCCTTCACTAATGATATAACAGCTGTTTGGCTGTCCTTGAAAAAATGCTTATAGACAGCAGGTTGTTCGCTTCGTACTTGTTGAATTTTCTTGATCATCGGTGATGTGGACATTTCACTTCCCGTCCATCCGACGTACAGAAGCAGATGAGGTGGAGGACTTATAGATGAAATCATCAGATTGGGCCAGTCTTTCTCGACGATAGAACGGACGTTTTTATCATCTCTCATTTCTTCACGAAGCCATTCACCATCAAAAGCACTATAGTTCAGCCATCCACCATACGTGGATGCTGCGATATCTGCGCATGATCCGTTGCCTTGTGTCTTGAAATGCGCGATGGATGCGAGCTTATACGTCAAACCCAATGACGGTTCAATGCCAGCCTTCGCGTGAAGCTGTAAGACAGACGAAATGACTGCCACAACTACCGCCGCACTCGAACCAAGTCCATACTTTTTACCTGAGGCATCATCTAGTTCACTCGTTATGGATAAAGAAAAAGACAGCGGTCGAACGTTTGATTCCTTTATATATTGCATGCAAACGCGTAATGCATTTTGAATGAATGTCAGTTTAGGCGCGTTGTCACTAAATTGTAAGTGTCCATTCATCATCTCCCATGTCACGCCTGAAAATCCAAGCTGAGGCAAATGGATGTTATTATGATCACTCTCGCGGATGTCGGCAGTTACATACCGGTCGATCGCTGCAACAACGCATTGCCCTTCCGGTTCTAACACGGCGTATTCCCCGGCAATAAATAACTTTCCAGGTACGCTTATACGATAGGTTGAAGCACTCAAACGGAGACACGTCCTTTCCTTATGTAGTCAAATAGCTAATTCCAGGACCGGGATGACAAAGGAAGATGTCTTGGACGCAATTCAGCGATTGTAAACCCTCTTTCACTTTCTGCTCATCTTTCAGCTGGCAAATTACTTTCACATTCGGTCCCGCGTCAATTGTGAAGTACGCTTCCACTCCGACTTCCCGCAGTTCTTGTACTCGTTGCATAACTTCAACTGTAGCATTTGTCCAATAAAGAAAAGGTGGATTTGCGCCTAACGTTGTTGCATGCATTTTTAAAGCATTATGCTCCAAAATCATCCCTAATTGTTCAAAATCGCGTCTCTGGATCGCCTCTCTAGTTCCGACCAAATCGGTTTCGAGCGACTCCAACCATCCCGAGTAAAAAGGAGAAGTTTCCACAGTCCGTCTCATGCCTTCCCGACTCAGCACTTTTTTCTGCTTTGCCTCCACCATGATAGAAAGAACACTCACATTCCATCCATTTTCATCTAAAATTTGAGTGGCAAATGAATCGACACCGTCTGCCCGCTCCCCTTTATTCCATTCAACAAATCCGCCATAGATCGATCTGCAAGCAGAGCCAGATCCTTGACGTGCGAGTCTTGAAAGCCCCGTGTCATCAAGATCTAATCCAATTGCCTTTGTCGCTGCAGCAGCTAGCGCAGCGAATCCGGATGCAGAAGAAGCGAATCCCGCAGCGGTCGGTACTTGGTTCACTGAATCGATAACAGCGAAATACTGCTTATTCGCGGTATTACGGATTAGATCAAGGAAAGAGGAAATTTTCTGCCGCTCTTTGCCGCCAACCTCTTCCCCATCCAAGAGGAATCGATCTGATGACAAATCCTCTTGAAACGATACGGAAGTCGTAGTATAAAAACGATCTAACGTAATCGAAATGCTGTTATTCATAGGCAGGAACAATTGTTCGTTTCGTTTTCCCCAATATTTTATCAATGCAATATTTGTGTGCGCTTTTGCGATCGCCTTCAAATGAATCCCTCCACTATCTTCTCATCAACCGTCTAATCTACTTGTCCACGTCCGGGGAGCTCCTGCTTCTTTAAGTGCATGGGAAAGAGAAATTGCATGCTGTTCATTTTCAGCTAATGCTAAAATGCAACCTCCTCGCCCGCCCCCTGTCAATTTTGCGCCAAGCGCATCGTTTTTCCTTGCAACCTGAATGAACTGTTCAAGTCTGTCATCACTTACTCCTAGCTTTGTAAGTTCAATTTGGGCTAGGTTCATAAGTTCTCCGATGCGGTGCAAGTCACCCGTTGATAATGAATGAGCACATTCAACAGTGTACTCTCCAAGCAAATCAATCGAGCTGCGCGTAGGGCCAGGATGTTTGAGATACAAACTTCGAATACTTTCCACTGCCGTTTTGGTGTCGCCAAAGCGGCCGGAATCTGCAACGATCAAATGCAATGGCGATCCGATTTCTAAAGCCTTTGTCTTCTTCCCCTTTTGGAACCATATCGGAGCGTCGCTATAAGTAGCCTCCATATCAATTCCACTTGGGTTTCCATGCGCATGCGTCTCGGCTATTTGGACGAGATGCATTTGAATATCTTTGGATAAAGACGCATCAAAATGGTTGAAAATTGCTCTCACAATTGCATGTGCCACCGCCGCACTGGAACCTAAACCACGGCCGGACGGAATAGTGGAACTGATTGTAATGCATATATTCTTCGGTTTGGCATTCAGCAAATAGAATGTTTCTTCCACACAGGCTTTAATGCCTGACAATTCTTCAGGAGCATTTATAAGTAAGCCGTCATAATACTTGCTATTAATGTAAATTGAATGGTTTGCAGTATAATTTTCTTCTATCGTTGCTGTGACATTCACAACAGGAAAAGGGATTGCAATCGCAGGTTTGTCATAAACGACGGAATGTTCGCCGATTAGAATGACCTTACCGTGGGCTTTCCCTTCTGCTTTTTGAGACATGGATGTTCCTCACTTCTATCATCAAATTCGTAGCTGTTTACAATCCATTATAGGGCACAAGCCGCCAATTTTCAGCATTCAGGCTTGCCTACTTGGCAGCTATCCTTATATTATCATGAGATGCCTTGAAAACGAAAAAACACCTATCCGCTTATGCAGGGGATAGGTGAAAGGTTAGACGCCCATTTTTCTCCGGGATTGGCTCACTTTTTTCGTTTGCTGGCTTTTCATTTTTGGCGTTTGTTGAATGGAGTTTCCAACCGATTTGCCGGCTGTCGTTTTATTTTTCTTCGCTTCCAGCTGTTGTTTAACAGCATCCTTCAAACTGATTTTCTTCTTTTCAGTTGTCATAAATACCCTCCTATTTTGAGTATGTTCAGTTCCTAAATCATACCATCCGGATAGAATCATTGTCCATGTGTAAAACGCTTTATGAGACGATCTTTTTACGGGATGAACGCTTCCTTAGCAAAAGCCATATCAAGCTGAACATGATAAAGGCTACCGCTTCCAGTGACAGGATGTACCATGGATAGGGTCCGAGGAAGTCAAGTAAACTGCCATTTTGAGGTTTCATGCGCAAAAACATATAATTCCCATCAAACAACCAATTGGCCGCCATAATAATCGGCAGTAAAGCATTAACCGCAATCATCGTTTTTAGAACTCCCCTAAAGGTCGGCCTGTAGTTCTTCACCCATACGAAATAGAGACCGGTCAAAATAATCCCGGCATGTGTGTAGAAAAAGTGGAAAAAGCGGAAATGTGGAAAATTCATATCAAGGACAGGCGTAATAACTGCTTGGATGGCGCCTCCGATTCCTGCAAAAACAACAAAGTCCACTAACCGCCGATCTCCAGTCCAAAGTAAAATGATTGCAGCTAGCAGCGAAATACTGCACAGTTCTAGAGGCAAAGAGTCTTCCGCTCCCCATCTGCCCGTCCTACTCATCCATAGATGATAGGAAATCTCCATTGCGAATAAAGAGATCGCTGCAAAACGCTCCCAAAATTTTAACCGATCAGTTTGTGAGCATATGTACCTCCGTCCCAAAAACAAGAGGAGAATTAGACATAGCAGCACGAGAATTGTTGCTAAATGAATTACGGAAAACATCTCAAAAGAGTTGGAACTACTCCCCAATTCCATTCCCCATTCCCTTTTTATTTCCCTAATTATATCATTGCATACAAGGATTATGAATGAATCATCTGATTAATAAAAGATTCTACAACACATACTAGTGAAAGCATCTAATTTGAAAGGGGAAATTGAACTTGGTACAAAAAACTGCACAAGAGGCGCTAGACGAACAATTCCAGCGAGAGAAAAAACAAATTCTCAAGAAACTTCAAAGTGCATCACAAACGATTCAGCAGATGAATACCTTATTTGATGCGCAAGCAGTGAAACAAGCGCAACAACAACTTCAACAAGCTTCCCAGCTGTTAAATCAAACACAAGCGCAAGCTGTCACTCAATCACCTACGACCGTTCAGCAACAGCTTGAACAAGTACGCAAACAGATCGACCAGGCCGCACAAACCCTGCAACTCATTGAAACGTTGAATATGGGCAATCAGAGCTTTAAAAAATAAAAGTGAACCCTCGGCATATGTTGAGGGTTCACTTTTATCATTTAACCGTTTTTCTTATTCATTTCCAAAACGAATTTGACGGCTTGTTTTATCTCATAGTAGCCAGTGCATCTGCAAAGATTGGACTGCAACCATTCCTCAATCTTCTCATCATCAGCATCGGGATGCTCTTTAACAAGTGCATGGCAATTTAAAATAAACCCAGGGGTACAGTAACCGCATTGGATCGCCCATTGTTCTACAAAGGCTTGTCGCATCTCTGAATGTTTCAATCCTTCAATTGTCGTAATCTCCTCAGATACGGCCTCTACTGCAAGCATTAGGCAGGAGTGCATCGGCTTGCCGTCGACCAACACCGTACAAGCGCCGCAATCACCGTTGCCACAAGCATGTTTAGCTCCGGTCAGCCCTATTTGTTCACGTAATGTGTGTAGTAATGTATCTGCAGACCGCACCATTACATCATGTGACTGACCATTTACAAGCAACGGTATTACAGTATATTTGCTAGTGTTCGACATAATCATGGCTGCCCCTCCAATACTGTGTTCATTTCTGTTAATAATATGCCAAGTGTAAACTTGCGAAAGCCTTTCGATGCCAAAAAATCATCGGATATCGATGTGGGTAATTTAGCGATTGCCTTACTGATTCTTTGCTCGTCACTCAATGTACGGTCATTCAAAGTAGCCTCCACGACCGCTGATCGAAATGGATACTCATCGAGACCGCTGAATGCCACCCGTATTCGGTCCTCTTTTATCAATGCCGCCAAGCTCACGATCGGATAACCGACTTTTGTAGTACGTGTTCGTTTTAAACTTGTGTATGGCAAATTGAGATTCGAAACCGGCACTTTTATTTGAGTGAGAAATGTTCCTTCTTCCAATATGCCCGACGCAAGTTTTTCTGCCGGTAACTCTTCCATTCCTTTAGGACCCACTATGACAACGACAGCTTCAGCTACTAAAAGGGGCAATATACACTCCTTATAGTTGAGCTTACTCATCAAATTGCCTCCAATTGTTATTTTGTTCCGAGAAGTATGATCCGCAATGCGGCGGGCCGTTTCGCTTAATAAAGGAAAGACATCCGATTCAATCAATTGATTTAATGTAATGGCGGCTCCGATGATGAGTTTTTCTCCAACCATTTCCAACACAGTGCAATCAGGAATTCCTTTCAAATCAATGACCGCGTCAGCAGTCATTTTGCCGCCACGGGAAAAGGTAATCACTTCCGTGCCGCCAGTGAAATAGACGACTTTTTTTCCTAATTTCCATTCACTTGTATACGTTTTAATCGCCTCTTCCGTGGAATCCGGCTTGAAATAATCAAAATTGAACGGAATCATAGGCTTCTCCTTTCATCCGCCAAATCATTTCCGGAGTCAGTGGCAGCTTATTCATTTCTACATTTGTTGCCGAAGATAGACTGTTGGCTAATGCCGCCGCCGCACCAATCACTCCGTATTCACCTATTCCTCTCGCTCCGAAGGGACCATCTTCACTAGGTGTTTCTATAAATTCCACAATGTATTCACTCGGCTGATCTCCCATACGCATCATCTGATATGTTCGTAAATCCGGATTTTGAATAACCCCTTGCTCATTGAATTCGAATGATTCGCCGCTAGCTATGCTTAAACCTAGAAAAATTCCTCCGCGCATCTGCTGTGTTGCGGTCATCGGGTTAATGATCGTCCCACCATCCATCACCGTTACCGCCTTGATGATTTTATATGTGAAATTGCGTTCATCCCATTCGATTTCCACTCCCTGCGCACCGACAGACCACCAAGGACCCGGATCTCCGAAACCCGTTTCCTTATCCATGGTCGTCAATTGGCGTTGCATCTTGACGCCGGTTCCGATGACCTGCCCACCTACCGTATGTCCGTCAGGGAATTTGTAGCCGAGCGCAATTGTTTTTATAGCGATGCCTTTCATTGGATCAGATTTTATATACACTCTGCTATTTCCTACTTCCAAATCCTCCTCGGAACATTGTAAAGCGACCGCACCAATTTTTTTCAACTGCCTGATCGCATCATCTGCCGCAGCCAATACAGCATTTCCAGCTAAAAAAGTTGTGCTACTGGCAACAGTACGCCATTGATGCGGCGTATATTGCGTGTTCACTTCCATCGTCACATGTATTTCAGAGACATCCATTTTTAAGCGTTCAGCGGCAATTTGCGCCAGTATCGTTTTTGTCCCTTGTCCGAGTTCCACGGCGGCACAACTCAATTTTACTGAACCGTCCGGCTCAAATAGCAGAATCGCTCCAGCTTGTGCATTCGTTGATGTAGTCGACGTCTTCCAGAACAGTGCTACTCCTTTTGCCCGAATCAGGCCATCTTTTGTTGTTGATACCGGATCACTGGTCCATTCGATCAACTCTTTTGCCCGCGTTATGCATTTCGCCGCATCTCCAATATTGTTTACAGTTAGCACTGATTGCGTAGGAGTCGTATGCCCAGGTTTTATGGCATTTAATAAACGGAATTCGATTGGATCCATCTTCAATTTATTCGCAAATTGATCCATCGTCCGTTCGATCGCAAATGTAAGCTCTGGATGCCCATACCCCCTGAATGAAGTGGCGTAAGGATGATTTGTGTACATGCAATAGGAATCACACCAGACATTCGGGATATGGTAAGGCCCCGTACAGTCTAGTGCAGCGGCACGAGTGATACCAGCGGCCTGATCCGAGTAAGCTCCCGCTTCAATAAGAAACGTATATTGGCCAGCCATTAGTTTTCCTTCTTGATTTACACCTAATTTAACGGTTGCGTTGAAGCCGATATGACAAGGCGCTGTCATCATGTCTTCCTCTCGTTCAAAATGCAATTTTACAAGTTTCCCACCAACCGCATTGGATGCCAAATAGGCGAGAGGTTCCAGTTGAACGGCACCTTTTCCGCCAAACGCGCCTCCTAACATGGGGATATGAACAATGACTTTCCCGACTTCCAGATTGAAAAATTGATTGAAAATCTTTTTAATCGTATACGGAGATTGGCTCGTTGAATGGACAATGACCCGGCCATCGGGGTTTATTTCAACCGTTGCTGATCTCGTCTCCATTGCTGCGTGATCCGATAGATTGAATGAATATGTAGCGGTGAATGTATCCGTACAGGCAGCCCACGCTTGTCCAAAATCCCCTTTTCTAATTTTAATGTGGCTCGCAATGTTTGTACCGGGAACCGGATAGACATTATCAATGATTTTTGTATATTGTCCTGATTGTTCATGTATTAACGGCGCGTCTTTCTGAAAAGCTTGCTCTACCGAATTAACAATGGGAAGCGGTTCATAATCGACGATGATTTTTCTTGCCGCCTGCTTTGCCTGATAAGGATGCTCCGCTACAATGATCGCTACCGGCTCCCCGTAATACCGCACTTTTTTAAACGCGAGCGGCGGCCGGTCAGCAAGTATCGGACCGATTGGAAACGGAAACATATCCCCAGTGACAATGGCATGTACACCGGGCACTTTCCACGCCTCCATTGTATTAATAGATTTGATGATTGCATGGGCTTCCGTACTCGTCGCCACTTTAGCATGCAACATCCCTTTCGTTAATTTATCCCCGAGATATTTCACATTGCCCGTAGATTTCTCAATAGCGTCAATCCGTTGTTCTGCAGTACCAACAGTTTTATGAAATCCATTCTGCAAGACTTATTCCTCCCTTTCGATCGAAAACAATTCAATCTCAACTAGTAAATATGTTAGCCAAGATAGACGGCATTTATAATAAAGGTTTCGAATAAACCGGATGCAACATGTTGAAACTGTCCGTAATTAATGAATTGCAGAGGTGAAGCTTGATGGGGTTTATTCCACAACTGATTGAAACGATTACCAAAACTGAACAAGCAGCTGTCCTTGCGCAAGTCATCCACGTAGAAGGGACTGCCTACCGGAAAGAAGGGGCTTGGATGTGTTTTCTCGAAGACGGATCAACAATAGGCATACTGAGCGGTGGATGTCTTGAAAGTGACCTTCAAATTCGGGCAAAGGAACTGTATCATTCGGGTGAAGTGAAACAATGTAAATTCGATTTAAGTGCTGAAGATGATTTAGGATGGGGGCGCGGTGCAGGCTGCAACGGCGTTGTCACGGTATTGCTAAGGGATGTGGATGATGAATTCAAAGAATGCCTGCATTTTCTTTATAATGAACTTCAACAGAAAAGGCCCGTAAAATTCATTCAATCATTGGAGGATGAATATAAGTACCAGTTCAGTTCTGCAAGTCACAAGGTTGGTCCATTACAGATTGAACGGGTGCATGAAAGCCTGCAGCCCTATCAGCAAGTTGCAGAGCAAAAATTCATGGAAGACGAGCTTTTCTACCATCAATGGATTTGGCCAGAACCCTCTTTATATCTATTTGGGGCAGGTGCAGATGCTAGACCATTTGCGCAGCTCGCTTCGACAGTCGGTTATGCTGTTCATATATGTGATTGGAGAGAAGCACTTTGTACGAAAGTGAATTTCCCAACGGCGACTTCGTTTAAAATAGGCCCTATAGACAAGTTACTGAGACAAATTAATTTCCGTCCACTCGATTCAGTCGTCATCATGACACATGATTTCCAAGTGGATGAGCAAATCGTACGTAGACTGCAAGACACACAACTATTATATACAGGTTTATTAGGATCGAAAAAAAGGACTATGCGGTTAGTCGGCAATTCGATTCCAGCATGGCTTAATTCTCCAATCGGTCTTTCCATTGGTGCAGAAGGACCTGAAGAAATTGCAGTTAGCATCATCGCCGAAATGATTTCTATTCGAAGAGGAATGGCTATATGTCCGTCGTTGGCATCTATTTAGCAGCCGGTAACAGCCGCAGGATGGGGAACGATAAATTGGCTTTGCCGATCGGCAAGATGGCATTGGGAAGCTTGGCACTTGATACGGCGGTTCAATCGACACTAAAGCAAATCTACATTGTTGCAAAGGAAGGTGATGAATTATTATGGATGCCCGATCGTTTAAGAAACCATGAAAAATGCACAGTTTTACCTTGTCCAAATGCTGAAGACGGGCAATCGGTGTCACTGCGATGCGGAATTAGTCATGCTAAAAACTTTGGCGCCTCAGCTGCAGTTGTCCTCTTAGCGGACCAACCGTTTATTACTGCTGCCATGATCGATGAAATGTTGAAGTGTTGGAACAGCCATCCTACAAGTAAGTACGTAGCAACAACTTATGAAGGGACAATGAAACCGCCAATTTTATTGTCCTCGGAAGTTTTTCCAATCCTTTTGAACATTAGAGGGGATAAAGGCGCAAGAGAACTTCTGCATGGAACCTTATTCACTCAAGGTAAGCGATTGCCTTGCATGGATCACAGACTTTTATTCGATGTAGATACGCCTGATGACTACAACTTATTACTAACTGAACAGCTCGATGGAGAAAAATAAAACGACTGCCTCAACCGAAATTTTCAGCGGTTACAGGCAGTCGTTTTTATAATAGTTCCCTTTTCAAGGAATAAAATGCGGTCTCCCAGCTTTTTGGCTTCATCCATATCATGTGTAACAATGATAAATGGAATTTTCCATAACTCATGGAGCCGTATCAGTTCATTTTGACACTCGGTCCTTGTTTCGCTATCAAGTGCAGATAAGGGCTCATCTAGAAGTAAAATGGAAGGTTCCGTCGCCAACGCCCGAGCAAGTGCCACCCGTTGCTTTTCTCCGCCAGAAACCTGATGGGGATACTTAGACAATAAGTGTCGGATCCCAAGAACATCCAGTAGCTTTTCCAAAATAAGATTGAGTTCGGTCCCCTTCTTTTTAACCCCATAACGGATATTCTTTTCTACCGTCATATGCGGAAAAAGTGCATAGTCTTGGAAGAGGTAACCGATATTCCGTTCCCGTGTTGGTAGCGAGCCGTTCTTATCACCATAAAATAGTTGATCATTCAATGAGATTTCTCCGGAATCAGGCTGACACAATCCTGCAATACTATTTAATATTGTCGTCTTTCCAGAACCGGATGGACCAAACAGAACGATAATTTCACTTGTGGCTGTAAAGTCTACTTCCAAATCGTAATGAAATAATTGCTTGTTGATATGCACTTTTAACATGTGATCACCTTCTTTTCACATCATTCGAAAATCGTCTCATATTGCGTTTGCTCCACCAATTCAGCCACATGATCGTACTGAAGCCTAATGCGACTATAATAATGACCCAGAACGTGGCTTTTTCCATTTGCCCGGATTCTACCGCAAAATAGATCGCCATCGGTATGGTGTCAGTCTTTCCCGGGATATAGCCTGCCAACATAAGTGTGGCGCCAAATTCCCCCAGTCCTCTAGCGAATGATAACACTAATCCGGCAAGCAACCCTGGCCAAGCTAATGGAAAAGCCACCGTCCAAAACACACGCCATTCAGATGCACCCATTGTTCGAGCGACATTTTCGAATTTTTTATCAAGGCTTTCAAAAGCAGCAACAGCACTTTGGTACATTAACGGGAAAGAGACGACGATTGAAGCAATGACAGCACCAATCCAAGTGAACACAACTTGAAAATCAAACCATTCAATAAGCCAACTGCCAATCCACCCTTTTTTCCCGAACAACACAAGCAGACCAAAACCAACAACGGTAGGAGGAAGGACTAACGGAAGCATAAAAAAAGATTCGATAATACTTTTGCCGAAGAACTGTTTCTTTGCAAATAAATAAGCGAAAAACACACCTGCTACAAATACAATAGAGGTCGAGATGGCCGCCACTTTCAACGATAAAAGTAAAGGAGTATAGTCTCCGTTAGTCATATTATCCCCTCCTCATTCAGAATGCGTAGGGCGCCTGTCTAGAAACGACGGGCATAAGACGAAGATGCGAAGTGGCGCTCTTTGCCACATAGCATATTCGACTTATGACCCCGAGTTTCTGGCGCCCGAAGCTGGACTTACTTGAAACCGAACTTCTCCAACTGTAACTTCCCGTCTGCACTCATTAGATAATCCAAGAATTCCTGTGCTTCTTCTTTATGTCGTGAGGAATCCACAATTGCCCCCGGATAAACAATAGGTTCATGCCATTCTGTGTCTGCTTTCGCCAATACTTTCACTTTGTCCGAAATTAACGCATCGCTTGCGTAAACGATTCCTAGATCGGCATTGCCCATTTCAACATGGGTCAAAACCTGGCGTACATCTGATCCCATAACTAATTTACTTTGTAAAGGTTCCCATAAGCCAAGATGCTCGAAAACTTCCTTTGTATAACGGCCGACAGGAACGCTTTCAGGCTCACCGATTGCAAGGTGGTCTATTTTTGCCGAATCTATTTTTTCAAACGAATTAAGATCAATAGTGGAATCCTTATTAGAAATTAACACAAGTGAATTTTGAGTAAAATCAATTCTTGAAGGTTCATCGATTAATCCTTTATCATTCATATTATCCATATCTTTTGCGCTTGCTGATAAGAACAGATCGGCTGGAGCGCCCTGTTCGATTTGTGCAGCTAATTTTCCCGAACTACCGAAGTTGAATGTAATGCTTGTATTTTTATGATCTTTTTCGTATTCTTCTTTTAGCTCCGTTAATACATCGGTCAAACTGGCAGCAGCAGAAACCAGCAGTTCAACTTGCTCTTCATCTTCCTTTACTTTCCCCCCATCACTACATCCGAAGGAAAGCAATAAAACAAAAAACAGGCAAAACAGTAGGACGTTTTTTTTCATAAGTTACCACCTCTCCATTCCTGTTATAACAATTCACATCTTAACATCATTATTTATAATCTATTATAACTATATATAACTAAACATATCTAGTTTTAATTAAAAATATTTAAACATCAATACTTTTAACTTTTGATATTTTGTAAAATTGCTTTTTTATAGAAGGTAAGAGAAAATGAATGAAAGAGCATTTTGGAGGAACTATGACAAATCACAATTCAACTTCCTATACGACCGAAGAAATTGCAGATCTATTGAAAGTTTCCAAGTTAACCGTTTATGACTTGATTAAAAAAGGGCAGATTCGAGCTTATCGTGTTGGTAGACAGATGCGTGTTGACGCGACTGATTTGGACACTTATAAGGAAAGCACAAAAAGCGGTGGAGTTGAGTCCGCGAATGTAACTGTTTCGGAACAGACAAACGAACCTATCAGAAATAAGAATGATTATAGCCCGCCTCCCATCATCCAACCTTACGCTACCCGTCAATTGATCATTAGCGGGCAAGATATAAGTCTTGACCTCCTGGCAAATGCAATTGGGAAAAAAACGGGTGGATTCCGACCGCTTCGCTCTTATACAGGAAGCCTTAATAGTTTAATGGCTATGTACGCTGGAGAAGCGGACGTTGTCAGTACGCACTTATTTGATGGAGATACAGGCACCTATAATATCCCGTTTATCAAGAGGATTTTGGTAGGTCATTCATATGTGGTCATCAATCTATTATCCAGGACAGCAGGCATGTATGTTCAGAAAAACAATCCAAAGAATCTTCATACATGGAGTGACTTGATAAAGCCGTCTATTACAATGATCAATCGTGAATTAGGCTCAGGCACAAGGGTTTTGCTTGATGAAAAATTACGATTGGAAGGCATATCCCCTCGAAAAATCGATGGATATTTCACGGAGGAAATGAATCACATTGCAGTGGCAAGTAAAGTGGCGTCGGGTGCAGCTGATGTCGGTGTCGGCATCGAAAAGGCTGCAATATTAGTCGGAGTAGATTTCATACCGCTCATACAGGAGAGGTATGATTTAGTCATGTTTAAAACTGACGAGAATCTCCATCTACGAGAATCCATTTTTTCCATCCTCCGTTCCAAAGAATTTCAAAATGAAATCAATGCGATGGGCGGGTACGATCTATCATTAACAGGGACTGTTGTATATGAAACGGAGTAATCGTTCCTTAGATGCGTAGCCCAATTCATTCGTTATCCGCATTGCATTCTCCACATGCAAAAGACGTCCATAACTGGACGCCTTTTGCATTTTATCCCTCATAATGCATATCCGTATCAGGTTCGTGTTTATTGTACCTAAGTTTCAACAGCTTGAACATATGTGTGAAAACCACTTTGATTAATGCGTATCCCGGAATACCTAAAACGACTCCTACTACCCCGAACAATGATCCGGCAGTTAGCAAGACGAAGATAATTGTTATTGGATGAACCCGTAAAGATTTCCCCATGATTTGCGGAGATATGAATTTACCTTCAACCAATTGGACGATTGTCCAAACAACGGCTAGCTTCACCAACATGAATGGTGATGTGACAATTGCTATTATAGCAGCCGGAGTGATTGCGATAATAGGTCCTAAATAAGGCACGACACTTGTGAACATCGCGAGCGCTCCTAGTAAAAGTGCGTAATCCATGCCGATGATTCTAAAGCCGATCGATACCATAATACCGATACAGATTGCTACAAGAATCTGCCCTTGGATATAGGCGCTAATTTGATGGTCGGCGTCCTTGAAAATAGCGTCCGCCTCATCGCGAAGACGTGGCGGCAACATTTTTACAATCATTTTAGGCAGCTTCTCCCCATCTTTCAATAGATAGAAGAGGATGAACGGAACTGTAATGATTGCAAGGACGAAACCTGTTAATGCAGAAATGAATGAGGTCACACCAGATGCAATCCCACCTATCGCATCCGTGAAAAATTCTCCAATATTTCCTAACCCATTGTCTAATAGCTTGTTAATATTAATATCCATTTCGCCATAATACGCTGAAAAGATTGAAGTCCGTAAAAAGGTATCTACATTGATGAGCATCTGCTTAAAATAAGTTGGAAATTCCTCAATCAAGTTCGCAAACTGTATTTTCAGGAATGGAAAAACAAGAAACACGAATAATGTGATCAATCCTGCAAGCCCAACAAAAAGAATAAAAATCCCCCATACCCTTGGAATCCTCATCCGTTCCAAGAGGCGTAAAATCGGTCGCAATAAATAATAAGCAATTGTTGCAAGGATTATCGGAAGGACTACCGTTGAAAAAAAGACTTTAATCGGATAAAAAATAAAGGATACCTTGCTGAAAACTAATATAATAAGCCCAATCAGCAAGATAGATAGTAAAACGAACATCGTTGCCCGGCCACCTAAAAAACGAATGATTCTTGGCGTCGAGTCATTTCTTGCAACTGTTTCTTGTCCTTGACTCTTATTGTCCATGGCTACCCCCTCAGTCAATTTTCATATTCAGGAAAGTTGAAAGTGCCTCTTTGTTTTTATCAATATCGAGCTCAATGACAGATCCTGCATGTGAATAAGAATTGAACCAATATGTACCTTCTACAGGTACTGTCATCGTCTCAATATCCGATTTGCCGTTCATGAGAAGCGTGACAGCTTTTGAAATCTCATCTTTTGCCGTCAAATCAGTTTGTATAAAACTGGATAATGCACCTGACAGCTTCGGAATATGACGGAGCATTCCAGGACGGAGCGCTTCATCTTTAACGGCCTTAATCACTTCTTGTTGTCTTGAAACCCTGCCGAAATCCCCTTCTGCATCGGCGCGGAATCGAGCAAAACCAAGCAATTCTTTACCGTTCAGCTGCTGTTTCCCCGGCATTAGCGTAACACCGATTTTCTCCGACATTTCTTTTTCCACATCGATTTCGATTCCTTTTGGAAATGCAATATCGATTATGGACTCGAAATTGTCGAAATCCACAATAGCATAATGGTGAATCGGAATACCAAACATGCCCGTGATCGTATCCTTTGCGGCCTGTACTCCGTTCAAATAATACGCTGTATTCAACTTATATGACTTATAACCGGGTATATCTGCGTAAATATCACGCATGAATGAAACGAGGCGTATCGAACCTTCTTTTTTATCCCAAGACAGAACGATCATCGTATCTGTACGTGATTTACCACTGCCATCGTCGTCAATTCCTAACAGTAAATAATTCTCAATCGATGGATTTTTTGGATCGACGACATCCCCTGTAAAAGGACCAGGATCGATTTCATTGCCTTTAGCTAATGATTTACCTTCTTTATATTGAAAGTATGAATAGAAGCCCGTCACGATGAAAACAGCGAAAAGGATCGTTAAAAACAACCTGCCGATTCGCAGCTTCTTTCTCCTTCTTCTTCTTGGAACAGGGCCTTCGTACTGGTCTTCTTTCAAATCAGATTCCTCCAAATTTTAATGTCATCTAAAGGACGTTTGTTGTTTGCAAGGGTTGCGTCGCCGGTTAGTATGTCAGACAATCGCGCTAAGTTATTATGAAAACCATAGTCATTTCCCCATCTGCTGTTTTCTTCATTGCATAGTCTACTATGAAGGTGGTGGTATAAATGGGAAGTGAATACGGGAGAGGAAGCGGTTCCTCCTTTGCTTTGCTTGTTGTGCTTTTCATCCTGTTGATTATTATTGGCGCAAGCTACATTTATTAATGATGTAAAAAGCACACCACTCATTGCACCTCTCAGAAAGGTTGTCTACCGTTTACACACTGACCGGTACGCAGCCTTTCTTTCGTATGTACAGTCTAGCCCTGAAAATTATGATACAATTTATTTGAATTAATTGAAAGGGGTTAGATTGGATGTCTGAAAAGAAGTATGCAAAAGCGGCATTTGCGGGCGGATGTTTTTGGTGTATGGTAAAACCATTCAAAGAATGGGATGGTATAGAGGATATAGTATCAGGTTATATGGGAGGGCATGTCGAAAACCCAACCTATGAAGATGTGAAAAAGGGTGACTCCGGACATTTGGAAGTCGTTGAAATTACATTTGATCCCTCCCTCTTTACATATGAACAGTTGCTAGAACTTTATTGGCAGCAAATTGATCCGACTGATGCCGGTGGACAGTTCCATGACCGTGGCCATTCCTATTCGACAGCTATCTTTTATTATGACGATGAACAAAAGATGGCTGCAGAACAATCGAAGAAACAGCTTGGAGAAAGCAATCGCTTCAAAAAGCCGATCGTTACGGTAGTCCGCCCGGCTGAAACATTTTACAGAGCCGAGGATTATCACCAGGATTATTATCAAAAAGAACAGTCCCATTACAAAGAAGATCGGGCTAAATCGGGCAGAGATGAGTTCATAAATGACCATTGGACATAATAAATGCCAGAAGAAGGAATAATTCATTGTTTCCTTCTTCTTTTTTTAATGTGTACAGTCCCTCTTTTGCCGGTGCAAGAACTTGTGTTCCTCTACGGTTTCATCTATAATTAGCCATGAAAGGAAAGATGTTCATGAAGCTACTTCATTGGGAATACACGCGAAAATATCAAGTTAAAGGTATTTTTGACGAATTTCCTGAAACTGTTTTTCTCTTCCGTAGAGTAAAAGACTATTACTTTCTGTTCTCCATGTCCGGCTTAGATCAACATGCTATCCCCTCTAAAAAAGATTATGTCAGGATGGAATATATATTGAATAAAGAGCTATACTCATTGGACGCTTACCGGCAACGGAAAGTCTTTCAATAACAAATCCCTGTCCCCAGGGATTTTTTCGTATAAACAGGTTTAACACATACCACTCATGAAAGCTTTCATGTTATAATAGGAGCATTGTGAATTTAGGAGGATTTTTTTATGATAGCTGTCAGTAATGTTAGTCTTCAATTCGGTGACCGCAAACTGTTTGAAGATGTCAATATACAGTTTAACCCAGGCCATTGTTATGGTTTAATCGGTGCAAACGGTGCGGGAAAATCGACGTTCCTTAAAATTTTATCCGGCGAACTTGAACCACAAACTGGAAACGTAATTATGAACAAGGATGAGCGTCTTGCTGTCCTTAAACAGAACCATTTCGAGTATGAAGAAAACGAAGTACTTAACACAGTCATTATGGGTCATAAACGCCTATATGACATCATGACCGAGAAAAACGCCATTTATATGAAAGAAGATTTTTCAGATGAGGATGGCATGCGGGCAGCTGAACTTGAAGGTGAATTCGGCGAGCTGAACGGATGGGAAGCAGAATCAGAAGCAGCCATCCTCCTGCAAGGGCTCGGTATTCCAGAATCTCTTCATCACGTTAAAATGGCAGAACTGTCCGGTTCGGATAAAGTGAAAGTGCTTCTCGCACAAGCACTATTCGGAAAACCAGACGTCCTTCTTCTCGATGAGCCGACGAACCACTTGGACCTCAAAGCGATCCAATGGCTTGAAGAGTTCCTTATCAATTTTGATAATACCGTCATCGTAGTCTCACATGACCGTCATTTCTTGAACAAAGTATGTACGCAAATTGCAGACCTCGATTTCTCGAAAATTCAATTGTACCCTGGCAACTATGATTTCTGGTATGAATCCAGCCAATTGGCATTAAAAATGGCGCAGGATCAAAATAAGAAAAAAGAAGAAAAGATTAAAGAATTGCAAGCGTTCGTTGCGCGTTTCAGTGCGAATGCTTCCAAATCCAAGCAAGCAACTTCCCGTAAAAAAGCGCTTGATAAAATCGAGTTGGATGATATTCGTCCATCTTCCCGTCGTTACCCATTCGTCAATTTCCAAATTGGACGTGAAATCGGTAATGATGTCTTAAGTGTTCAAGGCCTTTCTAAATCACAGGACGGCAAAGTAATGTTCAAAGACGCAACATTTACTGTGAATAAAGAAGACAAGATCATCCTTTTAGGTAATCCCCTTGCAAAGACGGCACTGTTAGATATTCTTGCTGAAGAATCTCAGCCTGACGAAGGGTCATTTAAATGGGGTGTCACGACGACACGTGCATACTTCCCACTTGATAATAGCGAGTATTTCGAGGGGGATGAATCTTCCCTAGTGGAATGGTTGCGACAATATTCACCAGAAGATCAAACTGAAACGTTTTTACGCGGTTTCCTTGGCCGTATGCTCTTCTCAGGAGAAGAAGTGAAAAAGAAACCTTCCGTCTTATCAGGTGGAGAAAAGGTACGTTGCATGCTTTCTAAAATGATGTTGACGAATGCAAACGTGCTTTTATTGGATGAACCGATGAACCACTTAGACTTGGAATCCATCCAAGCGCTAAATAATGGGTTAACAGCTTTCAAAGGAGCAATGGTATTCACTTCTCATGACCAGCAGTTCATCCAAACTGTTGCGAACCGCATCATCGAAATTCGCGAAGATGGAACAATTTTTGATAAAATGATGCAGTATGATGAATATTTAGAGTGGAAAGAGCAACAAACAATTTCCAACTGATCACGAACCGTTTTCCCTTATGGGAGAGCGGTTTTTTTATTCAACAGAATCCATGGAAAAAGGATAATCACTTTCGTTTCGGGTATATTATTGAAAAAGGAGAGTGTTTTTTTATGAGGAGGAACCGTCTAGTTATCGCATTGTTGTTTACAATCCTCTTGGTTGCAGGTTGTTCAAGTAAAACGACAACATTGAACAATTCCGGCAACAGCGGTGAATCAAATGAACCGGATCAGGCGACAGAAAATAATGAGGAAGAAACGAAAAACACTACTGACGAATCATTGAAAAATTACTTCCTGCCCGATGGTTCGAAAGCACATTTTCTTGGGGAGGGAAATGAATTTGCAGAGCTCGATGTCACATTTGCGCAGCCATACGAAAATATTATCGGCGTCCATGAAAATAATGGCGGTGCGATTATAAGGTATATTTATAGGATTGATGAAGATCAGATTACAACAATCGGACATAAAGCCGTCGATATGAACGCGGACTTCCCTTCTTTGGAAGAGATCAATGCGATGGAACCTGAAGGCGTTTATCTAAAAAAGCCATTTGAGGTAGGAACGACTTTCGACAAGTGGGAAATTGTTGAAACGGGCGTCACGGTAGAAACCCCTTATCAAACATTCGACAATGCCTTTGTGATTCAATCCGAAGAAAATGATGCAGTCAATCGAAAATATATCGTGGAAGGGTTCGGCGAAGTAAAGCGTGAATTCATCATGCCTGCGGAAAACAACGAAGAATTCATCGTGACTTCGACATTGGAATCTGTATCGAAACCCTAAGAATGGAACACGGATTTCCACTCCAGGCGGACGCGTTCCGCGGGCACGGCTTCAGCCTCCTCACTACGCTTCGCTTCGTTGCGGGGTCTTCAGCTCGCGCTGTTCCCGCTGGAGTCGCCGCCTTCCGTTCCAATCCTGAAGAAGCCTGATACATTCAAATTCATCCTGTAACTGACGAAAAAAAGAGGCACCGATAATGGCGCCTCTTTTACCTGACGAATTATAGTTTAACTACGTTAGCAGCTTGAAGACCACGATTGCCTTCTACAACTTCGAACTCGACTTGTTGTCCTTCGTCCAAAGATTTAAATCCGTCTCCCTGAATTGCAGAGAAGTGTACGAATACATCGTCTTCCCCTTCAACTTCGATAAAACCGAAGCCTTTTTCAGCGTTGAACCATTTTACAGTACCTTGTTTCATGTGTGACTACCTCCAAATAATTGTACTTGCTAATACATGAACAGAAAAAAATTCACATATTACAAAAAGCACCGACAACGCCGATCACCTTTTGTAATACGTGAATACGTTTGATTCGGTAAATCCCTTTATAGTTACTGATACTATACCATACCCTATATATTTGTCAATATAACAATATCAAATATTCGAATTATTTATCAATGTTATCGAAGCCGGCTTGCCATTTACAAGTGAAATGATGCCATGAAAAATTTGAAGATCTTCATCGCAACCTTCACAGAACATCCGCTCGCAATCAGACCAATATGCAAAAAAGCAGTCATTGCGTTCCTCTGCATAATTATATTTTGCGCTAAATTCATTTTTTAATTCGCCAAGGTACCCCTTCGCTTCCTCTGCTGTCTCGAAATGCTTTCTTACCTGGACCATCTTTTCCCAGTCTTCAAACATCCACCACGGCTCGTAATCCGCTTTCATATAGACGACTTCGTATTCCATATCGCTTCCCCCTATCTATGAGTGCCGTGAGTGCATTCATTTTAACAAATCTCGTGAATGTATCCAAGTAAATGGATTCATGTACTCATAACAATGTATTTCAATCATAAATCAGGTATAATTGCACTAACGACTTGAAACTTTTGACCATCTAAAACGTAGTAAAGTATAGAGAACGCAAGGAGGCCTAGAGACGATGAAAGAAGTCAAACAGTTTTTCCAAAGGCATTTAATAACAGCACCTATCAGTTTCGGCTCTTGGTTGACGATGATTATGGCTGGGGGCATGAATGTTTTTGCAGCAACGGGCCTGATGATTGCATTATACCTGGGTGGCAATTTCACGATCAAACAAATACAATTATCATCCAATGTGAAAGAATTAGGTATGTCAAGATCCGAATATAAGCATATCAAAACCCAAATTTCCGAAGCTAAATCAAAAATAAAACAATTAAACGGGCTGTACGGTCAAGTTCGTTCCGTCCAAGCATTCAAGCAAGTATATGAGATGAATAATATGTCAAAAAGGATTCTTACCATAGTACGCAAAAATCCTAAGAAATTTTACCATGTCGAAAAGTTTTTCTACTCACATCTTGATTCAGCCGTCGAATTGACTTCCAAATATGCAATGTTAGTAAATCAACCGTTGAAAGACCAAGAAATCAGGGTAGCCCTTCAACATACAAGAGAAACGTTGGGGGATGTAAATAAACAATTGGAACAAGATCTAAGAGGGGCTTTAGCTACCGATATTGAACAGCTCCAACTAGAATTGGATTATGTAGATGTTACAATGAAAAAGAATAAACCGTTGCTTGAGATGAAAGGAGAAATGCACGATGACAGAAAATAATTTACAAAATGATGAAGTGAAAACGATGGATGACCTATTGGACAATCCGTTTAATATGAATGAACCGTTATTGCCGAAAGAGATGCAAACGGAACAACAAAATAATGGCCAGGTCGCTGTTAAATTAATGGATCGTTTGACCCCGGAAGAGCAGATAAAAGCAAAGCAATTAGCCGAGCAGATCCCTGTCGGAAACTATGAAGCGATCATTACGTATGGTGCAAATGCGCAAAACGAATTATCAAGATTCTCCCATAAAATGCTGGACCATGTGCAAAGTAAGGATATCGGTCCGGTTGGCGATGTACTTAGCGATTTAATGAGCAAGCTTTCCGAAATCGACCCGGAAGATTTATCCGAAAAGAAAAAGTCCGGACTTAGTCGCCTTTTCAGTAAAGCTACCCGCTCCATTCAAGAAATGATGACAAAATATCAAAAGCTGAGCACACAAATCGATCGCATCGGTGTTCAATTGGAACATTCCAAGCGAGGTTTGCTCGAGGATGTCCAAATGCTCGATAACCTATACGAACAAAATAAAACGTATTTCCAAGCATTGAATGTGTATATCGCTGCAGCAGAAATCAAACGCGATGAAATCGCCACTGTCATCATTCCCGAAATGCAAAGAAAAGCGGAATTATCAAATGACCAAATGGCTTTCCAAGAAGTAAACGATATGGGGCAGTTCTTGGATCGTTTGGAAAAAAGGTTATACGACCTTCAACTTTCAAGACAAATCACAATCCAAAGTGCTCCACAAATACGGATGATCCAACAGACGAACCAAACACTCGCGGAAAAAATACAGTCTTCCATCATGACATCCATTCCATTATGGAAGAACCAAATCGCGATTGCACTTACGCTCAATAGACAACGTAAAGCTGTCGAGTCGCAACGGTTAGTAACAAAGACAACAAACGATCTACTATTGAAAAACTCAGAGATGCTTAAAGTCAACTCGATTGAAACTGCAAAAGAAAATGAACGCGGCATCATTGAAATCGATACATTGAAAAAGACACAAGAGAACTTAATTCAAACAATCGAGGAAACGCTCGTCATCCAAGCAGATGGACGCGTTAAACGAAAAGCTGCTGAAGTGGAAATCGCCCGTATGGAAGAAGAGCTAAAACAACGCCTTCTCGCCGTTCACGAAAAAACACAAACCCCTGACCGTCCATACTAACGACAAAAACCGCCTGTAGAGGCGGTTTTTCTCATCGAAAGAATTGCATGAATTGATTGGGTACCTGTCACCCGATTGCAATCCCCAGCAACTTCCGAAGGATCCTTACTGTTTGATCCGTAAAATTTTCAACAGAGTCGGATGCTGCGGATTTGTTTCCAAACATCATCGAAAATAACGCACGCTGGTCGTCGGTTGGCTCTTCAGAAGCTAAAAATAGGTGGATGACGGAGACCCCTCTCTTTTCAGCCTCCATGACAGATTCCCGCGTATCCAGAATCCCGTTTCGGTCATACCCGAACGCGGAAGGTTCCCCGTCGGAAAAAACAAGCAAGAACCTATGTTTTTCTGATCTTGCTAAAAGTCTTTGCGTCATCCAGCGAATGGCAAACCCATCCCGGTTATCCTCATTCGTTTCAAATGAAAGTATGCCTAAACCATCATCTTTCCGCTGATCTCCAAACGTATGCATAAGTTCAAACACATTCGGTTGAAGTTCCTTTGTCGCATGGTTGGCGTCTTCATAATAGGATGAAATCTCATGTTGAACGGAAAGCTGCCTTAGCACATCATGGAATAGAAGGACCGCTTTCTTCGTTTCATCCAATTTATCCATCATGGAAGCTGATCCGTCAACAAGCAATCCAAACACTGCATCTAATCGGTCTGACGGGATATTTTTACGATAAAATGGTCGAGGTCGTTCATCGACTAGTAAAGTAGTGAGTTTTGTCGATAATCTCCCCTTCACTAACCGGTTTCTTCTTGCGTCTTCTTTTAACTCTATCCTTTTCCTCATTTCGTCGACGAAAGAACGTATATAGGGCTTTTGTTCTTCACGCCAACGTACGAGCTTCGCTTTATTATCATCATTACGAACCACTTCAACTTCCTTTTCTTCGTAGACAACATGAACATGCTCTTTCCCGAACTCCCGCCCAGCCTTTTTCTGTTCGGATTTCTTATTGGTTTGCTCCCGTTCTTCGTCAGACCACCGTTCACTTTCATTTCCTTCTGAATGTCCACTGCCGGTTTCTTGAATTTCGGCATCTTCATTGCCCTCTGTTGCATTGCTGCCATCACCTCGGCCCGCCCGGCCATGCTCAAGTTCGTACTCCAGATGTACACCGGCCTCACTTTCATTTTCACGATGCCACGTACGGAAAATTTCTTCAATCGTTTCCTTTACTTCCGTTTCACCTTTTTCCGCATCTGCCATTCCTTCATGATAATGAAAAACGGCGGTCTTCTCTGAAATCGAATCACCGATCGCATAATACTGGTGGATAAGATCATCTTTGATGATCTCCTCAATCATAAAAACAACTCTTTCCACCAAACCAGCCATGTCAGACGTAGATCTCGCATCAGTTGCATAAGAAGCAATCAATTGGATATGTTCAATCGGCAACTCCCACTCCACTTGTGTATCTCTGTACATCCCTTCATGGAGAGTGATAAAGAGCTGATTCATCAAAGCATCTGTATAAAACCCTTTTTTGAAATTGGAAAATAGCCGGTCACGATGAAATTGAAGCATCAGCTGACGCCTTACAGAAAAAGCTCGCCCCGTGCCAGGCCGTTCCTTCTCGACAAAATCCATCAATCTGAACTCTTCAAACATCAACAGCATTTCTTCCGTAAATTTCCGCAAAGGATGATTCTTATACATAGCTCTGAAATTAACCCAATCTAGAACTGAAAAATGCTTCCAAAAACCCGCTGTCATTAAATACACATCCGAAAGTCTTCCCGCATGGGTAATATCATCCGGACGATGGCGCCAAAACACACTTAATGAAATAACACCCTCCGTCGGTTGTAATTCAAAAAGTTTTCGTTCGGTTAGTTTCAGATATGGTGCATCCGCAAGCGCTCTACCCACTCGTTCATAAAGCAATAACAGATTGGCATCGATTGTTTCATCATTAAATTGAATGAACCGATTTAACTTCACCATTTGTTTCGCCTCATTTCACCCACGTATCTACTAACTCCATGATGAGTTTCTGTTCCATTTTATCATCCAGTTTTTCGGCAATCGCGTACTGGACTGCACGCCTTACCGGAATATGTTCCGCGAGCGCCATGGCATCCAGTAGACTCCTTACCGATGCTGCCTCTTCAGCCAATAAGCCGTTCATCACTTGTTTCTTCAAATCCTCATTAATGTTCATCATTAAATTGACCAATGCTTCATCCGCAGATGGAAACTGTGCTTGAATGATTTCCCGGAGTTGATCTCCCGCAAGATAAGGAATCGAAAAGGAAATGAACCGATTTTTTAATGCTTCATTCATTGGCGATGTCCCGACATATCCTTCATTAATCGCTGCAATGACGGCAAAATCGGCATGCGCTTGTATAACTTCCCCCGTAAATGGGTTTGTTAACATACGTCTATGATCCAGCACGCTATGTAGGATTGGCAACGTTTCGGGCTTTGCCATATTAATTTCATCTATATAGAGGATATGTCCCTCTTTCATCGCTTGAACGACAGGTCCCTCGACAAATTCTATAACTGTTTGTCCTTCTTTTGTAATGATCGTTTTAAATCCTAATAACGACTCCGCGTCGAGGTCAACTGAACAGTTCACGCTATGCATGGGCTGATTGAAAAATTGAGAGATGCTTTGCGCAAGCTTTGTCTTACCTGATCCGGATGGGCCTTTTAACAAGACAGGCTTCTTTAAAACAACACCGATTAAAATGTCTTCCCATAGATCCGGGATAGGTGAAATATACCCGCCTTCTTGAATCAATGATTGTTCATGTGTATTGTATGTCCTGGCATGCCTTTGCTTTCTTTCCTCAGGAATGAGCGTGTTCATTTTTTTTACCTCCTAATTAAAAATGCCCGATTGCCTATTATCGGCATCGGGCGAATGATCATTCGAAATACGTTTTATAATAGCCGCCGACTTTGCCAGTATTATCTACGATGAAAATGAATTCGTCTGTCTCATTCTTAACGTCATACTCTTTGCCAGGCGTCAATACGTCCGTCACTACATACTTTTCCGCATTTGCATGTGTACATACGACTTTTCGTAGTGTCGGAGCGGTCGTCCAATTCATAAATGACATAGCGCTCACCTTCCAATTGCATTAATTTGAAAAAAGGCCCGAAGATTTCGGGCCGTTGTTTGTAATTATCGAATCAAGAACCTAAAAGTAGGTCTTCAGGGTTTTCGATCAATTCTTTGACCATTTTCAAGAAGCCGACTGAATCTTTTCCATCGATGACACGGTGGTCATATGATAATGCGATATACATCATCGGACGGATTTCTACTTCGTTGCCAACAGCAATCGGGCGTTTTTGAATTGTGTGCATTCCAAGAATACCAACTTGAGTACCGTTTAAGATTGGTGTTGATAATAATGATCCAAATACGCCACCGTTGGTAATTGTGAATGAACCGCCTGCCATATCGCCAATCGTCAATTTGTTATCTCTTGCTTTTCCAGCAAGTTCACCAATGTTAGCTTCGATTTCCGCAAAGTTCTTGCGATCTGCGTCACGCACGATTGGAACGACAAGGCCACCTTCAGTAGATACTGCAATACCGACGTCATAGTAATGCTTCAAGATGATTTCGTCGCCATCGATTTCCGAGTTGACGTATGGATATTTTTTAAGTGCAGCAACGACTGCTTTTGTGAAGAATGACATGAAACCAAGACGAACATCGTTTTTATCATAGAATTCGTCTTTTTTGCGTTTACGAAGTTCCATTACTGCAGTCATGTCGATTTCATTGAAAGTTGTAAGCATTGCTGTAGATTGTCTTACTTCTAAAAGACGTTTGGCGATCGTTTGACGGCGGCGCGTCATTTTCTCGCGTGTTTCACGTCCATCTTCTACAGGTGCAGCAGATTTTGCAGCTGGTGGTGCTGCAACGGGTGCTTTAGGAGCAGTGCCATGTGCAGAAACGTCTTGTGCACGAACGCGGCCCATTGGATCGACTGGTGAAACAGCAGCAAGATCGATGCCTTTTTCGCGAGCTAGTTTTCTAGCCGCCGGGCTAGCGATTGTGCGATCAGATGAAGTTTGTTCAGTTGTTTCTGCAGCCGCTGATTGTTGTGGTGCAGGTGCTGCAGCAGGCGCTTCCTCTGCTTTAGGGGCAGGCGCCGCTGGTTGAGCAGCTGGTGCTCCAGATCCTTCGCCGACTACTGCGATGACTTGGCCGACTTCGACTGTATCGCCTTCGGCAGCAAGTAGTTCCTGGATAACTCCAGCTTCTTCAGAAATAACTTCAACGTTGACTTTGTCTGTTTCCAGTTCAACGATGAATTCTCCTTTGTCTACACTTTCACCTGGTTGTTTCAACCATTTTGCGATTGTTCCTTCTGTAATCGATTCTGCAAGTTCTGGTACTCTGATCTCTGCCACAATAAATTCCTCCTCTATTCTACCGTCACAACGGCATGTAACAATTATCAATATAAGCATGAACTGTTGCTTTCCGTTCCAGGCGGACGCTTTCCGGGGGGCGGGCGCGGCGGTGAGCCTCCTCACTTCGCTTCGCTTCGTTGCGGGGTCTCACCTGTCCCGCTATTCCCCCAGGAGTCGCCGCCTTCCACTACAAGCAACGGAAATAACCATGAATAAATCAACATTTCTTTCAGCATAACATTAAATATATTATTACTTCTTCAAAGCTTCTTCGATAATGCGGAGTTGTTCGGACTTATGTGCTTCGCCGCTGCCTTCGGATGGGCTTGCGCGATGGATGCGTCCGGCATAGGAAATCGTTTTTCCGTCTGCGATTTCTTGCAAGTATGGATATGCGAATGACCATGAACCCATGTTTTTCGGTTCTTCTTGAACCCAAACAAGTTCTTTCGCTTTCGGGAAACGAGCAGTGATTTCAGCAATTTTTTCTGATGGGAACGGGTAAAGCTGTTCCACACGAACGATATGCAAGTGTTCGAATCCTTCTCCGTCTTTTACCTTTTCAGCAAGGTCGATTGCCATTTTACCGCTGGCAAATAGAATTTTCTTCACTTTTCCAGGCTCCTGCCCTGTACCCGGCTGTTCGAGAACTGTTTCGAAGTGACCTTCTGACAGATCGCTTACATCCGCACCGACAAGCGGGTGGCGCAGTAGGGATTTAGGTGAGACGATGACTAACGGACGTTCAACTTCAGTGCCAAGCATCATTGCCTGTCTGCGCAAGACGTGGAAATAGTTTGCTGCGCTTGAAATGTTGGCAACCGTCCAGTTATTTTCAGCACATAATTGCAAGTATCTTTCAAGTCGTGCACTGGAGTGCTCCGGTCCTTGACCTTCATATGCATGTGGCAACAGAATCACCATACCGGATTGCTGACCCCATTTGGAGTGGCTTGAAGAAATGAATTGGTCAAACATCACTTGGGCCATATTTGCAAAGTCGCCATATTGGGCTTCCCAAATTGAAAGAGACTGATCTTTTTCCAAGTTATAACCAAATTCATAACCAACAACCGCAAACTCTGTCAACGGGCTGTTATACGCTACAAACGAAGCATTTGAATCGCTAATATGATGAAGTGGAACAAATTCTTCACCTGTTTTTTCATCATGTAAAACTAAATGACGGTGTGCGAACGTACCGCGTTGAACGTCTTGACCGGTAATGCGGATAGGCTTCCCGTCTTGAAGGATGGAACCGAATGCCAATTGCTCGGCATGTGCCCAGTCAATTTTCCCTTTTCCTTTAAACGGTTCTTCACGGCGTTTCAAGATCCGGTCCAATTTACTGAAAACAGTAAAATCCTCAGGATAAGAAAGAAGCTCTTCATTCATTTTTTGAAGTCTTTCCTGTTCTACACCCGTTTCAAGATCTCTTGGGTATCCTGCCAATACGTTTTCAGGCGTTGCATTAGAACGTTTTTTCACGTCAGATGAATGTTCTTTCACTCTGTCATATGCAGCTTGCATCATTGCAAACACATCAGCATCAAGCTTCTCAACATCAGTGTCCTTAATAATGTCGGCATTTACAAGTTCAGTTCCATAAAGCTGACGCGGAGTTGGATGTTTATGGATAAGGTGATACATCATCGGATTCGTAACTAATGGTTCATCCATTTCGTTATGTCCATAGCGACGGTATCCGATTAGATCAATTAAGATGTCCTTGCCGAATTTTTGACGGTATTCAAATGCGAAAGCCGCAACAGCAATTACATCTTCCGGACTGTCAGCATTGACATGCAAGATCGGTACTTCGAATCCCTTTGCAGGATCTGAAGAATAATGCGTTGATCTTGAATCATAATATTCAGTCGTGAAACCGATCGTATTGTTCGCAATGATATGGATCGAGCCGCCGGTCTTATATCCACGAACTCGGCTATAGTTAAATGTTTCCGGTACAATTCCTTGTCCCGGGAATGCAGCGTCGCCATGGATCATAATGGCATATGCAGACTTCATATCGTGTTCAGGCAATCCTTCCTCGCCCGTTGATTCTTGAGCAGCACGGGTTTGGCCCGCGACAACAGGATTTACAACCTCCAAATGGGATGGGTTGTAAGCAAGGAATCGTTCTGTACCAGATGGAGCTTTATAAAGAGCACCCATATGGTATTTAACATCGCCGAACCATCCGCGGGAAGTCGATAAAGAACCATCCTCAGGGATAAATGGGTCCGAAGGGACACCAGCAAATTCAGCAAACATCATTTCATAAGGTTTATTCAAAATATGTGTCAGTACGTTTAATCGGCCACGGTGTGCCATGCCGATTAATACTTTTTTCATTTTATCTGCTTCTGAACGGCGAACTAGTTCGTCTAAGAGCACTACAAGAGAGTCGAGCCCTTCGATGGAGAAACGTTTTGCCCCGACAAAAGTACGGTGAATGAACTTCTCAAAGCCTTCAACTTTCGTCAATCTTTCTAGCAATGCCTTTTTATCATCAGCTGATAGGCTTGCGGAAATACCGCCGCTTTCAATCTTTGATTGAATCCAAGAACGTTCTTCCTCATCAATGACATGGGCAAATTCATAGGCAATTTTGCCAGTGTACAATGACTTCAAATAGTTTACGGCTTCTAGTCCGTTTTCAATATTGGATGGTACATTTTTCAAGAACAAAGAGGCTGGCATTGATTGCAAATCGTTTTCGGTTAAACCGTAATACGAAAGTTCCAGCCGGGTCGCGTCTTTTGGACGGTCGTTCAAAGGATATATATCCGCGGCAAGATGCCCATATGCACGGATAGCGTCAATTAACGTGTAAGCAGCTAATACTTTTCCGAAATCACCGGTAGGTACAGCTGATACTGCTGTTGTTTGTTCGACTCCATCAACCGAAGGTGCGCCATAGCTTCTGAACATCTCAGCAAGCTCAGGGTCTATCGATTCAGGTGACACTTTGAACTGTTCATACATTTCCATTACATACCCAAGGTTCGGACCTGTGAATACCGAATAAGGGGAACGTTGGGTACCAACATTGTTCGACATGTAAAATGACCTCCACATTTGCCAATTGGCCTGTTGTGTTTTTATTTTTTATCCGTATCCATATTACCACGCAAAAACTATAACTGAAAGGGTTTCGTATAAATTAATTGACTTTTATATCGCCTATAACGAAACAGTTCTTTTTAGATAAATGCAATAATACTTCTCCGCTTTTTCACCTATCTCGTACCTATTCCAGCTAATTTTTGTATGACAGTATCAAATCGGCCATCATTTCAGGAGATTTCGTGTTTGATAGCTCTTGCATTTTTTCGACCAGATCATTTTTATTCTCCTCGAGAGAACTAAATAAATTCACCATCATCGAATTTTCCAATTCCTCTTCCAGGACAGTTTCCGCAATACCGAGCGATTTGAATAGCGATGCATTCAACAGCTGATCTCCCCTGCTTTGTGCGGCGGATAATGGGATGAGGAGCATCGGCTTGTGAACGGACAATAATTCGAATATAGCGTTCGAGCCCGCTCGTGAAACTGCGTAATCCGCTGCAGCTAATAAATGAGGCAGCCCTTCTGTAACATATTCAAATTGTGTATATCCGGGAATGCGTTCCAAAGACTCATCTATATTCCCTTTACCGCAAAGATGTATGACTTCAAACCTATCTAAGATAGTTGTCAATTCTTTTCGTGTGGCATCATTCAATAGCGCTGAGCCTTGGCTCCCTCCCATGACGATGAAAACAGGTTTAGTTCCTGTCAGACCTGCAATGCGCAAACCTTCTTCCTTGATCCCTTCAAATATTTCTGGTCTGATGACAGCCCCGGTGCAAGTCGCTTTTCCAACCGGCAAATATTCAAGGGTTTGTTCAAAGACTGTGAAAATATGGTTAGAAAAAGGAAGTGCAAGTTTGTTTGCCAAACCTGGGGTGACATCCGATTCATGTACGACTACAGGAATCTTCGCCAGTTTTGCCGCCAATACAACTGGCACAGAGACAAAACCACCTTTAGAAAAAATGATTTCAGGTTTTAATTTCCGAAGGATGGAAAAAGCTTGAACAACTCCTGCGCCGACACGAAAGGGATCCGAAAAGTTCTTCATTGAGAAATATCTGCGTAATTTGCCGCTCTGGATCGCATGGTATGTCACTTCACGATGTCGATCCTTTATCAATTCTTTTTCGATTCCATCATGGGAACCGATATAGTGGACTTCATATCCTTTGTCAATGAAAACAGGTATTAGCGCTTCGTTCACGGAGACATGCCCCGCTGTCCCGCCACCTGTCAATACGATCACCGGCCGTTTCATTTGGCCATTCACCTCATTATCTTTTATTGGGCGTTAAGCCATATCATTTTACTACTTTGCTATTATAGCAAAGAATTCATGTTACAATGTTGATTGATTTGTATGGGTATGTATTTTTATATTAGTTTTGGCAAGAAATCCGACCATTCGGATTTATGACTCGAAAGGAGAATCTATGTGGAAGTAATTTCACCTAATAAACAAAAGATAGAAACACTAATTAAAATCGTCGTCCCAATATTAATCACCCAAGTCGCACTATACTTAATGACTTTTTTCGATATTCTTATGACTGGGAGATACAATACGGAAGATTTGGCGGGGGTTACAATCGGTTCTTCCTTCTGGGTGCCAGTATACACTGGTTTATCTGGTATTCTGATGGGACTTACTCCAATAATCGCCCACTATATTGGTGGAGGCAAAAAGGAGGAGGCGCGCCCATCAGTACAGCAAGGCTTGTATTTATCTGTAGTACTAGCAGTAATTGTATTTTCAATTATGATGCTTGCAGTCATCCCTTCACTTGATCATATGCCACTAGAAGATGAGGTTAGGATTGTTGCGGCTAACTACTTGAAAGGGATGAGCCTTGGACTTCTTCCGTTATTCGCTTATACAGTGCTTCGATCTTTTTTCGATGCACTTGGGGCGACTCGAATATCAATGCTTATCATTCTGTTATCTGCACCTATTAATATTGTTCTGAACTATTTGCTGATTTACGGAAACTTTGGTTTTCCCGAATTAGGAGGCGCGGGCGCAGGCTTTGCTTCTGGTATTACATACTGGATTGTTTTTGTAATTGCCTTTTTGATCGCTTGGAAAAGGAAATCTTTCCAACTTTATTCCCTGTTCTCAAAATGGGATGCTATTTCGTTTAATCGCTGGAAAGGGATTTTAAAGATCGGTGTACCAATCGGCTTATCAATATTTGTGGAGATTAGTATTTTTTCTGTCGTAACACTTTTAATGAGCGGCTATACAACCGTTACAATTTCCGCCCATCAAATTGCATTAAATTTCACTTCACTGCTATATATGTTGCCGTTAAGCATTTCAATGGGGGCTACAATATTAGTCGGTCAGTCTGTCGGTTCTGGTAAGTTACAAGATGCGAAGCATTATAGTTACATTAGCGTAAGCTTAGCCGTTTTATTCAGTTTTATTTCAATTATAATATTGTTAACTTTTAGGGAACAAATTGCTTCACTTTATACAATGGACACTGCAATTATTAAATTAGCCACACAGTTCCTCATCTTTGCAGCATTCTTTCAGTTATCCGATGCAATCCAGGCACCGATTCAAGGCTCCTTACGAGGTTATAAAGACGTAAATATGACGTTTATTATGGCAATTATCTCTTTTTGGGTGATCGGCCTACCTGTAGGATATGTAACTGCAAATTTCACAGATTTTGGGCCTTTCGGTTATTGGATCGGTCTCATTGTAGGATTAACAATCGGCGCCATTACGTTGAGCATAAGACTTGTTCACATCCAAAGGAAAAACTTGAAATAACAAAAAATGAATCCCGATACTACTATATGTGGATCGGGATTTTTCAGTCTAAAATATTCGTCCTTTTCATCCTAACTTTTACATCGACTTCGATTGGAAAAGTCGCATATGTTTCCTGCCAATCTCCACGCTCCCATAATTCTGAATGAAATGCATGAACTCTTCTGCCAAAACCGAAAATATCACTTTTCGCTTCTTGGGTTTTCTGAATTACTTTATTAAAATCCCTCTTCATTTCGTCAGATAAGAAGTTTTCTGTTTCTCTTCTCATATCATTTTTATACAAGCCGTTTTTAGGAAATTCATCAACACCGATATCAATGACATAATTCAAATCAATCTTGTCATGGGTAATTTTGATCTTTCTGTGTACACTTATAATTTCAATTGTAATAGGGCTTTCCTTTTGCCGCCATTTATAGGTGAGATAGGTATGCTTACCAAGATTGTCTTTCATAATATTTGCTGCAATCGACTCTTCTTTCCTTAGCGTTTTCCCCGTAAATTTATAATTGCTGAATAGAGCAATCCCTTCCACTGTTGGAATTCCTTTTTCGTTGAGGGTCATATACGGCAAAGATAAGTCCATCGATTCTTCTCTAAGTATTTTAGCTGTTTCGCCCAATGTGTTTTCGGCAACAAATGTATACAGAACTGCAGTATGAAGCAGTTCTGGATAGAAATCTGCTACATCGGTATTAACATCCTCAGGAAGATTGAAATATTGTTCCATATCCCCTTCGATTATCGCTATATAACTAGTAATCCGATTTTTGGGTGTCCTGAAAAACATATCCAACGGTTCATAAATATCCTTTTTAGCAAGATTGTCGGATACTAATAACACTTCCAGATGGGCGAGATTCAATGCCTCCATTGTGCGTTGGTTTGCATCATATCGCGCGTTCCATGTCGAAAACCCCTTTCCTTCCGAGGTACTGTAATTGATCATTCCATTTTCAAAAGTGGGAAATGAAAATATCGTTTTTATTTCTTCGCCATCCTTCTCTATTCCCATAACCGGAACGATTGTAACATCTTTGTATTGTGCCTCATCCCAGCAACCGCCAAGAAGGAGCATCATAATTATAATCAATAATCCTTTTTTCATTTCTTTTCCCTCCGATCCATGAGGATGACGATAATAGGAACCAAAATTGAAAAAACAATGTGGATGTAGATGATTGCTCTTCGGACAATTTCTACCCTGTCTTTTGTCGCCAAATAGACTGAAGCGACGACAAGGATCAAATGTAAAAGAATAATAAAGCGATTGCTTGTATTCTTAAAATGGATTTTACGTGTATGAATAATCATGAAGTTATAAAGTATCACCGTTATAGCACTCCAAATCACCCAAATGTACAGAAAAAACATGTCAAGACGTTCAACAAATGTCACCTTCTGATATTTCAACAGTTGAAGAAGTGGCTCCGTCACAAATTTAAGTCCTGAGATTGGGAAATAGAGCAAAACAAAAATCACTGTTGTAAAGAAAAAAAGAAACCAAATGGATTGATAAATGAAGATTGGCTTACCTTTAACCTGCTCATCATCTTTGACATATTGTCTTAAAAAAAGAAAAATCTCAATTCCGATGAACGTTGCTTGTGAAAGAAATAACCCTTTTAATAATGGCTTATATTCCATAACATCCAGCGGGAAAAGCCTTGTCCATACTAAATCCGGCAAAGACATGAAAAGGAATACAATGAAGATAGGAATAAGTGGGATGATGACAATTGGTAAGTTGATGATTGTTTCCGGTCTTCTTGTATTCGCATATAGTGAGACACCTACAATCGTTGCCATTGTGATAAATTGTGGTGTGTGGGGGAATATCCACACCGATAGTGTGTAATTAATGTAGGACAAAAATGAAATGGTGATAATTATCCAATAAGCAATATATAAATGAGAAACAGCCTTACCCGGATTAAACCTTTTATGGAACTTTTCAAACAGCAATAGCTGTACATAATGCAAGCTACCTGCAAATATAAAGATTACCCAGGCATTATGATCAGATGCCATGATAAAACGGGATTGAAATGAAATGAATACGGTGCCTGTCTGAATGATGAACAAAAATAAGAAAAATTGGACTCTCGATAATGTGAACATTATGATTTCCGACCTTTCTTTTTACCGATGAATGTGAAAGTCTTTTGTTGTTTATGGAATTTCGAATACGGTACTCTTAAAAACACATGCAAGATTCTTGATGTATCTAATGGAATGAACGGAGAAAAATACGGTTGTTTCAAAGAAGTTAATGTCAAAAGGTGTATAACCAAAATCAATGTTCCGATAGCCATTCCGAAAAATCCAAACATCGCTGCCGCAAGCATAAATGGGAATCGTAAAATCCGAATGGACATATTCATTTCAACGGTAGGAATGACAAAACTAGAAATAGCTGTTAAAGCTACGACAATGACCATTAAATTAGAGACGAGGCCTGCATTGACAATCGCATCACCGATTATCAAACCGCCTACCACACCAATTGTCTGGCCAATTGGTTTCGGCAACCTGATACTCGCCTCCCTAATCAATTCAATGAAGATTTCCAATATGATTGCTTCGAAAATAGGACGATACGGAATTTCATTGATTGCCAACTTCACCTTTTTGCTGAGTTCTATCGGTAATATCTCTGAATGAAAGCCAACAACCGCAATATAAAATGCGGGGAGATAGATTGCCATTATCAAACTCATAACACGAAGCAGCCTGAAAAAGGAACCGACGACGACACGGCCATTAAAATCATCGGGAGATTGAAAAAAAGAAAAAAAACTAACAGGTGCAATCATTGCACTTGGCGAATTGTTTACGAAAATTGCAATTTTACCCTCCATTAAGTTAAAGACGACTCGATCGGGTCTTTCTGTTGTCAGTAGCTGTGGAAAAGGCGAAAAAATAGATTCCTCCAAATAATCTTCGAATTCGCCAGAATTCATAATTGTTTCTTCTTGTATATCCTGCAATCGGGATTCGAATAGTTTGATAACTTCTTTATCCGCAATGGAATCGATGAATAAGTATGTAATTTCCGTTGTTGTCTTTTTCCCCATTTTAAACTTTCTGACGACAAGATCATTTCTTGAAAGTTTTTGGCGGATGAGTGTAATATTTTGTTGTGTCCTCTCAATAAAACCGTCATGTGGTCCACGGATAACCTGTTCTGTTGCCGGTTCACCAGGCGTCCTGCCAATCGTGCTTTGCGCTGATATGGTCACCATCACCTTGGATTGTTGAAAAATGATGACTGATAAACCATCGCAGACAGAATTTACAAGGTCCGCTTCAGAAAAAGGCATGACATCCGAAACAGCCGTTTTCCCCCAGTTGTCTATCTTCTTTGATGCTCGTTGCTGAATAATATCAATTTGCTTGTTTACTTCAGTTCCGTCAGCCAAAGACGAATAATAGCATAAAACCCCTTTTCCTGTTGGCCAATCAATATCCGTTACTACGAGATCGGATGAATCGAAAAATAGTTGTTTTACAGTTTTTTTATCGATTACAGAATTCCCTTCAATGCCCAATGCTCTCACCCCACGTTTAAAGTATCGCCTCAAGAAATCGCTTTTATGCAAAAAAAGAGCATAGCTGAGACGTTCCCAGCTATGCTCTTGCTATTTTTTTATTTTTGGATGAATTGTTGTGTCCAATATTTACCGTTTGCATCATAACCGATGCCAATGTGGGTAAATTCTGCTGTTAGGATATTTTGTCTATGTCCTGGCGACTCCATCCAAGCTTTAACGACTTCCTCAGCTGAACGTTGCCCCATGGCAATGTTTTCTGCAGCTGAGCGATAGCTGATGCCATTTGATTTCATTTGGTCAAATGGAGATCCATAAGTCGGGCTTGTATGGGAGAAATAATTATTAGCAGCCATATCGGCAGACTTTTGACGTGCTGAATTCATTAGTTTTGTATCAGCTTGTAATGGCTGTAGGCCAGCTTTTTGTCTTTCAGCATTTGTTAAATCAAGAACGGCCTTCTCTATAGCAGAAACCGATGTATCCACAGTATTGGTAGACGGTTTTTCAACTTCCGGCTGTGTAGGCTCTTGAGTCGATGGTTCTACCGGTGTTGGTGTTTCAGGTTTAGCTTGTTCCACTGGTTTAGATGGTGTTTCAGGTTTAGCTTGTTCTACTGGTTTAGATGGTGTTTCAGGTTTAACCTGTTCTACCGGCTTGGATGGTGTTTCAGGTTTAGCCTGTTCGACAGTTTTAAAATAATCACCCAAATTCAATTTCACAAGTTTTTTCACTTGAGTTTTAAAGCCTAGCTCTTTACCAAAAAGATTTTCGTAGTTATTTACATAGCGATTAACTTCTTGTCCATTATACGTAAAAGACTGTTCTCCGTATGTAACATAGTATTCTACGTTCTTTAAATCTTTATAACTATTGACCTCATTATTTTGATAAGAAGCTTCAACACTATTGTTGTTCGGCAGTAAGAGCGCCGAACCGAGTAAGATGATAGACATCGATTTTTTCATCTCTAACTCCTCCCTTCGCAAACTATCATATCGCATGGAAGAAGAGAAGAATTAGAATGAATTACCATACTATCCATTAGATTTCAAAACACCTTGACAAAGGTAGCTTGAAAATGTGGAAAATGGATAGTACTGGATTCCCCGTATATTATTTCATTTGAAATGGGGTTGACAATCTCATCAGTGCTTTGGAGTTCCCCCATATTCTATATCGCTGATTCCTTCGCCAATCACAACTAAACGAGCTTCCATTTTAACATATTCAGGAATCCAATTAACCATTCCGTAAGCATATTGGAAAAGGAATGGATTTTTAGAACCCTTTAATGGAACATATCCTTTCATTCGATAGACCGTATCTGGCAAAGATCTGACCCAACTTTCAAATTCGTCTTTTTCGACTGCATTGTCAAAAGTGATCAATTTTGACGACAATGGAAGGTTTTTTCCTGATACGATCGTAGGACGTTCAGATTTTTGCATCTTTCCAAGTGTTTCTTCAATAAAAGAAAAAGCAATATGTCCATTCGCTGTCTGTATGATCGGAGCTGTATCATTGTAATTTGCCAGTTCCATAGAAACAGTCGCCAGTTCTCCCTCGGTCAATAAATCGGTTTTATTGGCTAAAAGAATATGCGCATGGCGAATCTGCTCCATGAACAATGACCGAATTTGCGGGGACATTTTATCCCGTTCTAGCCATCGTTTAGCATCTGCGACAGTGATGATTCCTTTTATAGTTAATCGATCAGCAAATAAAGGCGAATAGACGGCATCTAACGCCTCTACAGGATGGGCTGCGCCAGTCGTTTCAATTAATATGACATCTATTTCTTCATGTTCTTCTAACAATCCTTGGAGCTGTGCTTCCGTTTTCTCGGAGCCGGTACAGCAAATACATCCATTAAGCAGTTCTTTTAAAGGAACATCCTTGGACTGTCCGACGGTATCCGAATCTATGGAAATGGAGCCAAACTCATTCATGAGCACTGCAGGCTTTTTCCCTTGCTCTTTCAATTGAGCTATTAAATTCATCAGTAAAGATGTCTTTCCGCTTCCTAAGAAACCACTTAGTAAATAAACATCGATCATTATAGATCCCTCTTTTTTATATAATCTATACATATACCAGATTTCCACTCCAGGCGGACGCTTTCCGTTCCAATTCTAGAGCAAATGTAAAACTTTTAAATTCATCTCATATAGCCGAAAAGCATCCACATCCCTAAAGGAGTGGACGCTTTTCAGTTATTATTTCTTCAATTGCTCCAATAAGACTTCCTTGGCTTTTAGTAGCTGCGGGTCTTCTTCTTGCATTTTTTCTCTTAGTTCATTCATTAAACCGAAAGTTGTCTCGCCGACTAGGACGCCGTCCACTGTTAAAGATAAGCTCTTTTGCAGTGATTTGATAGCCTCTTCCGTCTTTTGGTCGTATAGGCCATCGATTTCTCCCGGATCATATCCAACGGCATCCAGCATCTCCTCAGCAGTTTTAATTGCAGGGGATACCATTCCTTCCTTCATCTCAACTGTAGGGTCTAGGAAAGGAAGCGTTGCGTATGAAGGATACTGCACTTCGATATCAGGCTCAATCCCTTTTTCATGGATCCAATTTCCGTCAGGCGTCAACCATTTTGCAGTTGTCAGCTTCAGGTTTGAACCATCGGCTAAATCTTTTGGTGTTTGAACTGTCCCTTTTCCGTACGTTTTAATACCGATAAGAGGAACGTTTGCAGATTCCTTCAATGCTCCTGCCAAGATTTCTGATGCAGATGCACTTCCGTCATCAATGACCAATGTTACTGGTACTTCCACTTTCCGGCCGCCAGAGGCAACATATACTTCAGGGTTATGACCTTTTCCTTGGTATTGGAAGAGGTTCTTATCTTTTTCGACGAATAGGTCGGATATATCAATTGCCGTATTCAGCATACCGCCAGGGTTTTGCCGAACATCTACAATCAAGCCTTCCATTCCTTGCGCTTCCATTTCATCCAAAGCTGCAAGCAATTCTTCGTACGTATGTTCAGAAAAGCTAGTAATTCGAATATGGGCAATTTTGTTATCAAGTAATTCAGCATATACCGTTTCAATCGGAATGACATCACGTTCGATTTTGACATCGAAAGGTTCAGCCATTTCTCCACGACGGACTGTTAACGTGACGGTCGATCCTTTTTCGCCTCGGATCAGCAACACTGCTTCGGATGAAGACATTCCTTGGATACTTTCGCCATCCACTGCAACAATAAGATCGTTTGGCAAAAGACCTGCACGTTCTGCCGGAGAATTTTTGATCGGTGAAACTACACTAATATACCCATCCGATTCCCGTATTTCAGCACCGATCCCCTCAAAGCTTGAAGAGATGCTTTCGTTTAATTGCCGTGCTTCCTTTTCATTTAAATAATCCGAGAAAGGATCACCAAGTGCCTCGATCATTCCGTTAATGGCACCGTCAATTATTAAGGTTTCATCGATATCATTATAGTATGTTTTTTTCATTTCATCGTAGGCTTCATACAACTTTTTAAATTCTTTCCGATCAACTGCCGGATTTTGGGGACTGACGACTTCTACAACCTTACCTTCACCTGTAGTCAACGCAAAAAACGTCACAGTTGCAGTTGCTAGAACTAGTCCGAATATGAGCATGACTAAGGAAAACGGTTTCATCTGAATATGTCGTTTTGCCGGAGGCTGGTACTTCGTTTCTTCTTCGTTTCCGGCATTATTCTCTTTTTCTTCCATCCCATTCCCCACTTTCTATCCTCAAGATTCAAGTTCATTCAAAAAAAGGACCGCCGCTGTTATAGCAAGCGGTCCTCCGTTACGAGATTATTGAATAGCAGCATCTAAAGCGACTTCAATCATTTCATTGAATGTCGTCTGGCGCTCTTCTGCAGATGTTACTTCACCCGTTAAAATATGATCGCTCACTGTCAAGACGGATAATGCCTGTCTTCCGAATTTCGCAGCTAATGTGTAAAGAGCTGCTGTTTCCATTTCAACTGCAAGCACGCCATATTGAGCGAGCTTCTCATGCTCAGCATGTTCATTGTAGAAGAAGTCTTCCGTGAAGACGTTTCCTACTTGTAAATGTAATCCTTTTTCATGGCCGGCATTATAAGCTTTAAGCAATAGGTCGAAGTTTGCAGTAGGTGCGTAGTCGACGCCATTGAAGAATGTTCGATTGATTGGTGAATTAGTCGTTGCGCTTTGTGCCAAAATGACGTCTCTCACTTTAACATCTTTTTGAATTGCACCACAAGTTCCGACGCGGATTAGCTTTTGGACGTCGTATTCTTGCATTAATTCTGTAATGTAGATGGAAATGGATGGAACACCCATGCCCGTTCCTTGAACTGAAATTCGTTTTCCTTTATAAGTACCTGTGTATCCGAACATATTCCTTACTTCATTATACTGGGTAACGTCTTCCAAGAATGTTTCCGCAATATATTTAGCGCGTAATGGATCACCTGGTAAAAGAATCGTGTCGGCGATATCGCCTTTTTTTGCATTGATATGTATGCTCATTTTACACTGCCTCACTTTCAAATTTCTTTACTCATCATACAGTTAAACAGTTATTTATGCAATGAAGATGATGCAACAGATTACCGATAGCGCTCTTCGTATAATGCATATAACTCATCAAAAATGATGCTTGGCATTTCGGGGTCCGCTTTTTCTTCCAAATATCTTGATAGGGGGTCGAAGCTTTTTTCACCTTTCGGAAATGCGTGATCATTAAACATTGCTTCTGCAAAAACGGCTTTCTGATCGTCTTTCTTTCCACCACGGAACGATAAGACGAATTGATAAAAAGAACGGTCCATTGAGAAACCCCCACTTAGTTATTGAATAGTTTCGTGTACTCCTCATATCCTTCGTCCTTAAGCTGATTGGCAGGGATGAAACGGAGGGCTGCTGAGTTGATGCAGTAGCGTAATCCTTCGGGTCCAGGTCCATCTGGGAAGACGTGTCCTAAATGGGAATCTGCGGTTTTGCTTCGTACTTCTGTTCTTCGCATTCCGTGACTTTCGTCAAAATGCTCAGTCACTTCTACGCTTTCAATAGGCTTCGTAAAGCTGGGCCAGCCGCATCCTGCATCATACTTATCCTTTGAACTGAATAGCGGTTTGCCAGATACGATATCTACATATATGCCGTCTTCGAAATGGCTGTCAAATTCATTTCTAAAAGGAGGTTCAGTCCCGTTTTCTTGAGTCACATGGTATTGTATCGGTGTTAACGTTTTTTTAAGGTCTTCCTTCATTTATCTTCACTCCAATGTTCAGATTTGAAATGTTCGCGTCCAGATCCAACTGCGTAGCGATTATAATGTGATGGGTTTTTCAAGTAATAGTCTTGATGGCCCTCTTCCGCAGCATAAAACGGCTTAGCAGGAAGTATATCTGTTTGTATTGATTTATCGAATTTCCCTGAAGCCTCCAGTTCTTGTTTCGATTTCAATGCAAGTTCATTTTGCTCTTCTGTATGTGTAAAAATCGCTGTGCGATACGATTCGCCCCGATCAAAAAATTGTCCACCGGCATCTGTTGGATCGATCTGTCTCCAAAAAATTGAAAGGAGTTCCTCATAGGAAATGATTTCGTCGTCAAATGTGATTTGAACAGCTTCCCGATGCCCGGTCGTATTTGTACAGACGAGTTCATATGTCGGATTTTCAACATCTCCACCCGTATATCCTGACACGACGGAGATGACTCCCTCATACCGGTCAAAAGGCTTTACCATACACCAAAAACAACCTCCTGCAAATGTCGCTTTTTGAGTTGCCAAGATTAGTCCTCCCTTATCAGAAACAACTTTAGTTATTCGGAATTGTCACTTCGAGTTCAATATTATCATTCGCAAGATCAACCGATTTAGCCCTTACTTGTAAATTCCCCGGTATTTCAAGTTCAGTAAGATGGATGAAAATCTCTTCCTCTTTCGGTCTTACAATCATCCATTCCGGGAGTTTGACCGAGTCACGCAAAACCTGCAATACAGCTGACGGTTGCATATTCAAATTACCAATTTCCATCGATGTCTGTTTCAACATTAAATTACCGTCGTCCAAGATATCGGGATCAAAGTGCATAATAAACGGTAATGTCCTTCCAAAAACCGTCAACTCAGAATACAGAACGACATCGTTAGTGACGATCATTGTTACAGGAATCGGCTCGTCTTTCATCGCCTTCTGGATATAATTATTAGCCAGTGCCTCTAAATCGCTCCGTGAAGCTTTTACGCTTACAATACTTCCTTTAGTAACCGCTCGCTCAGACGAGGGAAGTGGTTCCGAATCGCCAGGGCTATCAATGTATAGCATAAGTGCTACAATTCCTACCGCAATCAACCCAGCCAAACTAAAAAATGCTATTTTCCATACGTTCACAAACGACCACCCCTACATATCCAATTTCCCATCCGATAATTCGATCAAACCACAAGCATCGATTTTTTCAATAAAGCGGTTTGCCATTGATTCATATCCTTTTGCGTTCGGATGAAAAAAATCGGAATGGTATACCATGTTTTCATTTCCGCTAAATAGATCATTAACTGGCACAAAACAGGCTTTACCATCCATGATCGTCTGTATTTCAATCGCTTCATTCCAGTCTTCTATAATTGTATCAAACTCATTCGCCTCATCAATGACAATCGACAACGGATTATACAGTCCGGCAACAACGATCACCGCATCTCCGTTCAACCCGCGAATCATCTTGAATACTTCGTCAAGTCGGTTTTCAAACTTGCCCAACTCAACATAAAACGGTTTTTCCGTCAAATTGAAAAGATTTGCCTTGACGATTTTCATCATGTCATTCCCGCCGATCGTCATATAAATGACATCCGCTTTTTTGACGGACTCCTGAATATCCTCATCTTCAAGCTGTTTGATTAATTGGTCGCTGCGCCTTCCTCTTTTGGCTAAGTTTATAGGTTCTAGATCTTTTACGCCCTTCCAATAATTCATAGCGAGAGTGACCCGACCGAAATAACCATCCCTCTTCAGTTCATCTCCAACACCTTGAGTAAGCGAATCCCCAAGACCAATAACATTGATTGTTTCTGGGATGAAGTAATCGGGAACGAAAAATCCCTCAAACGCCGTGTTGTCCCTTTCTAAAAAAGGCATTTGTTCGGAAATGCCCTCTTCCTGGCATCCGGATAAAACGAATGAGAAGACGATCAAAATCAAAATTCTTCTCATAAACACAGTTCCCCTTTATCTATTTATTGAACCATTCAAACTGCAATTAGTCGGTGTAATACATGAATCCGATTGCCCCTTCTCCTGTATGGGTGCTAATAATAGGAGAAGTGAATGAAAATTTAACATCCTTCCAACCAGAATCTTCGATTAGTTGCAGTAGTGGTTCCGCCATGGCCATACCGTTTGCATGGGAGATACCGATGGAACGAATTATTTTGCCGGCCGTTTCTTCCTTGAATGCCTTGAATAAATGGGATACGACCTGTTTATGGCTGCGTGCCTTTCCAACGGGCGTATAAACGCCGTCTTGAAGTGTCGCGATAGGTTTAATGTTCAATAATGAACCAATCATCGCTTTCCCCTTGCCGACACGTCCGCCTTTCACTAGATTGTCCAGTATATCGACAACGACGAACAATGTCGTGTTTTTGCGGACATCTTTCAAACGCTCTTCGATTTCCTTTACACTTTTCCCCTCACGAGCCATTTTGGCGGCTTCGATGACTTGGAATGTCAGGGCGTGTGATATATACATCGAGTCGATGACCGTCACTTTTGAATCCGTCATTTGAGCAGCGGCTTCTGCTGATTTTACTGTACCGCTCATGCCACCCGTCATATGGATTGAAATGATTTCGCTTCCATCTGCCCCGAGACGATCATAAAGATCTTTGAATACACCTGTAGCCGGTTGGGAGCTTTTCGGAAGTTCTTTACTGTTTTTCATTTTTTCCATGAAAGACTCGGGTTGCAAATCGATTTTATCCGTAAAGGTTTCCCCGTCAATATGGATCGTTAGAGGAACAACGTGAATATCGTATTCGTCCGTATAGTTTTCAATCAAATCTGCTGTTGAATCAGTGACAATGTGTATTTTTTTCATGTTAATGCACTTCCCTCGTCATATTGGAGATATTCATCTTATTTTAGTATAGTAACAGTAACTAGAAGGGAGAAATGTGTGTATGACTGAAGCTTTTGATTATAAAAACCAGAGAGAGGAACTGTGGAATGCGATCACACACGGTATTGGATTACTGTTAAGCATTCCTGCACTCGTTCTACTCATTTTAGCTGGCGTTCGACATGGTACTGCTTTAGCAATTGTCAGCTTCACCATTTTCGGCGTTTCCACGTTTCTACTATTTCTCATGAGCACACTATTACATAGTATGCCTGTTAAGATGAAAAAATTGTTTTCGATTTTCGATCACTCGGCCATTTATGTTCTTATCGCCGGAACATATACGCCCTTTTTATTGGTAACGATTCAAGGCGCCCTCGGTTGGTCCCTTTTTGGAGTGATATGGGGCCTTGCGATTGCAGGTATCCTGTTTAAGGTGTTTTTCATTCATAAGTATGAAACTGTTTCGCTTATTTTCTATATTGTCATGGGTTGGCTCATTGTATCGGCCATTAAACCGCTTTATATCCAGTTGCCGATTGAAGGGATTATCCTTTTGGTACTGGGCGGAATTTTTTACACATTCGGTTCTGTTTTTTATGCTTGGAGAAAGATCCCTTATAATCATGCGATTTGGCATGTTTTTGTTATCGCCGGCAGTGCCTGTATGTTTTTCAGCATCCTTCTTTATGTGTGAGGACGCACTTCAAAAAGTTGCTTTCCGTTCCAGGCGGACGCTTTCCAAGGAAAAGCGAAAGGCGCTTGCTCAGATGCGACAGGCATAAGGCGAAGATGCGGAGTGGCGTTCTTTGACGCGTAGCAGCTTTGACTTATGACCCGAGCATCTAGCGCCTGTAGCTGGACAGGCGGGCGAGTAGCTATTCGCCGCCTTCCACTCCTAGCAACAAAAAACACATTATACAAATTACTGTTTATAATTAGTCGCCTTTCTTCCGCTCGAATACTAAATAGGAATACGGAATGCCGTCTTCTGTATGGTGATCTTCGGATTCGGATACAAGTTTCCAGCTATCGTCGTGTTCAGGGAAGAATGTATCGCCTTCGTATTGCTTTCTGATAATCGTAATATAAAGCCGGTCGGCAATTGGCATTGATAAATTGAAGATTTCCGAACCGCCTATTATAACGACTTCATCAGAATATTCTTTTCCTCTTTCAATCGCCTCATGCAGATCATGTACTACTTCCGCACCATCGGCCGAATATCCTTCATTCCTGGTGATAATTATATTTAAACGGCCCGGCAATGGTCTTCCGATTGATTCGTATGTTTTGCGCCCCATGACGATTGCCTTGCCCATCGTCACTTTTTTAAAATACTTCAATTCTTCAGGGATATGCCACGGCATTTTATTATCGATCCCAATGACACGATTCAAATCATAGGCTACAAGCAATGAAATCATTTACTACTTCCTCCCTACCAACTATTAAACTGCAATCGGTGCTTTTATTTTTGGATATGGGTCATAGCCCTCAACGGAAAGATCATCGTACGTAAGGTCGAATATAGTCGATTTGCCATTCATGTCAATGTGCAGCACCGGTAATTCTTTTGGCGTTCTGGAAAGCTGCTCCTTCACTTGTTCAATATGGTTCAAGTAGACGTGTGCATCGCCTAATGTGTGGACGAATTCGCCAACTTCCAAGTCGCATTCTTTAGCAATCAAATGAATGAGCAAGGCATACGAAGCAATATTAAATGGCACTCCAAGAAAGACATCCGCGCTTCTTTGATAAAGTTGACAAGAAAGCTTCCCTTCAGCAACATAAAATTGAAACATTGCATGACACGGAGGCAATGCCATTTCATTCACTTCCGACGGATTCCAAGCAGTGACGATATGTCTTCTGGAGTCAGGATTGTTTTTGAGTCCTTCAATTAATGCAGTAATCTGATCAACTGAATCATTCCCTGTCGTCCAGGAGCGCCATTGTTTTCCGTAAATCGGTCCAAGATCGCCATACTTTTCAGCGAAAGCTTCGTTTTCAACGATTTGTTTTTTGTATGATGCCATTTGTTCTTTATAGACAGCAGCAAACTGTTCGTCTTGTTGGCTGCGTCTTCCGAAATCCGTCATATCAGGACCGGTATACTCATCGCTAGTTACCCAGCGTTCGAAACCCCATTCATCCCAAATCGGATTTTTCTCTTCAATTAATGTTTTAACATTCGTATCTCCTTTTAGAAACCAAAGAAGTTCAGATGCGATTAAGCGAAAAGCGGTTTTTTTAGTTGTCATGAGTGGAAAACCTTTTTGGAGGTCGTATCTCATTTGATACCCGAAAACGCTAATTATACCCGTTCCCGTCCTGTCTTCTTTCACTGTACCATTTTCAATGATATGGGAGCATAACTCCAAATATTGTTTCATCTATTCGTCCTCCTTACACTTACTTGACAGTATAACAAAAACCGCCGAAATGGTCTTATGATAACCATTTCGGCGGTGTGTTTTTGAACAATTTCCGACATTACTTTTAATATTGTGTAATAAAATACTGCGATGGCTATATATCTGACTTGGGTTGAACGTCTTACAAAACCGAATTCAGTATTTCGTATGGTGTTAATTTTGGTAACTAATGGGGTATCACTTAGGCACCCAATATATCTTTACTATAACTCGAATGATCTATATCCGTGATTTCAAAATACTTCAGAAAAGTAATTTAAATTTATTATAATAAATAACCTATTTGTTTTTTCCCTTTATTGATTTCTTGTTTGTGTATAACACATAAATAATGTTTGCAATAAATATTATTATTGCAGCGGTTAAAAAGCCAAGTACAGAGGGTAGGTTAGGTTCGATTATTAAATTCAAGATGGTTGCGAAAACGAACATTCCCCAACCAACAATACTAGGACGCCATCGTTCTTCTTTAAAAATCAACATAATTAGAATCTTCCACCTCCAGATTCCTGGATAAGACATCCACAAATATATCGAATAACCATTACTGTTCCATCAATTGAAAATAATAATAGTTAAATATTAGTTACTAATAATGTTTACAGAATATTATAACATATTATTCCAACTTATTCAAGTGCATTATTTCAATTATATTAACACCAATAATAAAACACATTGGTATCAAAACTATTTAATTGAAATAGTAATCAAATTCCTGTAAATAAAAAGTTAATATGATAGGCTCATATTGTAACAATCGATGATGATTTAATTACAATTCAATGTTCTCCTAAAAATCAATGGGTTGGTTTAGATCTAATGCAACATATTCGAATGTAAAAGGAAGTTTTGTTAATTATTCAAATACTGAGGGTATGCGAAAGCAAGACGAGATTTTGATTCGATGCCTGGGAGAGTTATACTCAACACGAATGAACGAATCGTTAAAGACACAGGTGAAGGGCTACACTTAACACTTTATAAATCAACTCAACACTAGTACAAATCCATGGTCATTACAATATCCACGTAGCCTAACTTTTTGCACTTTCGACAAAATAAGATACTATGAAGGGTCGTTTATACCAATAGAACCATAAAAAAGAAAGTTGGGCGTAGCATGATAAAAAAACCAACACTCATCACTTGGGAACCTGCCGATGAAATTACTAAAGGATTTATTGAAGTAGTTAAATTCGACATGAGTTTCGGTGACAAGGGACTAACTATAACTCTAGTTGATAAAATGAAAACTAAAGTAGACATCACATATGACAAGAGTACAAACTACTTGGGAGACTATGTTGTATCTTTTCGTTATACCAGTGAAATCCCAATGTCCATGCTTGCCTCCCAAGCAGAGGCAGCCAGGGATAAGAGTCGTCTAAACAATTTTGAGACTTGTTTTTATAAAGCAGTGGACTCTGATTATTTAGATCGGTTTAAGCCAGATTTTCCCGGTGATTTAGCAGGTGGTTTAGAACACCATATATTTCCCGTGGACACAGGAATAGTTGAGGTTATTAGTGACTATGTCCCGAGCATTACTTTAACTAAGACCGCTTTCTAATCAGCCGGCCCAATGTCGATTAACCCAAAAACACTAATCCATCCTTGAGTGTCTAGCTCAAATAGGATGGATTATTGCATCCCGAGCTGCCCCTGTATAGTGCAGTATGAAATACATAGTATTGCACTCAAACTCGGAGCTGTTTTCATTATATCAATATCCTACATACCTTCTCAGTCTATTTATAATACCGGTAGTCTAATAGAAGGTCCCTCCTTGCTATAATTTAGTTGGCTGGATCAGTAGGGATTCTTCTGGTCTTTTTTATTTCGGAATGTATTCTATATTAACGCCGCTAAATTACTATCGTGCCGCATGTCTTAACTGCTGCCAAACAAACTGGTCCTCCTTTTTCTCTTCGAAAGCCGTCCAGTCACCTATACCACGCTTCCTTTATAAAAATCTAAGTCTGACTCGAAAAAACACTTAGTTAAAACTAAACATCTCTCCAATACAGGAGGTGAATTGATGTCGGTATATCAGCGTTTATGCAATAAAAAAAACACCCGTATTTTGTACGAGTGTTAGGACAACCATTTTGGAGGCGTGTTTTTGGACCAATAGATATCTCCCAATGAATGATGTACTGTGAAATTATCGTCAGCAGAATGATAATGGAAGTTATAGAAATATCCATCTTGTGGTCTTTTCTCTGTTCTTACATGAAATCGGATCAGATCTTTATTCTCATCTGTGTCGGAAACGTGAAAGATTTTCTCGGCGTAGTGACCGGAAGGCGTTTCGGTAATGGAAAGACTTCTTTTTTCAAGCCCGCCAGCTGATGCGACAGTTGAATGGATGACTTCTTCAATTTTCGGGAAGATGCTCTCGTCAAATTCACTTTGGATGACGGGACCAATTTTTGTTCCAAATTTCATATAAGCCATTTCTTTCGCAGGATGGAATAGCGCTTCTTCAATAGATGGTGTCTGTTCAAACCGTCCCCGGTCAAATATCGAGTCTTCGAGCCCTAATTGAAGCTCATGTTTCGAAGAAGTAGGAAGATCAGCTTCCCTCGAACTGTCTTTAGGTTGAAGGGTCGTCCAAATTTCATGACTCGGTGATATGACCCCAAGAGTCAACACAGCGACGATAGCAATTATTAATTTTTGGAAATGTTTTTTCATCTAATCACCCGCTTATTGTTATGTATAGTTATATCCAACTTAAATAGTTGCTTTCTGGTCCAGGCGGACGCTTTCCGCGGGCATGGCTTGAGCCTCCTCGGTCGCGAAAATCGCGCTCCCTGCGGGGTCTCAAGACTCATGCTATTCCCGCAGGAGTCGCCGCCTTCCACTCCAAGCAACGAAAAGCACAAAGTGAAAATCATTAGTCTGTAATTAATTACGTTTAAAAATTGAAAAGGTTTCTTATTTCTTAATTTCATTGTACAATAAAACTGAACTTATTTGTGAGGTTTTATAAGGAGGTTTTTATAAATGGATGTTCAACTACTAATGGGAATCGGAATGCTCGTTCTAGTCCTTTATTTAAGCTCGTTGAATTTTACCCACTGATCACCCAAAAAATGAAGCCGTCAACTCTACATTGAGTTGACGGCTTTAATCATTTAGATAAATACCCATAATGAAATTTTGTGTTCGGTCGGATGATGCGTTCCAGATTAAACTGATCAAACACCGGCGCATCATACCTTTCCTTTACGACGACTCGACGTTTGCAAACTCTGAAGGCCTCATTCATCCATTCTTCCGTCAAAGTAGTATGTATACCTGCCTGACGGAGGGGCGTGAAATTAGAAGATTCTTCGATGGGCGCGTGGAACATCGGGTCGATATAGACAATATCCCATGAATGATCCGCTTGCGTCCGAAGATATGTCAACGCTTCGGAGTGGATGACTTTAATGCCCTTCATGGCCATAGCTAAAGTCTGAGAATCGGTATGAAATTTTCCAAGTCCAACCTTCGTTAAAAACGCGACAGTCGGATCTCCTTCCAAACCGACGCATTTGCCAGGCTCACCTATTATATAGGAAGCAATGATACTATCTGAAGCTAATCCAAGTGTACAATCCAGAAATGTATCACCTGCCGATAATTGACTCGCATCGATAAGCGGATCCATTTCCCCTCTGACGATACGCTTTAAACGGAAAGCAGCGGAATTTGGATGGAAGAAAAAAGGTTGATCCATCCCCTTTCGAAAAAGTTCATAACGCTCTTTTCCGGCAACGAGAATATCGGATGCATATTCATTTTGCATGCGCGAGATCGATCGCTTTTTCCTTTCCACTATAGGAAATCCTAATTCATCACTTGCAGCCTTTGCTAATTCATATGTCGTTTCATCCGGTCTACCGGCAGTCGTAATAATCGTTGTCACTTTGTGCAAACTTGTTCCAGCACGCCTGACAGGTGATCCTTGATTTGTTCCATGTCGAAGTTCTCAATTTGTTCTCTTGGAATGAAATAAGCCAATGCCCCATCTTTCCAAACAGCGACAGAAGGAGAGCTTGGCGGCACTTCAGGGAAATAATCTCTCATCATTGCAGTTGCTTCTTTGTCTTGTCCCGCAAATACCGTTAATAAGTGATCAGGTTTTGCAGTGGACTCACTTAGTGCTTCTCTAACCGCAGGACGTGCGAGTCCAGCCGCACAGCCGCACACTGAATTAATAACGACCAAAGCAGTCCCTTTTAGCCCATCCATCGTTTCTTGCACATCTTCAGCAGTTGTCAACTCCGTAAATCCGGTTTGAATCAATTCCTCACGCATCGGTTTCACGATGCCCTTCATATATTCATCGTACGCGTTCATGTTTACATTCCCCTTTCAATAAATAACTTTCCTGTCGATTTCATTCTACATGGAACGGTTCGAAATTTCATTTATTCACTTCTATCACTCTTGTTTACATAATAATATTATAACCTACTATATAGGTTTTTGTGATAAAATAGAGATATAAGAAGTAGATTTGTTCAACAAACAGAGCCTTTAATTGAATAAGCAACGCTGTTTTTATTAAACTATCTGGGTGCGTTTGATCGTGCCTTTATTGCACTTGGAACCATTTCGTTTAATAAGTAAACTGATTTAATAAGTAAAAAGACCATTTTGGGGGAGATTTTTATGAAAAAGAGGATAAAGCAAAAATTAGGTAATAGATATAACTTACTTAGACGGGCAAAAAGACAAAAATTAAAAAGAAGAGGAAAACAATGTATTGATTATGCACATGTACTAATGGGTGAAAAAGATTTTATTAGTTTTAATAAAGAAGGATACAGTGCTGACTATCCTTATGCTACTCATTTGCTTATTGAGATTGTTCCATGCCATTATTCTTACAATGCACCTTATATAATATATACCTATCCCGTAAATAGCACGGGGAGAAGTAACAAAAATTTAATTCTAAGTATAGTCGATAGCGGAAAGCTAGAAGATATCCTTCCAACTTATCAAAAGACGGTTAAGGATATAAAAAATGACAGATATATGGCTAGCCTATTCGCTTAATTGACTAATTAGGTTCACCGCACGACCTCCGAAAAGTGTATCGTCTGGAGCGCAAATCAACAGTTTTCTTCTATTTAATAAAGGGCGCGATTGTTAAATCAGTCACTATAATAGAATATGGTAAGTAAAAAAACGCACACTGTGCGTTTTTTAATGCTGCCTACACTGTTAATTAAGGTGTGAAATGGCGTTGATGGGGGTGATAATTGTAGTGCATTTCAGCATCTCCTCCCCATCAACCGAACCTGTTAAAAACATCTGGCAGCTTTCTTCTATTATTATCTGCTGTTTGTAAATCGGGTAAGGAAATCTTTCAATCGTTCGCTTTTCGGGTTTACCAATATTTCAGTCGGGTGCCCTTCTTCTTCAATGGTTCCTTCGTTCAAGAACAGGACCCTGTCTGCGATATCAAGGGCAAAATCCATTTCATGCGTGACGAGAATCATGGCCATATCACCCGCTTTTGCAAGATCGCGAATAACTTCAAGCACTTCGCCGACGAGTTCGGGATCCAGTGCGGACGTCACTTCATCAAATAGCATCACTTTCGGTCGCATCATAAGGGCTCTCGCCATAGCAACACGTTGCTTCTGTCCTCCTGAAAGTTGGCTTGGATACAAATCGACTTTATCAGAAAGGCCGACCTTATCGAGCATTTCAAGGGCTGTCTTTTTCACGTCGGCTTTGTCTTTCTTTTTGACGATTGTCGGAGCCAACATACAGTTTTCCAAAATGGTCATATGTGGAAAAAGATTGAAGTGCTGAAAGACCATTCCGATATCGCCTCGGATTTTACGTAAATGTTTGTCATCCGCTTCAACGAGTTCGTTTTTCTTATTCTGCATTAGCCAGAGATTTTCCCCGTTCACTTCGATGATGCCGCCAGTCGGCTGCTCCAACGTCATCAGTAACCGGATAATTGTCGTTTTTCCTGAACCACTCGGCCCGATCAAAGCGACTTTTTCTCCGGGCATAATGTCCAAATTGATGCCCTTCAGTACCTCCACGTCACCGAATGATTTCCGGATATTTTTATATTGTACAATTGGTTCTTCCATTAAAAATTCTCCTTCGCTTTATAAGGTAGCCGTCTTTTTATCGAACCGCCGATTGTACTTCTTTTCCAATCTACCGATCAGCAAAGCGGACGGATAGCTTAACAGAAGGAAGAACAATGCCACGACGGTTAAAGGCTCTACATATTTATAATATTGAGCGCCATAATCGTTCGCCAAGTGCAGCATGGCAACGACACCGATTGTTGAAGCCAATGGCACTTCCTTAAACATGATGATCAAGTAATTTCCGAGCATCGGGATTGTCGGTGGAATCGCTTGCGGCAAAATAATATGCCTCCATTTTTGCGCGGTCGATAAATTCAGAGCAGTAGACGCTTCCCATTGTCCTTTATCGACACTTTCAATTCCCGAGCGATACACTTCAGACGTGTACGTACTGAAATGTATACCAAGACCGAGTATCGCAGCGACGAAAGGATTTAGCGTAACACCTATCACCGGGATAGCCGGCCATGCATAATAGATGAAAAACAATTGGACAAGCGGAGGTGTGGAACGAATAAATTCCGCAATCCATCTAAATAGCCAATTGACAGGCCTCCATGGAATACGGCTCATGAACACCCAGAAAAAGCCGAAAATCATTGCAAATAAATAACAAGCGATCGTCAATCCGACTGTGATCCACAGACCTTTGAATATAATTGGAATAACGTTGATAAAAACATCCCAACTCCAAGTCATCCGTGAACCACCCCTTTCTTAGCGACTTTCTCCATTTTCCTTGTAAACCCAATAAGAGGCAATGCAAGCAGGAAGTAAAGGAGTAGAATGATCATGTAAACTGTAGGAGCTTCCGTCAAATGTGTACTTCTGTATATGTTTCCGTAATACAAAAGGTCAGTTAATCCAATTAACGAAACGAGCGAGGTCGCTTTCAATATTTGAATCAAGTAATTTCCGTATTCCGGCAGCATCATCCTTATCGCCTGCGGAACGATAATATGCCGCATCCTTTGAAACCTTGTTAAATTCAGCGCAATTGAAGCTTCTGTTTGCCCTTGCGGAACGGATAGGATAGCCCCTCTAACAATCTCGGACATATAAGCCCCGTAGTTCAATGAAATCGCCAAAACTGCGACCCATATATCACTTCCAAGGTGGATGTTAAAGAGACCTGGCAATGCGTAGGAAAACCAAAAAAGTTGGACGATGAGTGATGTCCCTCTGAAGATTTCTACGTAGAAACCCGTAAAACCGGTTAATAGTTTGTTATGGTATACTCTTGATAGGCCTGCAATCAAAGCGATTAACGAAGAGAGAATGATTGACAGTACGAGTACAATCAATGTAACTTTTATTCCCCTCATGAGCATGAGGGTTATTTCAGTTATGGCCAAAACAAAACAACTCCATTTATAGTCTAGTGGTCACGAACAACATGAAAGAAAAACAGGGTCAAACCTGTCAAAGGCGTGACCCTTCAAACCAGCTTAGTAATTTTCGCCGCTACAAATACTTTCAGTCGTTAATGCCGGATCCACTACATTCATTTCTTTCGTAAATCCGTACGGTTCGATGAGTTCAGCAATCTTCCCGCTTTCTTTCAACTTCTTAAGTTCAGTATTATACGCTTCTCTTAATTCGTCATCGTCAATACGGAAAGCAGCCGCGCCGTAACTTGGTACACCTTCAATGTCCGGTTGCACAAAGTCCTCTACGAACTCCAATTTGTCTTTATTCGCAGACTCCAATGCCATTTTAATCGTCATTTCAGTACCTGTCGTTGCTTGCGCCCTTCCTGATTCAACAGCCGCAAACGAAGCAGGGATATCAGGAACCATCATGATCTGTTTTTCATCCACGCCTTCACGCATCATGAAATCCTTTTCCGTCGCTCCGCTCATGACCGCAACAGTAATTTCAGGATTCGCCGCGATATCTGCGTAGCTACGCAAATTCTCCGGATTGCCCGTCGCGACGATCAACCCTTCCCCGTATTGAATTTCAGGCTCACCGAATTCAACGCTTCCACAACGGTCAGGCGTGATCGCCATACCAGCAGTAATTACATCAAATTTCCCAGCACCAAGCCCTGGGATCAACTGACCGAAATCGGATAAATGACCGTCAACTTCCTCTATGCCAAGATTTTCAAAGACAGCTTTTGCGATTGCCACTGCGCCGCCTTGCAACTCTCCATCTTCTTCAAATGCATATGGTTTTTCATTTGCAAATCCGATTTTCACTACACCTTTGTCCTGTAATGAACTCAATAAACCTTCTCCTGCTGCTGAGTCATCTTTGCCACATGCAGCAAGAATTACTAACAATGCCATTGCTAAAATACTAATCTTAAAATTCTTCACAATGTGCCCCCTTTATTTTTTCATCAAACCTATTAGTTTGATAGTTAACAGAGTAACATAGGGAATTTTAAACATCAACCAATTATCGGTTAATTTGAACCAGATAGAAAATACAAACTCCTCACGAAGTCCTTTGTATAGCGCCTTATGGCTAACTAAATAATTTTGAATTTATTTTATACTAATCTGGAAGATAAAATGAAAACGCTGTCTAAATTCGATTTTTGACTTTAATTTTTATGATAAATTCCATTTTTCTTATGGTGTTTTTACGAAAAAATAAAAGAACACCAGCAAGCGTAAAATGGCATACGCTGCTGGTGTTCGACAATATATGTTGAATTTCAACTCGATCATTCGACAGATCCTGCAATCATACTGTCTTTTTTTCTAACTCTTTGCTTTTTCCCTTCTTGCTGAAAACGATATTCGATAAACTTTCAGGAAGTGCCATTAAGGCAGGCAGGAAGATCGGAAGCAAGATGAAGCACAGCACGATCAACCCCGTAATGACCGCAATTGCCAATTCTGTTAAAAGTACAATTCCCGCTGGTGTCAGTGTTGCAAACGTACCTCCGAGAATTACGACTGCTGATATGATTACGCCACCTATATGCTTAGAAGCCATTACGATTGCTTCTTTAGGCGGCAGATCCGGATACTCCTTGAATCGCATCATTAAGAATATGCTGTAGTCTACTCCCAGAGATACAATGATGATAAAGGAGAAGAATGGAACAAATGAAGATAAGCCTGCATATCCCAGCATATTTATGAAGATGGAATTCACGACGAACATAGCTGCATAGTATGCACCTACAAGGGATGCGGTAATGAAGATCGGTGTCCAGAAGGATCTGATCACAAAGAATAGAACAAGCAATACGCCTGCAATGACGATAACCGTTGTTTTATTCAAATCTCTCGACAGGATGTCGTTCATATCTCTCGTTCTAGCACTCGAGCCTGCTGTTCCATATTCGGAATCGGAAAGGACCGTACCTTTTAATCCCGCAGAAATCGTGTCATTCATTTTTTCAATCGTCTGTAACGCCGCATTTGAATAAGGGTCGTCATTCAAAATAACGGTCATCTTCGTAATCGTTCTATCTTTTGACATGAATGCATCTAAAGATCCTTTAAACTCATCATTCGTCAACGCTTCCTTCGGAATAAAGAAGCTCTTATTTTTATTCAACTGCGTCAGGTAACCATTCGTTTGGCCTATGCCATCGGAAATCCCCTCTAATCCGCCGTTTACTTCTGATAATTGATCTCCGAAAACGCTAAATCCATTTAGACCTTCGGCAAGCTGCTCTTGTCCGGATTTCATCTGGCCAAGTCCAGTATTTACATTGTCCATATTTGTTACAATTGTGCCTATTCCTGAGGATGCCTCGCCTAGTCCTTCTTTTAGCTGCTTCAAACCAGCTGTGATTTTGTCTAAACCATTGCTGATTTCTGCGAGATTCTTATTAGCTGTACCAAAACCGGCAGTGGCTGCATTGTATTGTTCATTTAATTGGTTGATGCTCTCAGGCGTAATATCACCTAAAGAGGATGATAATGTAGTTAGTGTCTGTTTTAAACCCATATAATGTTCATCATTCATTAAATCGGCGTAACTGTTTCCTAGGTCTGCAACCATTGATTGCATGAGAGAAAGTGTTTCCTTTACCCCTAGAAGAGCTTTTGCAGCATCTTGGTAATGTGTTCCCATTTCCTTATAACCAGCCTGCATTTTTCCATAGTTGTCAGCTAGCATAGATACGCCGCCACTCATCTCTGAAAGATTCGTTTCGATGGATGTAAGACCGTTTGAAATGGTTTGTGAATTGCTAGTGCCATCATCGATTCCGGCTTGGATTTGTTTTAATCCATTGGCTAATGCTGTTACGCCGTCCTGAAGTTTCGCCGTACCATCGACCATTTCACTTACTTGAGAAAAGTCAGCAGAGCCAAGCTTTTCAGACGCTTCCTTCATCCCATCAGATATCGTATCTACACCATTTTGTGTTTTTGATAAACCATCTGTCACCGTTCCCATTTGACCGGATACATAGAAATCGTCAATTCTCTCACCTAAAGGCTGCGTGACCGATGATACCTGTTTAATGCCCTTCATCCCTTTAAGTCTCTCTGTAATATCATCAATTACGGCAAGAGAGTCATTGTTGTCCAGGGCATTCTTATTTTCAATGACAACGGTAGCGGGCATCGATTGGCCTTTGCCAAAATGCTCCGATACTAAGTTGATTGCTTTCGAGGAAGGGTATTTATTTCCAAGTTCCCCTACAGTATCAAAGTTAAGTTTCTCGTCATGGAATATGACCATCGGACCGATGATTAGAAGTACGATCAGCGTAATGATGATCGGATGCTTGATCCCTAATGTTGAAGCTTTACCCCAGAATTTGTTTTCCTTATGACCGCCGACGTTCTTAGACGGCCAAAATAGCTTTTTGCCTAACACTTTCATGATAAAAGGCGTTAGTGTCAAAATTTCGAGTAATAATAGGGTCACACCGATGACGACAACGACACCAGATTGATAGATTGGTGATTCAGAGAAAACAAGTGCTAAAAACGCAATAAATACGGTGAGTATACTATAAGCAATTGTTTTTCCCGCTGTTTTATACGTATTAACGATTGAATCATCGATTGAGTGGCCTTTTGACAGTTCTTCCTTAAATCGATTGAAAAGAAGAATATTGTAATCTGTGCCAAGTCCGAAAAGAATAAGGACTAATAGCATTTGTGTGAGACTTGTTATTGGAAATCCTGCTTTATCGATTAATTGGGCTGCAATCCCCATCGAAGTAAGATAGGAAAATGCTACAGCTACCAAGGATACCAATGGTGTGACGACAGATCTAAAGGCAATGATGAGGACAACTAAAATGAAGATGACCGTCAGCGCTGCACTCTTTTCCACACCTGCTTGGGTTGCCTGTAAATAGTCATTATTGATGAAGTCTTCCCCGCTCAAATAATATTCGACCGGCACCTTATCAAGCTTCGCCTCGAATAGCGGCTGGATGTCATCGATTTCCCGGCCTTTTTTATCAAGCTTATAGCTCACCATTAAGGTTGTGCCATCTTCAGATACTAACGAACTCTTCGCATCCGGCATGTTGAAAGGGTCAATCATGTCCGTGATACCAATCTCTGAACTGCTATCCTTGAGTGAATTGATCACTTTTCCGATCTGTTCCATGTCCTGATCTGAGATTTTATCTTTGTCATGAAAAACAATCAGATTATCCGTACCAACTGTTGTATCCATCTTTTTCAAGATGTCGCTCGCTACAACAGAGGGGCTGTCTTTACTCGTGCCTTCCTGTCCTTGATCTCGCAATATTGCATTGACGTCTGGTTGAATGACTGTTAGCACAACTGTGGCAATTAGCCAAATAGCTAAAATGAACCAGCGTCCTTTTATAATTGTTCTCATCCTGCAGCCTCCCGCATTGTTGTTTATTTCTTAGTTTTGTCTTTATCAGAGAAGTACAGAATATCAAAGAATTTATTATCATCCATGCCTTCAGCGATCATTTTTTCTTTAACAGCAGAAACCAATAGCTGCATTCCCTGTTCCACAATCTCCTGGTCTTTCTCATCCAGTAGATTAAGAACACCCACTAATGATTGGCTTTGAATTTGAGCGATGCTCTCATCAATATTTTGCGCAAGTCTTTCCGATAAGGTAATATCCACTAATCGTTTGTCCTTCTCATTAGGTGTTTTCTCCAGAAAACCTTTTGACACCAATCTCTCCACGATATCCGAGACAGTGCTTTGCGTCATTTTCAAGTTTTGCGAGAGTAGTTTAATACTTACAGTTTTATGAGCAAACACCTCTGCAATGACCCTAACTTGCGGAATGGTGACGCCATGTTCCTCCGCTTGTTTTTGAAGACTTTTCATTGTATAACGATGCAAATATTCAATGGATTCTCCAATAAAATTTGCCCTCTCCACTACTCCCCAACTCCTTCTTTTTAAAAAACAATCGTACACGATACATCGAACACGATACATATCATAAAACGATTTGAGTGATTTGTCAATGGAATCACTTCCCGTTTAGAACGCAATAAAAAAACATCAGCTCGCGCATAATTACATACGCTGCTGATGTTTCAACAAAAGTTATAATGATTGGTAAATTATTCGACAGCTCCGCCCCTAGCTTCTGTCATTTGCTTCCAAATAGAACCTTTCGCGTCTTCCCCTTCTTCAATTCGGGAAATCGCCATTCGGACTTGCAGTTTCACTTCAAATTCAGGATCATTTTCAGCCGCATGGAGTGCTGTTAACGACTTTTCAGTTCCTGTTTCGTAAATAAACATGGCCGCACGCCAGCGAACGAGTTTGTTTTTATCTTGCAAAGATTCGATTGCTGCATTTTCGAATCCCGCGAACCCCAGATCACTCATACAATCGCCTGCAGTTCTTCTAACCGCCCAGCTTTTATCTTTCAATGCTTTTTCAACATAAGGAATAACCGCCTCATCCTCGATCATACCGAGATAAACCGTTGCGAGGCGTCGGATGGACATTTTTTCATCATCTAACGCTTTTTCAAGCAACGGCAAGTCAGAAACATCCGGATCCGGCATTTGGTCAATTAACTGAAAACGTTTTTCCCATTCGTCTACATCAAATTGTTCAACGGTCACTTTCTGTCTTTGTTCCACTTTGCTAGTTCCGTTATTTGCCGATTGCTCGATGATTTCTTGCAATCGTTCGTCAGGATAAGCTGCTTCCACCTCCGAAACGACTGTTTCCCCGATTTCCTGCTTCTCCCCATAACGGATGCCATAGTCAGCCCATTTACGCAATAAAATATAGTTTTCCACTTCTGCGCTATGCACTTTTTCCATAGCTTTTTGGAATCGTTCACTCAGACCGAATCGCTGCTCGGAACTATTGTCGAATACTTTTACTTGCAGAGGAATGTCCTTATAGGTTTGCACATGCACATATACCTCTCCGAAATGTTCATCGGCAGCTTGTTCAGTCCTGTCAGCTTCTACATTCTCTTCATTGAAAACACTTTGCAGTTCAGACAGAATATCTTCCCAGGCTACGTTGCCAATCCGTTCGACAGCCATGAAATTCATGACATGATAGATACCTTTTATCCCTTTAATACTAAGCAGCTCTGACACCGGGTGTGGTGCGGTTCCAGCATCATCTCTCTTATAATTATGGCTGGTTCCCATCGGCAATTCTTCGTCCAAGATGATTTTCATCGAATTGGGACTCGGTGTAGGTTCAATCGTTACAATTCTCATCTTTCTACCCCTCTCATAAAGATTCATTTAGTTCTTGTAAATACGTCCACCGCTCGATTAGCCGTTCGTATTCCGTGTTCAATTCATCAAGCGCTTTCGTCAACTCATTTAATTTTTCATAGTCCGAACCTAAAGACGCCATCTCTAATTCGGTTCCCTCGATTTTTTCTTCGATTTTCCCGATATCGGATTCAATTGTTTCCCATTCTCTTTTTTCACCGTACGTCATCCGCTTTTTCGGCTTTTCATTCGCGATCGACTGTTGCACTGGCACTGTTTTTTCGATCATCGGCTCATCATTTTTCGCTGACGCCTTCTCTTCCAAATAATCGGAATAAATGTCAAAGGACACTTCTATATTTCCGGAACCATCAAGCACCCACAATTTTGTCGAAGTCCGATCTAAGAAAAAACGATCATGCGAGATTGTAAGAACGACGCCCGGAAAAGAATCGATGAAAGACTCTAATACGGACAACGTCTCGATATCGAGATCATTCGTCGGTTCATCCAGCAACAGGACGTTCGGCTGTTCCATAAGCAATTTCAATAAATAAAGTCGCTTCCTTTCACCTCCGGACAACTTCCCGATCGGTGTTCCATGTGACGAGGTAGGAAACAGGAATCGCTCCAACATTTGCGTCGCTGATATTCGCGCCCCGCTTCCATCTTCAATATCATTTGATGTTTCGCGTATATACTCGATAATCCGCTTGTTTTCATCCATTTTCGGCAATTGCTGATGGAAATGAGCGATTTTCACAGTAGAGCCCGTTTCAATATAACCGCTATCGGGTTCCAATTCTTTTGCAAACAATTTCATGAGAGTCGTTTTTCCAGCCCCATTTGGACCAACAATCGCTATCCGATCACCTGATTGTAAAAGGCAGCTAAAATCGTTTATGACTTTCCTTTCACCATAAGACTTGGACACTTCATGGGCTTCAATCACTTTACGACCGAGTCGCGAAGTTTTCAGCGCAACATCCATGTCGGATGATGTTTGATCCTTCTTTACTTTCTCTTCAAGTTCTTCAAACCGACCAATACGAGCTTTTTGCTTTGTAGATCTCGCTTTTGCCCCCCGCCTGATCCATTTCAATTCATTACGGTAACGGTTCCGCATTTTTGCGTCAGTCGCTTCCGCCATTTCCTCACGAATTGCCTTGGATTCCAAATAATCGGCGAAGTTCCCGGTGTGAGCGTACAGTGTGCGATCTGCCAATTCATAAATATGGGTGGAAACTGCATCCAAGAAATAACGATCATGGGTAATGAAAATGACCGCGCCTTGCTCATTTTTCAAATAATCCTGCAACCATGTGATCGACTCAACATCGAGATGGTTCGTAGGCTCGTCCAACAATAATAGATCAGCTGGTTCAATCAGTACTTTTGCCAACGATACCCGCTTCTGCTGGCCTCCCGATAGCTCGCCCATCTTCTTATCGAATGAATCGATCCCTAACTTTGTAAGGACCATCCTCGCTTTCGTATTCAAATCCCATGCCGAGCTTGCATCCATCTCATTTTGCAAACGTGAAAACATCTCTTGGTTGTCGGGAGATGATGGGTCATTCGTCAACGCGGCAAGCGCATGCTCATACTGTAAGTTCAACTTTATGATCGGTGCCTCAGACATAAAAACGGTTTCCATTACGGTCTTATTCGGATCGACAATAAGGCTCTGAGGCAAATAGGAAATTGTATATTTATTCGGATGCTCCATCTTTATCGAGTCAGATTCTTCGGTGCCGGCAATTATTGAAAGAAGCGTCGACTTTCCGGTTCCATTAATTCCAATTAGACCTACTTTTTCTCCTCTCACAATCGTAAAGGAGACATCACGAAAAAGAATCTTCTCTCCAACCGTTTTCGTAAGATTCTCAACAATTAATTGACTCATCACAACACATCCATTTCTAGAAACTGCATACCTTCATGATAGCTCATATTGAAGGATTTTTGAATATGAGTGAATCGGATTGAATCAAAAACGGAATTTCTTATGAAATACCTATTGGATTCATCATTCAAATATCACCGTATCACACTCGCTTTGAAGGGAATCATAATAGAGAACATAAAATTAATAAATCATAGATTTTTCAAATTAAATTAAATCGTTTTTAATATATGGATATAGCTTTATTTAGACAATTCAAATGTGCGTGGTGTCAGAAAACACTGTATTGTCAAGATAAAAACATATTTAACCAATACTCATTTTTATTTTGACAATACAATAAATTTATTTATATAATAATGAAATATAAAAGGAGGCCATCTTGAATGTCGCAACTATCAAAAGAACAAATTGTTGAAAGCGTTCCCCAAAAGGGATTTTTCGGACATCCTAAAGGTTTGTTCACGTTGTTTTTCACTGAGTTTTGGGAACGTTTTTCATATTATGGAATGAGGGCAATCCTTGTTTTCTATATGTATTACGAGGTTTCAAAAGGCGGTTTAGGGATTAGTGAGCCGACCGCGCTTGCTATTATGTCGATTTATGGTTCCCTCGTCTATATGTCCGGTATTATTGGCGGCTGGCTCGCCGACCGCGTCTTCGGAACGTCCAGGGCTGTATTTTTCGGTGGAATTTTCATAATGCTTGGACACATCGTACTTGCTTTTCCTGGCAATTTAACGATGTTCTTCATATCCATGGCATTGATCGTCTTAGGGACAGGCCTTCTAAAACCAAATATTTCAAGTATCGTTGGGGACATCTATGCAACTGATGATATACGACGGGATTCCGGTTTCAGTGTCTTCTACATGGGCATTAACATGGGTAGCTTTTTAGCGCCTTTAACTGTCGGAACAATCGGATTGGATTACAACTTCCATCTTGGGTTTGGTCTGGCTGCAATTGGGATGTTCGTTGGACTTATCATTTTCTTGATAACGAAGAAAAAGAATTTAGGACTTGCTGGTACGCAAATTGCAAATCCGCTAACTCCTGTTGAACGGAAACGATATGTCAAAATCTTTATCGCGGCGATTGTTATCCTTGGAGTTCTTCTTTTCATCACGATTCCTAGAGGATGGCTCACATTTAATTCGTTCATTGCGCTCGTTGGTATTTTAGGGTTTGTTATCCCATTCTCTTATTTCTTCTTCATGTATAGAAGCCCTAAAACGACGGCAGATGAAAAATCGAGGATCATCGCTTACATTCCTTTATTCCTAGCTGCTGTCATGTTTTGGGCAATCGCTGAACAAGGATCTACGATTTTAGCGCTCTATGCGGATAAGCGAACTGACTTGGATGTGTTCGGATTCCATATTTCACCTGCATGGTTCCAATCTTTGAATCCGTTATTCATCATTACATTGGCTCCGGTTTTTGCATGGCTCTGGATGAAGTTAGGGAAAAAGCAGCCGTCAATCCCACAAAAATTCTCATTAGGGATTTTCTTTGCTGGCCTTTCTTTCATCGTCATTCTTCTTCCTGCTTATTTTGGGGGCACAGATACGTTAGTAAACCCACTATGGCTCGTGTTGAGCATCTTCATCGTTGTATTAGGTGAGCTATGCCTATCACCTGTCGGGTTATCAGCAACGACAAAATTGGCGCCAGCGGCCTTTTCAGCGCAGACGATGAGCTTATGGTTCTTATCTAACGCTGCTGCTCAAGCATTGAATGCTCAGCTCGTGAAATTTTATTCTGATAAAACCGAAATGATGTACTTCGGAATCATCGGGGGCGTTGCAATTGTTTTAAGTGTAATCCTTTTTGCCATCTCCCCTGTTATCCAAAAATTCATGAAAGGTGTCCATTAAGACATCTCAATCCATTAGAAAAAGCATAGCCCTAGGGTTATGCTTTTTCTGTTAATTGATGTTCTTAAAAATAGCCCGAAACCATAATTTGAATGATATGATAGTTATGTGAATTCAATAAGGAATAGAGGGACAGATTATGATTATAGGTTTATCGATTATTTTAGTATTTGTCTTATTTTTGCCATTCACAGTACCTTTTATTGAACGAAACTTGGAAGTGTTCCTTTTTGTTATGGGAATTGCCGCAGTTCTTGTGAGCGGTGTATTGGATAAAACTCTTCTTCTGAAAGCACTTGAAGACCCAATCAATATTACACTTGCAGTCATTATTGCGGGATTATTGTTCAAATGGTTGCAGAAGCCGTTCGAAACGAGCATAAAAGGGATCAGCCGGACAATCCCTTATCGATTGTTCCTGGCACTTGTTGTAATCATCCTAGGGATTGTTTCCAGTGTCATTACTGCCATCATCGCCGCAATCGTTCTAGTGGCCATTGTGAGCGTTTTGGAGCTAGACCGTAAATCGGAAGTGCGTTTTGTCATCCTTGCCTGCTATTCAATTGGAATGGGCGCTGTTTTAACGCCGATTGGCGAACCTTTGTCCACAATTGCAACAAGTAAATTGGATGTAGATTTCTTTTATCTCATGCGTTTGATCGGTCCGGATATCATCCCCGGTGTGATTGTTTTTGGGATTTTAGCAGCAATTATGATCAAACCTTCAAAAAAGACTCCCGGATTAAAGGCAAATCAAGGCGCAGAATCGTTCCTTGATATTTTAATCCGCGGGTTTAAAATATATTTATTCGTAATGGCTTTAACATTATTAGGAGCAGGATTTGAACCTTTCATCAACAGGTTCTTGCTAGATCTCAACCCGCTCGTCCTCTATTGGATCAATATGATTTCTGCGGTGCTCGATAATGCGACATTGGCCGCTGCTGAAATTAGTCAAGAGATGGATGCTCCGACAATCAAAGCAATTTTGCTTGGTCTTCTGATCAGTGGAGGGATGCTCATTCCGGGGAATATACCGAATATCATCGCAGCGGGTAAATTGAATATTAAAAGTGTCGAATGGGCCCGATTCGGTGTGCCGATCGGACTCATCGCTATGGTTATTTATTTTATTACAATTGTTGTATTTGGATAATGTAAAATGAGAGCTGTCCCAGAAAGTCGAAAACTGACTTTCTGGGACAGTTTTTGAATATTAAAAGGTCGCGTGTGCGTCTAAAGAAAGTGGTTTATTTAACAGTTTCTGCATACCTTACTAGCTGCTAATTGACCAGCGGAGCTTTTTTTTCTTTCGAACGGGACATTAAGAGCTGTTTAATTGACCGGCGGAGCATTATTTTCCTTCGCACGGGACATTAAGCGCCGTTTAATTGACCGGCGGAGCATTATTTTCCTTCGAACGGGACATTAAGAGCTGTTTAATTGA
>NZ_BJYL01000011.1 GCF_007991495.1 Sporosarcina luteola | reverse complement strand
GACCGGCGGAGCATTATTTTCCTTCGCACGGGACATTAAGCGCCGTTTAATTGACCGGCGGAGCATTATTTTCCTTCGAACGGGACATTAAGAGCTGTTTAATTGACCGTGGGAGCTTTATTTTCTGTCGCCCGGGACATTAAGAGCCGTTTAATTGACCGGCGGAGCATTATTTTCCTTCGCACGGGACATTAAGCGCCGTTTAATTGACCGTGGGAGCCTTATTTTCCTTCGCACGGGACATTAAGAGTAAAAAGAAAAAGCTGTTCGGAAAATCAGTTTGTACTGACTTTCCGGACAGCTCCATGACTGGATACTTATTTCTTTTTAGTTAAACGGCCGAGCAAGAATGCACCCGCTGCTAAACCAATCATCGTATTTGTTTGTTTCGTGAATACTTGTTTCACAACAAGGTTCATATTTTGCGGTCTTTCAGCAAGTCTGCGCATGAAATAGCCATACCAATCTTGACCGAATGGAACGTATGTACAGAAGTTGTACCCTTCCTTCGCCAAATCCAATTGCATTTCTTTCCTAAAACCGTAAAGCATTTGGAATTCGAATTTTTCGTTTGGAATATTATTTTCTTTCACGAATTGTTTTACATGATTGATGACGTTATGGTCATGTGTTGCAATTGACGTGAATTTGCCGTTCAATAAATGCCATTCGATTAATTTGATGTAATTTTTGTCAATCTCCTGCTTGTCCTGATAGGCAACTTCTGGAGATTCTTTGTACGCCCCTTTAACAATTCGAAGACGATAATTTTTATGTTGATGCAAGTCTTCTTCCGCACGGAAAAAGTATGCTTGAATAACTGTCCCAATATTATCGTAGTTCTCAGAAAGCTCATCCAGCAAGTTGAATGATGGTTGGAGACGTGCATTGTCCTCCATGTCAAAATTCACGAAGATGCCGTATTCATGTGCTGCTGAAACGATCTCCTTAATGTTTTCTTTGCAAAATTCATAATCGATATCAAGGCCTAATTGAGAAGGCTTTAAAGAGATGTGTGCATCTACGCCATTCTCATGGATGGCTTGGATCACTGCTAGAATTTGATTTTTGGCAGCAGTCGCTTCTTCCTTTTCAAATACGAATTCGCCCAAATTGTCGACAGTACAGGAAATGCCATGTTTGTTTAATTCTTTGATGCTTTCAATTGTCTCGGCAATGTTTGTTCCCGCCACGACATTTTGAGCACCTAGTTTCAAACCGTATTTTTTCGCTGCGCTATTCAAAAGCTGATTTTGAGATAGGCCAATAAAGAAGTCTTTTAAGATCATTTCGATTACTCCTTGAGAAAAAGTATTATTTTCATCATGCATTATATCACAGGATTCACTATTCAACATATATTAAACAACAAAATTGATGAATAAATTACCATAGTTCATAACATAATTTTTTATAATTTAAATTTATCGACAACTCGTTCAAGTTTTTCCGCCATCTTGTTCGTTTCTAATGAGCTATTTGCAACTTCATTGATAGAAGCGTTTGTTTGTTCGGTCGCAGCTAAAATATCATTTGTTTTCCCTTCGATTTCCTGGATCGCTTGCGTCAGGTCATGGATAAGTTCAACGACGGATACAGATTTCTCAGCTTCTCCGCTCATCAAAGTGGAGATTTGATTGATTTCACTAACTGTTTTTGAAACAGCTTCCGCTATATTGCTTAAAGATTCTGCCGTCAATTGCGCTGTTTGACTGCCCGTTTCGACGACCTTAGTACTCTCGTACGCTGAAATGGCCACTTTACCAATTGTTTCAGTAATGTTGAGAACAATCTTTTCAACTTCCTGCACTTCCTCATTGGATTGTTCGGCTAATTTCCTGACTTCTTCAGCTACAACCGCAAAGCCTTTTCCGTGTTCTCCTGCCCTAGCAGCTTCAATCGATGCATTAAGCGCCAACAGGTTTGTTTGAGCAGCTATGCCGGATATGGAGTTTGTAATCGTTTGGATTTGACTTGTTGCTTCCATCAAGGCTTCAATTCGATTGCTTACGTCCGCAGATGAATGGCGGATCTGATCCATGTCCCTGCTAATGTTGTTCGCAAACTGTTGTCCTTCTTGTGCAGCCTTCATTGTCATGTCCGAATTTATCGCCACTTCATCTGCTTTCACTTTCGAACTTTGCAAGTCATCCGCAAGGGATCCTAGTAGAGAAGATGCATGTTCTGCATGGCTCGTTCCACCGGATACACTTAACGCAACGTCACTCATACTTTCAGCAACCATTTCAATGGCGTTATTCATATCCCCCAGGGTAGTCGCTGTAGTTGTTGAATTTAACATGAGCTGATGGGATGTTCCCTTCATGGTTCCAATCATTTCTCTTAGATTAACAGTCATTAAATTCAATGTTTCTGCCAGATCGCCAACTTCATCTTTTTGACTAACCTTTACAGGTTTCACATCCAAGTTGCCTTCTGCTATTTCTTTTGCTTGTGCAATCAATTTTGAAATCGGATTCGTTTTTCTGCGCAGAAGCAATATTGTAACAAACGCTGCGATCAACATCGGAATCAAGCTAATGAAAATACCGTCCCTTACAACTTCCCAAGTTCGGTCAGCAACGATGCTTGCATCAAAATCGATGACACTGATAGCGATGATTTCTTTTGACGAATCATGATCTTTGTATATCGGTGCATAGCCGGATAAACGTTTCATTCCGCCAAATTCAATTGGGTCCGAATATGTGGAATGATTCATCTCGACGAGCATCGCAATCGCTTCTGAGTCTAAAGGAATTTGATCTCCTGGCTGAAAACCTTTTGCAGCCAAATTATCATCCATTGCAAGCAGCTTGCCGTCCAAGTCAACTATGTATTGCGTTTCAAAGATATCTTTATGTTGCACGGTCCAATTCAATTCTTTGCCGATCTTTTCACTTGTTGCAACATCTCCGGCAATGGCTTTATCTACGTCATCCAGACGAATGAGGCCTGTCGTTATATTGGCACATCCATAAGCTTCAATTCCTGCTGCGTCGTATAGTTTGTCGTATGCCGTTTTATAGTTGGCTACTGATGTGATGACAAGCATGGCGACAAGAATACCGACGATGATTGTTCCTAACTGGAAAGTAAGACTGCGTTTTCTATTCATATTACTCTTCCTTCCTATTACCTAAAAATAAAACCAGGATAGTTCTAACCGTCTACATCATACACTATATTCATATGAATTCATAATGATTTTCTGGTATTCTATAAAATAAATAAAAGTGTCCAAGCTAGTTGGACACTTCCCTGTCATTCGGCTCTTGAATACCCACCGAATTTCTTTTCGATATAGGAACCAAGCGCAAAAATTGCATCTTCATTTCCATTCTTTCCGATGATTTGGAAGGCAATGGGCATTCCGTCCGCATCGATTCCTACCGGTACAGTTAACGCTGGTAGTCCCCATGTGTTTGCGTAAGCGGTATAAGGCATATATTGAAGGAATGTCTTCCTTATTGAAAAAATCTCCTTATACACACCTCCATGCAATGGAGCTCCTGTATGGTAAACCGGTAAAATCATCAATCTTTTTTCTAGATAATCGTCTAACAAGGCATCTCCTTTTTCCAATAGCCCTTTAATCTCATCTGTTCGTTTTGCAGACGGTTTGAATAAAGAAGCGCCGATTAAGGCCCAAGATAAGTAACGATGAATTTCTGACTTCCCAGTAGTTTTTTCTTTAATATATGCTAAATGCGGATTGCCAGTTTCATGACCGAATGCCGTCTTTTTCGTAGATTCTCCGCCATCGATCGACATGATTTCCTGCCAAAGTATGGATGAATCGTCTAAAAGAGGAACAGGTTCCCGCTCGGTAGTGAAGTCATTTTTCAAGGATAGATACACTTGATTCAAAAGCATTGTTGTTTCATTTGAAATCGGATATTTCGTCGTCCTGAAGACATTAATCGTATACTCATCCAGGTTTTGTTCCGCCATTTTTTGATTTGCGATAAGGCTATATACCATTTTAGCGTCTCTTACTGATTTGGCGATTGGCCCGATGCCGAGCATTCGTTCCTGAAGTTCATCCTCCACAGGCGGAAAACTGCCAGTTTGGGACACCTGCCCATTTCCCGATTTAAAGCCGATAACACCATTGAAGTGGCTCGGAAAACGGATAGAACCGCCGATATCCGACCCTAAACCAACAGCAGCTCCACCTAGCGCGATTGCGGCCCCTTCCCCGCCGCTGGAACCACCTACAGTCCGTCTCAAGTCCCGTGGATTATTCGTTCTACCATACAATTTATTGTCCGTTTCTTGGCAAAAGCATAATTCCGGTGTATTTGTTTTACCAAGTATGATGGCTCCCTCGGCTTTCAGCTTCGCTACGACATCTGCATCATGCTCTTGAACCAGCCCTTTTCTTCGGAGTAGTCCTCCGGTCGTTTCCATACCAGCAACGTCAAATGATTCTTTCATGCTTATTGGGACTCCGAATAATGCACCATCCGCTTCCCCGTTCGCTAATGCTCGATCCGCTAACTCGGCTTCTTCCAGGGCTTTAGCAAATCGGTCTTCCGTCAGAAAGTTGACAGTCGGATTTTTCTTTTTTATTTGGTTGATGTATATGGAAGTAATCTCTGACACAGACATTTCTTTCTTCCTGATCATATCCGCTATTTGCATAGCGTCTGCATCCAATACGAAACTAGTTTGTTCAAGTGCTTCCTTCACATTCTCCACCCCTTTTTTCTAAACTATCTTTCTATTCATTATAATGGAAGGATAGGAGAGTGACAAATGTATAGAAGCTTCCTCCGCAGCGGAAGAAGCTCCCTGACATACTATAAAAGATTCATGAAGATCACAATGAGTATGATGAGGAATGCTACTCCTAAAGCCGCCCATTGACCTCCGTCCGGTTTATCCGGCCTGCTATCCCATCTTTGCATGTAACCATCTCCTTTTTTATATGCCATCACTATTATAAAATCCCCTTCACCCTCAACTCCTAAACAGATACACGGGATTTTATATTCTTATAAAGAAAACGCTTTCATTATTAATTGAATTTTAAGCCTTGAATAATTTATTAAAATTAATGAGCAATTATGAACAATCTTATGTCCTTCTCTAAGTTTTCATGTTATTATAATAAAATCTTCATTCAATGACGGAGGGGAAAGAGCGTATGACAAAAATGCTAAAGAGTGAAACAAATACGGTACAGGTGGAGGATATCCTCATCGCCAATCAATTGCTTAAGGATGTCGTAGCCCATACACCTCTGCAAAAAAACCAACGGCTATCAGAGAAGTATGATTGCACCGTCTATATTAAGCGTGAGGATTTACAACATGTACGATCCTTCAAATTACGCGGAGCATTTTATAAAATCAAAAGGATTGAAATTGAAGCCCGGGAAAACGGCATTGTCTGTGCAAGTGCGGGCAACCACGCACAAGGTGTCGCTTATGCATGCGCCCAATTAAAGATCAGCGGTAAAATCTTTATGCCACAGACAACACCGAAACAGAAGGTCAATCAAGTGGAAATGTTCGGGAGAGACTTTGTGGAAATCATTTTGGTTGGCGATACATTCGATGATTCTTCAGCGCATGCGATCAATTGTGCTGAAGTGGAAAACCGGATTTTCATCCATCCATTTGATGATAAGGATATTATCGCAGGTCAAGGGACGGTAGCCGTGGAAGTGATGAATGATATTGAAGAACCGATTGATTTCGTTTTTGCAAGCATCGGCGGCGGCGGTCTGATGTCGGGGCTTAGCACATATATTAAGAACCTGTCCCCTATGACAAAAATGGTCGGCGTGGAACCGGAGGGTGCAAGCAGTATGAAGGCTTCCATCGATAAAGGTGCCGTTACGACACTTGAGACAATCGACAAGTTTGTCGATGGTGCAGCTGTAAAGTGTGTCGGGAATAGTACGTTCGAAATTTGTAAGAAGTATGTTGACGATATTATTGGTGTCCCAGAAGGCAAAGTATGCACTGCCATTTTGAATCTCTATAATGAACATGCAATCATTGCGGAACCGGCTGGTGCCCTTCCGATTGCAGCGCTGGATTTCTACAGGGATCAAATTAAAGGAAAATCTGTTGTTTGTGTTATTAGCGGAGGGAATAATGACATTGGCCGGATGCAGGAAATAAAAGAGAAGTCGCTATTATATGAGGGGCTACTCTATTATTTCATCATTAATTTCCCACAACGCGCAGGGGCATTGCGCCAGTTACTGGATTCAGTTTTAGGACCGGATGATGATATTACAACTTTTGAATATACGAAGAAGCATAATAAAGAAAATGGACCGGGGCTTGTCGGTATTGAATTGAAGCGAAAAGAGGATTATCCAGGTCTGTTGCAGCGAATGGAACAGAACGGCTTTCCTTTTACGGAAGTGAATAAGGATAGCACTTTATTTGAACTGCTTATTTAAAGCAAAAAATTCGCAAACGGAATGCATCATACCGTTTGCGAATTTTTTTAAGAGTTTGCAAGTATTGTTGCAATCCGATCAATCGTGGGGGTTGTACTTTTTGCCTGGCCTTGTGTCAATACAGTAAAAATGAGCGTTTCGCCATTTTTTGTTTCTACATAACCCGCCAATGAATTCACATGGTTTAAGCTCCCCGTCTTCGCAATGACCTTTCCTTTAACAGCTGCGCCTTTTAATCTGTTTTTTAAAGTGCCTCCGACGAATCGATCATTCATCCCGGCAACCGGGAGACCTTGGACGAAACTACCATACCACGGTGCTTGTCGAACGAGATAGAGCAATTCTGTCAATTGTTCCGATGTCACTTTGTTTTTATGTGACATGCCGGACGCATCTTCAAAAACCCATTCGGTTGGATCTAAACCGATAGATTGCGCGTATTCACGCATAACGCGCAACCCCGCGCTCCAACTGCCTTGTCCATATACTTGTTTCCCCATCGTCTTCGCTAAAATTTCAGCATGCGTATTATTGCTTAGTTTCATGAACGGTCTCATTAAGCTTTTCAATGGCATCGATTGTTTTGACGTAATGATTGTCGCATGAGTCGGGGCTTGTCTTCGTGCTGTTTTTGAGGATGCCTTGAATGTTATCCCTTTTGCAGAAAGCGACTTTTTAAATACATCTAGTGTATAGGCTGTAGGGTTTGAGACGGTTACCCATTCTCTTTTTCCCGTGCTCCCTACAGGAACATTTCCGGTAACAATAATATTGTTTGTGCCATACTGCCGTTTGATCGATAATGTGTTTTTTTGACCTTTTGGTACTGTTTTCGATTTATTGACAATCGTGACAATTCCTGTATCTGGCGTCAAAGTCACTTTTGATTTGTAACCATTTTTTGTTGGTTTTGCATCTACAATTACAGTTCCTGCGTCGTAATCTGTATTCGGTGATAATGTGAGACCTGCTATTTGAGCGGCATAATAATGTGTTTCATCACTTTTATCGATGCTTGGTGATAACCGGACAGAGTCGAACCATGTATCGTCCCCGATCAGATCGCCTGTTATTTGCTTAACGCCCAATTTAGCTAGGGTTACAGCAAATTGATCCAAATCCTTTTTCATCAGTGTCGGATCTCCTTGCCCGCGCAAATAAATGTTTCCATTCAATACACCCTTGGAAATGGAGCCATCTGTAAGCAAATCCGTATGGAATCGATATTCTTCTCCTAACGTTTCGAGCGCTGCAGCAGAAGTGAGTAATTTTAAAGTTGAAGCGGGTGTTACTTTCTTATCTGCATTGGATTGGTAAACAATCTCCCCTGTAGAGGCTTTCCGGACTGTAACACTACTATTAATAGATTTCATAGTAGCATCGCCCATAATCGCATTCAGACTTTTTTCCATTGAGTGATAGGAACTTGCTGCTTGTACCTCCGAATGCTCTGGAGTAACCGTGAACACAGCCGCGAACGACATCATTATAGCCAGAAAGACCATGGCAGTTTTTTTGAAAACCAAACGTATTCCCCCTTATTCTAAGTTGTCGTTTTCAGTCTACCATTTTAATGGAGGTAGATAAATAGATTCTATAACAATAATTCATTTTTTCATTAATAATAGCACTACTTATATCTTCCATTTATGTAAGACATCATAGAAAAAGACTGTAAACAATCGCTAATGCGACCGCCTACAGTCTTCTTATTCAAAACTTCAATTATCCAAGCGAATTATAGACCTACCGAAATATACTTCACTTCGATATATTCATCCAGCCCATAATGTCCGCCTTCCCTGCCAAGACCACTTTGTTTGAAACCACCAAATGGGGCTTGCGGTGTCGATGGCAGGCCGTCATTCACTCCTACAATGCCGTACTCCAGCTTTTCGCTCATCCGGATTCCTCTTGATAAGTTTTCCGTGAATACGTACGCAGCTAATCCGTAAATTGAATCATTGGCTCGTTCCAATACTTCTTCTTCCGTCTTGAAAGTTGTAATTGGTGTGACAGGACCGAACGTTTCTTCCTGCATGCAAACCATTTCATCAATCACGTTTACTAAAACGGTCGGTTCATAAAACAATCCAGTTTGTGGTTTTCCGCCCGCCAAGAGCTTCGCACCCTTTTTCACCGCGTCATCGACATGAGCTTGAACTTTATTGACAGCCTTTTCATCAATGAGAGGGCCGATTGTTACTTTTTCATCCAATCCATTCCCCATTTTCAATCCTTTTACCCGATCAACCAATCTTTCAGAAAAAGCGTCTACAATAGATTCATGGACGTAAATCCGATTTGCGCATACACATGTCTGGCCGGCGTTTCTAAATTTCGCTGCAACGACGCCTTCAACAGCCTTATCGATATCACAATCGTCCATCACGATTGCCGGTGCATGCCCGCCTAGCTCCAATGAGATTTTTTTGACGGTTTCAGCCGCTCCTCTCATCAATAACTTGCCGACTTCAGTCGATCCTGTAAACGTCAGTTTTCGAACACGCGTATCTTGAAGCCAAGTTTCCCCAATTGCACTGGCATCTCCTGTGACAACATTTATCACCCCTTCAGGAATACCAGCCTCTAAAGCTAATTGAGCTAACTTAATAGCGGTGATGGGTGTTTGTTCGGCAGGCTTGATGACGACAGTACAACCCGCTGCAAGCGCCGGTCCTACTTTTCGAGTGATCATGGCAGCCGGAAAATTCCATGGCGTAATGACGGCCGTCACACCGACCGGTTGTTTGTGGATGAAAATTCTTTTACTAGAATTGCTTGCCGGAATCGTTTCTCCGTAAATCCGTTTTGCTTCTTCCGCATACCAAGAAATGAATCCATTCGCATAATTGATTTCTCCGCGTGCTTCAGCCAAAGGTTTCCCTTGTTCTTCAGTCATCGTTTTTGCAAGTTCCTCTACATGCAAGTCAATCAGATCATGCCATTTCATCAAGAAAGTGCTGCGTTCATAAGCGGATAGCTTTGACCATTTTTGAAATGCAGTGTAGGCCGCATCTACTGCCATGCCAGCTTCCTTCGCACCTCCGTCAGGTACCGTAGCGACCGTAATACCTGTCGCCGGGTTGATGACGTCAATTAAAGGAAGACCTTCCCCGACATTTTTTCCGTCAATAATCATTGAAAAAGTATTCATCTACATGACCTCCTCAATTTATCTCATTATCACTGTACACTGTACCATGATTATTCCCTCGATTCCCTTTCTAAGGGTTGAAAATGTTGGAATGGATGTTTTTTGAAACTCCTTGCACTATACGTTCGTTTCGATTGTGCTACACTGTTTTTATATTACATCCTGAAAGGCGGTCAAACCGATGGAAACATCAAACTCTGTTAAATTAACATCACTTACTACAAAAGGAGGCTGCGGGTGTAAAATTGGGCCTGCGGATTTATCACAAGTGCTTCAATCCCTCCCCCCTGCTGCATTCGATCCAAACCTTCTCGTCGGCCTTGACACGAGTGACGATGCCGGCGTTTATAAATTGACAGAAGATATCGCGATCGTGCAAACGCTCGATTTTTTCACACCAATTGTCGATGATCCTTATGATTTCGGTCAAATTGCAGCGACAAATGCGATTAGTGACGTATACGCGATGGGCGGTAAGCCGATAACTGCACTTAACATCGTTGCGTTCCCGATTTCAAATTTAGACAAAAGCATCCTTTCAGATATTCTGCGCGGCGCAGGAGACAAATTGAAAGAAGCAGGTGTCACGCTTGTCGGCGGCCATTCAATCGATGATCAGGAGCCTAAATTCGGACTAGCGGTGACAGGCACCGTCCATCCTGATAAGGTCCGTACGAATGCGGGCGCCAAGGCAGGCGACAAATTAGTGTTGACGAAGCCGATCGGTATCGGAATCTACACGACGTCTTTAAAAAATGGCGCTCTTTCGACTGATGAAATCAAACAAGTGACTGCAGTCATGACGACATTGAATAAAACGGCTGCGGAAGTGATGGCACCATTCTACATCCATGCAGCAACTGACGTGACCGGGTTCGGTCTTCTAGGTCACGCGACCGAAATGGCAAAGGCTAGCAAAACTGGCATCCGGATTTTTGCGGATCATGTGCCGATTCTTCCACGTACGAAGGAGCTTGCTGAAGCAGGAAGGATTCCAGGCGGAACGAAGAGCAACTATAATCATGTTGCTGACGCAGTTACGTACTCCGAAAGACTCGATCAAACGGACCGTTACATTCTATGCGATGCGGTAACTTCAGGTGGTCTCCTCCTATCGGTATCTGCTGAGCATGTTGACCAACTAGTAGCTGAGATGAAAGAGAACGGCGTCAATGCTTCCATCATCGGGGAAGTAACTGACAAACACCCTGGTATGATCCATGTTGAATGACCCTAATAGAAGGTGAAGAAGAATGTTTCGAGATATTAGTTTACAAGACCTGTTTTCATTGCAAGAAAAAGAACCTCATACAATCATTGACGTAAGGTCACCCTCCGAATACAAGGAGGCAAGCATCCCTGGAAGCATTAACATTCCAGTATTCACGGATGAAGAACGGGCAGAAATCGGTACGCTTTATAAGCAAGTTAGTAAAGAAGCGGCGAATGAGCGGGGATTGGATATTTTTGCTGCGAAACTTCCCGCTTTCATCCGGGAATTTAAGACGATTGACACCTCAATGACCGTCTTTTGTTGGCGTGGCGGCATGCGAAGCAAGACTGCTGCAACCGTCCTGGATTTAATGGGGATTCACGCGAACCGACTTAGCGGTGGAATTCGAACGTATCGCCAATGGGTTGTAAAGGAATTGGAAAAGGAAGTATTCCCTCCTGAACTGATTGTATTGAATGGGTATACCGGATCCGGCAAGACCGCATTATTGAAACGGCTTGCGGATGTTGGGCATCCTGTCATCGATTTAGAACAACTCGCCGGACATAGAGGTTCCATTTTTGGTCAAATCGGACTTGAGCCGAATAACCAAAAAAAGTTTGACTCACTACTTATTCACGAATTGGATAAAGTGAAAAAAGCACCTTTCGTCTATATTGAAGGTGAAAGCAAACGGATCGGCAAAGTGCTGCTTCCTTCTTTCCTATTTGATAAAAAAGAAAACGGAATTCATGTTTTCATCCATCTCCCAACGGAGGAACGTGTAAAAAACATTTTAGCCGATTATAATCCATGGGAGTCTCGTGATAAGTTTATCGAAGCATTTACGTTAATCAAACGCCGCATTCATGTCCCGATTGCTAAAGAAATAGAACAAAGCCTGGAAGATGGCCACTTTGAAACTGCAGTTAAATTGCTGCTTGAAAACTATTATGATCCCCGGTATGAATATTCAACGACAAAGCATCCACATGAGAACAACTTTGTCATCCATGCGGACACGATTGATGATGCGTATGAGCAGTTAATGAAGTTAGGTACTTCTATTGAGAAAATGAAAATAATCTAAACAAAATAAAAAGCTGACCCTCGCTTTAGTTGAGCGATGGACAGCCTTTTATTGTTTTATTCAGCTTTTCGCCGCTCTTTCCATAATAAGAACTGTTCAATTAAAATAGCGATGACCGTTCCCGTTATCAAACCATTGGATAAGACGGCTGCTACCGCGTTGGGCAAGTCGGACATGCTTTCCTGCGGGATGAACATAATGCCGACGCCGATCATAAGTCCGAACGCCGCCACTTTATAAGCCCTTTCTTGCTTCGGTTCCGCTGACAATTCACGAAAAGCCATCTCCACCATTTTCGTGAAAATCGCAAATGTGACAGCGTACGCAACCGGGGCTGGCAATGCTGCAAAAACCGACATGATGGAAGGGAATATCGTAATGATGATGACAATGACGCTTCCCACGATGAACGGTTTAAGCGACGCCATCCTTGTTGCGCCAACAAACCCAGCTGCACCTGAAATCGGCACAGGGCCGATTGCAGAAAATAAGCCTGCAAACAAATGGTTGATGCCCGATGCAATTGATCCTTGCTTCATGCGGTCAGGCGGGGTGATCGAAAACGATTGCTTCATCAAACTCTCCATCACCCGAATAGAAGCCATCATATTTGCGATTAGCAAAAGCGTGATAAAGCCAGCAGTAATGAACATACCGCTATCCCAAACAGGCTTTCCGTACACAAGAAGTTCCGGCAATTGAATCCATCGATCCAGCTTCGGTTGAACAAATTCAGCCTTTCCGATGAGTAGGAATAGAACCCAACCAATTCCAATCGATAACAACACCGAGTATCTTGTTACCCAAGGAGTTTTATGATTCATCGTTATGAACGTAATAAGGACAACAACTAGACTTCCTAAGAATAAAAGGCCATCTATTGGATCGCTCGGCCCTTCCACACCTACCATGCCTTTAAGAAACGTTCCGCTCAACTGCAAAATGAGCAACATAAGATACGTAAATGTTACAGCAGGCGTGAAAAGAACCTTCATCTTTGAGATTAAACCCGTTACAGCGAGTAGAATAAAAAGGATACCACTGGCAATCATGCCACTTTGCAACGCTTGTAACGCAGCGCCACTTGATGGATACATGATGCCGACCATACCCGCATAGACGACGAATATTCCCCACCAAAGCCCCGCAGGACCCTCATTGATCGGCATTCGATGCCCTACAAATGCTTGAACTAGACAAGCAACACCAAGCACAAACATCGTTCGTTGAATAAAAAGCGCAGTTTCCACCGAATCCATTCCAAAGACATGTGCAATGGCAATAGGTGCTGCAATTGAAGATGCGATTAAAAAGACCGCCCATTGGAGGCCACCTGCAATATGTTTCATGAGAACACCTCGGAATTTCGAATCATTGTTTTTCCGGTATTCAGTATAACACTTCTCTCTACAAAAAAACGAGCTTCCTTTTGTTAGCTTGGTTTACGACTTTTCGATTCTATACTTTCTGCATAGCTTCGGATGAAAAAACCTTCAGTTTTCGACCATTCGCAATACAGCAGGTCCCTTACATTTTCATACCCTTCATCTGCAATTCCTTGTAAGAGCCATTGTTCGGATTTACCGATCGCATTCAACACTTCATCTTTAATAGCCCCTTCATCGATTAGTAAGACACTCGGCTCCTCCTCTTCAATGTTGAGCTGCAAGTGTTCAGCTGTCACATGCTTATACTTGGCAAAGGAATTAATGGATATTTGTCCGCCGGGTTCAATATACATGTCCCGAACTTCTCTAAGCGAAAAAATCCCTTGTTGTCTAAGCATCGTTCGTACTTGTTCCATTTCCAGTTGATTTTTCTTAAACGCTTTAAGATTGAGCTTTCCGTCTTCAATCAATTGGTCGGGTTCCCCCTTTAGCAATATACGCAATGGATTGTATCGGGCTACCAGTTTTTCTATTACGTAAATGGCAAGAGCCCATACAGCAAGAGAAAACAGAAACATCCATATAGAGATTTTATTATCATAAAGACTTTCTTCCAAAATGCCTCCAAACATGATCAAGTAAATGATGTCGTATGGAGTCATCTCCGCTAAATGCTTCTTACCTAAAAGTCGAATGACGATCATGAATGCCATCAGTCCAACGACAAGTTTCATACCATTAATGAGATAATCCATACGCTGCCCCTCCTAAGTCTTTCGTTTTATAAAAATACCCCTTAGTTGCTATCTTTAATCTATCGATCATTTTTTTATGTTTCAAAATAGAAGCGAAGGGTATTTTCTAGAATAGGATTCGCTAGAACACTACTTTTACACAGGAGGCGTTTTGGAAATGGTACAAAGACATGTAGTAGGAACTTATGATACAGAGTCAGAAGCAGTTGCAGCAATTGAAGAGTTGAAAAGGCAAGGTTATAGCTCTACGGACATTTCAATTATTAGCAAGGATAAGGATCATGTAGAGAATATTGAAGAGCAGACTGGAACGCATGCAGCGGATGGCGCAGCTACAGGGGCGGCCACGGGCGGAGTGCTTGGAGGGCTCGGAGGTGTGCTTGCTGGGCTCGGTGCGCTTGCAATTCCCGGCGTCGGTCCTATTATTGCAGCTGGTCCGATTGTGGCAGGTATTACAGGTGCAGCGGCCGGAGCAGGCGTCGGTGGACTTGCAGGCGCATTGATTGGGATGGGAATTCCGGAAGAAGAAGCAAATCGTTATAACGATTACTTCAATGAAGGCAAGATTCTTGTCCTCGTTGATGGAGAATATTTGAATCGTGATCACCGCTCAGATTATCCGGATCGACCGTTAATTTAAACAACAATTAATAGTAGAAAGAGCAAAAACGCACAGTTCGTCTGTGCGTTTTTACTTGCGCGATTTTTTTTAGAATTTGCGTATTACTCACACTACAATTGCGCTCAATAACGGTACAGTGTATAACACGTTGATTTGCGCTCCAGACGGCACGCTTTCCGCGGGGCGCGGATGAGCCTCCTCGGCGCTTCGCTTCTGCGGGGTCTCATCATTCGCGCTAAATCCCGCAGGAGTCGGCCGTCTTCCACTCCAATCAACTAAGTGTACGATTCAATCATTTGTTAGGGTCACGAAACTTAACTTCGTAGAACCTCATTGCTTTGGGAACGCCTTTAATTTCAAAGACGCCATTTACGATAAGCGCTCTAACCCTATGTTCTATATATCCATCTCCTACAACTTGTAAGGAGCGACCGATGACCTCTCCAATTAATCTTGCAGATTTGATAAAATCATTACTTCCAAGTTCTCCGTGAAGATATTCCAATGATTGAATGATTAAGTCATCAAAATAGTCCTCTGACACAGAGTGGATGAGATCATTTTTCCAGATTCGAAGCTTTTTAGCACTCTCAGATAAAGCGAGCCATTCATCCTCTAACCCTTTTCTTTGTTCAGCTGTCAATAATTTAACTGCAGTCTCTTGATAGATGGCCGCTAATTTTTCCTGTGTTATTTCTGCTGTTTGAAACGGATAGCCCTCTATTCTTTTAAATATATTTTCATATTCTTTGGTGGTATTGATAACCATGATGGGATTCGGCTTTTCCTTTAATAAGTAAAGAGCCAACCTCAAACCCGTTTGTTCATGTCCATTATCCCCGTACCAAATAGTGATTGGCATTTCATCTGGAATGGCATCGATTTGCGCCCAAACCTTAGCAAACTTCTCATTATAATCATCCACATACTCTTCATCTACATTTAAATTATAGAACAACCAATCTTTTCGATTTTTCACGCCTTCTTCTGTATGCAAGCGCCAAATAGGACCTATTGAAAATGTATCGGAAAAAGTAATAAGCTTTTCGTTCTCTACAGCAAGAACATCCAGTAGCGCTGTTTTCAACGTCCCATAACTTGAAAGATCAAAGACTATATGAACTTTATCAATTTGCTTCTCCTCGTATTCTCTTAGTGGATTGGTTCGGTGTTCATATATCTTCCAATATCCTTTTTTCAAATTCCGTATATCTGTTATGAATTGCTCCTCCGTGTATTCAGTAGTATCTAAAAAGTCTAGTCGAAGTAAGACGTTTCTCATGAAAACGTATACATCTTCTTCGTTTAAAGATTTCATCATTTTAACCGTATCTAATTTCATGAATTAAACCATCCCCCTTGGTTTAGTTTTCTGCAATTAGGCTCCGTTTATTAAGTATTTATCTACTTATTACATATTTTAGCACATTGATAGAACAACAAAAACAGGGACAGCAATTCATAAGCGAATTGTGTCCCCTAATGCTATGTCATTTAATTTTTCCCCGTGTACCGAACCCGTTATTTACAGGTGACAGATGTTTTCTTAATAATAAGGTGATATTAAGATGTAGACTAGCACGCCTGTAAAGCTGACATATAACCAGATTGGCATTGTCCATCTTACAATTTTACGATGGCGGTCATGCTCCCTGTTCCAAGCTCTCGCCACGCTGGTTAAGGCGAGGGGAACGATGGCAGCCGCTAAAACGATGTGCGTAATGAGGACAAAATAATAAATCCCCGCTAGTATACCTTCCCCGCCGTATGGAGTAGATGCAGCTAGATAATGATAGGACACATATGTCACGAGAAATAATGATGTCGTGAAAAATGCGGCATAGATGAATTTACGATGCACATTTATATTTCTTTTTTTAATTGCAATAAGCGCAGCCACTAGGAAAATGAACGTGAAACTATTAAAAATGGCATTCAACATCGGAAGAATGGTCACGTCGAATGCATCAAATTCTTCTGCTCCCCTTTTCCCTGATAATAAACCGATGATCCCTATTAATACTATAGATAGAATAATAATCGCTGGCTTATAATTCCGTTTCTTAAATGGCTTGCCTGATTCCATAATCTGACTCATGAAAAACATCCCTTCCAACACCTGATTTCTCTTCGTAGTGTACCATATTTTCCACTTATTAGAGACAATTTCACAGGGTTGTCGAAAAGAAACAGGAACGTAGAGTTATCATCTCGACAATGTTCGATGTAGGAATGTTTTTGTTCTTTCCATTTTAGGCGTCGTTAAGACATCTCGTGGATTTCCGGACTCGATGATTTCTCCATTATCCATAAAAATCACTTTAGAAGCGACGTCCTTGGCAAATTCCATTTCGTGGGTTACGACAATCATCGTCATGTGTTCTTTGGCCAAATCTTTCATTACACGAAGTACTTCCCCGGTCAATTCGGGATCGAGTGCGGAAGTCGGTTCGTCAAACAGCAATATATCAGGCTTCCGCATTAAGGCGCGCGCAATGGCAACACGTTGTTTTTGACCACCCGAAAGCTTTGCAGGCAATACGTCAGCCTTATCAGAGAGTCCAACCTTCTCCAATAACTCCATGCTGAGCGCACGATTTTCTGCAACTGTGCCTTGCTTCAGCAACTTCGGGGCAAGTTCAAGATTCTCGCGGACCGTTAAATGAGGAAACAGATTAAAGTGCTGAAAAACCATCCCCATCTTGGAGATAATCTGCTTTACTTGCTGTGGTTTTGAATAAGCTCCGCCTTTCACCATATATTCCCCATTAACCGAAATGCTACCACCGTCGATTTCTTCTAATTGGACAAGGCTTCTAAGCATAGTACTTTTCCCGGAACCTGATGGTCCAATTACTGCGATGACATCATTTTTATTCACATCGAAACTGATTTGTTTGAGGACTTCAAGCGAGCCAAATGATTTCTTCAAATTTTCAACTTCCAAAATTGACATATCTTTCACTCCTAAAAAACTTAATCGAATCGCAAGCGTCTTTCCAGCCATTTGAAGAACAATGTTAAACATAATGTGATCAACAGATAGATGATGCCGGCAAGCAGGAATGGAACAATTGTAAAGTCACGATTGACTGCCGTTTGCGCAAAGTGCAGCAATTCAGGCACCGCCACCGCATACAGTAAAGCCGTGTCTTTCACTAAAGTGACAGACTCATTAGCCACTGCCGGCAAAGCGATTCTGAACATTTGCGGCAGCACAATATGTCTCATCGTGTGCCATCTGCTTAAACCGAGCACTTTGGAAGCTTCATACTGTCCTTTATCAATCGCTAGAAGACCACCACGGAAAATCTCTGCAAAATAAGCTGCATAGTTTAAAATGAAACCTAAACAAGCCGCGACAAATCTATCAATTACTAAGTATTCTCCAATGACCGGAATTAGCGGAAGTCCAAAAACAATGAAGAGAAGCTGCAATAAGAGCGGGGTTCCGCGCATCACATAAATATATGTATTCGCAAGCCATGCAAGCGGTTTGATAGAGCTCCTCACGGCCAGGGTCAATAGAAAGCCTAAAGGGATCGAAACAATGATAGCGACAATGAAAAGAATGATTGTTGCCTGTGCTCCTTCAAGCATCGGTTTTAATATGGATAACAAATAATCAAATGACATTAGAACGTACTCCTTCGAAAAATGCAAAACAGGTTTTCGACATGAAAACCCGTATTGCAATTTATTTTAAAACTTTATCTTCCCCAAACCATTTTTCAGAAATAGAGGTAGCCGTACCATCTTCGTTCATTTTATCCAGCGCGGCTTGTAATTTTTCAAGCAAGTCTTCATTCCCTTTTTTCACGCCAACTCCGTACTCCTCAGGAGCGAGAGAGTCATCGAGCACTTTGAACGCGCCTTCTTCCTTCGACATGTAATAATCGATGACGACTTCATCAATGACAACAGCCTCGACACGACCCGCTTTTAAGTCCGATAAAGCAAGAACATTATCAGCGTATTCCGAAACCGATTTAATGTCTGATTGAATGGGATTGGCATTCAACGCATCTGCTGCGGATGATAAAGCTTGCAAGCCCACTGCTTTTCCTGCTAAGTCATCCAATTTAATAATGTCCGATTCTGTTAATGTTGCAACAACTTGTGCATTTTTTAAGTAAGGTTTAGTGAACAGCACTTTTCCTTTTCGTTCATCCGTAATTGTATAACCATTCCAAATAAGATCGATTCGTCCACTGCTCAATTCAGTTTCCTTCGTTTTCCAATCAATCGGCTGAAACTTGACGGTCATGCCCATATGCTCTGCCGCAGCCTTCGCATAATCAATATCGAATCCAGCCAACTCATTATTCTCATCCCTGAAACCCATCGGCGCAAATTTATCATCCACCCCGATGATTAAAGTATCCTTGTCCGATTTAGTTCCGTTTGCATTGGAACTACCACATCCGCTCAAAATTACTAAAGTAGCTAAAGAAAACATTAATAGTGTAAGTGCTTTTTTCATAATGAACATCTCCCTTTTCCATCCTTCTCTTTAACACTTTAACGTGTTAACGTATTAATAACTTATCATGATTTACAACATTTGAAAACCCCTTATTGAATACACATAATCTTCAGCCATCAAGTTATTGCTATGTAATGTTTGATTTTATTCATTAAGGGATATTTAATAGATAATCCTTTTTATATGGTAAATGAGCGCTTCCGTAAATAAACGAGCGAGTTTTGAAAAGAACGAGCGTTCCGCTGAATGAACAAAAAATAAAAGGAGGTTGTCAAAATGGATAAAGAACATAATGAACTAATTTTGAAAGAAGAACGTCGAAGAATGGACAAAGAACAAGAGTTCAAAAATGAGTTTGTTGAAAATAATGAAGAAAACTTGAAGATGAGTTCAGACGAACAGCAAGCTGCATGGGAAGCGAACGAACTCGGAAAGGAACCAAACGGGATGGACCCTGAGGAAAGATTTGAAAAGGGCTTGTCTTTCCTTGAAACGCCAGATGAAGTCAGATCCCAACGAATGGATCGCTTTGGAAAAGAGCCGAATAGCGTGAATCCGAAAGATGAACGATAAAACGTAAAGGGCTGTCCGGAAAGTCAGTGAAAACTGACCTTCTGTGACAGCCCTTTAATGTTGTCTATACCGGTTTAGTGAAACATACTAAAAACAAAAGCAACTAAATAAAGCGGGACTCCGACAATGAGCATTCCTGCTACAACATAACAGAAGCATCTAAATACAAATTTGAAAACATCATAAACGGCTCCAGCTAAGTCGTCAAAGAAAGTTACCATTTATTCACCTCCAAGGCGTATTGCTTTCCCGGAAGAGCAACGTATGTATCAATTGACATTACTGTTCCTTGCTTTATTGAATCTAATTGTTAGGTTATCATTTTTTCGCACTCATTTGCTTAAGTAGATCTATTATTTCATCATTTTGTTTCACACTATTTTTAAGATGGTTTTCTATTGAAAAGAGTGTTATAACTATAAGAACTACTACAATAAAACCAATTATAAACAGCATTCTAATTCCTCTCCTTAATCGTAAAATTCCATATGCGGCTTTTCCTTCCTATAATAATTCAGTCTGTCTTGCAGAGTACCCGTATGAAATTCGAATTTATGGCCATCAGGATCGGTAAAATAAATAGACTTCTTATCCTTTTTATCTCTCGGACGACCAGATAAGATATTCACACCCAATCCCTCTAACTTGATATATACACTAGCAAACTCAGCCTCTTCAATTGAAAATGCTATATGTGTATATGATTGATTTATTTCATTACGCTGAATATCACTTTCTAGATTGAGAGCAAGCCATATACCATTTAGGTCAAAATAAGCAGTACTGCTTCCTTTAGTCAATAACTTGGCTTCAAACACATCTTGGTAAAACCTAATCGATTTCTCTAAATCAGATACTGAAAATAATAAATGATTTATCCCTTTTACAAACAACTGGATCACCTCAAAAAATAACGTTCTTTTGTCAATCTGGGAATACCGCCTAAATACAGCTAGTATATCATGAAGACACTACTACTTTCCCACAATTCATATAAAAACAAAAATAAATACACCCCTTAGCTTTAAGAAGGTGTATGATATGCAAGTCCGACCCAATTGCTCTTCAGTTAAGCTATTCCCTAAAGAAACGCTGCATTCATTTCCGATAACAAGTTTCATATTCATCTTTCATTAGCCAACTTCGACATGCTAATCCTCTATCATGATAAATCTCATGCTCCACATTTAATTTGATACTATTGCTGCGATTAGGGCCTGCGTTCGTGATGAAAATCCTTTTTTCATCTACCCAATCAATGAGCATATTGTCATTCGCATCACTATAATAGATTATTTTCTTACTGTCATTGTCATCATGTCTCGTTATCTCCACCCACACATTAACCCCGCCTGCCGCGCCGCCATATGGCTCGTAATAGGCATTGGCCGTATATTCTCCTGTCGGCGACAAAACTGGACCCGGTCCGTTTTGGATGAATTCTCTATCAATTTCATCAAATGTAAAAAAGTACACCTCATAAATATAGATTGTAGATACAAGTACCATTCCAACTAAGGTTACGAGCATTAATTTTTTAGGAAACTGTTTCTTCTTGATGAATGAAATAATAACCCTGACCACAAGAATGAAAAATAGAATTACCGTAATGAAAGATATAAGGATAGCAAACAAAATTAGAATGATATTCCCCCCCTAGTGTATTTCTCTACCAGCTATCGAATTGTATCAAAATAAAACCCGTGCATAGCTGGCCACATTTCCCCTTTTTAGCCCAAGATTTGACTAGTTAATGAAAATTGCGCTTCTAATGTTAACGATAATTGGAGGGTTTTGTTGTACTAAATTTTGCATTTATGAAAACATATTACGCAGACGACTTTGGACGTGGGATGGGTGGCATTGGACGCGCGGCGGATGGCTTTGGACCGTGGAACAGTGACATTTGGACGCGCGGACAGTTTTGAACGCTGGACTGACCGCTTTGGACGCAGGACAGACAACATTTTACAAATAACCATCTTAGCAACAAAAAACTGTCCATAAAGTTATGTTTTCGACTTTAAGGGTGTCCTTATTGTGCAATTTCATTACGAGAATTCCTCCAATAAATAACTGTTAAAGTTAAGAAAAGGATTGGTGCTACACCTAAGAAAGAGATAGGTGGATTGCCACTTAGAAAGTACATGGAAATAGGTAAACTGGCAATGAAACAAACTAACATAGCCTGCCACGAACGTTTAATCACAGCAAGAAACAGAGAAAAGAATGTAATGAAAATGGAAAATCCTATTAATAGCGTTAACAGTAAACCGACTAAATTCACTTCAAACACCTCCTACCTAAGAAGAACTTATTTTTCCCCGTACTTTCCAACGTTAATCGCCTTTCGAAACTCGCCGTCTTCCTCAATGGCAATCGCCTCATCTGGATGAATCCCTTTTATCGAATATAGCTTAGTCCCTTTACTATATTTATTAGAAAAATTTCCGGAATACGTTCCTTCCTTATCCGAATACCTAGTCACTTTTCCAATCTCTTCATCTATTTTCACCCACATACTCATTGCCGACTTCATACATATCATCATTCCATACAACAAATGATGAGTTCCAGTCGGCGCTTGAAGAACAACCTGATATAATTAATAACATTAGAAATACTATACCTATCATTCTTCTCATTCTACACATCCTCTTGAACAATTTTTCATACGTCAGTTACCGACTATGCCGATTAATGCTTCACTTGGCTGGAGATCCATAACACACATTTCAAGCACTGCATTTATCAACGAACTGCTATGTGTAATATGGAATGTCGGTTCATTCCCCCATCCATTCTTCTGTACAAAATACTTTTTGACTATCGGCATCTAACTTCACTGTTTTCCCAATCGCTAGTGGATGCATCGGATGGGTGTGACATGTATCGAATTCAGCCAAAATCGGGATTTCCTTCCCATCCAATTGTTCCATCAATAAATCCAGCGGCTGTTTGCCTGTCCCCAAATCATCATATTGCTCATGCTTCCCTAAGAGAATGCCGGCCACTTTATCGAAAATGCCATGTACTTTTAACATCGCAAAGTTCTTTTCCACTACGGAAGCGGTTTTCATGCAATCCTCCAATAATAAGATGTCGCCTTTTTTAATTTCAGGAAAATAAGCTGAGCCAATAAACCCATACATAGCATTCACATTGCCGCCTATCAGTCTCCCTTCAGCAACCTCACTATGTCCAGTGATCCATTCATTTTTGTACAGTTTTTTCTCTGTTGTTTTTTCCAGCCAATTTACCGGTTCATCTGACCAGAAGGGAGACATTGGAATTTCATACGGGAGCTCATTTTTATCCATAAAATAATGTTCAAAATAACGATATGTATCATCCACTAAAGGTTCAAATTCACCAAAAGAAGGGATTAAAGCTGGGCCATAATACGTTGTTATCCCTGTTTTAGCATATAAGGCAAGTAAGATGGCTGTTGCATCTGAATAACCAACTACCAATTTAGGGTTCTGCTTAAAGGCTTCATAATCAATATACGGCAGCATGCTGTTTGAGTTTGTCCCGCCAATCGTGGACATGATCATCTGGATATTTGGATTTCGTAGCAATTCATTCAACTCTTCCGCTCGCTCTATCGGGGTCCCCGAACGATATCCATCCACTTTTCCAGTCAAGTTGCCTTCGACAATCTCAAATCCCTTTTCCTTCAAAAAAGATTTTGCCCGTTCAAAGCGCAGTTTTGCCGTGACCGTTGCGGGAGAGGATGGTGTAAATATGCCAATCGCATCTCCTTTTTTCAAGCGTTTCATAATGTCTTCACCTCGTATTAGTATCGATTTGATTCTGGCTGTTGTCTAATTGCTCTAGCAAAAGTTTTAAATCCTCAGGATAGGCGTGCTTCAATATTTTCAAGTCAGAAATAGACTTCCATTCAGCTTCAGCAATCAGGTTATCCGGATCATTAATTCCACTGCTTAAACCAATCTTATCTACTCTAAAATAATAGGTTTTTACTTGGATGCCTTGGATAACAGTTTCTTTCACCATTAGCTGTTCAATGATTTTCACATCATAACCTGTTTCTTCTTTTACTTCCCTGACGCAACATTCTTGCGGAGTCTCCCCCTCTTCAATTCCACCTGAAGGGATTGCCCATTGCTTTGAATCAAAACTTTTGACCATTAACACTTCCATTTGTTCATTAATACAAATACCCGCTGAACCAGTCCAGCTTTTCATAAGCCATTCCCCCACGATTCTATTTACATTCGGATGAAATTTTTGTCGAAACATGATATAATTGAAGCACTATATTGTTTTCAAAAGAGGTGAAAAAATGAGCGGGTCAATCAATCAAGACGTAATTTTACAAGCAATAAAAGAATTGTCATCACTTGACATAGAGAACCAGAATGAACTGAAAGAGATGCGTTTAATTGTCGATTCGAATACAAACGAACTAAAAGTACTACATTCGACTCTCGAATCGCATACTAACAAGCTGAATGATTTGAGCGAAACGGTCAAGTCGAACCACGAAGAAGTAATGGAACGCATTGATTCGGTAGAAGAAAATCTCAGTGAAAAAATACGAAAAGTAGATGCCAAAGTAACCATCCTCTCAAATGAGTTGCTAGAGACAAAAGCTGATGTCCTTCGGTTGCAACAAGCTAGATAAATAGGTGCCTATGACCAAATCACTTCCTCTATTTGGTCATAGGCATCTTTTCTTATAGCATTAGGTAATTTTTTCAAACAATAAGCGTGGGCAATGATTCAAAAAAGCAGTTCTACTAATCCGATTGCAGACTTAACTAATAACAGGCAAAGCCTTATTTTCAGCCCAATGGCGAATAAACTGTTCTTGGCGTGGGTTTAAGTTTTCGGGTAAATCCTCTTTCTTAAAAAAACGATGCTCTTTACTTTCGATTCCTTGCTGCTTCAATTCACCACCATATGAAGTTGTCATAAAGATGATTTGCACACTGTATACTTTATCGTAATTTTGATATTGAACAAAACAGCTCTCTCCAGAATACATACCGAATAACTTCAAATCATTCACGTCTAATCCTGTTTCCTCATAAGTTTCTCTCTTGGCTGTTTGTTCAAACGTTTCCCCGATCTCCATCACTCCACCAGGGATACACCAATTATCTTCATCAGTACGATGCTGCAGTAATATACATCCTCCGTTTTCTATAATTACTCCACATCCAACTGTGAAAAGAGTTTCGTGGCCAATCAGCTCTCTCATATCTTTAATATAGTTCATACCATTCCTCCCCATTCAGTATTTTTGATGCTACTGCAATAGATTCGATTCATTCTACTTTTTCTACCGTGAGTGTATTTATTACTTGGGGAGCTGTCTCACCAATCATACCATCATAACCAACCCTTATCTTATCGCCGATTTGAAATGTTTCATTCGGGTTTACAGTAAGATCAACGCTAATTTGGCCAAGAGCTTTTCCATCTTCCCTGAAAGCAAAAACTAGAGCATCATTATCTCCTCTAATTTCGTCTATTTCACCAACAAAAGTTGCTTTGACGTCTTTCTCCAGATTTTGAGAACCACAGGCAACTAGTAGACTAGCAACTATGGTATAACAGAATAAAATTAATTTATTTCGCATTACCCCATTCCTCCTTTATAACTCAGACGATTACTTTTGGAGAAATGCTACACTTTTCGCCTTAGAAATAACTTGCTTGTTTAATTAGCTCACCTTTATTTTCGCGAACTGCCCAAAATATATTCCCGTGTAAGTTGTAGCATCTTCTCTTGCATTTCTTCATCATTCTTTTCCCTGTCTATCAAATAGCCGACATGATAAATATAACCATTATAATAAGCATAAAACTCATTTGAAGAAGTGCCGACGATTGTTATTTTGTTTTCTTCATCATTATATTGATAATACCTATACAGCAAGGCGCTATTTGTTGTGAGGACCTGCTGGTAGATCGGCAAGTTATCCGTCAGGTGTTCTTTCTTTAATTTGTTTCCAACCAAATCCACTTCATCTGAAGTGTCATAGGCATTCAGTGGATTTCGATCGCTTTCGGTAACGGAAATGATATAAAACCGTTCTGTGTTACCATACTCGTTTTTGCCAAGATAACTGACTTGGGCTTGGCTAATACCTTTTCCTTCTTTACTTTTCGAAGTGACGAAATAGACATTCTCCTCATCAACTTTAAAAGGCAGATCTTTCAAATCGATTGGATGTATAACTTTTTTCATTTCATCAGGCAAGGACGTCGACTGCACTTCATTCATCGAAAGCGGTTTATAAAATTTACTGTTTCGTCTTTCATCCAGCCTATCGTATGCACGAAAGTACTCACTAAATGTTAACCCGTCGCTTTTTGTCTTTTTTAAGTTCGTTTGATCGGCAGTACAACCGACCAAGAGAGAACCGATAAAAATTATTGAACATACTATTTTCAAGGATTTTTTCTTTAGCATGGCTGACTCCCCCAAAAAATCGTTTACTCCAATTACATGCTCTATGATTGTAGAAATTCATTGCTTTTAAGTTAGAGAATAAGATCGTGCGCCTCTCCGAATATAAACATAACCAAACCGATAACGGAAAGTGCGATACCCAAGTAAAATGGCCAAGGATTGTCTTCTTTTTCTTTATCAAATGTATATAGTGTCACCACGCAAAATGTTAAAGTTATCAATGGGATAATTCCGTATTTTGGTCCGAACGCAAATGCAATGCCACCAAATATCAATCCTATAAGTCCATAGGGATTTTGTGTTGGAACTCTGTTCATATATTCTTTTTCCTTGTCAGATAGACCTTCATATTTATCTCCCCAAATATCAAACTCTTTTAGTCTATTTAGGAGTTCAATGAACTTTTTAAAACCCTTCATGTAACGCACCTATCCTATTAATTATTCCAACATGTATTGTACTAATAATTAATCATTATTCATTTACGCAATTTAACACTATAATGTCTTATTGATTTGGGAATTCCTTTCAGTTCAAGGAAACCACTATATAGTAAATGCCGAATTCTATATTCCAGGAAGAAAACATTTATCAATTCTTTTTTCCCTGATAGGACTTCTCCAATCACCATTCCAGACTTGATAAAATCCTTTTTCTCCTGCTTGCGATGCAGCATTTCAAGGATTTCTATGATCAGGAAGTCGAAATAATCTTCATTGACACACTTTATTTCATCCTTCTCCCATATACGAAGGTCTTCTTTCGTTTGCGCCAAGAACAGCCACTCTTCTAGTAGCTGACTTCTTAACTGTTCGGATAGAGGCTTGTCCTTCCTTCTCTTTTCAAAAAGGATACGTAAATCGTTTGATTCGATTTGACTTGTATATGATATTTTTCGATTTTCACCTTGGGAAGTGATGTATTTTGCGTAGAGTTCAGTTGAGTTCAAAAGAAATATATCATTTGCCTTGTCGCGCAGTAAAAATAGAAGAAACCGAAGACCAATTTGTTCATCGACATTATTGCTATACCAAGTGTAGATAGGAAATTGACCAGGAATATCGTCTATTTCCCGTACTGTATTGGAAAATTTATTTTCATATATATAATCATCTTGTTCATAATTAATATGTTCATATATCCATTCAAAGCGAATCGTTTGCCCCTCTTTTTTATGTAAATTATACAATGGACCAATTGAAAAGGAGTCAGGAAATCCAATGACAACCTTGGGCCAATCGAGTCCTACGCGTAAGGAGCCAGCTGCAGATTCGGAGGAAACAATATGTACAGGCATCACCTCATCCTCCTCAATCGGGCTAGGTGAATAAGATTTATGATTTTGAATATATCCATTTATGATTTCCACTATATGGTTGATGTCATTTTGATTCAACACAAATCCTCGGCCTTCGAGGTGATTGCCCGTTTCATGATTAAAACTTTCAAAAGTATCTTCCTTTTCTGCTTCAAACGTTTGCCATTCTCCATTTTCATCCACATCTAAAGCAGTTACATAATTTTGCGTTTTAATTTGATAAACCAATACTCCTTTAGCTTCTATAAAAAAATAAACAAATGGATAATTGACTTTCGTTTTGATTATTTACAACTCCTCTCACATTATTCAATTAGCAGCAACCATCTGATATGGTATAACAAATTACTCTTTGGTAAAGCTAATTTTGAGGTGATCATATGATTCGAAAAGTATTGCTTGCGTCAATTCCCATACTTTTCCTATTCACTCTTTCAATGGTAAGTGCACAGAGCACAACAAATATTGAACTTCTTGCTATCGAAAAAAATGAAATAACCACAATTCCAACTAACTCCACTATTCAATTGGAGACTGAAAAAATTATAAAAGAAATCGATACTGTTCTTAAAAATTCAACCCTATTCCAGACAACGGTTATATAGTGAAAATTCCTTTAAACCCATCTCTCCGATTGGAAAATAAATGGGTGAACGCTATGATTAGTGAGGTTATTATTATTATTCCAGAAGAAGAAGCCCCTTATTTACTTATATTTGACAATGAAAACAGGCCTTGTTTTTTCACCTTTAAAAAAGAAATTAATACGTTACTAAAATCTTTAGAATTACCCCTTTAAAAAAGACCATTTGTCGGTCTTTTTTTATGTACTCCTCCAACCGATTATATCATGAAGCTGACAGCTACTTTCACATTATTCGTTAAAGTTAAAATCGAGTAGGAGGGAGTAATTAACTCCCGACCTCTCACACCACCGTACGTACGGTTCTCGTATACGGCGGTTCAATAACTTAAGTATCGACGCTCATATAAGTGATTCAGGTCTTTCAGACCCCACTTGTTGAGCGTTTCTGCTTTGATTGCTTTATGCAGTGTTTCGCTTTTGGAAACTCTCCAGTATCCCTTTCGGGAATTTGCCACCATCCAAGCTTCTTCATGCCAGATTCCCAATCTTCGCAACTGGCGATATTTGGTCCACGTCTTCTTCCAACGTTTCCATATCAGTTGCCGTAACCGGTGGTTCAGCCATTGCGCCATGGATTTGATAAAACTTTTCATAAAGCCAATTCCATAGTAATTTATCCATCCTCCTGTCACTTGGTTGATTTCTTTGGCAATTTCATCGAAGCGGCCTGGACGATTCCGTTTGGTGATTTCCTTTATTTTGGATTTGAATCGACTTTTCGCGGAATGATGTGGTCTACAACCTACACCCTTAGATGTGGAATGGAGGCAGAAACCAAGGAACTTGAGTTTGGTCGGGGAACCCACCTTGCTCTTTTCTTGGTTCACCGTCAGCTTCAAGTCATGTTCTAGGAACTTTGTAACGCTTTCCAGAACACGTTCCCCCGCTCGCTTACTTTTCACATAGATGCAGAAATCATCCGCAAATCGAACGAATTTATGCCCCCGTCTTTCAAGTTCTATATCCAACTGATTCAAATAGATATTGCTGAGAATCGGGGAGAGTACGCCACCTTGCGGGGCACCTTCTTCTGTCGGACTGATAAGTCCGCCTTCCAGAATGCCACTTTTTAGAAACTTCCATATCAACTTTAGGACAATCTTGTCGTTTATGAACTCTTTCAGGTACTCCATCAGCTTCTGATGATTAATGGTATCGAAGTAGCTTTTCAAATCACAATCGACTACCACTCTATAACCTTGTTCATAGTACGTGATGGATTGCTTAATGGCTTGATGTTGGTTCCGTTTTGGACGAAAACCATAGCTCCCCTCTGAAAAATGAGGGTCAATGATTTTGCCAATCACCTGGTAAATGGCTTGTTGAACCATTCGATCTCGTACACACGGTATGCCGAGTTTCCGCATTGAGCCATCTAACTTTGGAATTTCAACACGTTTTACTGGCAGTGGTTCGTACGAACCGTCTTTCAGCTTTCTAATAAGCTGGGTTCGGTATTTAGCTACATGACCTAAGAGTTCATCTACTGTCATTTCATCGACACCCGGCGCCCCTTTATTTGCCTTCACTTTCTTACAGGCATTAAAGAGGTTGTTGATGTCGACAACTTTATCAATCAAATCGATACCATCCTGTCGCTCCATTTCTGTAAAGACAGGGCTGCACGCTCCCGCATACTCTTTGGTTTCCAACCTATCCCTTTGCGGCCAGCCATCTGCCAATGTTTTCTGTGGTCTTTGCACTGTCTCTACCTCCATTTCATTTCAGGATTGTTATTGTTCAGCCCTTCATCCTAGCGGACTACTATGGCCTCTGCTGACTTCTTACAGTTCAACCTGTCATCACTGCCAAGTTTGTTCCTGTGGGATATTCCATCCCTCTTGTCGGGAACCCCTGTAAGACCTCCCCGGGTAAGAGCTATAACCTTCCTCCCATGTAACCGCTGCATTTACTGTATGGAATTCGGGCAGTATTGGACTTTGTTTTGTTAAGCAAACTCGTCCATTCCAATTCAGCCTTATATGCAGTTTCTGTCCGTCGGTTCGGGATTTTGCCGCCGGCTTCCTTCAGATTCCACCTCACGGTGGACACCCTTGCCTTAAGCTAACAGTTCCTACTGCCAAGCCTGTAGTGGACTTTCACCACCAAGTTATAGCCCATGCCGGGCGCACAACAAATACACCTTCCTACTCTCTAGGAAGGTGTATTGTAATGAAACTATTTATAGTAAACTCGTTCACTGTCTGTTTTTAGAGCGATATTTATATGTTCCAGATGATGATTTTCATGCCAAGCTAATTTTGCAAGCTTTGTAGCTACTGTAATTGCCCCGTTTTGTTCATGTGTAAAAGTACGCTCTAATTGCTCTTCAGTGAGATTGTTTCCTAAAAAGACGATGCGCTCATTAATGCCTTCCAGTATTTTGATAGAACTTTCCACGGGAAGCTGTGTATCCGGCTGAACCGCCCATTTATCTTGATCAAAAGCAGGAATTGTTGGGTTCTCATCTGTTAACGCGAGCTTCAAACGTTGGTACATGTTCAACTGGGAATCCGCGATATGATGAACTAGCTGACGAACAGTCCACGCACCATTCCGATAGGTTTTGCTTAATTCTTCTTCTGTTAATGAGTCAACGACTTCTCGTAAGCGAGTTGTGTACGTTTCAATGTCCTTCAGCCATTCTTGAACATTGGCAAGTGTTACCTTTTCAGGAACTTGTAATTCTCCAATCGGAAATGTAACATCCATTTTCAATTCCCCTTTTCTTTAATAATTTTATAGAGCACCCTTAGGCTATTATATCATAAAAACAATTATATTTTTCTAATAATTCACAGAAAATTAACTAGCTATCGTGTTATATGTTTTCATAATAAAATCCTTATAAGGGCTGCTTGGCATGGCCGATATATTCTCCACCGCTATTTCAATCAAACGTTTGGCTTCTGCTTTATTTCCTAAAGCCATATGAGAAAGGGCCGCATAAGCATCCTTTTCGTATAAAATGGACAAGTCGAATGGATGGTGGGCGTAGTGTGGAATTTTCACCTCTTTAAAACAAGCCAATGCCTCTTCATATCTTCCAAGACCGTAAAGGGCCTTTCCCTTTTCCCCCATAAAGGAATAAGAAGTATTCGATTCGTCGAAGCCATATTCATTATGATGCTCTTTTATTAGTTCGAACGCTTCCCTAAATGACTTTTCATAGGACGTTAAATAATGTATTTTAACAAAGTTAATAAAGGGAATTGCATCTCGGTCCTCAGCAAACACCCCATAGTGTAGAATTTTATTCTCATAATAGCTTATTGCGCTTATATCCTTATTCATCATCGCATTAACGATTGCCAACTGATATAGGTGCGCAATACGATAGAATATTTGCTGACTCTTAGAAAATTCTATCCCTTCATTCATGATTCGCACCGCCTCTTCTGAATTACCAACAGCAAAGTGAAGAAGAGAAGTCCAATAATCAAAATCGAGACGGATAAGAGGCTCAATAAGTCCATTCCGTTTTTCAAATTTAGACCTTTCCTCCAAAAGAATTGCAAGGGAATCCTCATACTCACGCTTGGTGAACTTAACGATCGATTTGAAAATACCAATTGCAGCGAGACGGCTTGTTAGATTCAGTTGATCATAAAGGGCAGTAGCTTTGTCTATCACTTCTATCCAGTTGTCCATTTTTTCGTAATAGAGGGCACGCCCATACAACTCCAACAATCTCGCAGCCTCATAGCCTTGATCCAAACTTTCTATGTATGGTCTGACCGCATCAATGATTTTCTTATATTTATCCTCCGTTTCCCCTGTGTAAATCTTCTCAACTGCCTTTAATACTTCCCGCACTTCTTGCGGATTTATCTCTTCCATCAACTCGGATACTTTGACACCTAAACGCTCCGCAATATACGAAAGGCTTTCCATTGATGGGTTTGCTTTATTGTTTTCGATATAGCTCATCATTGCCTTCGTCATCTGATCTCCCGCCAAAGCGTCCAAAGTCATCTTTCGTTGTTTACGTATGGCTCTAATTCGTTCACCTAATGTACTCAACATGAACCCCCCTATTTTTCATCTTGGTTAAATTATACTTAACTTTTTGTTGCAATGAAAGAGAGAGCATGCTATTCTTTTGTTAAATTTAATTTAACTTCTGGAAAGAGATTAGTTTCGGTTTTAAAGTAGGAATGAAAGGGACTGGATTAATTACAAAGGGGGATCTCCATGGGGAAAAACTATTTCATTTATATCTTTAGCACAATTGTTGTTGCGTTAGGTGGCTCTGTGTATACATTTGCAATCTCGTATTTTATTTTACAAGAAACCGGCTCAGCACTTTATTTTTCAATCAATGCAGCAATTATGAGCATTGGTGCCATTATTGCATTGCCAATATCCGGAGTAATAGTAGACAGCATGAACAGAAAGAAAATTATTCTTTCCTTTGAAGCACTCTCAGCATTGACGTTGCTTTTTCTCTCTCTGTATATTGCCTTTTTCGGCTTTAACATCTATGCACTTTTCTTCATTACGGCAGTTCGTTCCATTATTACACCGGTTATTTTCAATGCTTTCGACGCTAGTATGACGCAATTGTTCGACAAAGAACATATCCAAAAGACACTTGGTAAAATCTCGCTCTATAAAACATCAATTATGTTTTTAGGGCCGATACTTGCGGGAATCATTTATGGATTCTTATCTTTACAATTGATGATTCTGATATTTTTTATTATGCAATTGCTTTCTTTCATCTTGAATATTTTTCTTGTATTTAGCGAACAAAAACTGGAAAAGGCTTATGAGAACGCAAGCTTTGAAATTTGGTTTAAGAGCTTTTCAAATAAATTCATCCAAGGCTATCAGGTTATTTTAAAATCGGATGTATTAAAACAGTTATTGGTTTTATCTGTGGTCATTAATGCAGTTGGCGCTGCAAGTTTTGGCGTTTTACCGGAAACTATAATGATCAAAGAATTAAATTTCACCGCACCTCAGGTTGGTATTGTAGGCACCATCTTTACTGTTGGATCGTTAATCGGTAGTTTTATATTATCAAAACAGAAAATCAAAAATCCGCTCAATATAGTGAAATATGCGTTCATCATCGTTGCTATGTTCTTGCTGTCCTTTACATTGCCAGTATATGTTGAGATGAAGCCAATCATATCGATGGTTTACATTGGATTAATTGGTTTATCGATGGCCCTTGTATTTCAATTCATTTCGATTCCAATGTCTTCCTACATGCAAAAGACGATTCCTGATGAGTTTAAAGGGAGAGTGTTTTCAATAAACGGTACAGTAGGGATGGTCCTCATGCCAATAGGAACAATCTTTTATGGTGCTTTATACGAAAAAGGCATCTACTTTCCGGTAAACTTGTTCTCGTCAATCATCATCTTAGTCACCGTATTTCTTACCTTAAAACCATTCATAGTGGCGAAAAGTGCGATGGAGTATACTCGATAATATTTTGAGACTACTGGATCCAATAAATCTCTCTCACTCGTCTAAACCTAAAGTTTATCTACTGCTTTTTAGAGGAAGAACTATAAGAGCGGACTTTCCTGTTACACAGCTAACAGGATGGATAGAACTTTCGAGGAGGTTGTATGATATGGAAAATAGTGAACGGACAGTTGCAGAATTGGTACTCGATCAACTGTCGTTATTCGGTGTAAAACGGATTTACGGAGTAGTCGGTGATGCGATTATCGGTCTTATTGACGCACTTGCAAAACAAGATCAGATTCAATTCATCGCAGTTAAACACGAGTCAACCGCTGCCTTCATGGCTTCTGCCGAAGCGAAGCTGACAGGCCGGCTTGCGGTATGTACGGCAACGATGGGTCCTGGGGCAGCCAATTTGCTTAACGGGTTGGGAGACGCATATGCAGACAAAGTACCTGTCCTTGCCATCACAGGCCAAGCACCGACGGAAAAAATCGGAACAGAATTTCCGCAATATGTGGACCAGCAAGAGTTAATGAAGCCATTCGCATCGTTTTCCGCTAATCTCGCGAGTCAGGACGCAATCATCGAACTTCTGCATAGAGCATCATGCAAGTCAGTTGAACAGCGGGTTGTCACCCATTTGTCGATTCCAAAAGACCTTTTCATGGTTTCATCGTTGAAGGAACCGCGTCCTTTGCCAAAACGTATAGACGGAGTTTCTTATTTTACAAAGGAAAGCTTAATAGAGGCAACATCAATAATGAAAACAGCAAAGCGCCCGATGATTCTCGCAGGCTCCGGCGCCGCCGCTGCGTCAGAAGAGGTTGAGATGCTTGGTGAAATGTGGGGAGCTGGCATCTTAACGAGCTTAGGTGAAAAAGGTTTATTGGATGAATCTTCCCCTCACCTGCTGCAAGGTATTGGCGAAGGCGGAAATCCATATGCAGCCGATATTTTGAAAGATGCCGATGTTGTTCTCCTTGCAGGCACAGCATGGTGGCCGGAAGGGTATGTCCCATCTGATGCGCAAATTATCCAGATAGACACCCATTTCGACAAAATTGAAAAGAGCATCCCCGTGCAGCTCGGCATAACCGGCTCAACAGAAGAAGTTCTTCCTCTTTTAAGGGAGGGCTTGCAAGGATTTTCCCGAGCTGAAGAATGGGTCGATCGCTGCCTGAAAGCCAAGCAGAAATGGGCCGAGCAAAATGAGCAAGAAGGAAATTCTGCCGGTTCACCCGTGCACCCTTCCCGGATTATGCGGGCACTTGAACGAACAGTCGATGCCGATGCAATTCTTGCAGTCGATACAGGTGACGGTACAGTGTGGTTGAATCGCAATTTCAGGCAAAAACAGCAAAAGGTTTTATTCTCTGGATATTGGCGAACGATGGGCTTCGGTCTACCTGCTGCAATGGCAGCAAAGCTTGAAAAACCGGAGAAGCAAGTGGTGGCGATTGTCGGAGACGGCGGCCTTCAAATGACACTAGCCGATTTAACGACCGCGACTCGCTATGGACTCAACATTACCATCATTGTATTAAATAACGGCTCACTCCAAATGGAAAGAGACAAAATCAATGTCATGGACAAGAAAGAAATAGGTGTCGATCTAACAAATCCTGATTTCGTCAAAATTGCTGAAGCGTGCGGGTGGAAAGGATTCCATGTCGCAACAGATCAGGAACTTGAATCCATGTTGGAAACCGCCTTAAAAATAAAAGCCCCTACACTCGTAGATATTCAAACATCCCAAGCATTTTTCCCGGAAACCAATTAAAATTTGCTACTAGTTGAATGACAACAATCCCATGTATCTACAAATGAAAAGCACTGTCTACATCTATCAGTGAACTACTATCTAGAAATTATCTAAGATACAGGTTCTCTGATATTGTAGGCAGTGCTTCATTTATACAACTTTTGGTTAGTTTATGCAGTTTTGTCTATTCCTTTACTTCTTAATCAATTCGACAAATGTATCCACAAAGCCTTGTAAGAATTGAAGAGTATCTTCGTTTTTTATTTTACCATTCTCATCTAATAATTCTGGTGAATTGGCGAGATATACTTCAGGTTGTTGAACGACTGGCATATTTAGGAATGCGAGTGATTGGCGTAAATGGTGGTTTGCGCCAAATCCGCTTAAATTACTAATCGATTGGCTAATAATAGCTGCTGGTTTGCCATTCCACACACTTTCACCATAGGGTCTTGAACCAACATCTAGCGCGTTTTTCAATACACCTGGCACCGAACGATTGTATTCAGGAGTTACAAATAGGACGGCATCTACTTCCTTTATTGTATTGCGGAATTGTGTATATTCTTCTGGAGAATTGCCATCATACTCCTCATTATATAATGCAAGATTACCGATTTCGACAAACTCTGTTTCATAACCTTCAGGAAATAATGAAGCAACATTTAAAGCGATTTTTTTCGAATAGGATTCTTTCCGTAAACTTCCAACTACAATACCCACTTTTGTCATATAGATCATCCTTTTTATATTTTTTTAGTTCCAAATCAGTCCTCTAACAATTATAGTTACCCTTTTTCATATCATTTAATCCCACTGAAAGAAACCGGTCTCGGAAGGAAAAAAAACCTTGAAATCGTAGTTAAGAATTCACTATAAAAAACACCAAATTGCTAGTATACTCCTAACAATTTTGGTGCTATTCATCAATAAGTATTTCAATTTTTAAGCTGACCTCATCATCTTAAATTTCTACGTGAAGTATTCCAATTTTGCTTCTGGGAAAAACTTCTCCATGTAGCCATAAAGATGGCTTTTAATATCTTCTTCCTGTTCTTTTTGGTAAATATATTTCCCAATTCCGTATTTACCCCATTTATATCTCCTTTTTTCCTCATCCAGCTCTAATTTTGTCATGGGATAATTCTTTTCTATCACTCTTTTGGCTGGCTTGGTAAAACGATGTTGAATAAATTCAAAGGTCAAGTCCTTTTTTGCTTCGGGGGGCAATTCAGCTTCTAAACGTTCGAACATATGATAATATCCTTCCTGCCAGCCTTCGTGAAGATAAATCGGGGCAACTATAAAACCAAGAGGATACCCCGCTCTCGCAACTTTTCCTGCCGCCTCAATTCGCTTAACGAGTGGAGAGGTGCCAGGTTCAAAATACTTAATGACATAATCCGCATTTACACTAAATCGAAAGCGCGTTTTTCCGTTATGCTTCGCATCCAGTAAATGATCGACATGGTGGAATTTTGTCACAAACCTCAGTTTTCCATACTCCGATTCTCCAAAATGTTCAATCGCCCGTTTTAACGTATGTGTCAAATGATCAATCCCAACAATATCTGACGTACAGGCAGCTTCGAAACGAGTGAACTCCGGAGCTCGCTCGGCCATATAGTTATCTGCAGCGTCAAGAATCTCATCTACATTCACATACGTTCGAATATACGGTTTACTTCCCATTGTCGTCTGTAAATAGCAATAATGGCAATGTCCCATACAGCCTGTTGCAAAAGGAATAGCGTATTCAGCAGAAGGTTTTGAAGTATCAAACTTCAGTGTCTTTCTGATTCCAACAACTAATGTGGATTTCGCAACCCTGTATTTCTGAAAATCATTATCACCCGGAAGATTTCTCACCTGGTTATGGGATGTGGTGTATCGAATTTCGACATTCTCTTTTTCAAACTTTTCATGCAGTTCTTTTCCTAATGGATAGTTAAGTGCATCGGGTTCAAAGTAAATCAGCTTAGGTGTAAATGGCTTATTCATTCAAGTCTACCTGCTGAGTCATCATCTCCATAATAGTAATCGTAGGCTCGGTTCGCTTCTTCTTCTGATGAATATACGGCCATTTCACTGGAAAGCGGGTAATAATCTTCATAAAGAAATATTGCGAGTTCATCAGGCTTTTCGGGGCTATTGACAACAGCAGCGCTTTGTACGTTTGCAACATCCTGCGTATGTGGATTTCGGTAAAATACATAGACGACATCACCGGCGCGATAAGAAGCGTTCCCGTTCATTTCCTCACTCCTCGTATTATAATACTGCAATTATTGATTTCCATTTTACTATGACGCAAATCCTTGGAATTAACCCTCCCAGTTTCTGGTCTAACATTCTTAGAAATCCAACCCCTATACTTCATATGCTGTATAACTTCCTTCGTCATCGAAATCCTTAATTTCAATCACCCTATCGGAAAACCTTTCGACTGTATGCATATTGGTACCTATGACGAGGGTAAGGACATTGAAGTCCTTCAATTGTTTCTTTTTCTCGAACGATTCGAGGAACGAATCGTTTACACGGTCTTCACCATCAGTAATAAAGACAATATCAGCTCGCTTGAAACGGCTATCATCGATTACGTGCAGCGCCTCGTTTAGTGCAAGTTCAAAGTTCGTTCCACCTCTTAAATAGGTTCCTGCGAGCCTAACTATTTCAGAAGCCCTAATTTTCCCTTTTCCATAAGTGAAAGTTTGAGAACGCGAGGAGAATAATATTAAACAAAAATCCCTTTTCTGCTTCCTTGCGATTGACATAAGGGCTAAGGCAAATCCTTTCGCTGGGGTGTCAAGGCCACTCATACTGTCCGACTGATCAAGACACAGTACAATTGGACCTTTGTTAAGAATTTCAGGCCCTTTCTGTTCAAATTGCATCGTTTGTCTTTCCGCAAAGCGACGAAGAAAATCTATTTTCATTAGCGGGTGTGTATAGAAGCTATACTCAACCGACAGTAAATTTTCAATGTCATTCCCTATGGTAACTCCTCTTCTAGACGCGGAATGGCTCTGTTTCGATTTTTGTCTTTTCCGAGCAATCCGTTTGAATCGGCCTGCCCAATCGGCTATTTCTTTCATCATCTTTGTCGAAGCCATCTTCTCTGCCAGAACTATTTTGTCGCGCAACGGGACTTTTTGCAATTCTGCCTCCGCATTGCCTGCACTTATTCCACCTATTAATGAGTTCAACCCATCTTTCAACTGTGTCGCTTCTTGCCTTGCTTGTCCCATAGTTTCCAAGAAGCCTTCACGATTGCTTTGAAATATCTCCTGTAACGTTACTTTAAATTCATTCATGGCATCTTCTAGACTTTGTCGATCAGCTTCTTGATGCTGTTGATTTTGCAGTTGCCTGCGCAGCAGTTGAATTTTTCTTGCCTGTTCTCGGAGCACTCCATCTTCCTCTGATTGCCGCGCTATCCATTCATTTGCCTTTTCCCCGAGCATGATTGTACCAATGGCGGATGCCAGATCATTTAATCGGGTGAAATTCCGATAGTATGCAAATTGTTCATCACCCATAATGACTTCCATGAGTAATTTATTTACCGATAGTAAACCATCTACTTCCGTTGCTGTTATGACCGGTTTCATCTTATATAAAGAAGCCCAAATATCTCCAAGGAGAGGTTCGAACGTTGGCAATGCAGCCTTTTCAATAAGCAGTTGGAGACTTGACGACATTTCAAGAATTTCTTGAAAACGCCTTTTGTCGAATGTATCCGTATTCAGTACTGAAAAGTTCTCGTCGGTGATTTTGAACATTCTCACGAGGGCAGCACTCCCTTTCACATTCTATAAAAGATACCCGAAGATTCCTCGATTTCATTTTTGTCATGTAACGCATTAAAATATAAAGGCTCTAAAGTTGCGTTCAGGATCTCTTGCTGGAGCGATTTTACGTTAACAAGCAAAACGTCAATTTCCACACTTCGTTCCTCATGACGCCTTTTCAGGTCGTTCAAATCAGTCTCCAAAGCCTTCATTTTTTGAGTTGCTTCCATCCCTATTTCGATCGAATTATCCTGCATGATTGAATTAAAAATTTCATTTGCTTCATTTCGTATAGTATCGAGCATCCGAATCACCGTGTCTTGCGCATGTCTACGAACAATAATTGAAACTGCCTCTTTTTGATCAACCGTTTCCCAAAGAGCATTTTCGAGAATTACAATATCGTCTACTGACACGACTTGTCTATTACGAATCAATGCTCTCGCCTTTAGAATGCTTAATGACTGCTTAAATCGCCGATCCGACGGTCGAATCCCCTCATCATGCAACGCTTTGCGGATTTTCGAAATTGCTGTGTACACTTCATCCTGAATGACTACCTTATCTGTTAACAATTGAAGGTATATCAACTCTTCCATTGTCATAGCCGGCATTTGCTTATCTTGTCCGGCATCCTTCATCATGGAAATAAAATTACTGTCACCCGCTAAATAATCAATTTCAAAACGAAGTAAAAAACGATCAAATAACGCTTCAAGTCCTTCCCCTTCTTCTGGATATTCATTAGAAGCACCGATTACGGACATCAAAGGAACTTGCACGGGTGACCCGTTATTGTAGAAAAGCCTTTCATTAATCAAGGTTAGTAAACTGTTTAAGATAGCGCTGTTCGCCTTGAAAATTTCATCTAGAAACACCAGATCTGCTTCAGGCATTTTTGTTTTTGTATTCCGTTTGTATATTCCTTTTTCCAAATCCTTCAACGATAAAGGTCCAAATAATTCCTCAGGTGTACTAAACCTCGTTAGGAGCCATTGAAATAGTGAGTGCCTTTTATAATTTTTGCAAGATCCACGGCCAATGCCGATTTTGCTGTGCCTGAAGGACCTATCAGAAGTATGTGCTGTTTAGACAATAATGCTATAAGGATCGCTTCGACCTCAGCTTCGCGCTCATAGAACTTGGCATTTAACGCAGTTTTAATTTCACCTATTTTTGAAAGGATATTCTCCATTCACCACTACTCCCCTCACATCAAACATGTTTCCAACAAGCTTTTCCATTTCGACCATTTGCTATTCCCCATTGATTCTAAAAGGGCTGTCACAGAAGATCAGTTGTTACTGATTCTCTGGACAGCCCTTGTTATTCTCAGGTAATGCTTTTTGTATGTGATTTTAATCAGTAAATAGCGAACGTATCAAATCGCTTGCGTGAGTGACTTGATTTCGACCGCGATTCTTTGAGGTATAAAGTGCTCGATCTGCTCTTAATTGTATAGCGCTTTCTGTATCGTTTGATGAACTTGTGGCAACCCCTATACTGATCGTGATGTTTGGTAAATTCCAATTTGTATTTTCGACATGTAAACGAATCCCCTCGGCAATTTTCAAAGCACCGGATTTATCGATGTTCGGGAGAATTAATGCAAATTCTTCGCCCCCATATCGAGCGGCAATGTCATTTGTTCTGGATTCGTCTTTCAGCAATCGTCCAAACTCTTCTAGAATCTTGTCCCCCATCATATGACCAAAATTATCGTTTATGCTCTTGAAATGGTCTATATCAATTAGAAGAAGTGAAAATGGTTCCAATCGTTTTCTGTGTAAGGCTACATTTAAAGTTAGATTTTCTTGAAAGTAACGTCTGTTCTTTAATCCTGTCAATCCATCTGTAACGGCTAACGTTTGAAGCTTTTCATTCAACTCTAAAAGTTCGTTTTGCTTCGACTCCAATTCAAGACGAAGAAGGTCCAACTCGGCTATTTGCTTTTTCTTTAGCTGGTTGCAGGAGTCTGTTTCTTTTTTAACTGTCAGAAGTGCCTGCTCATACTCATATCGCCGCTTCATTGGCACACAGATGTAATCATTGCACATCTTCCCATTACGCTCATGTCGACATGCGTTAAGGAGAATAGGAATCTCTTCGTCAGTCTTTGACTTGAGTGAAATGTACATTTCTTCTACCTTCTTCTGAAGCCGGATCATCGGGAAAAAATAGAGTTGAGAAAAAGATCGGCTTGCGTTTGATAGAATGAGATCGATGTGCTTCCCTTGTAACTCATGAAGGTTGTGACCAAGCAAGTTGAGTAATGTCTCATTGATTGCCAGAATGGTCCCATCATCATCAAGGGATAAATAGCCACATGGCGCAAAGTTTAGTTGCTCATCCATTCGATATGCATCCCGCATAGCTAGTTGTTAAATAATCGCTTATCAAACGGATTGTTTCCTCAGGATGGCTCATGTGTGGACAATGTCCTGTCGCTTTCATTAAGGAAAACGTACTTTCTGAAAGAGTTCGATGCATATACTCTCCCACTTCAATCGGAGCGATGGAATCATTGGAACATTGAAGAATAAGTGAAGGTACAGTAACCATCTTTAAGTCTTCCCGATGATCAGAGAAAAAGGTCGCTATGGCAAAATCTCGAGCTACTGTCGGATCCGTTGAGCAAAAGCTTTCTTCCAATTCTTGCGAAAGCTCCGGCCGATCAGGGTTTTTCATAATAACTTGCGATAGATAATTCGCCCAACCTATGTAGTTCATCTCCATCATTTCAATCAAAGCCTCTAATTCCCCTTTAACAAATCCACCACTATAATTCGGAGGGTCATTAAGGTAACAAGGCGATGGGCCAATCATAATGAGATGCTCAAAACGATCGGGTTCCTGAATAGAAGCTAGCATACCAATAATTCCGCCAACTGAATGTCCCACAAAGACTGCCTCTTTTAAATTTAGTGCGTCGCATATATCAAGTACATCTTGTGCATATCCCTTAAGGTCACTGTATTTGCTAGGGCTATAAGCATTATAATCAGATTTTCCAGAACCGACGTAATCGAATAGAATGACACGAAAGTGTTCTTCAAAAAACGGAGCCACCATCCGCCACATATTCTGATCACATCCGAAACCCGGTGCGAATAGGATTGCTTTTGAGCCCTTACCTGTAATGTTAACGTTATTGCGAAAAAGGATGTTTTGATCCATATAGAAACCTCCTTGGATACAAAAGTAGAATAAATACAGTCAGTAAATAATAATTCTAGTAAATAAGTCTAGTAATATATGACTATAGACAGTATATATTATACCATATGCTTTTTCAATAACGCCCCTTATTGCAGCTAGTTAATGTCTCTTTCTTTTTTAATGAATAAAGAAAAACCGCTGAATGGAGTAACTATTTGCTGGAAATTATATTCTTTTTAAATACATAGCTAACTTTATCATATCCCATCTTTTCCTCATAAAATCGGTGAGCGTCGGTTCGCTGCAATCCCGAAGATAAGGCGACGCTCCGATACTCATGATCTTCAGCCCATTCATGTACATAAGAAAGTAGCCTTTCCCCATATCCGTTTGAACGCTTGGTTTGATCGGTGACTAAATCACATACCCAAACAAACCGCCCATAATAGAGAGTTATCATCGGTTTAAACCCAATAACTGCAACAATCTCTCCTTGATCAAACAAGGCAAACAATCTGTACATATCCTTTTCTTTGGCCTCTATCACCAAATCCAGATAGGTTTTTTCATCCAAATGTGTTCGCAATTGATTCATTACAGGAAATGCCTCAAGCATTTCTTTTGGAGATTCAAGTTCCTTGACTATCATTGTATCCATTGAGCAATCTCCTTTTTATTTACTTTGAAACGTTATTGAATCCGAGGTTATAGAAGAGCTTTCCGCTCTTTAACAAATAAACGCCAAGCAATAACTGAATAACAGTTATAACAAGGTTTTGAACAATGAATTCCGTTTGAACACTTGTATCAATTAATTTTGCAGATGAGACAAACATGATATTAGACACTAATTGAAAAGCCTTTGGTATTGAATAAATAATTAAAATCAACCCGGCCAACTTCATAAACAGCATGAATAATTCCCCAGCCTTGTCGTCTCCCTTCTCAACCGAACCTCGAAAAGCAAATTGAATGATCGCCTCACCGCTTTTCAACAAATAAATCCCCAGTGCCAAGAGCAAGACAGGATAGACGGCCTGAAAAACAAGGGATAGTCGATAATTTGTTAGATCACTATTTGTCATCATATCTGAGAGATTGTAGATAGAGTAGAACATATACACAACAGAGATGACGTGGGTCAAACTCCAAATGATTGTTAGCAAGCCGATAATCTTTAAACCCGCACGAAAAAAAGCTGTTGGTTGTAACAAGTGAACTCCCCCAAAAATTTAAGATCATTTCTTTTTGATTTCAAATGTTTTAGCAAAGATGTAGCCTGACAATCCGAATGATGAAAAAACCACATAACATTTATAATTATTATTTTGTAAGTACTGTTTGAGTTCTTCCACATCATCATACCAAATTGGCCAAGCATGCAATTTATGAGCCTCAAATTGTTCTCTGTTTTTCACGAAAAATGTAGTTACATCTGCTTCTTCAATATCAAACAATATACTGCCAGCCATTACATGTTCGAAATCGTGTGCTAAATAATTATCGAATGCAACAGTGACAGCCTCATCTGCCACCGTTTCAATATCTATTAGTAATTCATGCTTTAAAAAGTTCACAGCGTACCCTATTACCACACCATCATGAATAGATATTTTCATTCATCTCCTTCTTTTCAAATTCTGGCCTGCTGTGGTACATTCTTAAGTTCATCTGTGAAAATGATCGTTTCTAGCACATGCTTCCATTTTCCAAATAAATGATGGACAGCACAATTGAAAACTTTCACTTTAACTCTTATAAGTAGTTTAAATGATTCAATTATTTAATCAAGCCACACCCAGAATTAAATTCATGTGCATCATAATGAGTTCTAATCGCAATACAATGAAATCGGGACGTATCACAACGAAACTGCCGCAACACAATGAAATTCGCATGTAACAAAATGAAATTGGTAAGCAACGCAATGAACGTTACTTGCATCGAAATGAAGCCAACCTTTGAATAGGCCCTGGCATTGAAGGAATGAGCCTTTGTACGAAAGAATGGACCTTGGCAGCTAAAGAATGAGCCTTTGTTTGAAAGTACGGACCTTGGCATCGAAAGAATGAGCCTTTATGTGAAAGAATGGACCTTCGCAGCTTAAGAGTGGACCTTAGAATTTCAAGGGCAATAAAACCCCTCCACCGGTTTATCAAACAGCATGAAAATATCCTTGAAATACGTTTCATCGACCAATTTATCCAATACGCCCTTGAAATACCCCGGCAAATTGCGGATCGCCTTCTTCTTCGTTGCCATCACAGTAATTTTTAATGCACGATAAGCAAGCTCCTCGAATACATCCTTATCATCCTTATAAATTTCGTACTTCAACATACGTCCTAAGACAGCCCGATGAATTCCGAAAAATTCACGGGTCTTTTTTGTGTCTCCGATTGTTGCGGCAAGCAGTTCTTTCATCCGGCTGAATAGACTTGTGGATAACTTTGACGACTCACTATGAGACGTGCAGTTAAGTTCTTTAGATTTTAATAGAGATTTAGAAAGATAGGCTTCGTCTGCTGAAACCTGTGAAGTTTCCGCGTTGTCATGCGGTTTGTCGTCATGGTCACGGTTGTTCATTTTCCCCTGGTCAACAAAAGGCAAAATGATATAGATGTTAGCGCCGAGCCCGCTCATGACTGGACGGATGAAGTGAACTTTCTCAATGATTCCTAATTTGACAAGTTTGCGGATGGCGCGACGTACAGTCGCGTTTGACTTTCCAACCGCAGCTTCAATTGTTCCATGTTTCAAGTGTGCAGCACCGTATTTTACAGAGTAGCGGCGGATGACATCGAGCACTTGGCGATCCGATTTTGTCAGCTCATCCCAGTGTTTCATTAAGTGCTGTTCAGCAGCTGCGTCCATTTCCGCGATAGTTGTGAAGCGTGAGTATTCTTTCAAGTAATGTGTCATTTCCCATTCCCCCTTTTACCCCCTATATAGATGGGTGGGGTCAAAAAGGATACTCGACATACGTAAAAAATATATTTGATTCTAAATACCCATTCTCAATTTAGAGAACATAGCTTGAACGATAATTTCATTCCAAAGCTGGGAATTAAAAAAACTGACTCAGAGTCAGTTTTTCGACTTTCTGGACAGTTCCTTTCATGAAAACATCATATAGTTATTACGTCCATGTTCTTTCGCTTCATACAAAGCGAAATCGGCATTTGTTAATAATTCATCCATCGTAGTGCCATCTTTGGGGAAAATAGCAATACCAACGCTGGAAGTTGTTGTGAAAGAGTGCTCCCCTACTTTCCACTCTGTCTGTAAGTCCCCCAATATTCGTTCGGCTGTCCTTTTTACATTCTTAACATTCCCAATATCAGGCAAAAGAACAAGGAATTCATCTCCGCCCTGCCGGACTAATGTGTCATTTTTCCGCAGAGCGCTGCCTACCCTATCCGCAAACTGCTTCAATAACTCATCACCAGTAGAGTGACCTAAATTATCATTTACCCATTTAAATTTATCGATATCCAAATAAAGAAGAGCAAACTTCGTTTGATTTCGTTTGGCTTCCTCTAACGTTTCCCGAATTTTTTTCTGAAACAGCCGACGATTTGGCAATCCGGTCAATTCATCTTGAAATGCCATCAACTTTAACTGTTCACGCATTTTCTTTTTCTCTTCAATCACGCGGGAAACAAACAATAGAAAACGCTGACCCTTTTCCTCAAAATAAGTCCCTCTAGCTTCTACCCAAATCCAACCTTTCATTTTATGTTTATACCTAAATTCCATTTCGTGACTATCTTTTGTGATTAGTAATTCCCCCATCATCTTTCGGACATTGGGCAAATCATCGGGATGCGCTTTATTAAACGCAGGTTTACCCTCATAATCATCCGGCGTAAATCCTAACACAGCTGACGTCGAAGGTGATGCATAGGTGATCAATCCGTTTTCATCTACAACAGTGACGAGATCTGTCATGTTTTCAGCAATTAAACGATATTTTTCTTCACTTTGAATTAGTGCTTCTTCCACCAATTTCCTCTCTGTAACATCTCTTAAAATAACATGGACTGCTGGCATATCTGCATACTCTATTCCTAACTGTATAACTTCTGCGATGAAAGTGGACCGATCTTTTCGCAACAATTTTTGAAACACTGTTTGTTCTGGAATTGTTATTTCATTAACAGATTTGCAAATAAGATTCGCAACGGATTCATATGAATCGGAGTGTACAAAATCCAATACATGACGGCCGAGTAATTCGTCAGGATGGTTATATCCAAACAATTTTACCGCTGCCCTGTTAATGTAATGAATGACACCTTCGCTTTGAACATAGCTAGGTTCTGGAGAAGCGTTCAGTAATCCCTTATATTTATTCTTGCTTTCAATGAGTTCTGCTTCCATCTTTTTTCGTTCTGTTATATCACGCGAAATGGAAGAAAATGCAAACACTTTGCCGTCTTCATCGTATAGAGGGGATATTGTTATACTAACAGGAATCATGTTGCCGTCTTTTTTCAAACATTCCACTTCGAGCCCTTTTATATATTGCTCTTTCTTCAGATTTTCTCGTTCATCTTTCACCTTTTCAAATCGAGCAACCGGAATTGTAGGCATCTGTTTTCCTATAATCTCTTCAGCTTTCCACCCATACATATCTTCAAATGCTTTATTCACATGCACAACATTGCCATCTAAATCGATAATATCCATTGCATCCGCAGAAGAATCATAGATTGTCTGCAATTTTTCGGTAGTGTTTTGTAATGCAATTCTCGTTTCAACGACGTCTGTCACATCCTTTGCGACAATCATTACATTAACAAGTCCCTCATCTTCAAATATCGGGATGCTCTTCACTTGTAAATGAAGAATTTGGCCAAATTTATCATACGTGCTTTTATGATAGGTACAAAATTCACCTTGTAACGAGTTACAAGTTTCGTCACTCATGATTTTGCATCGTTTACCAATCACTTCAGGTGGGGTATATCCGAAGATAGCATTGACTGTCAAATTTATGTCTAACACGAATCCTTCTTTATCCAATATGAAAATCGAATCAGGATTATGATCTATCAATGAACTATATATATTACTTGGAATCCCTTTCAAAACACTTTTCATACAACTTCCTCCTGCATGTATTTTCCACACTAATTTGTCTGAATAAGGGAATGATTGTTAAGTCACTTATATATTTTTCGTTAAGTACGAGTTGAGTAGCTAAACACAAAATGTTCTTCAGCTTTTCAGTAAGTTATTGTTCTGAAATTCTATATAAATTAACTACGATTGTACTTTACTACGATATTACCTTTTCAGTCAATCAAAGCATGCAATCGATAAATAAAGGTTTTCTGTTTTCTAGAATCCGTGAAATAAAAATAAGCTAGGTACTAATATCCAAAATAACAAACTGATAAAGTACGTTTGACCTACTTCTTTTCAGGGTATTATGATAGTAAAGGGGAGAGAGAAACTTATGGAACAGAAATGCAAATATAATCTTTTAGAGATAGAAGTTGAAAGATTATGGAGGGATCTAAGAAAATGTCCCGACAATCTAAAGCCTCAAATATTATCGGATATCCAGTTATTAGAGAAAGCAATCGAACTTTGTCACATACTGTGATAATAGATAAAAAAAGGTCGGATGGAATGTTTGAATCAACATTTCATCCGACCTTTTTTCATTGCTTAATTAGCGTCCCAGGCAGGAATCGAACCTGCGACCTACAGCTTAGGAGGCTGCCGCTCTATCCCCTGAGCTACTGAGACAAAAAATGAGTACCTTTCTATTATAGAGAATTGAGCGGTGAAGAGCAATATAAAAGTTTACCTAAATTTAGGTATGGATCATTGAAAGTAAACCACATTAGTAAAAGTGCGAAGAATTTGTGGCATTTTGGGTATAGATCAAGTAGATAGAAAACAACTGAAGGAGGATATACATTTGGAGATGGAAAGAAGCTCGTCTACAGAAAGATTCCAACCGATGACGTCTGTCGGCAGTGGAGTCGGAATAGAAATGGCTCCTGACTTATACTGTTTTACAGTGCAAATTGTCAATGTTGTGTTTTATGGGATTGCCGGTGAAGGAAATGATTGGGTTTTAATTGATGCGGGAATGGCAAAATCTGCATCGATGATTAAGGCGGAAGCGGAAAAAAGGTTTGGTGAAGGAAATCCACCAAAGGCAATCATCTTGACGCATGCTCATTTTGACCATATCGGAGCGTTGATTGATTTATTGGAAGACTGGGGCCCAGTACCCGTTTACGCACATTCAAACGAACTTCCCTATCTAACAGGCAAGAAAAATTATCCTAAGCCTGATACATCAGTTGAAGGTGGGATGGTCGCTAAAATGTCATTCCTGTTTCCGAATGAAAGTATTGATATCGGTGAGAATGCTCATCCACTTTCGGACGATCATACCGTTCCATTCATGCCGGATTGGAAATGGATCCATACGCCGGGACATTCCGATGGGCATATATCATTATTCCGCAATGAAGATCATGCGATGATTGTGGGCGATGCCTTTGTGACAGTTAAACAAGATGAATTGTATAAGGTATTCACACAGGAGAAGGAAATTAACGGGCCACCCCGCTACTTTACTCCCGACTGGGAAACAGCGGAACAATCTGTTGGAATATTGGAGGCTTTACGTCCCGCGATTGCGATTACAGGACATGGCGTTCCTGTGGAAGGTGAATGGTTGAAAGAAAATCTGACGAAATTGGCAGCCGAATTTAAGACAATTGCGGTTCCTGATTATGGGAAGTTCGTCGATGAATAACAAGAGTTGACCAGTGTTGTCACCTGGTCAACTTTTCTTATGAAATGAACTAGCACCACTCATCAATCCTTTTCACAAAACTCTCCTTCGCACGATCAATCATCTCCTCCTTTTGCTCCCCGTTAAATTAACATTCCTTTTCAGTTATACTTTCGGTTTTATAAGGCACAGTAAAAAGAAGGCTTAGGAAGGAGGTTGTCATCGTGGATGAGGTTGAAAAAAGAATTACTAAAAGGAATGAAATAGCCAGAAGAAAAAAGATGTCCGAAGAAATGGCCCATGAATTCGCCACGCTTGGTCATTATAGGGAAGCAATGGTTGATGCTTATCGGAATACAAAAGAAGAAGAAAAAGAAGAGAAGGGAAAATAAAAAGCTCGCATTGCGATGAACGGCAATGCAAGCATTCTTATAAGAACGGCATCGTCAAAGCAAGAATAACGATGAAAAATAGAATCAGAAGGATAATTGGCAAAAGTACAACGAAGACTGCCTTCCAAATAGATAATTGGTGAACTTCAGCGATAGCTGCACCGAGGACGAACAACGACCAACCCCCAACAGCAAGATTCACAAGCATTGAGAGCAATAGCCATACAACTTGACCAACTGAGAGATCCGGCTCACTCATGAAATTGCCTTGCCCCAAAATCAAAAGATCCGGTATCCAGATAAGCCCACCAACAACGAGGATTATGCTTGAAACAGCATAAGCATTTTTCGTATCAGTGAAAGTACCCGATCCGCCCAGCATCATTGAAATCACGTAATAGATACCAGATGCAACAAAAAGTCCAATCAATCCGAAAACCGGCCCGGCGAGCAACGAAACTAAGAGAATGAGACCCATATTCCATGAATCTCCTAGATCGTTGCTCATCGCCTGATCAAGAAAATGAACAATTCCTGCTAACGCAGCAATCATAAGAATAAAGCTACCGGGTTTATTATCTACAACATACCGCACGGTTTTTCTTGGATGAAGCCAAACAGAAGTCCACGGGTTTATACGCGGCTCAACTGTACTTTCATTATTAGTATCCATACTATCAGCCCACTCTCTGTTGTTCACTATAAGTTTAATACGTATGGATGCTAAAATGGTTTCAAGATTTAGAGAGATTCAGGGTCTTGAATGAGCTTTAACTTTCCAACCCTTTGCCCATCCCTTTCAGAAAATCCAACCCATATTTTACGGCGCGATTGATATGAGGATCGTTTAACGCGGTCATCACTTGGAGAATTGACACTTTATCGCCATTCCCCTTATACAATTCAGCTTCTTCTATCCCGTGAGTGATACTATTTTTCAAGTTCGCTGTAACTTCCGGATTCAAGGATGTTAAAAGGCCTGCCGTATTCAATAGATTATTGATGAGATTTGTCATCGGTTCACGCGAAGCTTGTGTAACTGCAATGCCTGCGAGCTCATCCTTCCCTTTTAGCATTGCATTCGCCGCATCAAGAACCCCTGCTTTATCCAGTTCAGAAGTAAGTTCCAAGATTTTATTCAACGATTGTTGCTGTTCAGCAATCAATGCTTGCAATTCATCTAATTTCTCTGTCTGTTGTTGTTCGGGCGTTGCTTGTTTTCTTTGAATGGATGTAATCGGTGATGCCACTTTATTCACCCTTTCTCCGGTTGATCTGTTAGATGCTCATAGCCCGGTCTTGCCCATTTCCGCTCAACTTCGACACCGTCTTGCGGGTATCGCTTTTTATTCCGATGATTCGTTGCAGGCAAAGGATTTTCTCCTTCCTTCTGCAATACTTCCATCCGAACCTTTGTCTGTTTGAACGCTGGTGTATTCGTCCGTTGATCGACCGCAGTTCCAGTTAAGAAGTTGATGGCCGATTCCTTTTTCACCGAGTTCATCGGCAAGAATAATTCGTTTCCTTTAACTCGATCGGTTACTAGAGCCGGCAAACGCAATGCACCATGAGGTGAGACCAATCTTACTAACGAACCGCTCAGCACACCTCTTTCTTTCGCAAGTTCCGGGGAGACTTCTACGAAAATCTCGGGTACTTTCGACTGGATGCCTGATGATTTATTTGTCAGATTTCCTTCATGGAAATGTTCCAGCAAACGGCCGTTATTTATATGCAAATCAAACTCATCCGGATATGCAGCCGGTTCCACCCAGTCGGATAATGCAAATCGTGCTTTACCGTCCGGGAAATTGAATCCATCGACGTATAATAGCGGCGTACTCGCTCCATTCAGGCTCCCCCAGAGAAAGCTATCCCAGTTTTCCATATTGCTATAGTCAGCTTGACTAAATAGCGGTGAAAGGCTTGCCATCTCTGCAAAGATTTCTCTCGGGCCTTCAAAGTTCCAATGTGCTCCCAATCGAGTTGCGATTTCTTGGATGATCCACCAGTCGGCCTTCGAATCACCCAGCTCAGGCAATGCCTTATATAGACGTTGTACCCTTCTTTCCGTATTCGTGAAAGTTCCTTCCTTCTCCAAAGAAGGCACAGCCGGGAGGATCACATCTGCATATCGAGCCGTCCTTGAAAAGAACAGATCTTGGACGACTAGGAAATCGAGTTTTGATAAGACATCATGCACATGATTTGAGTTGGAATCAACAAGCGCCATGTCTTCCCCTACGATATACATCGCCTTCATCAGTCCCTCGTCTACGGCATGCAGCATTTGAATATTATCCATTCCGGGCTTATCGTCGATTTCAACTCCATAGGCACGTTCGAATTTTATGCGCGCGGCATCATCCGTTACATGCTGATAACCCGGCAACCATCCAGGGAGAGTACCCATATCACATGCACCTTGAACGTTATTATGGCCGCGTAAAGGATAGGCCCCCGCCCCAGGTCTACGATAATTGCCTGTTGCCAGCAACAGGTTGGAAATCGCAGCAGACGTATCCGAACCGCCCGTATTTTGGGTGACTCCCATCCCCCATAAAATACAAGTGCCATCCGCATCGCGTATCATTTCAGCCGTCCTGATCAGTTTTTCTTTCGGAACCCCAGTCACATGCTCGGCAAAATCAAGCGTATATGTTTTCAAAACATCTTTAAACTCTTCAAGATGATGAACATTTTCTTTGATAAATGCTGAATCATGCCAACCCTGGTCAATCATATATTTCGTCACAGCCATTAGCCATACTTGGTCAGTTCCTTGCTTCGGACTAATGAAAATATCCGACCGTTCCGCCATTTCATGTTTACGCAAATCAGCGACAACCAATTTCTGGCCATGAAGCTTATGAGCACGCTTCACCCGTGTTGCCAGAACTGGATGACCTTCTGCAGGATTCGCTCCGATGATAATAACAAGTCCTGCTTTCGCGATATCTTTAATAGTGCCTGCATCTCCACCCATACCGACCGTCCTGAATAATCCGTCGGTTGCCGGAGATTGGCAATAGCGTGAACAGTTATCGACGTTATTCGTCTTGAACACTTGACGCGCAAGCTTTTGAATCAAGTAATTCTCTTCATTTGTAATCTTTGATGAAGAAATAAGCCCAACACTGTTTTCACCGTATTTTTTATGGATGGCGCCTAACCGTTCAGCGACCAAGTCCAATGCTTCTTTCCATGTAGCCTCGACGAAGGAATCCCCTTTTCGAATAAGCGGCGTTGTCAATCTCTCTTCGCTGTTGACGAAATCCCAGCCGAATTTCCCTTTTACGCAGGTCGATATTGCGTTGACAGGTGCGTCAGAGACGGGTTGGATTTTGAGGATTTTTCGATCTTTCGTCCATACTTCAAATGAACAGCCTACCCCACAGAATGTACAAACTATTTTTGTCTTTTTAGTCCTCGTTTCACGCATTGCGGCTTCCGCATCAGAGATGGCCATGATTCCGCTGTAGCCAGGTTCTACATCTTTCACAAGATCGATCATTGGCGATAAAATTTCGTCTTTCATCCCCGTCATGAATCCCGCCTCGCCAAGCATCGATTTCTCCATTAACGCATTGCATGGGCAAACCGTCACGCAATGGCCGCAGCCGACACAGGAAGACTCATTGATTTTAGCACCGCCGTCCCATAAGACAATTGGCCGGTCCCGTTCCCAATCAATGCTAAGTGTTTCATTCACCTGCAAGTTTTGACAAGCTTCCACACATTGACCGCAAGCGATGCATTGGTTTGGATCGTAGCGGTAAAATGGATGTGTGAAATCGACACTGTCCTTCGAACATTTCGGTTCATACGGATACTTCTGCTCCTCGATACCCATCATGTCGACAGTGTTATGTATTTTGCAGTTTCCATTGTTGTTGTCACAAACTGTACAGTACAATAGATGGTTTTCGAGGATTCGATCCATTGCTTCGGTTTGAGCTTCTTTTGCACGGTGGGAAGATAATTTGACATCCATACCTTGTTCTGCTTTTGTTGAGCAGGCACGGACAAGACGGCCATTTACTTCTACGATGCAAGTATCACAAGTCTCAATCGGATCCACTTCAGGCAAATAACAAATTTGCGGATGCTCGATTTTCATTTCATTGATCACTTGAAGTACAGTCATGCCGTCCGTGTATGGATATGCTTTTCCATCAATCTTGATTGACATGAAAACTCCTCCTTTTTGAAAATATAAAAACCAACCGGATTTCCACTTCAGGCGGACGCTTTCCGCGGGCACGGCTTCAGCCTCCTCACTACGCTTCGCTTCGTTCCGGGTTCTTCAGCTCGTGCTGTTCCCGCAGGAGTCGCCGCCTTCCGTTCCAATCCTAGTGTAAATCTCAAACATTTATATTCATTTTATCTAGAAGTCTATTTACTAATAGTATAGTTGAAAGAATATTATTATACAATGTGTTCTGAAAACGAATGATAGATAATTCACTTTTTTCACCCTAAATCGTTCTATCCCTATCTTTACACCATTAATTGTATTGAATAATGATTTCGGGGAATTCCTAAATGGATAACGCGGAAGGAATGATTGTTATATGAAAAATACAATTGTAATCGCGGCCATCTCTGGGCTATTCATTTTTTATGGGCTATCGATGGTCCATACTCCAAATCTATCAGCAGCTTCTTCAACAACAATAAGCAAAAATGAAAATCTGCTTGAAACGATTCAATCATACGCCAATGCAAACGACATCCAACCGATCGATGCGGTGATCGACCGGGTTTGGAAAGCAGTTCCTGGCTATAATGGACTCGTTGTTGATATAGAAGCAAGCTATAAACGAATGGTGAAAAGTGATGAATTCAATGAAGATTTACTTGTCTATAATAAAATCGCTCCGTCTGTTCGTTTAAGTGATTTACCCCCTTCACCTATTTATAAAGGAAATCCACAAAAACCGATGGTCGCTTTTTTGATAAACGTTGCATGGGGCGATGAATTCATTCCCCCTATTTTAAAAACGCTCCGAGAACATAACGTGAAGACGACCTTCTTTTTTGACGGGAGTTGGACAAAGAAAAGTCCTGAGCTTGCGAAGATGATTTTGGATGAAGGCCATGAGATCGGAAACCATGCGTATAGCCATCCGGATCTTGGTAGGTCGTCTGAAGCGAAAACACGGGAAGAATTGACGAAGACGAATAACGTAATTGAAGAAATGCTAGGTGTCAAGCCAAAGTGGTTTGGACCACCAAGCGGAAGTTTCAACCAGCGGACTGTTGAAATTGCACGGGAGCTTGATATGTTCACCGTACTATGGACGGTCGATACAGTTGACTGGAAATTGCCCGAAGCGAGTGCCATGGTCAATCGCGTTGTTTCTAAAGTGGAAAACGGTTCGATGGTACTTATGCATCCGACGAAACCAACTGCAGAAGGTTTGGAAAAAATGATTGCCGACATCAAGCAAAAAGGCTATGTTATCGGAACAGTGTCCGAATTACTAAGCGAGGACCGAATCAATACTAACCTACAAGAAGACTTGTTCAATTAATTCCTTTCGGACATAAAAAGCCTAACTCCTACATTTTTCAGCAGGGAATTAGGCTTTTATGCCGTTTACGCACGATACTTTATACGACATATAACTATTCCCCCCAATTAGTAGTATTATAGTAGACATAGACTGAATTTCTGAACTACTACAGGGGGTCTTGCCGAATGGAACAGCTTCACAAACGGAAGGTTTTCCGCTATTCAAACGGTCAAATGGAAGAAAAAATAGATTCGATCACAGTGGAACACCCCATCACAATCCGTATTAACGATAAAGAATTCATGACAATCGTCTGTACGCCCGAATACATCGAAGATATGGTTATAGGTTTTTTAGCTTCTGAAGGTGTCATTCCTAAATATGACTCCATCAAAGAAATGTGGTTTCAAGAGGAACTTGGCGTCGTTCATATCAAAACGGATATGCACTTCCCTTTCTATGAAAAAATGCTAAACAAGCGATATATTACTTCCTGTTGCGGTATGAGCAGACAAGGATTTGTATTTGCGCATGACGCTCTTACAGCGAAAGAAATGAAGTCCATCAATGTCCGACTCACACCTAAAGACTGTTTTTCATTAATGGAGCAAATGGATCAGGCTGCTCATATGTTTCAACATACGGGCGGCGTCCATAATGCAGCACTTTGTGACGCTAATGGAATTCTCCTTTCAAGAATGGATATTGGGAGGCATAATGCATTAGACAAACTATACGGTCACTGCCTAAAGAACAATATTCCTGTACACGACAAAGTAATCGCTTTCAGCGGTAGGATATCTTCTGAAATTTTACTGAAGGTTGCAAAGATCGGCTGTGAAATTGTCTTATCGAAATCCGCACCAACTGAACTTGCATTGACACTTGCCGAACAATTAGGGATTACAACAGTAGGGTTTATAAGAGGGACATCTTTCAATATTTATACGCATCCGGAACGAATTGTTGCCGAATAGGAAAAAGCTGTCCAAAGTAGACAGCTTTTTATAATTGGATAGGTGATTCTTGCTTGTCGATGAAAGCAAGATAAATCAAGTAGATGGAAAAGCATATAGCCATTGTCATGTATCCCCAACCAAGTGTGATTTGGTCGATTAATAAATAGTTATTGCATAATTGAATCGGTGCCTTTATATAAAGGAATCCCATTACATAAAAAAGTGCTGTGAAGACAATAAATACAATCTTTTTACTACCTGATCCGATTTTGTTCCAGCTATCGCGTAAAGGAACACCAGCCAGAAAAGGCAGACTGATAAATTTGAACAGTTCAACGCTCGTTGTTGTCAACGCATCATCCATCGTTTTAGGAATCATCCAGTACACCATGACGAGCGTAAATAATAGGATACCCGGTATGCCGTCTTCATTCCATTTTGCAAAGAACTTAGGGAGCTTCGATTGAAAAAATGGAGCCATCAGAAATCCGGAAATCACAAGAAGAGGCATTTGCATGTGCATATGCATGATCATAATTGACTCGAGAACAGATGCCATCGGCGGAATTGCCATGAATAATAGAAGGGCCAAACCATATTTCGACTGTTTCATGACCGCCCCTCCCCGCTATCCAAGATGTTAATGATTTTCTCCGCCGCAGCATCGACGTCTTTATAATCCATCACTTCTTGCAAAACGCCATTCTCATCCACAAGATAGAATGCCGAATTATGGGCGAAGTTCCCATAATCATCCGGTATGACGATAACACCGAACTCCTTCAATACGTTAGCCAATTGTTCTTCGTTTTGGATACTAGCCATCCGCCACGTTTCACCATCGCTATTGAACATATTTTTATAAATGTCCAAAGTGGCAGGGTCATCACGGTCGGGATCAAAACTAATGCTTAAAAAATCGATATCTTTACCAATATACTTTTGAGGAATCTTATCGTAAAGCTCAGACATATTCATTTCCAAATCAATGCAAACTGTTGTACATGATGAATAAAAGAACGTGATGAGTACATAATTTCCTCTAAATTCATCCATCGAATATTCACGTTCTTGACTGTCTTGGAAAGTGACATCCGGAAATTCCGGCTTATCTTCCAGTAGTTTATTGACACGCGCCGTTTCTGCAGTGAAAGCTGTGAATCCATCCGTTCCGATGGAGATCAGCAGAATCCCAAACAGCAATACAACTAGAGTCGCTATTTTTGTATAACGATTTGACATGATCTCCACTTCCTCGGATAGTTTTTCACTTCATTACCATGTAATAAATGGCGGTGATCCTGGTGGTGCATTGACGATTAAATCTACAACTGGCACGACATATCCCATCGATACTACAATTAGCATGATGACGATCCATAAGCCCCATCGATCTGTCCACATCGGTGTTTTTTCTTCCGGCTCTTCCGCTTCCGCAATTGGGAATTCAGTTTCGCCTTTAGGAGCGAAAAACATCATATGGAAGACTGCAAACACTTGGATGAGCACGCCGATGATTAGAAGCGTTCCCCCTACTGCAAGGAAGATCAAGTACGGATCCCAACCGAGCGCAGTCGCATTATTACCGTAAGTTGTATAAGACGTTCTGCGTGGTGAACCGAGTAAACCGACCCAGTGCATCGCACCGGACATGAACAGCATTCCTAGCGTCCAAATAATCGTTTGGACAATCCCGACTTTATTCATCCGTGGTGTTAGGACTCTTTTCGAAATATACGGAATCAGCCAATAGCTAATGCCGAAGAATGTCAAGATGACGGAAGTTCCGACAGTTAAATGGAAGTGACCGACAACCCACAAAGTGTTATGGACAACTTGGTTCAACTGGTTTGATGTTTGTGCAATACCGCCTGCCCCTGCTGGAATGAATGCAATCATCGCAATCATGGGTGCAAGGAAACGGACATCTCCCCAAGGTAATTTTTTTAACCAACCGAATAATCCTTTGCCGCCAAGCTTCCTGCCTGTTTTTTCAAAGACGTAAACACACGCAAATGCGGTCATCAATGAAGGGAAGCCGATGGACAAGCTCATGAACAAGTGAAGGAATTTCAATGTTTGAGACATCCCTGGATCCACAATCTGATGATGGAAACCACCAGGTATATTCGAAATGACGAGCAAGATGATAACTACCCGTGTGAGTGTATCACTGAAACGTCGGCCGCCTATGATTTTTGGAACAATCACATACCAGGCTGATATCGCAGTCATATACCAAATGTTTACGAGTGTATGGCCAAATGACCAGAATAACGTCCGGCTTAACAAAACGTTGACAGTCGCTTTCCAACCGAAAGACCAGGCGATCAATGTTAGTACTTCGATTGTGACACCGATGCTTCCGAAGAATAGAAGGACGAATACTCCTGTTGCAAAAAAGGCGAAAATCGGAATATGTTTTCCCGGATTTTGTTTGCGCCATTTCGCGATATTGATAAAAGCTCCGAATGCACACATCCACACACCGATGACGATAAGTGCAAGACCGATATAAAAGTATGGGGATGCTGCCATTGGCGGATAGAATGTATAAAGGACCGATGCTTTATTTTGTATGATCGGTACGACTGCAAACACAAGACCGACAACTTTCATCCAAAATCCGATCCACGCCATCTTCCGTACTTGAGGCAGCAACCCACCTAATGTATGGGATAATCCAGCATAGAAATAACCGATTGTGAAAAACGCTGTCAACACAAGAACTAGCAATACACCATGCGCCGTCAACACTTGATAATAGTTGAACCAATGCGGCAATTGTAAGAGGCCTGCACGTTCAAGGCCTTGTAATAATCCTAAGGCACCGCCAATAAGTAATGCGATAAACGCAACAGCCATATATGATTTCGTCAATTTGGCATCTTCAGGGCCTATGCCCATTAGTTTTTGTGATTTTTCCTTTAATGAACCTTTTATCTTCTTTTCCTTAATTGCTGTCGAATTCATTGTTCTCCCCTCCTTCATTTCACCGTAATTGTTGTGCTCATATGCTGATGACCCGCGCCGCAATATTCGTTGCACAATACGAGGTATTCACCGGGCTTATCAAATGTCTGCGTCGCTTTTTGAATATGCCCCGGCATAACCATTGCATTCAGGTTGGTGTCAACCACTTGGAATCCGTGAACGACATCCTTTGACGTCATAATGAATGTAACGGTTGACCCTGTTGGGATCTCAATCTTTCCGGGATTGAAATTAAACACTTCTAACGTCATGACAACTTCATATTCGTTCTCTCCTGTTTTGAAAACACCCGGGTTATCAAAAGGTGCTGTCTCATCGACTTTTTGCGGGTCGATCGTTTCTTTATTACTCGGTGGACCCATTCCTAAAGCGAAAGTTTGATAGCCTGTTATCAACATGAAAATAACAAGCATACCTCCGCTCAGCATCAACCAGATCTCTTCGTACCGATTCATCTTCATCATTATTCCTCCTAATCTCACAGGGTAACTTTATTTTCATTTGCCGCTCGTTTTTTCCCGGAAGCGCTCGTTTTTTCTTAGGAACGCTCGTTTTTCCTAGGAAACGCTCGTTTCTCCTCGGGAACGCTCGTTTATCATCAATAACGATACATATAAATAACAAACAGCAGTACCCAAGTAATTAAAATTATAAAACCGACAAACCCGACTGAAAATAATGTCCCTTTTATCGTTGATTCGACTTCTTCATGTTGCTCTTCTACTTCTATATTTGGGGATTTCACTTTTCTCACCTCCGCTGTTTTCTTCTTGAGTTAATAATAATTGATAATGATTCTCACCTCTGTGATGTACATCACACATTTCGAATTCAAAAGTGACAAACTCTTGACAGTGCGTTAATTAGAAAAAAGCCATTTTGCAAATCCACTGATGTGGTTTACAAAATGGCTTTTCAATTTATACATTAGCTGAAACTAAGCAATTCATCCTTCAATTTTTCAGGAGCAATCATATACTCCCCATCTTTGATATCAACAGATTCATCTTTCCGCAGCTGCGATATCATACGATTCACTGACTCTCGGGATGTCCCGATCATATTCGCGAGATCTGCATTTTTGAATCGGGTATTCAATTTCACCCAACCGTTCCCCACTTTACTTCCATGAGTTTCACAAAGCCTTAATAATAGAAGCAAAATCCGTTCATTCGCACTGCGCAATGCCATTTCTTCAAGACGTTGTTGAAGACTCACAATCTGATCACCCAGCACCCTCAGCATTTTCACAGAGGCTGAAGGATTTTCCATGAGGACTTGTTCAAAATCCTTGATCGCGATTGAATAAACTTCACTATCCTCAATTGCCTGCGCGAAAGCAGGAAAATGTCCTTGGCGAAAGAAGCCGACATGTGGAAAAAGGTCTCCATGCTGTTTGAAATGAAGGACTTGCTCTTTTCCTGCATGGTCGTTCCGAAAAATCTTAATTTTACCGGACTCGGCTATGTAAACATGTGTAATCGGATCCCCTTGTAAAAATAATATTGTTTTGTCAGCTAATTTCCTTTTGTGCATGATCGGTAAAAAGGGTTCCAATTCCTGTTCGGATAAATCCTTAAAAAACATCGTATTTTTCAAAAATCCTGTCGGAAAATCCATGTCATCTCCCCTTCTTTTAAATGCTGTTTTTGCCATTATACCATTACCAAATAGACTGCATAACAAAAAGCCGCCTTTGTCAGTATCTGACTTAGACGGCTTTCGGTTTTATTTTAATTCTTTTTTCATTGCTTCGAATTCTTTGTCCGAACATAATACAAAGTGTTCCGGAGAAATTTCACGGAATTCAACTTTTTCGTCTGTTCCGTATTTATGGTCATTCGGATTGTATGGCTTCCGCACGCGCGTTCTTTCGTAAATCGGATCCGGAAGCGGAATAGCTGAAAGTAATGATTTTGTATAAGGATGCATTGGATTTTTGTATAGATCTTCGGCAGGCGCCATTTCGACGAGTTTCCCAAAATACATAACACCAATCCGGTCTGAAATGTATTTTACCATCGATAAGTCATGGGCGATGAATAAATACGTCAAACCTTTCTCTTTTTGGAGATCCTTTAAAAGGTTTACCACTTGAGCTTGGATGGACACGTCAAGAGCTGAGATTGGTTCATCTGCAATGATGAATTCGGGATTTACAGCTAACGCCCGTGCAATCCCGATCCGTTGACGTTGTCCTCCGGAGAACTCATGCGGATAGCGGTCTGCGTGCTCTTTATTCAGTCCAACCGTTTCAAGCAATTCAACGACCTTCTGTTTACGGTCCTTGGCATTTTTGACCAATCCGTGTATATCAAGGCCTTCCGCAATGATATCAAGTACCTTCATACGCGGATTCAATGATGCGTAAGGGTCCTGGAAGATCATTTGCATTTTTTGGTTTAATGATTTCACATCTGCTTTGGATTTATTGCCATGTACACTAACACCGTCATAGAGAACCTCTCCATCCGTTGCATCATATAGCCTGATGATTGTACGGCCTGTCGTCGATTTCCCACAACCCGACTCACCAACCAAACCGAATGTTTCTCCACGATTAATCGTAAAGCTAATATTATCGATCGCCTTAACCTCCGAAGGTTTTCCGGCATTAAAATATTGTTTCAAGTTTTTCACTTCAAGCAATTTTTCTGCCATTATGCTTCACCTCCTGTGGTTTCTTCATAATATCTGCTTCCACGAAAAGTCTTCATCCGCTCAATGATGTTTGCAGGCGGTTCTACTTCCGGCGCATTCGGATGTAGCAGCCATGTAGCCGCGAAGTGAGTTTTACTGACTTGGAACATAGGTGGTGCCTGTTCCAAATCAATTTGCAATGCATACTCACTTCGAAGTGCAAACGCATCTCCGACTGGAGGATTCAATAGGTCAGGCGGTGTGCCTGGAATTGCATAAAGCCTTTCCTCTTCCAAGTCCATAGATGGCATAGAGCTTAAAAGACCCCATGTATACGGGTGTTGAGGATTATAGAAAATTTCATCGACTGTACCGACTTCAACAATACGGCCACCGTACATTACAGCTACACGATCAGCGACATTTGCCACGACACCAAGGTCATGTGTAATAAAAATAATGGACGTATCGACTTTTTTCTGAATGTCCTTCATTAACTCCAAAATCTGTGCTTGGATTGTAACGTCAAGCGCCGTTGTTGGTTCATCGGCAATCAATATTTTAGGGTTACAAGCCAATGCAATTGCAATGACGATCCGTTGTCTTTGACCACCTGAAAATTGGTGCGGATACATTTTAATACGCATTTCCGGATTCGGAAGCCCTACCAATTTCAAGAGTTCAACGGCTACTTCCTTCGCTTTTGCTTTACTTACTTTTTGGTGCTTTAAAATCGGTTCCATGATTTGTTTTCCAATTGTCATCGTTGGATTCAAGGAAGTCATCGGATCTTGGAAAATCATCGAAATGTCTTTTCCCCTGATTTTCTGCATTTCTTTATCTGTTAGTTTTGTTAAATCATGATTGTTAAATAAGATTTCTCCATTTTTAAATTCGGAGCTTGATTCGGGCAATAACCGCATAATCGATTTCGTCGTCACTGATTTTCCAGATCCCGACTCTCCAACGATTGCTAGCGTTTCCCCTTTGTTCAAGTCAAAGCTTACTCCACGAATCGCTTTCACTTCACCGGCAAACGTGTGGAAGGAAAGCTCCAAGTCTTTTACTTGTAATATTTTTTCCATCTCGGCTTTCCTCCAATCAATCTTTCATTTTCGGATCAAGTGCATCTCGTAATCCATCACCGATTAAGTTAAACGCAATCATCAAAACACTAATAACGATTGATGGGAATAAAAGAACATATGGTTGGAACTCCATTACTTTATAACCATCGTTAATTAATGTACCTAACGAAGCCGCAGGCGGTTGAAGTCCAATTCCGATGAAGCTTAGGAACGCTTCAAAGAAGATTGCGCCTGGAATCGTGAACATTGTGTTGATGATGACGATACCTAAAATGTTTGGCATCAGATGCTTTGTGATGATACGGCCATCACCCGCTCCTAGCGTTCTTGAAGCAAGTACGAATTCCTGACTTTTGTATTTCAATATTTGTGCACGGACGATACGGGACATCCCTATCCATCCCGTTATAGAAATGGCAATGATGATTGCCATTATTCCTGGATCCATAATGAGAATCATTAGAATTACAACGATCAGCGTTGGAATACCGATAAGGATTTCAACGATCCGCTGCATAATATCATCGGTACGTCCTCCGAAATAACCTGAAATACCGCCATATGCGACACCAATCACAAGGTCAATAATGGAAGCAACGAAAGCGATGAACAAGGAAATTTGTGTTCCTTCCCAAAGTCGTGTAAACAAGTCACGACCTAACCCATCTGTACCAAACCAATAGTACTCGTCGACTTTCTTCATTTCATATAAATCGACTTTTTGTCCTCCCATGTTCCCAACCCCATCAAAAATGCCTAACTTTTCGATACCTGGAATTTTAGGAGGCAAGTTAGCGTGTCGGATTTCTTGGTGATCGCCGGAGTGACCGTTCAAATGAGGTCCTATAAACGCCATTAAAATCAATAACAGCAACACAAAAATACTGACGACCGCTGCTTTGTTTTTACGTAGGCGCAACCAAGCATCTTGCCAGAAACTTAAGCTCGGTTTTGTAATCCGTTCAGCAGATTCGTTATCAATGGCCACCCGCTCAAATTTTTCTGGCGGTAATTGTTGTTTATCAAGTTGCATTATCCTTTACCTCCAGACAGACGGATTCGTGGGTCGATGATTCCGTATAAAATGTCTACGATGAAAATAACGACAATTAAAAACACAGAGAATAATAATGTTGTTCCCATAATCGTCGCGTGGTCATTCGTCATAATAGAAGAAACGAACTGCTCCCCGATTCCCGGGATCGCAAAGATTTGCTCAATTACCAATGATCCTGTAACCAATCCGGCTGTAACCGGACCTAATACGGTAATCAATGGGATTAACGCATTACGGAATGCGTGCTTAAATGCAATTTCAAATCCGTTAGCGCCTTTCGCTTTTGCCAATGTAATATAATCCGAGCTAAGTACTTCAATCATTTCAGTACGGATGAACCTTGCCGCCATTGCAAGCGGTCCCATTGCTAATGCGATGGAAGGCAAAATACTCGATTTCCAGCCGTCATTCCATAAGCCAACCGGCAATAAGTGCCATTGTGAAGCAACCCAATATTGCAGTAATGAAGCGAATACGAAGGACGGAATCGAACTACCCAATATCGCTAAAAATGTACTTCCATAATCCCAGAATGTGTTTTGCCTCAATGCTGCGAGCATCCCCAACAAGATACCAATAAGTGTTCCGAATACCATTGCCTGCGCTCCAAGAACCATAGATGGTTTTAATCGTGTTGAAAGGAGGTCGTTTACACTTTTCCCTTTAAAGACGAAGGAAGTCCCTAAGTCCCCTTTCGCAAGGTTTTTCATATAAATCGCATATTGCACAGGCTTCGGTTTGTCGATGCCGTACTTCTTCTCAACGATTGCCCTTTGAGACTCATTTAACTTGCTATATGAAGCAATCGGCGAACCTGGTAGCGTTTGCATTAAGAAAAATGTTGCAGTAGCAATTAGGAACATCGTTAGGAACATATAAACTAAACGCTTACCAATATACTTAACCATATTGCACCTCCGAATTAGGTTAGATAATTTATGTCAAATTGAATACTCAATTTTTTTTCGGAATGAAAATACGTATAATTTTCAAAGTATTATCTACTAGTAAAAAGAGAGAGCATATGAGCAATTCGCCCATATACTCTCATCCTTATTAAGTTGACTGTATCTTTACTGCTTACTCTTTTCCGGAAATATAAGCCCACTTGTAGCTATAGTCAGCTCCGAATGGGTGAACTGCTAGACCTTTGAAATATGGTTTTTGCAATTGTAATAAACCACGTTGGTAAATCGGTGCAATCGCTGCGTCATCTTCAATTAGGATTTTTTCAGCTTTTGCAAATGCATCATAACGAGCTGCAGGATCTAAAGCAAGCTCATCTTTTGATGATTCGATCAACGCATCATATTCTGGGTTTGAATAAGACATCAAGTTGTTTGTACCATCAGTAACGAACAAATCTAGGAATGAAATTGGGTCTTGGAAGTCAGGGCCCCATCCAGAAACTTGGATGTCATATTGTTGATTTGTGTCAAGGTCCAAACGAACTGAGAATGGTACTTCTTTCAACTTAATTGACAAACCTTCAAGGTTGCCTTCAAGTTGAGCTTTGAAGTATTCATCCATTTTTTTGGAAAGTTCAGTGTCTCCGCCTAGGATTTCAAGTTCCAATTCAGTTACACCAAGCTCATCCAAACCTTTTTGCCAGTATTCCTTCGCTTCTTCTGCATCATAGACTAATAGGTCGCCGCTGATGTCACGGAAGTCTTTTCCGCTTTCATCGAATGCGAAGTCTGTAGGTACAAGGAAGTTTGCAGGAATCGAACCGTTTGCAAGGATTACATCAGCCAAGTCTTCTTTTTGGAAAGATTTAGCGATCGCTTTACGAATGTTAACGTTTGCAAGCGGAGTCTCTTTACCGTCTTTTTCTTGGTTAAACTTGAAGTAGAATACAGAAGTTTCTGGTTGAACGATTGCTTCTGCATGAGTTGAATATTGTAGAGCTAAGTCACCAGATACACCAGCGCGGTCTTTCTTGCCATCATTGTAAAGCTTGATTGCAGTTGCAGAGTCTTTTACAACGTCAACGTTGATTGTATCAAGTTTAACGTTTTCTGCATCCCAATATTGTTCATTTTTCTTGTAAACCCAGCTATCTCCAGTACCATCCCATTCAGTAAGAACGAAAGGTCCGTTGTAAAGAAGGTTATCTGAGTTCGTTGCGTATGCATCGCCTTTAGCAGTTACAAACGCTTCATTTTGCGGGTAGAAAGTTCCGAAAGACATAAGTGATAAGAAGTATGGCACTGGGCGTTCCAATGTAACGACCAATGTTTTGTCATCTTCAGCAACTACGCCAAGTTCTGACTTGTCCATTTTTTCTTCACTGATTGCTGTTGCATTTTCGATAACACCTGACATCATGAATGGACCATAAGGTGATCCAGTTGCAGGGTCGATTGCACGTTGCCATGCAAATACGAAGTCATGAGCAGTTACGTCTGTTCCATCAGACCATTTAGCGTCACGAAGTTTGAATGTATAAGTCAATCCATCTTCGCTCACTTCTGCTTCTTCAGCAGCCATAGCAGGTTCAGCAACGTTTTCTAAGTTCAAACGGTACAAACCTTCGTTTACGTTATTCAATACGTTGAACCCTACTGCGTCTTCCACGATAGCGGAGTCTACAGAAGGAATTGCTGCAGATTCGATCAAGTTAAGAACTTGCTCTGCATCTGGTTCACCAGCTTCTTCTTTTTGTTCTGTCCCTTTGTCGCTTTCTTTATTAGGAGTAGCGTCTTTTTCTTCTGTTTTGTCTTTACCGCCACAAGCAGCAAGTACAACGCTTAATACTAAAGAAAGTGCCAAAAGCAATAGCATTTTGTTTCTCTTCAAATTGATGACCTCCTTTTGTAATTGTCTGAAGAATTAACACTTTTTATTATACCTTGAAAATGTATGAAGTCAAAGGGTTTTTTGAGATTATTTCAGTAACAATATGATGTTAAAGTAATGCGAGGTTTATGAATTATCAATTTTTAAATGACAAACATTGATATTACGCACTTTGTTCTCAATTGCTTTATTTCACTCTTTATTATAATATACAAGAATAAACAGTTATATAAATGATAAAAAAGAGGTTTGAATATGAAGAGAATTTCAATTAACATTATTGTAAGTCAATTATTAATTTTTGTTTTAATTTACATTTTGTATAGAAATGTGACAGTTCTCGACTATATAAACATTTCGTTTTACGTCGGTGGTCTACTTCTATTCATTGGATTGGCCCTTCTCCTATTCCAATCTGGATTTTTTGATTTCTTTTCTACAAGTGTCAAAAAAGTATTTTACCGGAAACATGTTCAAGAGGACATCATGAGTATGCGGAAGCCATCGGAAGCCTTGTCAATGAAATCTACTTTTTTCTTCATGACAGGAATTCCAATCATCCTGTTCATGTTAGTCACGTTGTTTATTTATTCTTCATAAGGGATCGGCCATTTCTCAATTTCGAGAAATGGCTTTTTCTATAGTAGGATGCGCCCAATGCTGGATCGTATGTATGATGTGTTTATGACATTGTCGTTAGTGGTATTAATAGATAAGAGAAAAAGTTGTGGAATGGAGCTGGTGGTTGAATGGAGTACCTCCTATATATAAGTGCAGTCATCGGGGCATTATCCTTATTACTAATTGCCATCTTTCTCATCATGGCAGTTACAAGCGCAAAGCGAACGATGAAGGAAGTTACAGAGACGGTTGAAAGGATGGAGACGAAGCTCAATGCAGTCACATCAAAATCGGATCAAGTAATGGAGCAGACAAATCGGATTGCCGAAGACATTGAAAACAAAATCCATCAATTGGATGGTATAACGCATTCGGCTCAAAATATCGGGAAATCAAGTGAACACATTACCCAATCGTTCGAATCAATCTCAAGGGAAATTAAGACTCCCAAAACGAAGCACCGCGATTTGATGAAAAAAGCAACAGCACTTACGGAGTTAGCATCATTTGTATTCTTCAAATTCAAATCGGAGAAAGACAACCAAGGAGCATCTTCTAAACATGAAGTAAAGAGACTTCCTTATAGCGGACAGGAATTGGAATGAATTTTTGGGAGGGATCAAGTTGGATTGGTTAGGAATCGGAGTACTTGTCATCGGTGTAGCATTTGCAGTGCTTGTTGGTATTTTAATTAAGCCTATTAACAAATTGGCGGATGTATTGGATGGTGTCAAAGAGACAACGGACCGCCTTCCAGAGACGATGGACGATTTAACAGGACATACAAAAGAAATAATGCGGACAAGCAATGCCACGATTGAAACAGTAAATGACCAATTAAAAGAATTCAATCCCCTTTTACATGCCATTGGGGATGTCGGCGGAACAGTCCGTCAGAAGACGCTTGCAGCTCTAGGGAAAACAAGTACCCTGAAAGCACAAACTGAACATGCGGCCGAATTTACAAAACAAGAGAAATATGAAGGGATCTATGGTCTTTTATCCTTCTACTACTTTATGACCCGTAGGAAAAAGAAAAGAAAAAGCGTATGAAGGACGGTGCTTCGCCTCCTTCATACGCTTTTTTTATAGATCATCCGCCACGTACTTCCCGGCCTTTGCAGAGTCCTTCGCTTCTTCCTTTATTCGCTGAATATCGAAAGCTCTTTGTTCGCCCTCGCTATGAAAAGTGCTCATTCTTGAAAAACTTTTTCTCTTTTTCAAGCTTTTTCCTTTGTCTACTGAGTAAACAGCAAGTGCAGACATTCCGTACAAACCGCCAAGTTTTTTGTTTCTCGTTTCCTCGTCAGTCGCTTCCAATTTCCCTTTCATAGAAACGGTAAAATCATTTACAGATGAAGTTACCTTGCGAGTAGACTCGCCTACATCGCCGATAATATGGAATAGTGGCGTCAGTGTATCTAATTTTTCATTCACATCCGATAACGTATCATTCGTATTACGGATCAGACCGCTTGTTTCATCCAAGACACCATCCAGCTGATCCGGAAGTCGGTCGATAGTAGTGCCTACTCCTTGCAATATGAATGCCGTATGGTTCAGTACCTTTGCTAGGAATATAGAAAGTATTAAGAAGGCAATTCCAATTAATAAAATCCCTGCTCCTGCTAAAGTCATTTAAACCCCTCATTTCTTCTTGTATATCTTCGTTTTCCATCTTTCCAGGAACCGAATAAGCCTGAAACGAATTCCGCAGATTGTATGATTCTGATGAACGGCATGGCACCCGGTAACTCTTTTTGATTCGCATAATCACTCGTCAATTCCTCCAATTCATCAGTTGCCAATCTAGCTGAATCTCCAACTTTTCCGGCCGATACGAAAACGGAGTCAATTGCATTTAACTTTGTTTCCATATCGATCAATGTGATTTCCGTTTTCTCAATCGTATTCTCTAAACTATTTACCGTTGCATCTAACTTCGATTCCATTTGATCAAAGCTTTTTCCTGCACTTCCAATTGTTGAAGAAATTTGCCGCAACAACTTAGAAAGCAGTATTGCGAAGATGGCGAAAGATACTGCCATTAGGAACACCCCGATATGCATTAGCATTTTCAGCGATCCCTCCTTTCTATCATCTATACCACAGAATCTTTTCACATAAGCATAACGGCCTCATAAAAAATAAAAACCGATCCCGATGATGAGATATGCCGACAATAAAGTCAGACCTTCAAACCAGTTCGATTCTCCATCATTGCATAAATTAATAACTAAAAAGGTGGCAGTCACCATTGCAACTAATTCAGGTATTGTAAATACGAGTGGCATAGTTACAGGCATAACTAGTGAAATAAGGACAAGGATTGGCGCGACAAACATGGCAACTTGTAATGTGGAGCCAACAGCAATTTCCACTGCGACATCCATCCTGTTTTTCATCGCCATTGTAATTGCTGAGAAATGTTCCGCTGCGTTTCCGACAATAGCCACGATGATGACCCCGATGAATAGTTCTGTCCAACCGAACATTTCCCCGAGTGTTTCAAATGTATGTACCAGTTTTTCTGACACAAATGCTACGGCGACGGTAGAGAGAAGAAGAATGAGAATGGATTTACCTTTTGACCATTCTGGGATTTCCTCCTCTTCCTCGACTGTTTCTTTATCGGAAGAGGTAAATACACCTCGATGCGTAACGAGCTTAAAAAAGAGGCCCGCTAGATAAAGGGCAATCAAGATGATTGAAACCCCGATACTTAAGGTGACCGTATTTTGGCGATTCATCGTCTGCGAGAAGATTTCCGGAATAACAAATGCTACAATCACAGCGAATATTAATAACCCTGAATTATACCGCGCATCATGGATGCTGAAATTTTGCGTTTTGTATTTTATGCCACCTGCAAAAAATGAAAAGCCAAGCACAAGCAGTAAATTCCCTAGTACGGATCCTGTCAATGAAGCAAGTACGATCCCGATCATACCGGCTTTCAATGTAAAAATCGAAATGATCATTTCAACCGCATTTCCAAATGTAGCATTCAATAGACCACCCACTCTCGGTCCGCTAACGATTGCAAGGCTTTCCGTAGCCCTGCCGATAAATCCCGAAAGTGCAATTATGCTTGCGCAACTTAATAAGAAGATCGGAATCGCTGGCCAATCCATGACTGAACCGACTAAAACCAATGGAACACCTATAAATGCAAGAAACAAAAATACCCGATTCACATATTACACTCCCTTTCGCTTTTTGTTATCTTTCCCTGTAAGCAAAAATGCAAACAGCAGCGATGTCGTCTTAGAAATGGAAGTTATTTTCATTGCTCTGCATCAAAAAGTAATGTAAGATGTATTCATAAGCTGCATTGTACGTATTCACATAAGTTTTAACCTTTAAGCTGTAAAAGGGAGTTTTATATAGGAACTGGAATGGTATGCCCAGTCAGATCTACTGGGACGAACAGGAATGTTTCTGCGAACACCCACTTTGAGGAGTGGTGGTTTAAAACTTTCATGATTAACGATACGGCAAAGGCGGCTTATCTTATTTAACTAATGCAAGCACCATCCTTCATGGATGGTGCTTTTTTTGACGACAAAAAACTTTCATTTATTTTGCGGATATATTTTCGAGTCTGGGACATCATACATCATGTAAGTGTTCATTCACTTAACAAAAAAACCAAAGGGAGATGTCTTACATGCCTGAAAATCGCCAAAACAGGAATAACCAAAACAACAATAACCGACAAAACGATCGGAACCAGAACCAAAACGAGAACAAAAACATCGAGTTCGCAGATGACTTCTTCAACAACAATCAAGACAATAACAACCGAAACAATAACGACAGAAATCAAAACAATCGCAACAACCGTAATAACAACAACCGTTAACTTTATTAAATCAAAAAAAGCATCGAACCGAGGGCATTCTCGGCTCGATGCTTTTTTCATTTAAACCATTTTCAACAACGCTTCTTCTCCGATCATGCCAGTGTAAATTCCTAGCGCTTCTGCTTCCTTCGTAACGGACTCAAGCGGTGCCTTTAATAATTGGTCAATCGTTTTGACTCCCACTGCCCTCCCCGCGACAATTTTCCGATCCGCCAATACATTATTCAGCAAAGCAACGTCCAAAGCCCCACACATAATATATCCTTGATCATTAGAAACCGTCAGTAAAGTTGTTTTCGGCAGGCGGACAGTTACTGCCGTAAATGGATGGCCGTCAATTATAATAGGTGTTAAAGATACCAAGTCACCCTCCCCTTTCCCCTTTATACATATGGGCATGAAGAACAAAAGGTGACCCCTTCGTGCAATTATCGATTCATTGCTATAATGATAGAAAGATCTTTGAAGACGAGGAAGTGATTGATTCATGACAGATGAGCAAAATAATAATCGAACTGAACACATAGATGATGACCATTTTGAACAAATCAGCGATGAGGAAATGAATGAGCTTGTCCTTGAAGCTCAAAGAGAAGCCTTGCTAAAATCACTTGAAGAGAAGGACGCACCCCCAAAAAAGCGGATTCCCAAATCATTCATCTGGCTAATGGCCGTCACTTTGGCATTAAGCACGTTTGTTGGCCTATTTCAGGTGTTCTCGATTCCTGCAATCGACTTTCTCATCTCTTCGGCTGCTTTATCACAACAGGAGGAAGTCGCCGCCCACAAAAAATCCGTTGTCGTCGTGTCGACAGAAGACGGTAAAGGAACTGGATTCTCCATTTCCGATGATGGTATTATTTTAACCAACTATCATGTAATTGAGGATAATGAATTCATTACAGTCGTCTTTCCAGAGGATGGCCGCTTTAATGCAACCGTTTTAGAATCCTATCCTGACATTGATTTAGCCGTACTTAAAATTGACGGAAATGACCTTCCTTCGCTTGCAGTTGCGAAAGATGTGCAGATGGCCGAAAATGACCCAATTACTTTCATCGGCAATCCGCTCAGTTTTAAAGGCATTGCTAATGAAGGTACGATCTTAGGACCAATAAAATTGGATGATTGGACAGAAGAAGTAATGATGATCAAAGCTCCTGTATATCGAGGAAATAGCGGCAGCCCGGTTATAAATGAAGAAGGTCAAGTGATCGGTGTTGTATTCGCAACTTTGGACCACGACCAACATGGGAAAGTCGGTTTATTCATACCGATTAACTTGCTTCCCGATTTTAAGGCAAACTAATATAATTAAATGTCAAAATGAATTATACTACTCTATGCATCATTTGTTTTACATAGTAATGGAGGGAAATGAATTGAAGAAGTTAATGTCTGCGCTAATTGCATTGACGATCGTCATGTCGCCTATCGGCAGCATTGTGCTGAATGATCATGCGACAACAGTGGAAGCAAAGAGATACAAATCAGGAAAGAAGAACTTTAACACGAACCAAAACAACTTCACTACTCCGAAAAAAGCGGAAAAGAAACAGGATGAGAACAATTCGCTTAGCAAAACTACTAAACCCGCATCTTCAAAAGGCGGATTCTTCTCAGGAGGTCTCATGCGCGGTTTGTTTATCGGTGGAGTTGCAGGACTTCTTTTCGGTAGCCTGTTCGCCAACATGGGTATGTTAGGCTCAATTTTAGGATTTATGATCAATATGCTAGTCATCGTCTTTGCCATTAGTATAATACGGAAGATTTTCATGCTTCTAAAGGCAAAGAAAGAAAAAGAGGATGTTAATCCATGGCAGAATTGATCATGTCCGAGCAGGATATCGTGAATGCAATCTGCATTGATCAAGCTTGGAAAAACGAAGATCTTTTGCCGGAAAACGTTGAAGTTGAATTGATTTATGATGATGATGAAGGCTTCTCGGCGGAAGTTGAAATTCCGAATCAGAACTATGTCCTCGGATCTTTCGATATGATTCAATCGATTCGCTTCTATATTAAGGAAGTATTGCAACAAGACCCTTATGCGGCGAGCATTAAGTTATTGTTGGATCGAGAAGAAGGCATTATCGCTTCAATCCAGTAACATATTGACCAGGCGGGTAGTTTCCGCCTGGTTTTTTTATCATTGGCTGTGTTAAATATCTTTGTTAATATTTGATTAATTGGAAATAAATGTTCTAGTAAGAACGTTCATTCGGAGGAATTGGTATGAGGTTAAAAGAAATAATAGCAGAAATAAAAAGGTTAAAACCCGCAGAGCAACATCGTTTAAAAGAATTCTTTATTACTTCACTTGCGTCATTCTACCCGAGTGAGCCAATATTCCAAGAAATAAATGAGCGTAAAAATAAAGTCGGATATACTTGTATTCATTGTTATTCCAAACAAGTAGTTAGGTTTGGCAGATATATAGTTAAGGTCGGCACAAAAGATGTCGAACGCCAACGATATCGTTGTAAAGATTGCAGGAAAACATTTACGGATGTCACGAACACTCCCCTTTACCGCACTCATAAGCCTGAAAAATGGATAGAATTCATCAAGTGTATGTTGGAGGGCTATTCACTTCGTAAATCGGCAGAACTTATCGGTGGCGTTCATTATGTTACCTTGTTTTACTGGAGGCACAAAGTGTTGTCTGCCCTAGAACAAATGGACTTTAATGCATTTTCAGGCATTGTGGAAATGGATGAAACATATTTCCTATACTCCGAAAAGGGAAAGCGAAATATTCAGGACCGCAAACCGCGAAAACGTGGTGGTTCATCACGGTTCCGTGGTATCAGTCGCGAGCAGATTTGTGTCCTCGTTGCAAGAGACCGACAAAAAGCCACTTATTCGGGTGTTCTAGGGAGAGGACGTATTGCTAAGACTCAGTTAGAGAAAGCCGTAGGTTCAAAGTTATCATCAGAGAATACGCTCTGCACTGATGCTTGGAGAGCTTTTTCTACCTATGCGAAAAGCAAAAGTATGGAGCATTACCGCTTCAAATCAGATGGTGTTGAACGAGTAAAGGGCATCTACCATATCCAAAACGTGAATAGCTATCACAGTCGATTAAAGAACTGGATACAACGATTCAATGGCGTGGCGACAAAATACCTCGACCATTATTTGAGTTGGTTTCAATTCCTCGAAATTGTGAAGCACCGAAGCGATGATGGTTCCGTCAGCAAAATGATAGTAGAAAGTTGTTTATTACCAATTAATGAAACCTATCATTCATTGAGAACGTATGAATATTAAGACTACTGTTGTTTAATTAACGGATTAGTTTACTTCAAGAATGATGTTGATTTATAAGGTAGAAATATGTTCTAAAATAACAATATAGGAAGGAGGTTGTGATTCTATGAAAAAAATGTTTTTTGGGTCAATCATTCTTTTATGTGGAACAATAGGCTTGATTTCAATTATTGCACTATCAGTTAATAACCCTTGGGATTATAACGGGATTACTGGATTTTATGGTTTTTTACTTGGTTCCCAAACATTATGGGCTTTTATTTTATTTTGTTTAATGTTTATTTCAGGTGCATTTATTTCCTTTTATGAAGCATATCTTAGTAAAGCTAAATAACCCATAAATTACTTGTATTGACAGGTACGTTAGATTAATAATGATAAATCAAAAAGGGACCTGAATAGGTTCTTTTTCTTTATTAATCAAAAATCAACAACATTATTTAACATAGCCTTATCATTAAAAACAAATGAATTTCTGACAAACACATTCGAAAAAGTATTTTGAAACCTTGCTCTATTTCTTCGACCTAAATAATAGAATGGTTATGATTAGTAATTCGAGTAATCAGGCATTGATCAGGAGGGCAATGAATTAATGAAAAAGAAAAAGGCAAAAAAACATTTTCCTTTTTTTACATGGATGATTGCTATGGTGATAATACTAGTCGCGGCGGTGAACACAATCCCTGGCTTTGTATCTAAAACAAAAGATGTCCCTGTTTTAGGTAGATTAATAGAAGCAGTTGAGTTCCAAGAGGTCCTTAACACGGATCAACTACATGACGATCCTCTAACATCCGCTAGTGCTGAAAGCGGGAATTTTTCTGTCATGGGAAATTTAGTTAAAGATTTTTCATTCGAGGATGGGATTGCTACAGGAGGTACGATAACTGATAACGTAAATGTAAAATCCATTTCCGTTACTAAAGACAATGGTATCGAACATATCGGCATCGGCTTCACACAAAGAGGTGAAACTGAGCAACCACAGCTTGCAGCTCCCTATTTTGAAATTGCATACGATGAAAATCCGTATACGATGACCTTTACGTTTCATGGGGCGAGAGCATTTGATGCGAATGATTTTGCAGATCTCAAGAAAAGCGATTTAGTGGAAGATGCTTATTGGCTTGTAACGCATGATGATTCTGCTATTCAATTTGTCATCGTCTTTAACGGACCAGTTCTAATGGAAGGAAAGGAATATGCAGATCCGGCAGAACTTGTCGTCACTGTTTCGGAAGACATGCATGCAAATGATGAAAAGCTATATGCTGTTCGTACACCTTCGCATTTATTCGGCGGTGAAATCCCTTACTACGAAGAATATTTATTTGAAGAAACTGGACTTCGTGTCCTACGGGAAAACGGCATATTATTTTCCACATGGGAAAGTGAATTTTTTCTGGAAGTAGGATTGTTTGAACGTAAGGAAGAAGCGGAACAAAAAGCAAAGGAAATCAATGAAAAGTATGGACCTGAAATTCATGTCTTTGTAGATGAGCGTGTGAAATTTTATGAATAAAGCTGTCCAGAAAGTCAGTACAAACTGATTTTCCGAACAGCTTTTTCTTTTATTGTTTGGAGATCGGCAAAACAGGCATGACGGTCGATTAAACGGTTCTTAATGTCCCGGCCGCTAGAAAATCGGCCTCACACGGGCAATTAAACGGCTCTTAATGTCCCGCGAGTGGGAAAATCAACCTCGCACGGGCAATTAAACGGCTCTTAACGTCCCGAGAGAGGGAAATTTAGCCTCGCACGGGCAATTAAACGGCTCTTAATGTCCCGGGAGAGGAAAAATCAGACGCTCGCGGGCAATTAGCAGCTAATAATGTATGGACAGCCCTTTTAAGGTTTACGAAGCAACTTCTTAAATGGTAAAACGACGAACATGTTCATTTAAATCTTCCGCCAGCTGGGCGAGTTGGGAAGAACTGCCTGCCACTTCCTCCATGGAACTGCTAGTTTGTTGGGATGAAGCAGATGTCTGTTGTACACCGGCTGCCGTTTGTTCTGAAATAGCCGCTATTTCTTCAACAGAGCTGCTTATCTCTTCACTATTCGCTGCAATATCCGATAGGTTACCTGATACGACAGAAATATGACTTACCACTTCTTGAATTGCATCTCTTATTTCAGAAAATGTTTTGTTTGTTTCCTGCAACTGTTTCGTCCCTTTTTCCACCTCTACATACCCTTCCTGCAAAGATGTTGCGACAGAGCCAGATTCTTCTTGCATTGTATTCACGATTCCCGTTATATCAGTTACTGAAATCGATACTTGTTCCGCCAGCTTTTTCACTTCCTCCGCAACAACCGCGAAACCTTTTCCGTGCTCACCAGCACGCGCCGCCTCGATTGCAGCATTCAGCGCCAAGAGATTTGTCTGATCTGCTATTTCTTTAATGACATCGACCAATTGGGAAATTTCCTGCGATTGCTTGTCCAATCCTTGGATTTTAATAACAGAATCATGCACAATATGATCGATTTTGCCCATCTGCTCAGAAGACATATCCATTAAACGAGTGCCCACATTCGTCTTTTCAAGAACTTCACGGGATGCCAGTTGGATTTCTTCGCCTTTTTGGTTTGCTTCTTCTACTTTTTCTGTAAAGGATTCAATGACTGCTGACAGTTCAGATGCGCTGTCCGCCTGACTTTCCACACCAGAAGACAATTCTTGCATCGTTACGGCAATTTGTTCCGATGCGGCATTCACTTCGCTGGATGACTGAGTCAATTCTTCACTTTGGGCGGTTACTAATTCGGACACATTGCTAATCTGATTTAATAGTGCCCGTGTATTGCTGCTCATCTCATTCGTTGCCTCAGTGAGCTGACCTACTTCATCCCGTGAATAAATGGCTAATGGCTCCTCGCTCAAATCGCCGTTGGCAATGAGCTTCATCCGATTCATTACTCTCCTAATTGGTCTTGTAATAAGATTTGAAGTGAAGATTGCAGCAATTATACTTCCGATGACTACAAAAGCCGTTACAATTATGCCTGTAATAAACATATTGCTGCCGCTTTCTACAATTTCTTGCCCTTTGCTATTCGTAATATCCTCTCGCCTATCCGCAAAACTTTGATACCCTTCACGTAATTCGTTTCCTATAATGGCTAGGTCTTGTAGATTTCTACGTGCTTTACCATGATTCCCCTCATCATACGCATCAAAAACATCGCTGATCATAGACTCTCGCCACTGAACCGTTTTGTCGAGCAGTTTCTCAAAATCTTCGGATGCCCCTAGCATTTTCGCGGTCTCCTCAAGTTCCTTACTTTCCTCAGTAAACTCGTGGAATTGTTCTTTGAACTTCAGGTCACCAAACAGTATGTATGCACGTGCGGCACCGATTCGGTTCGCTAATGAAGTCGCCAATTTCTGATCAGCATTTAAAAGCGGCACTTCAAAATTCACAATGCTATCCGTTGTATTATTTATTTTACTAATCGATATGGCATTAAAAACGCCCAAGCCGATCGACAATAGGACGACGATTGAGAATGATACTAATAATTTGCTTCTAATACTTTTAAATCCTTTTTGTTTCATTACATTAATCTCCTTTTCTATAAGAATCAAATCTACGTATAATTTCCCAAGGCCATAATCACTACTAGACTTATAACCTATCCTTTTCTCTTATCGGTTCAATCACAAACTATTTAAGGTACATTAAAATGTCCTTTTTTCGCAAAAATGTAGAAAGCC
>NZ_BJYL01000010.1 GCF_007991495.1 Sporosarcina luteola | reverse complement strand
TTAAAAAACCCCATCCGCTCGATGGTCATCCAGCAGATGGGGCATTTCTTTTTATTCAGAAAGTGTAGCTTTAAGCAATGTTGCGGCGAGAGCTTTTGCACCCATATCGAGCGCATCATGGTTGAATGTCATATACGGATGGTGAAGACCAGGCCCTAAATCAGCGCCTACACCTAACATCGTAGCTTTCAAATCCGGACGATGAATCGTATAGAAATGGAAATCATCGCTACCGGAAGTAACAATCTCAGGTGCTAATGCTTCTTTGCCGACCGCTTCAACAATGCCTTCCTTGGCAATTGCGGCTGCTTCTTCAGAAACTTCTGCAGCAGGCGTATAATCCGACCAATTCAATTCGATTTCAATATCATATAGCTTTGCAATTGACTGGATTCCAGTGTCGATGCGCTCCCTCAATTCTTTTAAAACCGTATTGGACTGTGCCCGTACATCCATTGCAAAAACCGCACTGCCCGGAATTATATTCAAACTGTCTCCGCCTGCTTGAACTTTTGTTAGTTTCGCAGAGTAGGCTTCATACGGAGAAAAATGGATTGTTTTAATGTATTGTGCAATCGCAAAAATCGGATCAAGCGCATTTTTTCCTTGCTGCGGGCGTGCACCATGGGCATCTGTGCCTTTCACTTTCCCTTCCAAGAAAAGGGCGGCCCCGTGGTGGATAGCTGGTGAAATTTTGCCAAATGGCGTTTCTTCCTGCGGACGCAAATGGACTCCGAACAAATGGGATACACCATCGACCGCTCCTCTTTCAATCATCGAATTGGCCCCATTGCCCTTTTCTTCAGCCGGTTGGAAAATGAAGCGGATACGTCCGCCAAGTTTTTTATCCTTCAAATAGGAAAGTGCACCGAGCACCATTGAAATATTGGCATCGTGTCCGCATGAATGATTTGCTCGAAAAACGCCGTCCACTTCTTGCCAAAGCGCATCGATGTCAGCACGGACTGCGATGATTCGATCCCCTTCCCCTATTTCCGCCACTACACCAGTAACATCGTCAAATGTAAGATGCTGGACATTCATGTCTGTCAGGATTTCAGCAATTTTCTTCGTCGTTTCGACTTCTTTCCAGCTGATTTCAGGATGTGCATGAAAATGGGTGAACCATTCCCCTATTTGTTTTTCTATGGACATTGCAATCTCTCCTATTCTCGTATCTTCTTTCATTCAGAATATCGCATATCCGTATGGATTAATAGATATAAAATATCCCGCTGCAATCAATCTGCGGCGGGATACTTTATGAATGCTTACAATTTCCATTTCACTCTTGCATAGATAACGAGCATAAGGAGGTTGATGGCGGAGCTGATGACGGTTCCGTATGCGATCGCTGTCGCTCCCATCGAATCGATCAGCCAATAAATGATGGCAAGGTTGATGCCGAGCACGCTTATGAGACTGAAGATGACCGGCAATATCGAATTGCCTTTTGCATAATAAAAGCGAGTCACGTATGTATTCGCAGCTAGGAAAAACATTGATAGCGCGAACACTTTGAAAATCGGCACCGTAATCAATACAGATGCATTGTCAAACTCCCCACGCTCGAATATAAGGCGGACGAGCGGCTCCGCAAAAAAGTAGGCAACTGCTGTTGCCGGGGCAATCATCGCCGCGAGCATAAGCATCCCTTTTTTATAGAGTTTCTTGATCGTTTCGTGATCGCCTTCGCCTTCCTTCCTGCTGAGCATCGGATAGATAACCGTCGTGACGGCTGTCATCATGATTGCTTGCGGGAAATTGCTTAGCTTAGACGCATAGTTGACAGCTGAAATAGCTCCTTCGGTTAACCCCGACGCGGCTACCCTATGAATGAATGCGTAAAATTGCATGGATGCGCCACCTAAGAGGATTGGCAACGCAATGATCCATACCCTTTTTACATCTTCCGATTTTCCTAAAGCCGGCTTCAATGAATACAACTTGCTGCGTTTAATCCCAGCAAATAAGAAAATCCCCATGAGCATGGCACTTAATAATGCTCCGATTCCATAGGCGGTCGGTCCATACCACGGGACAAGCGGCGCAGAGATGATGACGAATGCCGCATTATAAACGAGAATTGCGATGCTCGATAGTTTAAATTTATCATTCAGGTTCAATAAACCGCTGAGCCATGTCGATAGGACAAGAATAACTGTTGAAGGCATCATCCAGAGAAATATTGGATATGCCAATTCAAATTGTTCCGGTGTCAGTCGATTTAAGAAAGCGAGCTGCAATAGCGGCTCTGCAAAAATAACGGCCAACACCGTTATCGTTGTCGCCGCCATCAGCACTGACGTGAACATCCTTCTGACAAAAACAGCTTTATCGGTTTTCGCTGAATGATAGACGGAAATGAAAGCCGTTGTTAGCCCGCCTCCGAGCACAAGGTATATAAAATTTGGGATCGTATATGCAGTCGCAATGGCATCTGCCGCCGCGCTTACGCCGAACTGTTTCCCAATGACCATTTCCCTTAAAAAGCCGACAAGCCGCGCGACGATATTGATAAGGGCGACGGCACCGATGATTTTCATCATTTTACTCATTTTGAATTCTTTCCTTTCGACACATCGTCATAGATCGCTGTCAGTCGTTGTGCAATGACATCATACGTATGCTCTGCGACTTTTTCTTCGGCAATCTTCTGTCTTGTATCTGATGGCTCTTCCAAAGCAAGGTTCAAGCCAGCTGCAAGTGAATCAGGGTTTTTCGGCTCAACGAGGATGCCCGCTTCATTTCCGAGAAGGAATGAAAGCCCCCCCACGTCCGTCCCGACAACCGTCGTTCCAACAGCCATCGCTTCAAGCGCAACGAGTCCGAACCCTTCATGGTGAGATGGCAAAACGAAGACGTCTGCCGCCGCAATCCATTTTGCAACCTCTTTCTGCTGCAATGGTTCCTGATGCGAGATCCTGACATCATTCGACAGCAGCCGCTTCGCAAGCTTCTCCATGAACCCTACATCCTTGCTTGAACCAATCAAATGGAGGGCAGCTTCAGGGTGGGCGTGCTGTACCTTTTTAAATGCGTCAACGAGATCAAGTACTCCTTTTGCTTCGATCATATTGCCGACAAATAATAGAAGCTTCTCACCCGACGGTATTGTTAATTCTTTACGAGCTTCCTCTTTCGGCATCGGTTTAAATACATCCGTATTCACACCCATGCTCATGACATGGACATTCTCTTCCTTGACGCCAAAGCGGTCAATGACATCCCGCTTCAATCGTTCACCAACAACGATAACAGCATCGGCTTTCTGTAAAATGTTCCTTGTGCTCTTTGCGATACGCTCACTTTTCGCAGCCATTTTGTCGATATCCCCACCATGCACCGTAACGACATAAGGAATTCCGAAAAGCTTCTTCCCCATTAATGAAAGAACACCTGTCGGAAACGCATAATGCGCATGTGTCAGCGAAACCTGCTTTTTATTTCTCAATAAATAGCCGATAGATCTCAGGAACCAAGTCATGTACTTTTTCAATGTAGCGACTTTCCCTTTGCCCGGCTCATCGATTACGATGACATCCACTTCAAGTCCTTTGGAACGCAGCAGCTCCACTTGGTTCTTGACAAAAATGCCGAAAGTCGGATGTCTTTCGGAAGGGTACATATTACTGAATACGGCGACTCTACGCATTTATTTCTCATCCTATCTTTAATTCAAATAGTCATTCCCTATTATTATACATTGAACGATTATAGCATACTGAATGTTGCGTTGCCGACATTCATCATAATGAGTTTCTTACAAAAAGAGGTGAAATATTTCTGTAATATTTCAATTGAAGTTAAGAAAATTAGGGGAAAATCCCTAGAAAAACGAAGAATATTGAGGGATTACAGGAGTTTTTCATTACAAAAAAGGCTTCATACGAAATCCTTGTTTCGGGAAACGTTGATATGAGAGCGTTTTCGACATCCTTTTCCATCTGTAACGTTATTGTAATCTAACTGTAACCGAAATAGAGGTTTAGCTGTGATAGGATTATTGTCAGATAAAGCACACTGTATATAAGCGTGCGAAAGGGGAAACTGGGAACCATTATGAAAAGACTATTTATGTTGTTTTTTGCAAGCCTTTTACTTCTAACGTCCGTACCAGCCATGGCCTCAGCGAATTCACCGACCTCGCTCGTTAGTACAGCGCGGACCTACATGGGAACACCTTATTCCTATGGGGGCACAACCACTTCCGGATTCGACTGCTCAGGATATACGCAATTCGTCTTTAAAAAGCAAGGCATTACAATACCAAGAGACACTACTAAACAGTATGCTATGGGAACATCTGTTAAAAAAAGTGATCTTGAAACCGGAGACCTCGTTTTCTTCAACACTATTGGAAACAGGGTTTCACACGTCGGAATCTACATCGGTTCCAACAGATTCATTCACGCTTCAACTTCTAAAGGCGTTATGATTTCCAAAGTGAACGACCCTGCTTATTGGGGCAAGCGTTATTTAGGAGCACGTCGTGTAGCGAACTTCAATCAAGAGAAAACAGTTGCCTTTGAAGAACCGACAGTATCCGAAAACGCACCGACTTATGTAACTCGGGCTAAAATCGCTGAAACACTCGTTAAGGAACTTGGCCTGGAACCGGGAAATGCTTCCACGACATTCTCTGATGTAGCAGCAAACCACCCGCAGTACGACGCAATCATGACGGTTGCAAATGCCGGCCTCTTCAGCGGCAATGAAGGTAAATTCAATCCCGATGATTCTTTGACTCGTGCGCAGCTTGCTAAAGTCCTTGTGGAAGCCTTTGAACTAAAAGGATCAGCAACTACTTCATATAGTGATGTACCTGCAGATCATTGGGCGAATGAATATATCAATATACTAGCTTATAACCATATTGCTAGCGGATATGAAGATGGATCATTTGGTCTGAACGATAAATTAACTGAAAAGCAATTCCAAAAGATTCTTGATCGTCTCCATTAAAACCATCAAACCGGGTGTTCCGTATTATTGGACACCTGTTTTTTTTCGAAAAGACTCTATGAATATATCAAGTTTCCTATAGATTTACCGTATGAACACTGTTAAAATAAACCTACATCTTAATTAGGAGGACATCATGAAAACGTTTAAATGGGCAGCTGTCACTTTACTGTTTTTCGCTCTTGTTTCCATCGTCCCTGGACATTCTTCGGCACAGTTCCAATTCTCGGACATATCGCCGGACAAGGAATATTATGAACAAGTCCATTACATAGCTGATCTTGGCATCGTCAATCAAGTTTCCAAATTTAACCCTGGTGATAACCTAACCCGGGCTCAAGCAGCAAAAATGCTTGTGATCGCTTCAAAAAAGCAGGATATGCCGACTCCGGCCGTCGATTTCAAAGATTTAAAGCCGGGAACCGAGCAATATGACTATGCAAGTCGCGCTGTTGAACTAGGTTATTTCAAGAAAAAGTCGGATGGCAGCTTCAAGCCGAATGAGAAGCTGAAAAGAGATGAAATGGGATATGCCCTTTCAGTCGCTTTTAATCTGACAGAAAAAGTGACTGTCGATCGACCGCTTATGTTGACAGACATGAAGAATCACTCATTCGCTGAACAGATCAACGGTCTTTATTATGGCGGTGTTTCGCAAGGTGATGCGGGCAAATTCCTGCCGAATGATTACTTGACCCGTTCACAATTTGCATTATTCGTGGCACGTGCGTTAAATGATACGTACAAATTACCCGTAAAACTACCAGAACAAACTTCCAGAACCTATTTTGCTAAAGTTGCAACGGGCGGAGACAATTTGAATGTCCGTACGCATCCCGCAGTTACGGGTGATGTCGTTGGCAGATTGAAGGATGGAGATATTGTTGAAGTCATCGGGCAGACGGGCGAATGGCTGCTTATCCTGAATGATGGAAAGAACGGTTACATCCATAGTAAATACACAATTGATATCGGAACTGAAAAACCGTCTGATACTGAAGGAACTACTGGTGAACCGGAAGAGCCAGAAGTGACAGACCCTGAAATCACTGATCCTGAGGTTACTGAACCAGAAGAAGAATGGGATACCCCTTCCAATACGAGCGGCTTGATTGGAAAAGTGACTGCTAATAGCCTGAACATTAGAAAGACCCCAAGTACATCTGCTGCAGTCGTTGGAAAATTAACTGCTGGCGAAAAAGTGGAAGTCCTTTCATTGGATGGCTATTGGGCAAAAATCAATACAAAAAGCGGGACAGGCTATATCCATAAAAATTACTTGAAGCTTCTTAACAAGACTGGGAATCCTTTAAACGGCCGGATTATCGTCATTGACGCAGGCCATGGAGGTAAAGACCCAGGCACTTCGAAAAGTAAATTAAATGAAAAAGATATTGTACTGAAAGTAACAAAGTTAGTTGAAAGCAAATTGAAAAATGCTGGAGCCAAAGTGTTATTGACTCGATCGAATGATACATATCTTTCATTAGAGCAACGCACTGATTATGCAAAAAAACATTATGCTGAAACATTCGTATCCATCCATGTGAATTCGGCAAGCTCCACTTCAGCGAAGGGATCGGAAGTTTACTATGACTCTTCCACAAATCCAAATGCTACTGAAAGTCGTTTATTGGCAAACAAAATCCAAGCAAATCTGATAAAACAAGCCAATATGGCAGATCGTGGTGTCCGCGATCAACGCTTCTATGTGATTCGCAATAACAATGTCGCAGCTGTATTGATTGAACTTGGTTTCATCACAAATGCAGACGACTTCAGTAAATTGTCTAGCGACAAATATGTTGAACTTTATGCCGAGGCCATTTACCAGGGGCTTGTACAATATTACTCAGCACAATAATAAATTATGCCGGAAAGAAGATGAATATTCTTCTTTCCGTTTTTTTATCTATTAAACAAGAAATTTACTAAAAATTCATTTGTCCTTTAATTATGAGAATGATACACTTAAAGGGACATGTTTGCATCAATATTCCAACTTTGAAACTATATTGGAATATTGAAACTAAATTACTAGATAAGGAAGGTGTACTATGTCAAAGAAGTATGTTAAAGGCGCGGCTGCGTCCATGTTGCTGTTCAGTTTGGCAGGAATTACCCCTGCTGCTGTTTCTGCAGAAGAAGCGTCAAAAGATTTTTCAATGACAGTATTCCATACGAATGACACGCACGCGCATTTGGAAAACGTCTCTTATTTTTCAGCGCTTTTAAAAGAGAAGCGTGCAGAAGTCCCACACAATGTCCTATTACATGCAGGTGACGTCTTCTCCGGAACACTCTATTTCAATGAATTCCAAGGACAAGCTGACCTTGCATTCATGAATTATTTCGGCTATGACGCAATGACATTCGGCAACCATGAATTTGACCTTGGAACATCGGTTGACGGTCATAAAGGACTTGCTGATTTCATTAAAGGGGCTAAGTTCCCATTTGTTTCTGCTAACGTTGATTTCTCGGCAGATAGCAACTTTGATGGTCTCCAAACAAGAGAAGTAACTGCTGAACCTGAAGATGGCAAAATCTTTAACGGGATTGTAAAAGAAGTGGACGGAGAGAAAATCGGTATTTTCGGTTTGACGACTGAAGAAACAGTTGCTATTTCCAGCCCTGAACAAATTGAATTCACAAATTACATTACTGAAGCGAAAGCTGCAGTAGCGGCGTTCGAAGAGATGGGTATCAATAAAATCATCGCATTGACACATATCGGTTTTGACGATAACGCGGCAGTCGATAATGATCAGGAATTGGCTAAAAATGTACCTGGCATCGATATTATCGTTGGCGGGCACACTCACTCTAAATTAGAGGAGCCAAAAGTGATCGAAGGCGAATCAGGACCTGTAGTCATTGTACAAGCAGAGCAATATCATAACTATCTTGGTCAATTGGATATAACATTCGATGAAAATGGCGTCATTAAAGAATACAATGGCGTGCTTCATACAGTCGATACAAAAGAAGGGGAAAAAGACCCTGAAGCTGAAGAATTGTTGAAGCCTTTCTCTGAAAAAGTTGAATCGACGATGACTTCTCCAACTGGCGGTGTTGCTGAAGTCTTCCTAAGCGGACTAAGAGATGTAGGTGGAGTACGCGCCGGGGAAACGAATCTTGGCAATATCATTACAGACGGAATGCTTGGAAAAGCGAAAGAAATCGACTCTGACGTTTCTATCGCCTTCCAAAACGGCGGTGGTATCCGTTCTTCCATCGACAAGGGCGAGGTCACTTATGGTGAAGTCCTCACTGTCCTGCCGTTTGGCAACAACCTTGCAATTATTGAATTAAGTGGCGCTGAATTATTCGAGACATTTGAGCATTCCGTAAAGGAATATCCGAAAGAAAGCGGCGGCTTCCTTCACGTTGCTGGCATGCAAGTCATTTTTGACGGTACTGCAGAACCAGGCAAACGAATCGTTTCGTTGAAAATCAATGGTGAAGAAGTTCAAGCTGACAAAATGTACAAAGCTGCAACGAATGTCTTCACTGCTAGAGGCGGAGACGGTTTTGAAGCCCTCGGTAAAGCATACGAGGAAGGCCGTGCAAGTGAACCAGGATTCAGTGACTGGGAAAACCTTGCTGATCATATCAAGTCGTTAGGTACGATTAAAACAGGTCTTGAAGGACGCATCATTGCACAAGTTCCTTATAAAGATGTAACCCTTGATAACTGGTCATACTCGTATATTTCAGATCTTTATTACCGTGACATTTTGACAAAAGACTCCACTTTCAAGCCAGGTGAGCAAATCACGCGTGCTGAAATGGTATCTTGGATCGTCAAAGCGAATGGACTGAAAGCTGATGGACAAGCACCGTTCACGGATCTTGACGGCCTTTCTGACGATGTGAAAGCTAATATTGCAGCTGCTTATGAAGCTGGCATCGTTAAAGGGACTGACGGCAAATTCAACCCGAACGATAAAGTGACTCGCGCACAATTCGCTTTGATCCTTGAGCGTGCATTTGAGAACTACACAGGCGAAGCATATACAGCAAAAGCTAAAGCACCTTATTCCGATTTCGGAAACTACGCGGATGACACAGTGAATGCGATCTCCATGTTGCATGAGCTTGGAATCGCTTCAGGCTTTGAAGGTAAATTCATGCCAGATCAGTTCACAACTCATCAACAAGCAGCAAAAATCGTTTCAAACTTCATTTACAATACGAAGCAAGTTAAAAAAGCTGAATAACACTCAAAAGCGGAGGGTGGCGTCTAGCTGCGACAGGCATAAGACGGAACGACGAAACGGCGCCCTTTGCCGTACAGTCGGGCCGACTTATGACCCGAGCAGCTGCCACCCGAAGCTAGATGAAAAAAAGGGCCCTACGCGGAATTTCCGTGAAGGGCCCTCTTTTATTCGGACGGAAGCCCTACATGCTCCTCCACCCATGTTTCATCAAAACTTATCTTTGCCCCTGCTTCTTTTACAGGCACAACAACGAATCTTCTATTCTCATCACGGACAACAGCAGTCGGAAAGAACGTCGATTCCCCTACTGTCATGAATCGTTTTCCTGCGATTTCGGTCTTTGTAATTTCCACTTTAGCAATCCCGCCAATATTTGTAGAATCGAATTGCTGGGCAGAGTAGAAGTTCCCAAGGGAATAAAACACTTTCGTATTGCCGATTTCTGTATATCGTTGCAGCACGTGAGGATGGTGGCCAAATATGATATCCACCCCTTCAGCCGCCAGCCATTCAGCAAGCTCTTCTTGTTTCATCGAAGGCTGCAGCGCATATTCCTCCCCCCAATGAATGGAGACGACGAGTATGTCGCTTTCTGTCCGCATTTCCCGAATATCCTTTTCCATCCGTTCCCTATCGATCAAGGAAACTAAGTATCCTTTCCCCTTTGGTATTGCCAGCCCATTCAAACTGGATGTATACGCTAAAACACCGATCCGTACACCGTTCACTTCAAAAATGCGCTTCGCTTCACGATCTTCCGCAGATTCATATGCACCTATGTATGGCATTTCAAATTCTTTCATATAACCTATTGCCTTTAACAATCCGCTTTCCGACTGATCCATCGTATGGTTGTTCGCGATGGACAGCAAGTCAACCCCATTCGCCTTCAAATCTCGGATTATATGCTTCGGGCTATTAAACCGTGGATAGCCGGACAAGCCCAATTCTACTCCCCCAGGCACTGACTCTTGGTTCGCTAATAGAAAATCGATTTCGGTCATCTTATCCTTTACTGCTTGAAAAGAAAGGTTATAGTTTTCGTATGTATACAATGGATTATGTAAAAGTATATCGCCTACCATTCCTATCGTAATCTGTGTTGTCTTCCCATTTAGTTTCATTTCCACCGGGTTGCTTTGGATGCTCATAAAGTCATCTGGAACGTCAACTTGCTCTTCATTCCCCGAGCAGCCCGTCAATAAACAACCGTATATCATGAGCAATATTGCAATTTGTTTCAATCCACTATCTCCTGTTCAACTATGAATTATGCCTGTTTTCTTACTATACTCCAATGAAGTGATTTGTGGAAGTCCTTTCCAAAAAACCTATACACTCCGCCTTTCGGACGAATTGTACAGGTTTCTCGATTATTCGATTTCCTTTTTAGTTGTCGGCTTTTGTCTACTTTCAGTCGAATTCATGAACTGCGTCACTTGCTTTTCGGCGTCCTGTACAGGTTCAAAATCAGGGTAAGGCTTGGCATTCGGCATTCCAGTGAATGCTTCCCCCTGTTCCTCGTTAGGATTTGATTGAAAACGGTTGTCCTTCATATTGGGCAGTCCTCCACTTCACGTATTACCTTAACGATACCCGGAAATGAATATTTTAACCGGACAAAAAAGAACAGGGAAAATGCCCCTGCTCTTCGTTATTCAGTTCTTCACTTAAATTGTAATGAGAAATTCGCAAAGCCGTCTTTTGTCGGTCCGACGAATTCGATTCCGCTATCTTTTGGAAGGAATTCCTGTGCTTTCGCTGAAGTTTCAAAAACGACATTCACATCACCTTCGACAGGAACGAACTTCCAATTGCCGTCAGCTGATGGGTCGATCGTTTCTTCTGCAATCATATAATCCATGATTGCTTCTCGGTTTTCGTATGCATACTCGATTTTATCGGTTGCATTTCTGACGCCTGGGAAGTTACTGCTTGCACGGTAGTTATTCGTTACAATGAGGAATTTCTGTTCCGGATCGATTTCCTTGCCTTCGTACTGCAAGTTGACGATACGGTTAGCATCTTCATTGATCGTTTCTCCAGCGTAATCGTACTTAGCCGGCTGTGTCACATCGATTTCATATGTCACACCATCAATAACGTCAAAATTATACGTACGGAATTCTGCGTTGATCAAATCTTGCTGCTCCGTAGACTTAGGGTCGATCTGATTGAACTGACCAGCAGACATTTCTAGCCATTCTTTCACATCAGCACCCGTCATGACAAGCGCACTGACAGTATTGTCGTATACATAGAGGTCAGCAACATTTTTAATGGCAATTTCGCCTGTTGGAATATCCGTGTAATAGTTTGCACCATTACGTCCGCCTGCTTTGAACGGCGCGCCTGATGAAAGGACTGGAATATTTTCGAATTCAGTGCCTTTCACTTGTTCTTCAACATACCATTTTTGTGCATTTGTAACGATTTGAATCGATGGATCGTCTTTCACTAATGAGAAATAACTTGTAATTGCAGATGTTGTTTTACCGACAGGGCTGCGGACATACTCAATAGTTCCTTCATGTGCTTCTTTGACAGCTTCAATTACTTTTTCAGATGCTTTATCGGACTCTGTATCGATTTCGCGGAGGGAACCTTTGCCGCTAATGACATTCCAATTTTCTCCGTCCTTTTCAAGTACGAGGTCCATAACACCTAAATGACTGCCAAATTTACCTGGCATGACAACAGGCGTACCATTCACAGTTCCATTCTCACTGTCTACGTTTTTCAAATCTGCATAATCACCGGGGAATACGGAATGGTTATGACCCGTCAGAATTGCATCGATTCCTTCAATTTGAGAGATTTGGTAGACGACATCATCTTCTCCTTTAGTATGGATTTCATCTCCCATACCTGAGTGAGATAACACAACGATAATATCAGCACCCGCCTCTTTCATTTCAGGGACGAATTTTTCTACAGTGTCCGCCGCATCTTCAGCAGTTACTTTTCCTTCAAGATGTGAACGGTCCCAGCGCATAATGCCAGGTGCCACAACACCGATGACGCCAACGTTAAGTTTGTGGGCTGCCCCGTTGCCGTCAACGACTTCCTGTTCCATGATGACGTATGGCGTATAACGGTTTTCTCCTGTTGTTGCATCGTAGACATTCGCATTTAGGATTGGGAATGGTGCTTCTTCCAATACAACATCTAAATAGTCAAGTCCATAGTTGAATTCATGATTCCCTAACGTACTTGCATCAAAGTCCAAAGCTTGAAGAGCTGCTAGTGCTGGATGTAGCTCTCCTTTTTCCAATGGATCAACGTTCACCTTGTATCCACCAAGAGGAGTTCCTTGGATTAAATCTCCGTTATCGAATAACAGGTTATTCGGGTTTTCAGCACGCGCTTCATCGATTAACAACGCAGTTTTCGCCAAGCCAAATTCATTTGTCGGCTTGTCCTGATAATAATCGTAATTCACAAAGTTCGTATGCAAATCACTTGTGCCTAAAATGCGCAATGCGACACTGTCCTTGCTTGGCTCTTCAATTTCAGGGGCGGCGTTGGCAACTGCCAACAGACGCTCAATAATTTTCTTCACTTGGCCTTTTGTGACGATTTGCTGAGGTTTTGCAGATCCATCCTCATAGCCTCTTAAAAGATCAAGTCCAACACTTTTCGCTAATTCTTCGGGTTCTTCCGTTTTGAAATCAGATTTATCATTGAAACGATCCAATAGATCTACTGGATAGACTTCATCTGTTTTCACAGCACGTGATGCGATTAGAAACGCATGCTCACGCGTCAGCTTTTCGTTCGGTTTAAATTCTGTCGACGTAGCGCCTTTCACGAGTCCGTGAAGTTGTGCCGCTTCTACAATAGGTGCCAATTTTTCGTCGACATCCGTGAATTCTGATGTACTTCCGTCTCCGAGCTCAAATGCAAGTGCTTCCACTACAGCCGCAACAAATTCACCACGTGTCACTTCTTGCGATCCTGCTGCGTTTGCAACCGTCGTCAATGAAAAACCGCTGAATGCAAGCGCCATAACGGCAATCCACATTCCCGCTTTTCTAATGAATGACATTTCTCCATCTCCCTACTTATGTGAGTTTATATTTTTAGTGCAAAGAAGCACAAAAAACCAATTCTACTAAACTACCACTCTATATTGTACCATAATTGGAAATATCATAAATGCTTAATCAGCCTATTTACAAAACCATTAAAAGCCGTCCAGCAGTCGAACTTCGACCGCCAGACAGCTTATCATCATTGCTTTGTTTTATTCGCAATCTCCATAGCTCGGTTCGTTCCTTCAGCAGCCTTATCAAGTACTTCTTGCGGATCTTTTCCTTGGTATAGTTCTTCCAAAGCTGTTACGATCTGCTGTCTTGACTCAGGGAATACAGAAATGAGAGCACCTTGAGTAGCAAGACCCGGCACCGTATCTTGAAGCTGATCGACCGTTACTTTATATTGCGGGAATTCCTCCCACTTGTCTTTGACAATTTGCTCATCATAAGCTGCAGGGTTGATGGCAAAGTAGCCTGTGTCGAGATGCCATTGTGCCTGGACTTCAGGTGTCGTCATGTACTTCATAAATTCCCATGCTGCCTCTTGCTCTTCCTCTGCAATTCCTTTCGACATCCATAACGAAGCCCCGCCGATGACAACACCATTCCGTTGTACTTCATCCGCATGCGGAATATAAGCGACGCCTACTTCAAATGGAGCGTTCGTGATAGCACCAGCTACGCCAGCGGATGAATCCATATACATCGCGACTTTTTCAGTTGCGAAAGCCGAGCGGATATCATCCCAGTTCGTGCCGAAGTTGCCGAATGTGCCTGCTTTGTTCATCGTATCGAGGAAGTTGAATACATTCAATCCTTCCGGCCCGTTGAATAAAGCTTCTGTTGCGTCTCCTGATCTGCCGTTGTCTTCATTCACATATAACCCGCCTTGCGTCGCTACGAGCTGCTCGAAGAACCAGCCGTAAGTCAGCATAGAGAAGCCGTACATATCATCCGTCTTCAACTTAGCTGCTGCGTCGATCACTTCTGCAAACGTTTCCGGCGCTTTTTCAGGATCTAATCCGGCCGCCTCGAATGCATCTTTGTTATAGATCATTACTGGTGTTGACGAGTTGAACGGCATCGAATAAAGTTCGCCGTCTACTCTGTAATAATTCAGGATGTTCTCTTCCAACTGGGAAAGATCATAATTATCTTCATCGATGAATTTCTGCATCGGTTCGATATAACCGCTGTCAATCATATATTTTGTACCGACTTCAAATACTTGTGTAATAGCAGGCGCGTCTTTTGTACCGCCTACTCCGCGGAGCTTCGTCAATGATTCCTCATAAGATCCTTGGAATTCCGCTTTTACTTCGTATTTGTCTTGGGATTCATTGAACCCTTTTACAATTGCATCAATCGACTCCTGGCCAGTACCCGACATCGCATGCCAGAATTCGATCGAAACTTTTCCTGCTTCCTCAGAACCACTTTCTTTATTCCCGTCCGAGTTGGAAGATGTATCGTTCGTAGATGACGAATCATTGTTATCCGAACTGCTGTCACTGTTAGAACAAGCTGTCAAAATAGCGACCGTCAAGATTAGCATCCAAAACATAGATGATTTAAGCATTTTCCTCAAATTCATGCACCCCTTTTAAATTGGTTAGGCAAATTATTTCAATGCACCTTGAGATAACCCTTTTTGCAATTGCTTCTGTCCGAGGAAGAGCAATAGCAACGTCGGAATGATAACTACGATAACTCCAGCCATGACCACCCCCCATTCTGTCGCGATTTCTTGGGACTGCAGCTGCTTTAAACCAATTTGCACAGTTCGCACGGATTGGTTTGTCGTAATAAGCAGTGGCCATAAATACATATTCCAAGTCGTCAAGAAACCATAAGCCCCCAATGTGACGAGACTTGTTTTTGATACAGGCAGGACAACCCGCCAGAAAAATGCGAATCGACTTAAGCCCGCAATTTGAGACGCTTCATGCAATTCCTTTGGGATCGTCAAAAAATGCTGACGCAGCAGAAATGTTCCGAATGCCAGCGCGAAAAACGGCAACGTCAATCCTTGGTACGTATTGAACCAATCAAGCTTTCGGATTGTGAAGACGTTCGGGATCATCGTCGCTTCCCAAGGAATCATCATCGTTGATATGAACAGGAAGAAAATAAAATCCCTTCCTTTAAATTTAAGGAAAACGAATGCATATGCCGCCATACTGCAAACGGCAAGTTGACCAAGCATGACACTTGCAGAAACGATAAAGCTGTTCAGCAAATAGTTCATTAACGGAAGTCGACTGAACACTTTTGTATAGTTTTCAAAATTGATCGATTCAGGAAAAAACTTCCCCTGAATGATTTCAGGACCCGTCATGAATGAAATCATGAATGCGTACAGTACGGGAAAGAAGACGAATGCCGACGTCACAAGCAATAGGAAATAGATCCAAATCTTTGATAAGAGACTCATTCTCATTGGTAATGCACTCTCCTCTCGCCTAACTTAAACTGAAGGATTGTAACAATGAGGATGATAATGAATAAAATAACGGCTTGTGCACTGGCGGTCCCGAATTGATAGTTAATGAATGCCTCTCGATAAATCGAGTAAACGATCAAGTTCGTTGATTGAGATGGTCCGCCTTTCGTCAAAATGTCGATCTGCCCGAATGTCTGGAACGCGTTAATTAATGAAATTGTAATGATGAAAAACAATGTCGGAGACAGCATCGGCAACGTAATTCGCCTTAATCGATAGAAATAGCCTGCGCCGTCTATTCTCGAACTCTCGTAAAGATGCTCGTCGATATTTTGCAAACCTCCTAAAAGGATGAGGAATGAAAATCCGAGATTCATCCAGATCGTCGAAATTGCGACCGATATCAACGCCCATTCCGGGTCAAGAAGCCATTGGATCTGCGGAAAGTCGAACACGCTTAGCAGCCGGTTGAACATGCCGATGCTCGGGTTGAACATGAATAGCCAGATGACTGATGAAGCTGCGACAGATATCCCCATCGTTGAAGAGTACATCGTCCGGAAAAAACCGATCCCTTTTAATTTTTCATTCGCCAATAATGCGAAGAATAGGGCCAATATAATAGTGATCGGAACTGTATATAAAACGAATAATCCTGTCGCCTTCATACTGTTTTGAAATTCAGATGAACCTAGTAAATACATAAAGTTTTCGAAACCGACCATGATCGCCGCATTGCCCGTTTGGTCCGTAAGAAAAAAACTGAGGTAAATTGTCCGGAACATCGGGTAGAATACGAAAACCGAAAATAGAATGACAGATGGCAATAAATAAAGGATTGCTGCCCGTCCGTCGACTGACTTTCTCCAAAAATGTGCAAACCGGGTCATGATGGCACCTCTTTATTCGAGACGTATTTGCCGTAGTCAATCGTTTTTTTGATCAACTCTCCGCTTTGCTCGTCAAAGATCGACAATGATTCGAATTCCATATGGACCGGCAGACTGTCGCCGATGTCGATATGCCATTGGCCGCCCCATTTCGCCATCCATTCCTCCTTGCCTAGTTTGAATGAAAAGATTGTTTCATTACCCAAAATCTCCACATTCGTCACTTCGACATGGAAAGTATCCTCCTCTTTTGTTTCGGGTGTCGTCGGGTAAAGGTTTTCGGGACGTACACCGATTGTCATGGAGGTCCTTGGCAGTTTTCCGATCTCCTCAGCAGGAACATTCAACTTGAATTCACTTCCGATAATGAGTTGTTTATCTGTTTCGTGAAATTCCGCTTTCGCCAGATTCATAGGAGGTGATCCGATGAACGTCGCGACGAATGGATTAGCTGGGTAGTTATAAATATCAATCGGTTTGCCAATTTGTTGGATCTTTCCTTCATGAAGGATCATAATCCGATCCCCCATCGTCATCGCTTCTACTTGGTCATGGGTGACGTAGATCATCGTAATGCCAAGGCTCTTTTGAATCCTTCTAATCTCTGACCTCATATGCGCCCGCAATTTTGCGTCAAGATTTGAAAGCGGTTCGTCCATGAGACAGATCGGCGTCTCACTAACGATAGCCCGTGCAAGTGCGACACGTTGGCGCTGACCGCCGGATAGTTCGCGCGGCTTCCGGTCAAGATAGTCCGTCAAACCGAGCATCTCCGCCACTTCTTTTGCCTTCTTGTGCTGCTCATCTTTTTTCATACGCTTTACATCCAGTCCGAATGTAATATTTTGCTGGACAGTTAAATGCGGATAGAGCGCATAGTTTTGGAACACCATAGAAAGATCACGTTTATTCGGGGAAAGATTATTCGCCACCTTCTCCCCGATCTTCAATGTGCCTCCTGTTATTTCCTCTAATCCAGCGATCATACGAAGCATTGTACTTTTCCCGCACCCCGATGGACCGACCAAGACAAAAAACTCGCCCGGTTCGATCGTTACGTTTATATTGGAAATGACATCAACTTGTTTATCGTATGACTTCGAAACATCAATCAGTTCCACTCGTTTCATTAAATCAAATTCCTTTCCGGTAAAGTTTTAAAGAAATCTAAATTGAATTGCTAGTGACACACTTCGATAAAAGCTATCAAGATTCCTTCAATTTCTTGCATTCTTTACAATTTCTTTACGTTTACGGAGGTAGAACTTATGAAAAAAGGGTTTCTGTTCGTCATGCTCGTCCTGCTTTCGGCATGTTCGCAAAAAACGGACGTTGCCGCTTTACCTGACGATGAGTTCTTGATTATTGCGCATCGGGGTGCTTCCGCTTATGCGCCGGAGCACTCCCTATTAGCCTATGAATTAGCAGTTCAGATGAAAGCCGATTATATTGAACTTGACGTGCATATGACAAAAGATGGGGAACTCGTTTCCATTCATGATGGCTTTATACTTTCACCGGATGGCAAAAAAGCGATTGTGGACACAACTTTTCAGGAATTGAAATTATTGCGAAGAGAATCAGACTACAATGGTTCAATTCCGGTTTCATTGCTAACCGGGGTCGACCCGTTGCGAATCGTCAGTACGGAGGAAATCTTTTCTCACTTTGGGGATGATGTGAATTATTATATAGAAATTAAATCTCCAACTTCATATCCCGGAATTGAGGAAGCACTCCTTGAGCAACTGCATACTTATGGGCTTTTATCTGACGATGGTCCGATTCCGAACGTGATTTTGCAATCATTTGATGCCGCTTCTTTGAAGACTGTTCATAAGTTGGAGCCTTCCATTCCGCTTATTCAACTGTATTCCGTAAAAAACGAAACAATGCCAACGAAAAGGCAATTGCGGAAAGTCGCAAAGTACGCGTCAGGCATCGGCATCAATGAAAATGTCGTAACAGAGGAGTTTGTGGAGCTAGTACATGAGGTAGATTTGGATATTCACCCATTTACGGTGAATGAAGAAGCGGCAATGCGACGCATGATCGACCTTGGAGTGGACGGAATCTTTACAGACAAACCGGATCAGGTGCCTAAGGTGAAATAAATTCGGTTACACAAAAAACCAGCCGAGGCTGGTTTTTTAATTGATTTCTTTGAATCGGTTTACAGCCTGTTCGATTGAAACAGCGTGTCCGATCTCATTCAATGTTTCACCGATCTTCTCGATTGCCGAAATGAGCATTTCTTCAGTCGTGTTGCCCATATGACCGATACGGAAGGCTTTGCCTGCAAGATGTGCCAATGCTCCTGCAACAATAACTCCTTTTTTGGCGAGCGCACTGCGGAATTCGGCGTCGTTCACACCTTCCGGATAAAGGAGACAGCTCAATGTCGAAGCTGCAACTTCTTCCTCTGCCAACGGATTCATGCCGTATTCTCTAAGTGCCGCCCGGACGCCGCGGCCGAAAGCGGAGTGCCTGGCGTATCGTTTTTCAAGTCCTTCTTCCATCAAGAGCCTCATGCCTTCATCATAACCATAAATCAAGTTCACGGGAGGCGTTGCAAAATACTTTGATGGATCATGCATGATCGGAATCCAGTTCTTAATATCGCAATAGTACGCAGGTACGCGGTCCATCTGTTCACGTGCCGCCAATGCGGTTTTATTAAACGCGACGATTGCCAGTCCCGGTGGTACACCGATCGCTTTTTGCGAGCCAGTTAAAACGACATCAATCGTATAGCCAGGATTTCCGTATTCCTTGCTCATATCTTCTTCCATCGCGGCCGTCGCACAGACACCATCCAAAATGACGAGCGCCCCGTGTTTTTTGACGATCGGAACAATTGCTTCCAAATCGGCAGCAACCCCGGTTGACGTATCCGCATGCGTAATTGTCACCGCCTTGTATGTACGCTCCGACAATTTCCGCTCCACTTCTTCAGGTGCTACCTGTTTTCCCCATTCCGCTTGGAGGACATCCATTTCAATGCCGAATGCCTGCCCTAATTGAATGAATCGATCTCCGAAATAGCCATGGCTGATGACCAGTAATCGTTCACCCGCAGCAACTGTATTAACGAGAGCCATTTCCATGCCGATCGTACCGGATCCCGATACGACGAATACTTCGCCATCCGTCTTTAACAACTCGCGCGTCCTCTCGATCGAACGCTTATAAATCTCGACAAATCGTGGATCCGTATGGCTTCTTGTTTCACTCGCCATCGCATCGTAAATTGAGTCAACGACCGGTGTAGGACCAGGAATCAAAAGCATTTCTTCATTACGCATCTAATGACCACCTTATATTCATATTTCTTTCCACTCAATCACTTCGCCAGAGACTTAAGAAAACCCTTTTCAATGGGATTCACTGAGCAAATGATTTCGAGTTCTCGTTAAGTGTTGGAGAGTTCTCATTAATGCTGAATGAGTTCTCGTTAGCTATTGAACTGTTCTCATTAACACTAAATGAGTTCTCATTAGCCATTGAGCTTTTCTCATTCCCACCGAATAAGTTCTCATTACTCCTTGAAGTGTTCTCATTTTAACAGGAAAAATTCGGTTACACTAAAAATCCGTTTCCCTTTCACATCACCTTAGGGAAACGGATTATTTCATTACGCCTTATGCTTGCCGATGCAACGCTCACATTCATATAGTAAGGACTCAACCTTTTCCACAATTTCGCATCCACATTCACGGCAATACTTCTTTGATTTTCTTTTCAATCCTCTCAATTTCACCATTTAAAATCGCCTCCCTTTTTCATTTTAAAATCTCGTACCCCGGAACTGTCAAAAACTCCTCAAACTCATCCTGCAGCGTCAACTCTACGAACAAATCACTCGCTTCTTTGAACATGCCGAAACGGAATTTCATTTCTCCAAAAGCTTTCTTCAATTTCTCCATTTCTTCTTCAAAGACTTTCATGAATAAATCAACAGTTACTTCCTTTCCGTCAGCAAGCTTTCCTTCCGGATGGCGAATCCACTGCCACACTTGGGAACGCGAAATTTCCGCCGTTGCAGCATCCTCCATCAAATGATTGATGGGTGCCGCTCCATTACCATTCAACCATGACGCGATATATTGGACGCCGACACTGCAATTCATCCGCAATCCCGCTTCCGTAATTGTTCCGGTCGGCACCTCAAGCAAATCGGCAGCTGTCACTTGCACGTCTTCACGCTTTCGATGGAGTTGATTCGGCCCTTCCATTTGCTCGTCAAATTCCTTCATGGCGACAGCAACGAGTCCCGGATGAGCTACCCATGTTCCGTCATGCCCGTCCGCCGCTTCCCGGCACTTATCTTCCGCGACTTTCCGGAATGCTTCTTCATTCGCCTCTGGATTATTACGAATTGGGATTTGCGCAGCCATCCCTCCAAGCGCAAATGCATTGCGCTTATGGCATGTTTGGATGCAAAGTTGCGTATAAGCCCGCATGAAAGGGGATGTCATCGTCACTTGCCCGCGATCCGGCAATATGACATCAGGCTGATTCCGCAGCCTTTTAATGAAACTGAAAATATAATCCCAACGGCCGCAATTCAAGCCTGCCGCATGGTCGCGCAATTCATATAGGATTTCATCCATTTCGAATGCTGCTGTGATTGTTTCAATCAACACCGTAGCGCGTATCGTCCCGACAGGAATTCCGAACCATTCCTGTGCAAAAATGAACACTTCATTCCAAAGTCTAGCCTCCAAATGACTTTCAAGCTTCGGCAAATAGAAATACGGTGCAGTGCCCCTTGCCAATAATTCCTTGGCGTTATGGAAAAAGTAAAGGCCGAAATCGAAAAATCCGCCTGCTATAGGCTCTCCATCGATAAGCATATGCTTTTCATCCAAATGCAGCCCGCGCGTCCTGACCATTAACACAGCCGTATCGTCATTCAACGAATAGTTCTTTCCATTGGATGCCTGTTCAAACTCGATCGTCCGCCTCACAGCATCTTTCAAATTGACTTGACCGTCAATCATATTCGACCATGATGGGGAAGTCGCATCCTCGAAATCAGCCATGAACGCTTTCGCCCCCGAGTTAAGCGCGTTGATGATCATTTTTCTGTCAACAGGTCCTGTAATTTCAACTCGTCGGTCTTGCAAATCAGGAGGAATGGGCGCCACTGTCCAATCTCCTTCCCGGATATGCTTCGTTTCTGCAAGAAAATCGAGTTTCTCTCCGCTGTTAAGTTTTGATTGGCGAGATTTCCGCATAGACAGCAATGCTTTACGCTTACTGTTAAAGTTTTCATGTAAACCATAAAGGAATTCCATTGCTTCCGGTGTCAGGATTTCCTCCGTCCCGGCAGTCATTTCGCCGACAACGTCCATATTGAACCGGACTGGATTGAAATGTACTTTTTCAGTAGTCAGTTGAACCATCCTTTCGTGTTTTATTGGCATCAAACGAACTGTGCCTCTTCCGTAGATCCTTTCATGCCCGTCGTGGAAGATGTACCTCCGGAAATGACTTGTGCTACTTCATCGAAATATCCTGTGCCGACTTCGCGTTGATGGCGGGTCGCTGTGTATCCTTTCGATTCATTCGCAAATTCTGCTTCTTGCAATATAGAGTAGGCGGCCATTCCATGATCCTTATAGCGATGCGCAAGTTCGAACATGCTATGGTTCAATGAGTGGAATCCTGCCAACGTGACGAATTGGAATTTGTAGCCCATCTTGCCAAGTTCACGTTGGAATTTGGAAATTGTTTCATCATCCAAATTTGCTTTCCAGTTAAATGAAGGAGAACAGTTGTAAGCGAGCATCTTGCCCGGGAATTTTTCATGAATCGCATCCGCAAATCGTTGTGCTTCCTCAAGGTCCGGCGTTGATGTTTCACACCAGATGAGATCGGCGTAAGGCGCGTATGCAAGACCGCGTGCAATCGCCTGGTCGATGCCAGCCTTCGTTCGGAAAAAACCTTCCGGCGTACGCTCTCCTGTAATGAATGCTTGATCGCGCTCGTCGATGTCGCTCGTAATCAAATCTGCCGCATCGGCGTCTGTCCGGGCAATAATAATTGTCGGAACACCTAATACATCTGCTGCCAGCCTCGCGGAAATTAAATTCCTTACCGCGTTTTGCGTCGGTAACAGTACTTTGCCGCCTAGATGGCCGCATTTCTTTTCGGAAGCGAGCTGATCTTCGAAATGGACACCCGCCGCACCTGCTTCTATCATCGCTTTCATCAGTTCAAAGACGTTTAAGGGGCCGCCAAATCCGGCTTCTGCATCGGCGACAATCGGAGCGAACCAGTCAAATCCGTCTTCTCTTCCTTCCGCGTAGTCGATTTGGTCCGCGCGTTGCAAAGCTTGATTGATTCGTTTCACAACATTCGGCACGCTGTTGACGGGATATAGGCTTTGATCGGGGTACATTTGTCCCGCCATATTCGCATCTGCCGCCACTTGCCAACCACTTAAGTAAATCGCTTGAAGGCCCGCTTTTACTTGCTGAACTGCTTGATTGCCCGTCAATGCACCTAATGCGTTAATGAAATCCTCTTCATGCAATGAACCCCAAAGCCGTTCCGCACCTTTTTTCGCCAATGTATGTTCAATTTGCACGGAACCACGGAGCTTGACGACCTCCTCCGCACTGTAGCCTCGTTCAATCTCAGCCCATCTTTCATCCTCGCGCCAATTTTTCTCCAACTGCTTCACTTGTTCGATACGATTCATCAATTCAATCCACACCTTTCGATTAATATATTCAGCTGATAGAATGCTACTTTCTTACTGTTCCATAACAGCCAAACTTATTATACATTAATATATAACAGAAAATTTCAATTGTCAGGGCATTCCGATAAAATGCTAGTTATTAAGGATGAAGTCGAAATTAGACGGATGAAATCGATAGGAGGAAGATAAGAGAAATGGTAAAGGCTGAAATTAGTAGGGATTTCTTGCAGCAGTATACCTGTTTACTGGAGGATTGGATTCCGAACGGCGCTTCGCTTGCCATCGCTATGGACGGCAAATATGTCTATTACTTTTCAGGTTCCCATGATATTAAGTTGCAGGAAGGCCAGCCAATCTTGACTGGGAGTATTGCGGATACTGTGTTGAAACAGCGGAAAAAAGTGGATGTTATGATGGATGACAGTTCATCGGGTCCAGCACATTACGGGATTGGGTATCCAATTGAGATCAAAGGGGAACACGGGGCGCTTATCGTCATTCTCCCGCCAGATCATCCTGCAGTCATGCTTGAGCCGTTGCGTTTTCTAACCGGTAAGATTGAAGACGAGTGGTATCCAGTTCCGGTTGAACAAATTACCCATTTGGAAAGCTACCAAAAGAAGACATTTTTCTATACAGATGATGGACAATACAGCATCAGCAGCACATTGAAGGATTTGTCAGCGCGGTTGCCAAGCCTGTTTTTACGTGTTCACCGCTCTTATATTGTCAATACAGGATGCATTCAGCGAATTTCCCGGGACTTTTCCTCAAATCTTCTATTGACGTTAAAGGACGGAACGGAGCTCCCCGTCAGCCAGACGTATGTGAATGAAGTGAAGTGTGTGTTGGGGTTTTGAAGGGGATTTTTGTAAGCTTGGTGATTTGTTGAGCGCGGAAGCCCGGGTCTTGAGCGCGAATCGCAATTCCTTGAGCGCGGAAACGGATACCTTGAGCGCGAAATGCAATTCCTTG
>NZ_BJYL01000009.1 GCF_007991495.1 Sporosarcina luteola | reverse complement strand
GAGCGCGAAATGCAATTCCTTGAGCGCGAATCGCAATTCCTTGAGCGCGGAAACGGATTTCTTGAGCGCGGAAACGGATTTCTTGAGCGCGAAAAACCGCCGGGCCTATAACTCAGCCCGGCGGTTCTCTTCATTTCTTCAAGGCATCGGTAAACTGTACTGTTCCATTCATCGCTTCTTCATACAACCTCTTCGAAAGCTGTTCGGTCTGTTTCAACGTGCCATCCCAATCGGCATTCATTTCATTGAACGCCTGCAAGAACCATCCATCGTTGTCGTGGAGTTCGTCGATGGGGAATGAAAAACGGTCTAAATTTGCCAAGCTCATGAAGTCTTTTACTTTATGATGGTAGGCGATTGCGATGACCGGCGTTTGTGTGCAAGTCGCCAAGATCAGCGAATGCAAACGGGTGCCGATGACGATGTCCTGTTGCTCCGTTACTTCAAGAATCTTGCTAGGGAGCAAGTTGTCGTCTATGATAGATGTCTTCGCCTTCTCATTCATCAACGCTTGGATATCTTTCGTCACATTGGCGTCTTGCGGGAACTTCGTTGCGAAAAATGTGATTTCTACATCACGTCCCGCAGCGAGCTCATCCAAATTTTTCGCCATGCCTTCTACGTATTTCTCGTAAATGGCCGGGTTCCCTTCCGGCCAATAATCAGCATTGTAATAGGGTACTGCTGTCACACCGATTTTTGTAGGTGCGGCTGATTTCACAGCTGCGTTCTCTTCATGCAACGAGAATGCGGGATCCCCGATCACTTTCACTCTTTTATTCACACCAATCGACTGTAATAAAGCCGCGGATTCCGGGTCACGGACGGATACACTTTCCGCATATTTGCACATATAGCGGATAAACCACTTTCCAAGGCCGGACGTAAGTGGTCCCGCCCCGCATCCATAAATGACATAGGGGGTTTTCGACTGTTTCGCCATCATGGCATATGACCCGTACAGCGGAGCTTCCCGTCCATACAGATCCATGAGAATTCCGCCGCCGCCAATAATGAGCAAGTCCATTTGTTTGACGATTCGTTTATTCTGACGGAATGTTTCAAAAAACGTCTTTGCTGCATTCCCTTTTTTGTAATAAAGCGGGAAGCTGTCCACCCCATAACGTTCTGAAGTTTGCTGTGGGTTATTACTGAAGATGGTTAGTTGCTGTGTACTAATATTGAATGTCGATGTCACTTGTTTCACCAGACTTAGCAAAATCGCCTCGTCCCCGTTATTATCGTTTCCATAGTTCCCTACAATTCCTATTCTCATAATCCAACTTCCTTTTATAAAATAGTAACTCCTATTATAGCATGATGAAAAAAATGCCGCAGAAATCGATCGCTCGAATCTGCGGCATTTCACTTATTTATTAATGGCACGGTAAAGGAATGCGCTGAATTGTGCACGGTTTACCGGCTTATTCGGTTCGAAATTCCCTTTTTCATTACCAGTCGTAATTTTGTGGTTCGCAAGAATGTGAACTTGCTTATAAGCCCAGTGATTCGCAGGGACGTCTTTGAATTTATTCGCCGATTCGCCTTGCAACTCGTAAGCTTTTACGAGAATCGCAGCCATTTGCGCGCGTGTCAATTGTCCGGCAGGGTCGAATGTACCATCGCCCTTACCACCGACAAGATTCGCTTCCGCAATTGCATTAATTTCCTTGAAGTAACGATGAGTTGTCGGTACATCCGTGAACTTCTCGGTACCTGCAACAGATGTATCTAAATTGAATACGCGGCTGAGGATAACAGCTGCATGCTCCCTCGATAATGTTTGTCCAGGATTGAATTTGCCATCGATATCCCCTTTAATGTATCCGAGATCTTTCAAGAAACGGATTTCATTGTAATAAGCATAATCTGCCGGGATATCCGTGAATGCTGGCGTTCCGTCTGCCAATTCAATTGGCAAAGTAGCAGTTTTCGTACCTAGTGTTACCGTGACAGACCCTTTGCCAGGAACTTTCGATGCTTTGAAAACACCAGTTTCCGTGATGGCTCCAACATTGCCTGTAACGCCCCACTTCACCTGTTCAGGAGAATATATGACTGGTTTTCCTTGAGCATCTGTTGCTACAGCTTTGTATGTCACAGTTGCACCCGGTTTAACATTCGTCGTACTTGGTTGAATCGTCAACTTGGCAGGTGCTTCAACAACTGTAATCGGGAATGATTGTGTCGCCGTGCCATAACGCACATTAATACGGTCACTTCCTGCCGCCGTTGCTGTGAACGTTGTGCCTGAAACAGACGCTTTCCCATTTTCAGCCGAAATCTCCAATTGGGAAGCATCGACTTTAAGTGGATTGTAGTACGTGTCCAAGACATAGTTAATCGTTAACGGAACGCTTGACCCGACAAGCATTTCACCAACTTGTCCACGAGAGACGCTAATATGTGCAGGATCGCTTAGTGGCGCGGTACTGATCGCCTCAATGATCGCAGACACTTTCCGTTGGCTTGAATCAGTCGTCCGGTTCGCCAAAACGACTGTATTGCTGCCGTGTTTACGGACGCCCATTGCTGTGGAACCGCCGCCATCGAAGTTAATCGCACGGTCGTATCCTTTTGACGCCAAATAATTCGCGAATTGAGTGAGTGTCATACCGTTGCTGTACCCGCTTTTATTATCGACTGTTACAAGATCTACTTTCTTCTTATCTTTACTAATCGCAATTGCCGTACGCGCAGTCATCGCTTTCGCGCGCCAATTCGACGTATCCATCGTAATATATGGTTTTCCGTCTTTCAAAAGCATCGGTCCGCTCGCTAGCATGAAAGAAGAATCCATCCATTTCGAATCAATTGATAGATCAAGAGACACGCTTTCCCCGACTTTGATCCCTTTCAATCGTTCCAACGGCTTCCCACCATGTGCGGAAATGACAAAGCCGGTTTTCGGGATTGTCACTTTCTCTTTTGAACCATAATCCCGCACTTTTACAACTTTCCCTGTCAATTGTTGTCCATAGTATGTAGATGTAATTGGTTCTCCGGTATCCACAACGATTTCGATGCCGAATTCATTCGACCCGGTCGTGGATGAAATATGTTGCGGCGTAAAAACGATTGTTTCATCCGACTGTCTTTCACGGTTCAAACCTGTCATTTTATAGTTTGTCCCTTGATGGTTTATACGTACGTCAAAATTGAATTCATCAATTTCCGCACGGCCGTCATTCATAACACCGAAAGCGATTGGCTTGCTGACGTAATACTCCCGTGAACTGGAAATTACGCCGCCATTGACGATTTCATTGCCTTGGGAAATCAAATACATCGGCAGCCCTGACTTCATGTCGAAGAAAGAGGCATTCACTGCACCGACGACGCGGTTTCCGTCACGTGTATCACGATTTGCAAGAGTCGTTGTCGCATCCCTTTTCGCAAGCGGGGACGGAATTCCGACGTCCAATTTCGTATACGGATCGTTTAAATCGACACTTACATGATTAATATGATTTGTACCCGCGTGAGTGTAATGTGAATACGTCACACCCGAAGAAACCGGGTAACTGTCCACTGTCTGAGTATTTGCCGAAGCACCTGCTGGAACCGCTAATATAAGTGAAACAGCAGCTGCTGTCATCGCAACTTTTTTACCAAAAACTTTCAATGAATCTACCTGCTTAATGATAAGTCGACACCTTCCCTTCTATGAATCAATGTAAAGCTTACCAGAAGATTCGACAAAATACTATAATCCATAAGAAGGAAATAGATTGTGAAGTGCCGCCACAAGTAGATTCATTGTCATCATTTGTTGGGAATTGTAGTTATTTGCCAGAGATAGATGGCATAGATGGAAATGAAAAACCATCCGGTGCGAAATACCGGATGGTTTGAAGATTAAAGATCTTTTACTTTAAATTTCACTGACTGGTTCGCCATTGATGCGAATGTGCCGAATAGGATGAAGTAGAACATCGTATATAGTTTCAATTCCCATATATTGTAGTAAAAGCCGGAGAAACCTGTAGCGAACCAGAGTGCAATCATGAATTTGCCCATTGTTGTTTTTCGTTCCTTCCAGAACAGATAAAGCATGCCGAGAAGGAAAGCTGCAAATAGGATAACGCCGATAATCCCTGTCTCCGTGATGATTTGAATGTATTGATTATCAGAATAGAAATACTTGCCTCCGTAAATATCCGAACGGATTCCGTAATGATCGTAATACGGCGAACCGTAGGATAATGTTGCCGAACCGCCGAAGGAGCCGAATCCAGTACCCGTAATTGGATACTCTTTAAAGATTTCAAAACCTTTATTAATGTAGAAGAAGCGTCCACTTTCCGTCATAAGGGCCAAGTTCTTCTCATCGAACGTCTCACCGAAACGGTTTCCGATGCTGCCGATTGCAAGATCTTCAGGAGGTTCAACTCCGAACTTAGCCAAGAGTTCGACTCCCCAGTTCACCGGATAGTAAATGAGGATGATTGAAGCGACACCTGCAATGACGAGTCTTTTTAATAAATGCCAGTTTTTTGTAAGAAGAACAAAGATGGCCCCTAAAACGAAAGCAGATATCCACGTCCCGCGTGAATAGGTCAAAACAAATACGCCAATGAACAGAACAAGATTAATGTTCAAGAACCATTTATGCTTCTCGCCTTTATAGATACTTTGTAAGAAAAGCAAGGACATAATTCCGAATAGGAGCAGCAAGGCAAGCGAGTTCGGGTTGCCAGGCAAGCCGTAGATTCGCACGGCATTCGTTGCGCTAAGTGTTTTGTATTTCCAGACATCCGGAAGCAATAGCTGTCTCATCGATAGCTTTTCGATCAGGCCGTGGATTGAGGCGATAAAGCTTGTCCCAACAGTTACCCACGCAAGTCTTTTCAACCAGTCATCAGGCAGGAACATCCTTGAAATGATGTAATAAAGCAAGTACATGATGACGAATGTCCGCACTTGGAAAATGATAGCTGCCGGCAATACGCCGTGGTACAACCCACTGATGGACCCCGCAATGAGAAGTACGAAAAACGCCCATTCAAACCATTTGAATGAAAACAATGTCTTCCAATTACGGCCACTTGATATGACGATTTTAGCAAACGCAATAAGTGTAATCAGATCCCCGATCAACTTTAATCCCGAGTTCACTTCTACGAGCAAGGGACGGATGCTGACATAGACGACCAAAAACAACAAGCTTTGTTGTGGTCTGAAAAAAGCATAGATGACAAAAAACAATGATGTCGCGACAAGTGTTATGGATGTTGGCAGGAATAACGCCACACCAATTACCGCTAATGCGGCCAAAAAGTATATTGTATCTTTTTCCTTCAGTTTGTTTGTAAGTGTAGTCATTAAAAATAAATCCCTTTCCGTTATAAGTTACAAAAGCGGAGGGTGGCGTTTAGCTGCGACAGGCATAAGGCGGATCTGCGAAACGGCGCTTTTTGCCGTGCAGCAGAGCTGACTTATGACCCGAGCAGCTGCCACCCGAAGCTAGACGTGCAAAAAGAACAAGACCTTTTGTCATTATAGCATCTAATAGGACGTTGCGGTTTATAGTTTAGTTTCTTTTGCAAAAAAAGTTTCAACTAAACTTGTAAAGAATATAAAATTGCACCTTATTATTTTATAAAGTATCTGATATTATGATAGAAGATATACAAAAGGAGGTTTATCGGTGAAAAAAATAATAACTTTTGCCTTAGTCATGCTGCTTATGTTTACTCCTCTGTTCCAGAATCAGGCGGAAGCTAGTACAGTCTCGGGCCATCAAATGGAAACAGAGTTGAATTATTGGATTCAGAAGAACGTTATCCGAGTAGATAGCAAGTTCAATCCGAATAAAGCGGTTACGAGAGGCGAATTTGCTTCCTATCTTGCTCGTGCATTGGATTTGCCAACTTCCACGAAGTATACGTTCAAAGATTTGAAAGCAAATTCAAGCGCAACGCAGGAAATTCAAAATGCCGCTGGAGCAGGTCTTCTTTCAGGCTATCCAGATGGCAACTTTAAACCGAATGAGAAAATTACACGCCAACAGATGGCAGGAATGATTTTCAAAGCGTTCCGCTATATGGATCTTCCAATCGAGAAAACAAATTTTACTTTCAAAGATTCCCATAAGATTTCACCGAATTTCAGAGATGCTGTGTCAGCTTCTGTATACCTCGGCATCATCCGTGGAGATCATCAGAAAAACGGGGTTTATTTCAAACCCCAAGATAGCGCAACAATCGCCCATGCAGCCGCATTTTTATTCCGAATGGATGCTGCAGCCGAGCTGTTGAAGCCGAAAGAGCCTACGACTCCAGAGGAACCGGGAACTCCTGAAACACCCGATGTAGATCCTGAAATCTATAAAGTCAGCTCGATTTCAAATGGACAAGTCAATCCAACACCGGCAATCTATAAAAATTATGAAGATGCATTGGCAGTCTACAATGCATCTTCATCCGTTAAGGCCATTCAAAAAGGCAGTGACATTATTAAAATAAAAACGGGCCGCGCATTCGGTGCACAAAATCCAAAACAATACACGTCCCTTTACAGTGATTCATCATTGCGAAACGAAGTGACTTACATAACAAAAGGCCGCGAAATGAAATATGTCGGAAGTGGCAAGGATTATGTAATAACTGAAATTGGCGGGATAACGTATTATGCAAAACATAATGAAGTCGACCTAGTCCCTTCCGAGCTTGTGACCGGCTACGACTTTTATGAAGTTACGCATGACGGAATTTTGACACATTCAACCTATGATAATCTTACTAGAACAAAAGGCGTTTATTCAATCGGACAGGCATCACCTGCAATGCAGTCCGGCAAGAAATATACAAGCTTAGACGGTGTTTACTTCACAGAAGTCGGCACGAAAAACGTTATCAAATACTACCCGTATTTCCAATTCCAATCCGTCCGACAGCCATCTACCTATTCAGCGGCCGAACTCGATTCGTATGTTCAATGGGCTTTACAGGATCGTGAAAGTACGGGGATTGCACGTTACCAAGGTGCATCGGCTAAATCTAAATTAATCGGCCTTGGTGAATATTTGAAATCAGTTGAAGAGACGTATCATGTAAACGCTATGTTCATCCTTGCGACTGCTATCCATGAAAGTGATTATGGAATGAGTGCCAATGCACAGACGAAAAATAATCTTTTCGGAATTAAAGTCTTTGATTCGACTCCTGAAACAGGAGAAGTGTATGTTACCCCTGAAAATAGCATTAATGCGTTCATTCAACGCTATATGAATCTGAACTATGCAAATCCGCTAGGCGCACATACAAACGGCGCAGTTCCCGGCAATAAAGTGGTCGGCATCAATGTGAAATACGCGTCTGATCCGAACTGGGGAAGTAAAATCGCGGGGCATATGTGGCGGATTGATAAATTTCTCGGCAACCGTGATACGAAGCGAGCACAATTGGGGATCATCAATTACACTGGCCCTTCAGGCGTCAATGTCAGAACGAGTCCTGAAGTTCGAAACGACAACAAACTCTTCTCATATAAGCAGAAGAATCCGGGTTATGAAGCCTCTTTCGGCTATCCGGTTGTAATTGTCGAAGAGACGACAGGCAGTGATGGTTATGTATGGTATAAGGTCCTTGCGGATATCAACCCGCCATCCGATTATGGCTGGATCCGGTCTGATCTTGTGAATAAAATCAATTAAAAAAACCCGTACGAGGCATTTTGCTTCGTACGGGTTTTTTTATAAATATAGTCAATCCAGCTGCGGGCGCCAAAGCCTTGGGGGCATAAGTCGAAGCTGCTCTATGGCAAAAAACGCCACTCCGCATCTCCGCCTTATGCCTGTCAGCTCTAGGCAGGCGCCCTCTGCTTTATAATGCGTCCGTATGTTCCGGACCTGTTGGTAATAATTCAGGCATACCGATTCGGTCAAGGCCGGCCTTGATTTTCGTTGTGTAGCCTAAACCATTCTTATCCATATATCCTGCTTTTGAACGGATTAACTTTTCAAATACCGCAGTTGTTGAAGGGTCAATTTCATACCACATTTCATAAGAATGGATCAAATCCTCTAATGTCAGATGAACGTAGTCCCTTCCGACAAACGTGTGGTCTGGAGAGACTTTGTACCAAATATCCCCGTCCGGTCGGATCCATTTATTCGCATCGACTTCGATAGCTGCCAGCAAACTTTCCGCTGTTTCAAGGTAAACCGGATCACCCATTTCCTTGTAGGCGAGCAACAGAATATTCATGCCTCCAAGCAGGTGATTCATCGAAGTGTGCGTTTTTACATTTTGCTTGCTAGGGAAATAATCCTGAATATAATAAGCAGATGCATTCACTTTAATAATATTTCCTTTACCTTTTTGGGAAACTAAAAGATCCGCATAGTTTTTCAGACCAAGATTATAATCATCATGTCCGAATGCTTTTCCTCCATTGTAAAGGAATAAGGCAATCTGTTCATTGAAACGCGTATCGACGAATGGAGCTGTAATGCCGAATAGCCCTTTCAAATAAGTGCTCGTCACTTCAGTTTCCCAATACGTTTTATTCCCTCTGAAAATATCAAGATTTGCGAATGAATTATAAAGCAAGCTTTCGAAATAACGTTCCTTTGTTTCATTGTACATCGCCATCGTTCGATCCTCTTTTACGAGAAGAAGATTCCGGCCATACCCCCTGCCCGATTTAGGCATTGGTTCGATTGTTGTCGCCATTTTATTGTATGGACCATTCGCTGTGTACCACTTATTTCGTTTTTTGTAATATGTCGCTGATTCGAGCATCCAATTATCCATAACCTGATGGCTTGAGAATAATAGTTCGTCAGAAACGAGGAGCCATTGATCGACGATATCGAATCCTCTTGAGCTTAATGAGTAGACCGATAGCTGCGTGTCCCCTAAAAAGATGCCGCTGAATGCTTCACTTTCATCATCCAATTCACGCGTATGGCTGCTTTCCCCATTCGGATACGTTAGTGTAAGTTCTTTTGAACGATATGCTTTACCGATCATTTTCTGTGCTTTATTTCCATCGATTGTTGTCTTTTCAAACACGCCTGTCGGATACGTCGTTAAATCGAAACCGAATGTGTCATCGTTATCCTTTTTAATCGGGTATCGGCTGTACTCCCGTAAGATTCCTTTGGATAGATTGCTTTCCGTTTGGATGACATCGATTTTGATCGGCATCCGTTGAGGGTTTTTAAGTTCTGTGAAAATGAAGTAATCGCCATTTTCCAGCAGTCGTTTTGTTACATTGACAACTGCAGGAGATAACCCGCCGACATTATACGTGTAGACCGTGTCTTTTGAATGCGCATGGCTCGTTGTTTTTTCACCTGCATACTGCAAGTAATTGTTGGAACGCAAGTATGTTTTATCTGTTCCGGAGATCGGCACTTCCACGAAATTCTGCTCATAGCGGACTGTCTCATACTTACCGAGAGTGGCAGGTTCATTGAATACGATTTCAGGTCCTTTTTCAATTTTACCAGTTTGAACCATTGCCCGATGAAGGAAGACGACGTAGGTTGCACGGTTCACCGCTGTTTTCGGATCAAATGTACCGTCTTCCTTACCAGTCGTTATTCCATGTTGCGCTAGGATTTTCACACCTACGCGATGCGATTCACTAATCCTGTTTTCATCTTTAAATTGGATTTCTTCACCTGTATCTTGTAAATCGAATGCGCGGACGATAACTGTCGCCATTTGTTCACGCGTCAAAGAATCGCCCACGCCGAAAGTTCCGTCCTCTTTCCCTAAAAAAATTCCCGCTTCATACGTCGCCATCGCCCCTTTTAAATGGGAGGATTTGCTGCTGACGTCCTTGAAGATCGGTTTATACGGAGCATCCGGTAATTGAAGTGCACTTGAAAGGAGATTCGCCGCTTGTCCACGTGATACTTCAAGTGTCGGTCTGAATTGCTTGTCCGGGTAACCGTTGATGATGCCCATATCGACAAGCTGCGTCACTTCGTCTTTTGCCCAAAACTGATTATGTATATCAGCAAAGCTTTGATCGATCGCAATTGAGTTTGCATCTGTTGAACTGCATCCGACTAGTACTAACATGATGGATAGCAGGCTCGCCAGTAGGACGGTTGTTACTCTTTTTTTCGACATTCTTGATTTCCTCCTGTTGCCCTTATTTAAACTTTTTCCTATCATACCACAAAACTCGACACAAAAACCCCCTAGATATTAGGAGGTTCGTGGTGTTTAGACAATATTATACTTTCGTTCTTCAGCTTTTTGAGTAAGGCGCTCCAGCAAATAATCATACGATGTTTTCGTTTCGACTTCTTGTTTTTTTACAAATAAGTCCGTGACAAGATTTGCTGTATTGAGTTGCCTTGCGAATTGTTCTACCTTCATGGTCGTTGCTTCGGCAATTGCTGCCGTTGCCTGATCGGCGACATGATTGCTTTCGACCGGAGTATGCGGTGTTGCTATTTCTTGTGTTGCTTTTGAGTTGAATGAAGAGGATGCGACATTATTTTCATAGGCACCTTTATTAATGGAGGCAGCAATTTTTGCAATGTCGGGTCTATATTCTTTCACGGCTTCCATGGCAAATGTCATTTCATTCGGATGATCTGCAAAGTAAGGATTCTCATACCAATATTGGTCTTCAAAACGACCTTGTGATGCGGCGAGCGCATTATTATATGGTGAATTGAACCAGTCGCTCGATGGCTTCGGAATGCCATGCGATTCTGCCAATGCCGGGTCGGTTGCAAAAGCGATGACATGTGGGACTTCTCCAGGCGCATTTTTGAAATCAGTGATGAGTTCATCTAAACGTGCTTTCCGATTCGTGATTTCAGCTTGATCTCCCGATTGGATGGCTTCTTTTAAGGAACGGTTTTGCACATCGATCAGATTGCCGTAATAGAGTTTGTTTTGCTTCATTTCCCCGTCGACCTTGTCGTACCATGCGGGATGTTGTTTTGCTTGGAACTGGTGGTAGTCCGACCAATCATTCGTCCGGACCGCTTCGAGAATCAGAGAGTTTCTACCTTGGTTCACTGCTGCAAGCGGATTAACAGCGGCTGCTTCCTTACCCCATACTTTCCGCCAGCCGTCACCGGATGTGCTTTTCGGATCCTGGACTTGCATGGAAAAGGATTGTCGATCATTTAATACGGAAACAAACACGTGCCCACCCCTTGTTTTAATAGTATCTATGTCACAGACAAGTTTCTGTACGTTTTTATCTATTGTACACTATTTCGACAGTAGTAGACACGGAATTTGATAGATTCCAGCGGGATATTTCTTAAATGAGAACTCTTTGCGCGGGAATGGGAACTTTATTATCGTGAACGAGAACTCTTTGCAGGAGAACGAGAACTTCATTACTGAGATCGAGAACTCTTTGCAGGAGAATGAGAACTACATTACTGAGAACGAGAACTCCCTGCCTGGAAAAGAGAACTCTTTACGTAAGATTGAGAACTCCATCAAAAAACTCCACTTCCCGCTCAATATGAAAGGGAGGTGGAGAATCATCATGCATGCTGTTTTTCGAAATTGGCAATATGCTCTTCGTACTGGAATGTTAACGAGATTTCGTCCCAGCCGTTCAATAGCATTTGCTTATAATAGGGGTCAATGTCGAATGAATAGGTCTTACCCTCGTCGCCTTTCACGGTCTGCTGTTCAAGGTTGATTGTCAATGAATATGGTGAAGATTGTCCTTTTGATAAAAGCTCTTCGATTTCATTCACATTGAGACGGATGGGCAAGATGCCGTTTTTAAAACAGTTATTATGGAAGATATCTGCAAACGATGGAGCGATGACGACTTGGAAGCCATAGTCTAGAATCGCCCACGGTGCATGCTCCCTGGAGGAACCGCAGCCGAAGTTTTCGTGGGCTACGAGAATTTTAGATTCCTTAAAACGCTCGTCATTCAATACGAAATCTTTATTCACAACTCCATCCGCCTGATATCTCCAATGGTAGAATAGGTATTTTCCGAAGCCGGTCCGTTCGATCCGCTTGAGAAATTCTTTTGAAATGATTTGGTCGGTGTCTACATTTTTACGATTCAAAGGGGTCATGACGCTTTGCACTTCATTGATCGGTTTCATGGAATCATCCTTTCTTCCTCTAGTTCCGGGCGCTAGCTGCTCGGGTCATAAGTCAATGACGCTATGTGGCAAAAAGCGCCACTTCGCATCCTTTCCTTATGCCGGTCGCAGCTGGGCAAGCGCCCTACGCTTTTGTATTCCTCTAGCTCCGGGCGCCCTATACGTGGGCCATTTTCATTTCTCTGACGTCTGTGAAATGGCCAGTAATTGCTGCGGCAGCTGCCATTGCTGGACTCATCAAATGTGTGCGTGATCCTGCTCCTTGCCTGCCTTCGAAGTTTCGGTTCGATGTCGAGGCACATCTTTCTCCTGCCGGAACGACGTCATCGTTCATCGCGAGGCACATGCTGCAGCCCGATTCACGCCATTCAAAGCCAGCGTCTAGGAATACTTTGTCCAGGCCTTCCTCTTCCGCCTGTCGTTTCACCGTTCGAGAGCCTGGGACAACGATCGCCGTCACTTCCGGATGCACTTTCTGGCCCGCAATCACTTCCGCCGCACTTCGTAAATCACTTAGCCGTGCATTTGTACATGATCCGATGAATACATGTTGGATGGCAATTGAACTTAGCGGCATCCCTTCTTCTAAATCCATATAAGCGAGTGCGTTTTTTAAAGCCTCTTTATCGGATTCATTCGTGAAATCGTTAGCAGAAGGGACAAGTGCGCTAATGCCCGACCCCATCGAAGGATTCGTGCCCCATGTGACGAACGGCTCGATTTCGTCTGCATCGATTTCGAGTGTAGTATCGTATACGGCGCCTTCATCCGTTGCCAATGCAAGCCACTTTTCCGCTGCCTCCTCAAAAGAATCACCTTCAGGCACATAGCGACGGCCTTTCAAATAGGCGACAGTCGTCTCATCAGGGCTGATCAAACCAGCTTTCGCACCCGCCTCGATCGACATATTGCAAATCGTCATCCGCTCTTCCATTGTCAAAGCGCGAATCGCGTCACCTGTATATTCGACGATATGGCCAGTGCCGATATCAATGCCAAATTTTGCGATGATTGCAAGGATGATGTCCTTCGCTGTCACGCCGAATCCAATTTTTCCGTTAATGCGAATTTCCATCGTTTTCGGTTTTGATTGCCATAATGTCTGCGTCGACAGGACATGCTCGACTTCACTCGTGCCAATGCCGAATGCAATTGCGCCAAATGCGCCATGTGTCGAAGTATGGCTATCTCCGCACACAATCGTCTTTCCGGGCTGCGTCAATCCGAGCTCCGGGCCGATAATATGGACGATCCCTTGGTCTGGATGCTGCATATCTGCAAGCTGAATGCCGAATTCATCGCAATTCTTTTCCAACGTCGTGATTTGTTTTTTAGCGATCGGGTCATTGATTGTCGGTAAATTACGGGTCGGCACGTTATGGTCCATCGTTGCGAAACAGAGGTCGGGGCGCCTTACTTTCCGCCCCGCCAGCCGCAAACCTTCGAATGCTTGTGGAGAAGTCACTTCATGCAATAAATGAAGGTCGACGTACAATAAATCCGGCTTCCCCTGTTCTTCGTACACAATATGCTGCTCCCAAATCTTTTCAATGATCGTTTTGGCCATTAGCGCTTCTCCTTTCAATTTTCATTCATCAGGCATATGAAAACATGATGCTATTTGAAACGAACTGTAGGTCCAGCTCATCGATCACTTTATCCGTCCATTCTTTTGTCGAATGGGCCCGATCCGTTCTGCCTGCTAAATCTGTTGTGAAATATCCGTCTTCAAACACTGTATTGACCGCTTCTTCGATTGCAGCAGCCTCCGTTTCCATGTCGAATGAATAGCGGAGCATCATCGCAGCTGATAAGATTGCCGCCGCTGGATTTGCAAGACCTTTTCCAGCCACGTCGGGGGCAGAGCCATGCACAGGTTCGTACAGACCGAAACCGTCAGAGCGGACACTAGCGGATGGCAGTAGACCGAGAGATCCTGTAATGACGGATGCCTCATCGCTTAAAATATCGCCGAACATATTTTCAGTGACGATGACATCGAAAGCAGCTGGGTTCGTGATCAATTTCATTGCCGCGGAATCGACAAGCTGATGCTCCACTTCGATATCCGGATAACCTTTCCGCTTCTCTTCCACAACTTCACGCCAAAGTTTACTGGATTCAAGTACATTTGCCTTGTCGACGGATGTCACTTTCCCTTTCCGCAACCGGGCAAGTTCAAAAGCCTTATCAACGATCCGTTCGATTTCTTCCCGTGTATAGACGAGTGTGTCGACAGCGGATGCCTCGGTTTTCCTGCTCGGTTGCCCGAAATAAATGCCACCCGTCAATTCACGGACGATCATCATATCGACTTCTTGAACTATGTCCTCTTTTAAAGGAGAAGCTTGGAGCAAGGATGGGACAGCCTTTACAGGTCTTAGGTTTGCAAATAAATCAAAATGCTTCCGAATGGCAAGCAGCCCTTTTTCCGGCCGCAGCTCAGAAGGGTTCTGATCCCATTTCGGACCGCCGACCGCCCCTAAGAGTACTGCATCACTTGATTCGCAGAGAGCAATTGTTTCCTCTGGAAGCGGGTTGTTGAATTGATCGATTGCTTCCCCTCCGATTGAACCGTAGTTGAAATGGAATATGTGGTTGAACCGTCTTGCAACCACTTCAAGAACTTTTACTGCCGCCGCCGTCACTTCTGGTCCGATTCCATCGCCTTGTAATACAGCTACTCTTTTTTCCATTTTCCTTCTCCTCCTTGTTGTCATCTTACGGATTACTAAATATTCCGACCTACGAATGTATAAATCATCATTGACTAACCGTTTCCAACACTTTCACTTGATCCTTCACTAACTTGCGATTAATAGCGTTCAAATAGGCTTTGGCCGATGCTTCAAGAACGTCTTGCGAAATGTCGCGGCCTGTAAAGGTTTCGCCATTGAAACGTAAATTGACGACCGCTTCCCCTAATGCATCGCGACCTTTGCCGATGGAAGTTACCCGATAATCCAATATGTTAACCTGCCCTTTGACGAGCAATTCCAATGCATTGAAGATTGCCTCCACTGAGCCCGCCCCCGTTGTTGCAACGACGATATTTTCCCCGGATGGCACGTTTGCCGCAACTGTTGCTGTCGGGACATTGGAAGTGCCGTATTGAACTTGCACATTCGTTAATTCATATATGTCAGCTTCTGAATGCTTAATTTGCTTTCCAGTAAATAGAACAAAAAGATCGTCCTCTGTAATTTCCTTTTTCCGATCTGCCAGCTTTTTGAACTCAGCAAATGCTTCATTCAATTGTGCGTCGCTTAGTTCGAAGCCCATCGATACAGCTCGATCCTTAAATGCATGACGGCCTGAATGCTTACCAAGCGCTAGCGGAGCTGTCGTTTCCCCGATCAGTTCCGGAGTGATGATTTCATACGTCTCCCGATTTTTTAGCATGCCGTCCTGATGGATGCCGGATTCATGAGCGAATGCATTCTTCCCGACAACCGCCTTATTCGGCTGAATGACGACGCCAGTCAGCTGGCTCACTAATTGGCTTGTGCGCTTGATTTCCTGTAAATTAACGCCTGTTTCCAAACCATAAATGTCTTTGCGGATATGGAGCGCAACTGCGATTTCTTCGAGCGCTGCATTTCCAGCCCGTTCACCGATCCCGTTAATCGTACCTTCGACTTGATCGGCACCATTTTCAATCGCTGCAATAGAGTTTGCAACAGCCATTCCTAAGTCGTTATGACAATGTGCGGATAGCTTCACACGCTCAATACCTGTCACATTCTCCTTCAAGAATTTGAATAAAGCACCGTATTCCTGTGGCGTAGCATAACCGACTGTGTCAGGGATATTGATCGTAGTTGCCCCTGCCTTGATCACTTGATTGATAATCCTGACGAGGAATGCAGGATCCGAACGGAATGCGTCTTCAGCTGACCATTGAACGAGAGGAAAGAATTTTTTTGCATATTTCACGGCTTCAACTGCTATATCCACGACTTGGTCAGGTGATTTCATTAATTTATGTTCCATATGGATTGAAGAAGTTGCGAGAAACACGTGAAGATGGGGTTGCTGCCCGCCTTTTAACGCTTCCCATGATGTATCGATATCGCTTTTCATAGCGCGGGCAAGACCGGTCACCGTCGAGTTCTTTACTGTATTCGCGATTCGTTGTACCGCTTCAAAATCACCAGGTGAGGAAGCAGGGAATCCTGCTTCAATCACCGTTGCGCCAAAACGTTCTAGTTGGCGGGCAATTTCCATCTTTTCAGCTGTATTCAAATTGATGCCGGCTGATTGTTCACCATCGCGAAGCGTCGTATCAAAAATGTCAATTTGTCGCACTGCCCACCACTTCCTCCTGTTTTGTTTTCTTGCCTTCATTCACGAATGGCATCATGGCACGAAGCTTTTCCCCCACTACTTCGATTTGGTGCTTCGCTTCCGATTCCTTATACGCATTGTAGTCAGGACGGTTGTTTTCGTTTTCCGCAATCCAACCTTCCGCGAATTTACCTTCTTGGATTTCAGTCAAAATGTCTTTCATGCGTGCTTTCGTGTCTGCGTCAACGACACGCGGTCCTGATACGTAATCGCCCCATTCAGCAGTGTCGGAAATCGAATAGCGCATTCCGGACATGCCCCCTTCGTACATGAGATCGACAATCAGTTTCAATTCATGCATCGTTTCGAAATAGGCAAGTTCAGGCTGATATCCCGCTTCTACCAACGTTTCAAAGCCTGCTTTGACGAGTGAAGTTAACCCGCCGCAAAGTACCGCTTGCTCCCCGAATAGATCCGTCTCCGTTTCCTCTTTGAATGAAGTTTCAAGTACACCGGCACGTGCTGCACCGATTCCTTTCGCATATGCAAGTGCTACATCTTTCGCTTGGCCAGAAACGTCTTGGAATACTGCGAACAATGCCGGTACGCCAGCACCTGCCTCATATGTTCTGCGTACGAGGTGTCCAGGGCCTTTCGGTGCTACTAGGAATACATCGACGTCTGCAGGCGGCTTGATTTGTCCGAAGTGGACGTTGAATCCGTGTGCGAATACAAGTGATTTGCCTGCTTTTAGTGCCGGTTGGATTTCTTCGTCATACACTTTCTTCTGTCTTTCATCCGGAAGGAGGATCATGATGATATCCGCTTGCTCAGCCGCTTCGGCAACCGTTTTTACATCAAGGCCGTCTTCTTTTGCTTGATCAAATGATTTTCCTGGGCGTACGCCGACGACTACGTTATGTCCTGATTCTTTCAAGTTTTGTGCGTGCGCATGGCCTTGTGAGCCGTAGCCGATGACCGCGATCGTTTTTCCTTGTAGTAGTCCTTCATTGATATCCTGGTTGTAATACATTTTAGCCATTATTAGTTCCTCCTCGAATTTGGGTTTTATTTTTATTTTAAAATGGATAACTGTGGTGTGTTGACCTTTTGAATCTCACGGGTGAATGCCGTTGCTCCGGTTCTTGATAATTCCTTGATGCCATAAGGCTTGACGAGATCGATGAATGCCTCGATTTTTTCAGGGGCGCCTGTCACTTGGTACGTGACGACGTTTTTCCCGGAGTCGATGACCGTTGCACGGAACGGTTCGATGATGCTGTTAATTTCACTGCGCGCATGTGGCGGTGAAACGACTTTCACCAATGCAAGCTCCCGCATGACGATTGCTTTATCAGTAATGTCATTCACTTTGATAACGTCGATCTGCTTTTGCAGCTGCTTGACGAGCTGTTCGATTTTCTGTTCATCCTCCACGTGGACGATAAATGTCATTTTCGACATGCCAGTCTGTTCGGAATGCCCGACTGTGATACTTTCGATGTTGAATTGCCTTTTCATGAGCAATCCCGTGACCCGGTTCAATACGCCGCTTTGATTGATGACGGTGACCGTAATGACTCTTTTCATTTGCTTTTCACCCCGATCATGTCTTGTAGTCCTTTTCCTGGAGCGACCATCGGATAGACGTTTTCCAGCATTTTCACCCGGCAATCGATAAGCACCGGTTCATCTGACAGAAGGGCCTCCCTGAATATCTGTTCAGCATCCTCTTTTTTCGTGATACGGTACCCTTTCAGGTCGTACGCTTCTGCCAATTTCACGAAATCCGGCTGGACTGGAATCAACGACTGTGAATATCGTTCATCGTAAAACGTTTCCTGCCATTGGCGCACCATTCCGAGTGCTCCGTTGTTCAAGATGACGACTTTCACCGGAATTCTCATTTCCTGCAAGAGAGACAATTCTTGTGAAGTCATTTGGAAACCGCCATCGCCGACGATTGCGACGACCCTTTCATTCGGCTTGGCGATTTGTGCGCCAATAGCGGCAGGGAAACCGAAGCCCATCGTTCCGAGACCGCCTGACGTCACCCAATGATCGGGATTGTTCAATGAATAATATTGGGCAGCCCACATTTGATGCTGTCCGACATCCGTTGTGACAATTGCATCCCCCTCGGTAATGCGGTGGATCATTTGGATTGCTTCCTGCGGCAGGATTTCGTGCTCGTCGGTGTTGTACCATAGCGGCGACTCTTCTTGTAAACCATTTAAGTAAGTGAGCCAGTCTGCCGTATCGGGTGCTTCAAATTCCTGATTAAGCAATGCTTTCAATGCTTCCTTCGAATCCGATACGATCGGGATTTCTGTCGGGACGTTCTTTCCGATTTCCGCGGGATCAATATCGATATGGATAACTCTTGCATGCGGTGCGAATGTTCCCAGATTGCCTGTCAGCCTGTCATCGAATCGAGCACCGATATTAATCAAAACATCGCACTCGCTAATCGCCATATTTGCCGTATACGTCCCATGCATGCCTGCCATGCCGAGGAATAATTCATGGGTTCCTTCAATGCTTCCTAGTCCAAGCAACGTATTCGTAACTGGAATCCGTTTTGTTTCCACTACGGTTTTCAGTTCTGCCATTGCCTGACCGTGCAACACGCCTGCACCAGCCAAGATGAGCGGCTTCCGTGCGAATCGGATCGCTTCGACCGCCTTTTGTATTTGCAAGTAATTCGGAGTAGTAGTCGGCTGGTAACCCGGCAAATTCACCTCGGCAGTGCGTTCTTCTTCGGTGACGAAGATTTCCGTAGCTACGTTTTTCGGGATGTCTACAACAACCGGACCGCGTCTTCCTGTTGAAGCGATGTGGAATGCCTCTTTGATGATCCTCGGAAGATCCGCAACATCACGCACTTGGTAATTATGCTTTGTGATTGGCTGTGTAATGCCGATCACATCGGCCTCTTGGAATGCATCTGTCCCGATGACTGTACTTGCCACCTGCCCTGTGAAAACGACTAGCGGCAAGGAATCCATCATTGCATCCGTTATTCCTGTCACCAGATTTGTCGCACCCGGACCAGATGTCGCAAGGACAACGCCCGGTTTGCCGGATACTCGCGCATAGCCTTCCGCTGCATGGATGGCTCCCTGTTCATGACGGGCAAGCACATGGGGAATCGGATCCTTGTATAATGCGTCGTAAATCGGCAGGACAGCACCTCCAGGGTATCCGAAAATGACTTCGACACCTTGGTCTTTCAACCCTTGAATCAAGACGGCAGAACCATCCATCGGTTGAATCTGTTTTTGTTGTTCCATAGGCTCTTGCGCCATTTCCATTACTGCTTGCTTCGTTTGAACTTCCGCACTCATCTACAAACTCCTCCTTACTGTTCTATTTCGTTAGTTTATATAAAAAGAAAAAGCCTTTTCTCCCCACACAAAGAAATCTTATTCTTCATGTAAGGGATGAAAAAGCTTTTCATGGTACCACCCTTGTTCACGGCAAACGCCGCCTCATGAATGGATATAAAAACATTATCCATTCGCTGCTAACGGGCCCATTCAATTGAGCCCGGGATTGCCTACTCAGTAATACTTTCAGCAGTCCACTCCGGAGTGATATCGCGGATAGTTGCATTGCCGGCTTCCAGCACGACCGGCTCTCTGTGAATGCAAGGATCTATCCCCTTTTGCCCCATCATCGATTTGTTATATTTTCATGACGCCGCCTGTGCTTGCCGACGTAACGAGTTTTGAATATCTTGCTAAATAGCCTTTTTTAATCTTTGGTTCGAATGGTTGCAGTTTTGCTCTGCGCTCCGCCAATATTTCTTCAGAAACTTTCAGCTCTATTGTTCGGTTCGTCAAATTGATGTCAATCATATCTCCATCTTCGACTAAGGCAATCGGTCCGCCTTCAGCTGCTTCCGGTGAAATATGACCAATGGAAATACCTCGGGATGCTCCGGAGAAACGGCCGTCTGTAATGAGCGCCACTTTCGTTCCTAAGCCTCTGCCTTGAATGGCTGACGTAGGGGCGAGCATTTCCGGCATTCCCGGGCCGCCTTTTGGACCTTCGTAGCGGATGACGACGACATGCCCTTCACGGACTGTGCCGTTGTCGATGTTCTCCTGAGCAGCTTCCTGTGAATCAAAGACGATTGCTTCACCGGTGAACTGCTTAATGGAAGGATCTACCGCTCCAACTTTGATGACTCCGCCGTCTGGAGCAATGTTTCCGAATAGGACGGACAAGCCGCCTACCGGACTGTATGGATTATCTTTCGTGCGGATTACTTGATCGTTCGTAATCTTGTAATCTTGGACGTCTTCCCTCATCGATTTTCCTGTAATCGTGATGCGATCCGGGTGGATGGCTCCAGGTATTTTTGTCAGTTCATTGATGATGGCACTAACGCCGCCTGCTTTAAAAATATCATCCATGGAAATATCGGAAGCCGGCATAATTTTCGCTAAATACGGGACTCTTTCAGCTACCGTGTTAATATCTTGGACGCTATATTCGATTTCCGCTTCATGGGCTATCGCCAATGTATGTAGCACTGTATTGGTCGAGCCACCCATCGCCATATCGAGAGCGAACGCATCATCGATTGCTTCTTTCGTAACGATATCGCGTGGTTTCACTCCCTCTTTCACCATGCGGACCAAATGCTTCGCCGCGTCTTTGATCAGTTTATGACGTTCATCGGAAGTGGCGACGATCGTTCCATTGCCCGGTAATGCCAATCCTAGCATTTCCATCAGACAGTTCATGGAGTTGGCTGTGAACATCCCAGAGCACGATCCGCAAGTCGGGCACGCGTTGTTTTCAATGTCGAGAAGCTCTTCCGCCGTCATTTTGCCCGATTTGTATGCTCCGACTCCTTCGAAAACAGATGTGAGGGAAAGTGGAGCACCAGATGACGATACACCTGCTTCCATCGGTCCGCCTGAAACGAATACAGAAGGGACATTCGTCCGGACTGCTGCCATAAGCATGCCTGGCGTGATCTTGTCACAGTTTGGAATGTAGAATACGCCATCGAACCAGTGGGCATTGATAACCGTTTCGGCACTATCCGCAATCAATTCGCGGCTTGGCAGCGAGTAACGCATTCCGATATGCCCCATCGCGATTCCATCATCTACACCAATCGTGTTGAATTCAAATGGAACCCCGCCTGCTTCCCAGATTGCTTCTTTTACAATTTCAGCAAATTTATTCAAATGTTTATGGCCTGGAATAATATCAATATATGAATTACAGACGCCGATGAAAGGTTTCTCCAAATCTTTTGTTTTAATGCCAGTCGCGTAGAGCAAACTTCTATGCGGTGCGCGATCAATACCTTTTTTAATCATGTCACTTCTCATTGCAATCTCTCCTAATCGAATCATCCAAGAGCTTTTGAACTGAATGAATTATGTGAAATGAATCACATATCTAAATAGATTGTTGCTATCATATATCGGATATTCACTAGAGTCAACCATCTTTTTTAAATAATTCATCAATTATGAATTGCGTTTTATTTTGTATCCGCTTACATCCGCGATATATTGCATATTGAGGAATATATGATAATAAAAAAATATTTTTATTTTAAATAGGAATGAGTAAATTAGAAAACGCTTTCGCAGAATCGCAAAAGCGCTGGTGGAGTTTTTATTGGGGGCGTTTATTAGCCCAATTGCAAATTAATGAGCCCTTGCGAGATTTAATGAGCCCTTCTGCAAATTAATGAGCCCTTACGAGATTTAATGAGCCCTTTTGCAAATTAATGAGCCCTTGCGAGGTTTAATGAGCCTAGCCAGTTATTCATTAAATTTATCAATTCGCCAGCCGGATTTTTTCACGTGAATGTAGCTTACTATGATTGTCTCAGCGGTTCGGGTGTCGCCGATCGGGACGGTGAGTTCGAATGTCATCTTGTTCTTTTTCGTTTTCATTGTTCGTGCGGTTGCTGTATCCCATTGCAGCAGTGAGTCCGGTGGTGCTTCTGTTTCTGGCGAGGCTAACTTCCCTTTATGTTTCAAAATGCCATTGTCTTTCATGAACCGTTTCGCTTTCTTCTTCGTCACGTACTTCTGCAGTTCCGCCCTCAATTTCTTCTTGGAGTCCAAGTGTGCTGCCAAATAGCGGTATTCCAATCCTTTATGGGCGAATGTTTTATATTCGCCTTCCTTGTATAATCCGCCTGCCTGAATCATCGCTGCTGCTCCAGTCCATGCGGTTGCCAGTTCGACGGCTTCCTTCGGTGTAAGGGCGGCTTGACTTGATGGTGGTTTTCCGCCGCAAGCCGCTGTCATAAGTAATAGTAAAGCGATTGCCACTATGTTCATTATCCTCTTTTTCAACATGCAACCCCCTGACTAGCTAATACTTTAACGTATGAACTATTAAGGGTTCGCATACGCCGTCATACTGAATTCATTCCGTGTAACGTACAGTGCCTGCCACCGAAACAATTCTAAATTGTTTCAGTGGCAGGCACCTGAGAAAAATCTTTCGACATTTTTCGCACTATCCTCATCTGTGGATAACCTTGTCCACGTTGTCCACGTTGCTCTACGGGGTGTGAACGGCTTACGAACAAGTTAGGCACAACTTATCCACGGTTCACTGTGGATATCGGAACGGTTGTTCTACCAAATAAAATTTGGTAAGGTAAAAATAGTCCAACTTCACGTTATGCAACCGGAAACGTTTTTATGACAAGGAGGAGAACAAATTGTTGAGTATGCCGGATGACTTATTAGTAGATTCGTATGAAAAAGCAATTGCGCTAAACCTTTGCCCTCAATTCATCAATCTGTTGGAGAAAGAGATCAAACGACGTTCTATCCATCTCAAAAGTTGCGGATCACAGACCTCTTATAATGAAAATGAGAGCCAATCCATTCATTGACGGACAAGCTCTCACTCTCATTTATTTTACTGTTACTTCCAGGTAAATTCCTTTCTTTATTACATTTCCCACCTTGTCTTTCCAAACCGGGTGGATGATCAACATGTATTTCTTCCCTGAAACCAATGGCGCTGCAGGTATCACTTCAATTGTTTTTCCATCCTTTACTTCTATGCGGACACTGCTCTCTTTTCCACCGATTTCAATTAATTGGACCGATTCGTTGCCAAGTTGACGCCAATCCATTTCCTTCGTCATGTTAACCGTAAACGTCTTTGTCGTCTTTACATTTTTCAATGAAGGAAATGCCGTGTACCCTTTTAATCGTGCTGCCAACTGATCATAATGCGCAGTCGTCAATTCTTCATTTTCCGGTGTCTTTACGTCCGGGGACACACCGACTTTATCCACAGGTATGCCGTTCGGTGAATAAAAACGGGCTGTCGTCAATTTCAATACACTGCCATCTTGAAATGCAAACATCGATTGCATCGTACCTTTACCGTACGTATTTCGCCCGTATAAAGTGGCGGCTTGTCGCTCTTTCAAATTGACGGCTAGCATTTCGGATGCGCTCGCGCTATATTCATTGACAAGTAAGGATACAGGGCCTTCCATCTTTCTTTTTTGACTCGTAGAAGGATAGACTTCGGGCTTTTTATTTTTTTCACGTAATTGGAACGCTTGCGAGACGTCCGGGAAGAATCCGGCAATATCTTGCGCAGCTGTAATATAGCCCCCTCCGTTATTACGAATATCCATGATAAAGCCATTCGCACCGTCAAGCGCTTTAATGGCGTTCGCTACCTCTTTTCCTGAATCGGTGGCAAAACTATTTAGTCTGATGTAGCCGATATTCCCTCCGAGCATTTCCGATTCGACTGTTGGTAAATGGATTTCTGCCCGTTGAAGCGTCTTCTTCAAAGGACCACTCGCTTTTTCCCTTTCGATCGTTAACGTGACTTTCGTGTTTTCCTTCCCACTAATTAAAGGAATCGCTGCTTGAACAGATTTCCCTTTCAACGCTTTGCCTTCCACTTCTATAATGACATCACCTGGGAGTAGGCCTGATTTGAACGCAGGTCCATCAGGAATGACAGAAATGATCTTTACCCCGTTTTCATGTTCCTCTAATACGACACCAATTCCTACAATCCGTTGCTCGATACCGTTGATGAAATCCTCGTATTCACCTTTAGACATATAGACAGAATGCGCATCGAGGCTATCCGCGATTTCTTTGCCCGTCTTTTTCGACAGGACATGTTCTGGCACTTCATCCACATAGTACTCCGTTACCAATTGCCGTATTTCGTCTATCGGCTCTGCAGCAGCGGATGGTGTGAACGGCATCATGACAAAAAGAATGGCAAGTAGCGCCAAGAAAGGCTGCATTTGTTTTTTGAACAAGTTGTAATCCCCGTTTCTCTTTAGAGTTTCTACTATTATATCTATTAACATCCATATTGGTCTATTAAATATTCATCTAGTTGGGTGCAGCATTTTTTCTAACATCACGACCGATGCGACCGATATACTAGATATGTGCACGCTTATCAAATCGAAGCGTTGGAACTATACATATTTTAAACCGAAATGATTTGTACGTGAGCCTTTGTGGAGTTCACAACTTGTCCACAAAGGTTTTCTTATGCCGTCTTTTCGAGGGGAAATGAAAGGTGATTAAAAATTGAAGAGAGTTTTATGGTTGGCGCTTATTTTTGCTTTGGCGTTTCCAATTATGCCAGAAGCGGCAAGTGTTCAAACCGTCAACATCACAGAAACGACACCAGTTTTTAAAGATTCGCAGAAAGTTGCTGTTTTCTTAAAAGGCACTTCCACTTCAATCGCAAAGGAATCGGACCGCTACTATCACACAGTTATTGGCGGCGAAGAAGTGAAATTCTCGAAATCCCGTGCGAAAGTCGCGAAAGATAGCTTTGGTTCTTTGAAGGGCGCGTATCCTGTTCGTGCACAGACAAAAAAGCATGTCCCCATTTTGAATGCACCTAAGAAGAATGCGAAATCGATTGGACAGCTTCAACCGAACTTGACCATCCAGCTTCAGCGTGCAAGGGGCGATTATTACCCGATCAACTTCGGTGGGAAGACTGCGTATATCGACAAAAAAGATATTGTTGTGGATCCAGGAATTCCTGTGCTGATGTATCATGATCTCGTCCGTGTGAAGATGAGCGACAATGTCTCCGTCCTTGAATTGAAAAATTTCGAGGAGCAGATGAACTATTTAAAAAAGAACAACTGGACAACGATCACACCGCGTCAGCTTGAACTTTGGATGAAAGGAAAAATTGAGCTTCAAAAGAAATCTGTGCTCATTACGTTCGATGACGGGTATGATTCCACTGTTGAACTCGGCTATCCGATTTTGAAGCGCCACGGGTTCAAGGCGACGTCATTTTTGATTACGAGCAGGATTGACAAGCCTGGAATGGTGTCTGCTGAATCGATACGATTGACGAGTGATGTCTATTCCTATGAAAGCCACACACATGCTTTTCATATGTTCAATTCAATGACCGGTTTAAGTTATTTGCAATCGGAATCAAGGTATTCGATTGGCGCTGACTTAAATGAAGCGAATGAGTCAATTAAGGAAATTCTCGACAACGGGTACCGAGTGACTGCGCATGCCTACCCTTATGGGAAAAGAAGCCCTCAAGCGATTCAGGCGCTCAAGGACGCGGGTATTACGATTGCTTTCACGATTGAAGAGGGCAATGTGCATCGCGGCGATTCGATTTATGAATTGAATCGGCAACGCGTTCACTCGAGTATGAGTTTGAAGGATTTTGCGGATAAATTGAATGGCATGTAGCATTTAATTTATGGAAGACGAAGGAGTTTAAAAGCAGGCCTCCACTGTAGGGGGCCTGCTTTTATTATATTGTAGAGTGAAGTCCCGACCGTAATGTATGCTTTAACACTTTCCCGGAGGCATTCCTTGGGAGTTCATCTAAGAATTCGACTTCGATTGGCACTTTGTACTTCGCTAGATTGCTTGCGCAGTAGCTCAGTATTTCCGTTTCGGACAATGACTTCCCTTCCTTTAGCACTGCATATGCCTTTGGAACTTCCCCTAGCACTTCGTGAGGGATGCCGACAACTGCTGCCTCCAATAATTCAGGGATTTGATAGAGCACTTCTTCGACTTCCACGGGGTAGACGTTTTCGCCGCCGCGGATAATCATATCTTTTTTCCGGTCGACGATATAAAGCAGCCCGTCTCCATCCATCGTACCTAAATCTCCTGAATAGAGCCATCCATTTTTGATGGTCCTTCTCGTTTCCTCTTCATTCTTCAAATACCCTTTCATCACTTGCGGTCCGCGCATAACGATTTCGCCGACTTGCCCCGTTGGAAGTGGATCTCCGAATTCATCGACGACTTGAACTTCCGTCTGTGGCAGGGCCTCACCGACAGAACCGATTTTCTCTAGTGCCAGATGGTCTTTCAGTGTTGAAGCGGCAGGAGAATTTTCTGTCTGTCCGTATAGATTTTGCACTTTCACATTCGGGAAGGTTTCTTTCAGCTTCTTTACCATTTCGTACGGCATCGGTGCAGCTCCATAACAGAACAGTCGTAATGATGACAAGTCGACTTCCTTTATATACGGCAAATTAAGTAGGATCGTGTACATAGCAGGAACCCCGAAAAAGATCGTCGGCTTCGCTTGCTCTATCAATTCCACTGTTCCCTTTGGCGAGAAAGCTTCCTCAATAATGACAGTTCCGCCTTTGTACGTAATCGGGATCATGAAAACATGGCATGCTGCACAATGGAATAGCGGCGTCGAAATGAGCATCCGGTCGGCATCGGTCATATCCATTGCCTCCGACCAAATATCCGCTGTCGACACAATATTTTGATGCGTCAACATCACTCCTTTCGGCTTGCCTGTCGTACCAGATGTATACATAACGACAGCTGTATCCTCTCCATGCAATTCAACAGGACTGTATACCAACGTTTCATCCTGCAACAATTGATCGAGGTCTCCTCCGTCACCGATAGAAAGTTTCTCTTGAAACGGATGTTTCGATTGAGCAACGACCTCTTCCAATCGTTTATCGAAAATAATCGTTTTTGCTTCTGAATGATTGAAAATATATTCCACTTCAGGAGGAGCTAGCTTCGTGTTGATGGGCATAACAGTGAAACCGCCTAATTGAATGCCGAAATAACAGACGAGGAATGAATCTGAGTTTAAGCAATAAAGAGCGATAATGTCATCTTTTTTATAGCCTTCCTTCTGAAAGTGTGCTGCCACTTTTTTCGCCTTCTCAAAAAACTCCTTATACGACCATTCCCTTCCGTTGAAAGAAGTAAAAACTTTAGCCGGTTGCTCGGTTGCGTATTTTTCCAACACGTCTGTCATGAACATACACTTTCCTCCTCGTCATAAATCAATCTATCTTTATATTATCAACTGATATTTCTGATTACAAGTTAAATAGTTAATTTTCAGTTACTAGTAGCCTGAAAGATTCTTGAACGTCATACGTCTATTCCATAAGCTTTTTGCGTAAACTGCTACCAACAATTCATTGAAAATAGTTGCGCAAAGAGTGGAGAGAACTATGGAAGCAGCGGAAAAAGGTTCATATAAAAGAATATTGATTTGGCTAGGCATTTTAGTTGGCATCTTCGTCATAGCTGTTATTATTTATAGTCTCTTTTTCGTGAAGGAACTGACTGAAACGGCGAAGGTCATGCATGAGCCGATCGAGCGCATCGTTTCAGAAAAAAGAGAAGAGCCGATTGTTTTTCAAGAGAAAGAACCCTTCTCCGTTCTTGTGTTAGGTGTCGATGAAAGAGAAGGCGATAAAGGAAGATCTGACACGATGATTGTGCTTGCAGTAAACCCAACACTGCAGTCGACTAAAATGATGAGCATCCCTCGTGATACGTATGTAGATATAATCGACCTTGGAATAAAGGATAAATTGAATCATGCATATGCTTTCGGCGGGATAGAAATGTCACTCGCAACGGTTGAACATTTTCTTGATATACCGATTGATTATGTCGTGCAAGTGAATATGGAAAGTTTCAAGGATATTATTGATGCGGTCGGAGGAGTGGCCGTACATAATTCACTCGATTTCACCGTTGACAACTTTTCCTTTCCTGAAGGGGAAATTAAATTGAAAGGCGAAGAGGCCCTCGCCTTTGTCAGGATGCGCTACGATGACCCTCGTGGCGATTTTGGGCGGCAAGATCGGCAAAAGCAAGTCGTTCATGCAATTTTGCGGGAAGGTGCCTCCATTACAAGTCTGTTGAACTATAAAGGGATTTTCGAGGCAATCGGGAAAAACGTGCGGACGAATATGACGTTTGATGAAATGGTGGAAGTGCAGAAAAACTATCGCGATGCAGCTAAATCCGTTGAACAGATTAGATTTGAAAAAGGTGAAGGAACGCGGATGAATGGCATCTGGTATTATATTACAGATCCCGCGGAGCTTGAGGAAGTGAAGACAGAGCTGAGGAAGCATTTGGGATTGGAATAACTTTGCTACGGTTTCGATGATGTTGTCTGGTTACTATTATAGTATTGTTTAATAAGCGAACTGAATTCTACTTGTTTCAGCATGTTCGAATGAAAAGCCAAGGAAGTGAAATTTCGTGGCGATACTGAGTTCCACTTCTTACTGAAAAATGGACACTTGCACATTTACGAGACCGAAAACAGTGTTGACGATCCCGAATTGCAATTGCTCACGTCCAATGAAAACATTATTTATGTAGTTGAAGGAATATACTAGAAAGATGAAGAGATTCCCAGACCATGATGTCGGGAACCTCTTACTTTTCATTATTTATTTGCAAGTTTACGAATCACTTCTGCCAGTAAATTTGTTCTTCCCACTAAAGTAGGGAGTTCCAAATACTCGTCTACACTATGTGCATTTCCACCAACAGGACCTAATCCGTCTATTGTTGAAACTCCCATCGCTGAAGTGAAAGATGCATCTGATCCTCCACCCGTTGCAACGTCAGTAACTTTGATTCCTAACTTGTCTCCTGTCTCCTTAATAAGTTCCAAGAACTGAATTGTTTGCTCATTTTTCACCATCGGGGGACGATTAATGCCGCCTTCCAGTTTGATTGTTGTACCAGCGACGTCCGATGATGCACATATTTCTTTCACCTGTCGATCAATTGCTTCAGCTTGTTCGGCATAAGTGATTCGTACATCCACATGGGCTGCGGCAGATGGGGCGATCGTATTGACTGATTCCCCTCCGTCGATGAGTCCGACACTTACGCTTATCCCTTCAGCGTGATTGGTCAGTGCATGCAACTTGATGATTTTATGGGCAAGCTCTTCGATTGCACTGATGCCGTTTTGCGGTTCAATACCTGAGTGAGCGCCCTTCCCTGTGACATAAATGGAATAGCGGCCTCCGCCACGCCTTGCAGTGACGAGTGAACCGTCTTTTCTTGCTGGTTCCATAATCAGTGCATGCGTTTTTCCTTCAGCGTATTTTTCAATGACACGCCTGGATGTTGGAGAGCCGATCTCTTCATCACCATTTAAAACGATTTGTATTTTTTCAAGTGCACCCGGACTGTTTTCTTTCAATGCTTTAAGTGCATATATAAGTGTCACTTGACTTGCTTTCATATCAATGACTCCGGGACCGTACGCTCGATTACCTTCAATTGAAAACGGTCTTTCGCTTGCTGTCCCAACACGGAAAACCGTATCCATATGCGCAACAGCTATCATTGTAGGATTTTCACTTCCCGGATAGGTGATCACCATATTATTGCCGTTTTCAGGCTCATCGATCACTTCGACAGTGAAGCCGATTTCTTCATAAATCCCTTTTAAAATCCCTCCCACTTCATCAATTCCTTTTTTATGAGTGGAACCGGAATCAATATTGACAAGCTTCTCCAATAGGGAAAGCATTTCAGTTTGTTTCGTTTGCAAAAATTCCTTCATGATTTTCCATCCCTTCTTCCCCTGACAGCATAGTAGAGGCATCAGTGTTCAACGGGAAATGGCAAGCCGCAAAATGTCCGGCTTCCAATTCCACCAATTCAGGCTCAACTAATTCACATTTCTTTTCCGCATATGGGCATCTTGTCCTGAATCTACAACCGGATGGGATATCCACATTACTTGGGATATCTCCTTCAAGAATTACTCTTTCCCGATCTCTAATGTAAGGGTCAGGAAGCGGCACTGCAGAAACAAGGCTTACCGTGTAAGGATGCATCGGTTTATCAAAGAGCTGTGCTTTCGTCGTTATTTCCACAATCTTCCCTAAATACATGACGGCAATCCGATCACTTATATATTTGACGGCTGGCAATCCGTGTGCGATAAAGATGAAAGTCAGCTTATATTCCTTTTGCAGTTTGATCAAAAGATTTAAGATCTGTGCCTGGATGGAGACATCTAAAGCGGAAACCGGCTCATCACAAATGATCAGCTTCGGGCGCAGTGCAATCGCTCGGGCAATACCGATACGTTGCCGTTGGCCGCCACTGAATTCATGCGGGAAGCGCTTTCCATACGTCCTGTCTAGTCCAACCGCATCCATCAGCTTGAAAACCTCTTCACGGATTTCGTTTCTCTTCATCTTCGTGTGAGTTCGTAGCGGTTCTGCGATAATATCCACAACCCTCATACGCGGATTCAATGAGGAAAAAGGATCTTGGAAGATCATTTGAATGTCAGCACGTGATTTTCTGACCTCTTCTTTTGTTAAAGAATCCATATCTTTGCCGTTGAAGATAATCTTGCCCTCTGTCTTTTCCAGCAAATTGATCAGTAAGTTTCCAGTTGTCGATTTTCCACAACCCGACTCACCAACAATTCCTAACGTTTCTCCTGCCAGAACGGTAAAATCGATCCCATCGACAGCTTTCAGCAGCTTCTTTTTGCCGAAGCCCTCAGTTAGCTCAAAATGCTTTTTCAACCCTTCTACTGTCAATAAAGGCGGATGTTCTTGATTTGTAACCATATTAAATCGCATCCTCCTTCTCTTCATACAACCAGCATCTCACTTTATGACCATCGGCAACTTCTCGCAATACCGGCTCCTGCGTCGTACAGACCTCAGTCGCAAACGGACAACGCGGGTTAAACTTGCATCCTTTCGGCATTTTCGAAGGAGTCGGGACAGTTCCGGTGATGGAGGCAAGTACCTCTTCTGTTTCATGAAACTTCGGTGTACTGTTGAGCAACCCTTTTGTATAAGGGTGTTTTGGATTGCTGAACAACGTATACACGTCGGTATGCTCGACAACTTGGCCGGCATACATGACAACGACTTTATCCGCCATTTCAGCAACAACACCTAAATCATGGGTGATCAAGAGGATAGCCGTACTGTTTTCTTTCGCCAGTTTCTTCATTAACTCCAATATTTGTGCTTGAATCGTAACATCCAGCGCTGTTGTCGGTTCATCTGCAATGAGCAGTTTCGGGTTGCACGATAGAGCCATTGCAATCATCACACGCTGCCTCATGCCCCCACTTAATACATGTGGAAATGAACTGAAGACTTTTTCCGCACGTGGTATGCCGACATGACGAAGCATTTCGATACTTTTTACTCTCGCTGTTTTTTTATCTACTTTCTGATGCAATTTAATAGACTCGGATAATTGGTTCCCTATTGTGAATAAAGGATTCAACGAAGATAAAGGCTCTTGGAATATCATCGCTATCTCGTTGCCTCTCAACTTCCGATAATCTTTTTTTCCAAGAGTCGTTAAATTCTTGCCTTCAAAAAGAATATTCCCTTTCTCCACTTTTCCGGGAGAATCAATCAATCCCATAATGGAAAGCGAAGTAACACTCTTGCCCGATCCGGATTCGCCTACGATAGCAAGCGTTTCACCTTCCCTTACTTCGAAGGACACCCCATTTACCGAAGGGATGACACCGTGTTCCGTCCTGAAATAAGTATGTAGATCATCCACATCCAATATTGCTGTTCCTGTCTTCATTTCACTGCACCTCCTTAACTTCTGCTTTGCGAACGCGGATCCAAGACATCCCGGAGCCAATCGCCTAAGAAAATAATTCCCAACACAGTAATCGTAATGGCAACCCCAGGAAATGTTGCCAACCACCAGCTCGTTGCAAGATAATCACGTCCATCGCTCAAAATTCCTCCCCAGGAAACGGTCGGAGGTTGAACGCCCAGCCCCAGAAAACTTAAAGAAGCTTCCAAAATAATTGTGGTTGCGATACTCAATGTCGATATGACAATAAACGAGGATATTACGTTAGGAAGGACATGGCGACTAATAATCTTGACGTTTCGTACTCCAATTGAACGTGCCGCTCTTACAAATTCCCTTTCCTTAATGGAAAGCGTTTCTCCCCTCACAATCCTGGCGTATGCGACCCAGTTCGTCACACCAAGAACGATGATGAGTGTCGGTACGCTTGGCCCGAATACTGCCAAGAAAACTAATGCAAACAAAATATTAGGAATGGATAAGAAGGAATCTACTATTCTCATTAGGATTGAGTCTAACCAGCCACCATAATAGCCTGAAGCCAGGCCCACGATAATGCCGATGATTCCCGCAAGAATGACCGAAGCAACACCGACAAGCAAGGAAACCCTCGATCCATAAATGATCCTGCTTAAAATATCCCTACCAAGATTATCCGTACCAAGAAGATACGCCTTCTCTCCACCCTCCAACCAGGAAGGGGGTTTCAACATTTTGGCTGGATTGATGGCTGCGGGATCATGCGGTGCCAAAAAATTAGCAAAAGCTGCCACAAGACATACTAATAAGACAATAATAAAACCTACTGTACCTGTCTTACTTTTTAATAGCAGTTTCGTCCAACGAGATAGAGCGTTTGTCTTTTTTCTGCTTTTTATTACACCGGCATCGCTTTCCGCAGCAGCATGTGATTGTAGATTTGCAGACATTTGATAACCCCCTTAACTGTACTTGATTCGTGGATCCAAAATTCGATAGACAACATCTGCTAAAAGATTCATAAAGATAACTAATATCGCGATTGTGAAAACGCTCGCCTGCACGATTGCCATGTCTCTCGTATTCACTGCTTGAATAAGAAGCTGTCCAAGACCCGGCCAAGAAAAGACCGTCTCAGTTATTAAAGCTCCACCAACTAGTGTTGACGTTTGCAAAGCCGTAATCGTGACAACTGGAATGAGCGAGTTCCGGAAGGCATGTTTATAGACAACAAAGAAATTACGAAGCCCTTTACTTTTTGCTGTTCTTACATAATCCTGGCTTAAGATTTCCACCATGCTAGAACGGATAAGTCTTGTCATCTCTGCTGCAACTCCCGTGCCTAACGTTATCGCAGGCAATATTAAATGGGCGATTGTTCCTCTGCCCGATACAGGAAACCATCCAAGAGTGACTGAGAACAATAGTATTAGCATAATTCCAAGCCAAAAGTTCGGCATCGCTTTCCCAATTACTGCTCCCCCTGTTGCAAGTAAATCCAATGAGGAATTCTTCCTAGTTGCGGACCATACGCCAAGTGGTATCGCAATAATAATAGCAATGATCATGGAAGCCGCCGCCAGTTCCAGTGTTGCCGGCAATCGTTCAAGCACTAAAGGTAATGCATCCGTATTGTATCTGAATGATTTTCCAAAATCCCCTTGGACAAGATCCAACATGTATTTTCCATATTGGACGATAAATGGCTGGTCAAGCCCCAACGCTACCGTCAATCGTTCAATATCCTCCTGGCTAGCATCCTCAGGCAGCATTAAGGCCACGGGATTTCCTGCTACGAAAACAAGCGAAAAAACAATGAATGAAATAATGAGCAGAACGGGTATGAATTCAAGGACTCTCTTCAGAAGAAATTTAATCATAGTGGCCTCCTCCTTTTAATTGATTTAACGAAGTGACTCCTTATTAAAAATACACGGGCCAGGAAATTTCTCCCTGGCCCTGCAATCAGGTTCTATTTCCGTTTGATTTTTGGAACGTAAATCATCTCATCCTGAGGAGGATTGAATTCAATACGATCGCTAACTCCAGTGTTAATCGTTTCTTGATAGAGTTGTACATGCGGGACATCCTCAGCTGCTATTTCTTCAATTTTTTGGATTTGTGCTTCACGTTCATCTGAATTCATATTTGTTGCAGACGCGCTTAGCAATTCCTCAATTTCATCATTTTTATAATCTGTTTCACCTTCGAAACGTTCAGCACGATACCAGTCAACTGAATAAGCTCCGTCGAACATAGAATTACCTAGACCAAGAAGATATGCATCTTTATTCTTCTTAGCAGTTCGCATTTCAACGAAATTACTCCATTCCATGAATTCGATATTTACTTTAATACCTGCTTGCGACAGCATACCTGCGATCATTTCCGTTACTTCAGCATCTTGCAAATAGCGTCCACGCGGGGAATGCAAAGTCATTTCAAAGCCTTCCGGATAACCAGCCTCTGCAAGAAGTGATTTTGCTTTGTCTAGATCATAATTATACGTGTCATAGAGGCTAGGATTATGTCCGAAGTTACCAGGACCAACCCTTGTACGTGTCGGAATTCCGCCGCCCTTCAATGCATGCTCAGCAAGTGAACCGTCGTCGATGGCGTAGTCAATCGCCTGACGGACTCGGACATCGGCAGTTGGATAGCCCTCTGTCGCACGTAGGATCAACATAATCGTACGGTTCGAAGTTTGTTTCTTCATTGAAGTACCATCGTTTTTATCTACACGGTCCCAATCACTCGGCGGAACGTTAACAGCGATATCTACTCCCCCTGTTAACAGCTCGGAAACCCTTGTGGAGTTTTCCGGGATAACGCGGAAGACAACTTCGTCCCACTCATCCTCTTTTCCTTCGTAGTAGTCCTCAAAAGGTACCATTACGATCCGGTCATCCCTAATCCACTCTTTGAATTTATAAGGACCTGTCCCAACCGGATTAGAGAGGAAGTGATCCCAGCCATTTTCCTCGATATAATTCTTCGGAAGCATTCCGGAGCCTAATCTTGATAATCTATGGAACAAAGATGGCTCAGGAGCATGCGTCACAACATTGAACGTCAATTCATCAACAATATCGACTTGTTTGATTTGTTTATAGTTAGGATATTCCTTCAATGTATCGTCTGTTGCAACACGCTCAAGAGTGAACTTGACGTCTTCAGAAGTGAGCGGATCACCATTATGGAACTTAACTCCCTCTTTCAATTTCATTTGCACAGTCAAATCATCCAACTGTTCAAATGTATCGACTAGTTCCGGTTGAATAACGTTATTGTCATCCCTTTTGAAAAGATAGTTGAACATATTGTCGTGGACCGCTTCAGTCGACGTATTATTATGATTATGAATATCAAAGCTTACAATATCTGACCCCATTGCAATCGTTAATGTACGATTATCATCTTTATTGCCAGAAGATGAACTTTCATTTTCACTACCGGTTTCACTTTTACTTCCGACACTACATGCTGCTAGTGACAACATCATCACAAGTAATCCTACAAAGACTAGTAGATTTCTCTTTTTCATTACATGCCCCCCTAATTAACTATTAATTCACCTTTAGTGAATAATTATAAATAATAATAAATGAAGTTAGATAGAAACACAATATGTTTTTAGAATATAAATAATTTACTAACCTTTTAATACTTTCAAACTAGTAGTTCCGAATCACTCTTAATCAGTGCTAATAATTTCTTGAATAGGGAGTATTCACATTAACTTAAAGTGAAAAAGATGGTTGACATCAAGACTATCGTAATGCTGCTTGATTGCTTTTCATATGTTAGGTGTATAAAAATTGTTATTTTTGTATAGATTGTCGTATTATGAATTGATGTATTTGAACGAATAGAATACGAAGTACTTACAAACAATTAAAAAGACTAGAGGATAGTTGCTCCTCTAGTCTCTTTTTCATTATGAAGCTTTTTTCAACTCACTTGATCCGGCATTTTTCCAAATCGATTCTACCCATTCAGGATGGTCGATGAACGGATTGCGGTTGCCTTGCCATTGTTCAATCACATTATTTCGATTCATCTCAAACTCATCGACTGGATCCATTGCATGCCATTCCAATAGAACTGAAAGCTTTCCATGATATGGATTACTGCCGTTGTTCAGCAGTTCATTCAACTCCAAATCTACGCGATCCCCCGCTTCGTAACGGGTCGCCATGTAAAAGAGCATCCGCGCCACGTCGCCTTTCACATGATTGGGTGGCTCCCAGGAGTTCGACGTTTTTAAACAACCGTCACAACCTTTCACTGTGCTGCCGCCATAGTCGAAATCCAAGTTGCCGCGTGCGCTGTTCACTTGGACATCAGTCGGACGCAAATGATGGATATCGGTTCCAGGACCTTTGCTTGTGCCAAAGTTGCCATGTGATTTTGCCCAGACATGCTCCCTGTTCCAGTCGCCGACATTGCCTCCGTTACGATCTTTTGAACGGGATTCGCCGGAATACAATAGGATGACATTGTTCGGATTATTCGGGTCCTGATCAGTTTCCTTTAAAGCATCCCACACTTCCGAATACGACAATTGGCGATGATCTGAAATGATCGTGTGAAGCGCGGCTTTTAACGCCTGCCCTTCCTTGCCGATTGCATCTTTGTAATAGCCGTCGTTAGGCACTTCAACTTCCGCCTCGGTGACGGTCACCGTGAAGCTGGTCGTAACGGACTTATCCCCGTCTGTTGCGGTGACACCGACGATATGGCTGCCTTTTTCAAGTTTTAAAAGGAGAATGCCCTTCGTCAGATCAACAGTCCCTTTCGTTGCTGAAAACGTCAGCTGGTCCCCGTCAGGATCACTGAAATGCTCGGATAGGACGATTGAAATCGTCTCCCCGACTTTTGCTTCTTTACTTGGAATCGTCTTTTTCACAACTGGCGCATTGTTAATGACAGGAACAGTGATCCGCTTGCCTTTCGAATTGTAGAAAATGACTTTCGAAGCTTCTGCCCCTTTGATGAAATCGATTCGTTTAATATTTTCTGCGCCTCTAATTTCAAGCGGGTGTGCACCTTCCACGATGACGTGGCCCATTTCCGTACCTTTCATGTCGACAATTAAGCCCTTTTTCTTCGGCTGCAAAATGACCCTATTCGATTTGAACCCTTCGCCAGTCAATTCAGCGTAGTCCCCTTTTAGGTACATACCTTCCTTCAATGACGATTGTGCATCCATATAGACCGCAACGCTAGGTTCTGCAATCATCACTTGCTTTTTATGATAATTAACTAAGTTATACTCTTTTTGAATCGGAACTGGCTCCCAAATGACTGGAGCTTCAAATCCGATTTGCACCATGACCGGATCGTGGTCGCTAGCGCGTCCTGCCATATCCGTGAAATCTGCGTTAATGTGTAAAATGTCGATTTCTGTTTGTTCAACCAAGTTATTCGACACTAAAATATGGTCAAGCACTTGTGAATTCCCTTGGAACACGTATGAATAACGGTCTGCCAGGTCCACATGATTGATCATATTCGTCATTAAGTCGCCTTCATGGATCTTTAATGCATCCGCAAACTGGAAGTCGTTGAAATCACCGAGCGAAACAATATTCGCTTCCGGGTTATCTGTTTTGATTTCTGTAACGAAATCATAAACGAGCTTTGCAATCTGCTTGCGCTGCACTTCACTGCCATAGAAAGGCGGCTGCTGTGAACCGAATAACGGCGTATCCCCATTTTTGGAATTCCAATGGTTCACGATGGCGATGACCGATTCTCCTTGGAAATCGAATTGCGCTGCAAGCGGTTTACGGCTGCTGTTGAATGCCGGATCATTGGGAACGATTCGTCCTGGATTGTGTGTCAGTTTGCCGTTTTCATATCCTGCCGCTGTCGTTGCATCGCCATGCGGAATGCCTCCAGTCAATGAAACACGAGTTGGGTTGTAAAGGAATCCGACACGGATATTCGCGTTCGGCTGTCCGCCGTCCTCATTATTCACAGGGTCGATATTGACGTATTCATACTGAACGCCACCAGCCACGACAATGGCTTGGATAAGACGTTCGTAGCTTTCATTCGCCTTGGAATCCCCTGCATCCGGGCCATTATTATCCTGCACTTCCGTCACGCCGATAATATCGGGGCTTTGCATATCGACTGCAAATGCCCTTGCCAGCTTCCTTGCTTTATCATCTGTCGTCGTCTTCTTATTGTTCGAGAAGTTCTCCAAGTTATAGGATGCAATCGTCAGCTTGTCATCCTGTTTCACAATTGTCGTCTTCTCAGGAACCGCATTCCCTTTAGAATGTGCCTGCTGCATTTCATTCAAAGACGTGTAGATCTTATAGTTTTGGAATGAATAACCGACAACTCCTGTAATCGGGCCAGTAAAACGGTCGCCTGTCGCAACTTCGAACTCGCGCGCAGGACCGTTCGGCTCCAATCGGAATTGCACCCGATTTGCATTCTCATCATTTTCCTTCAATAAGATTCCGCCGTTCAACGTATCTGTTGCAACATCTTCAAATACTGTAACGAGATCGCCATGCTCCTGAGGACCAACCGCTTTTACGTCACCGACCTGAACGAGCATTGCTTCACGGCTTTCCCAGAAGTCTGCTGCATATGTCGCAGGATCGAATTCCGCAAAATTAGTGCTTGCGATTTTCTCTTTCGGCAAATTCTCTTCATTGATAATGAAAGGGGCCGGGAGTGGCACATCCCTTTCCAAAACTTTCACTTCGCCGCCACGATCGTCCCGCACATTGATCTGTGTCGTTTTCAAATCCGTTTCCTGACGCTCTGCATAGCCATCAATCGCATATTCACTCACTTGGCCGGTAACGGAAACATAATCACCAATCGATAGATTCCATGCATCCCTTCCGCTGTATAGGACGATTGCTTCTGACGTATTCAAATTGCCATCGCGTTTTTCGTCCGGTGCTTGGATATGATAATACGTCGAGCCGTTCAGTTCATATTTATATGTGACGATTCCTTCAACGCCTTCCACGACTTGACCGTCGAACGGAGATATATGGCCTTCTCCTTGGATGTCATGGATTTGTAAGCTTTCCGTGATCGTATACGTAAACGTAGACACATCGCTGTAACCGCCATCCTCTGTTTTTACGACAGCTTTGATGGTCGTGTCTTCCTTGATATCGATCGGCGCTGCATATGTTGCTCCGTTTTTAATAGGATCCATGCCGTTTAATGTGTACAAAATTTCGGCGTTCGGTGTGCCCGTCGTTAATGAAACATCCACACTGCCAACGAACGTGCCGCTGCCTGGACTTGCAACGACCGGCTGAATGATTGAACTATCAACGATAATATCCATCGTCGAACGCGGGATGATTTGATAATCATTGTCGAACTGCTGCACAATTCCGGTAATCGAATCATACGCGGTTCCTACCGTTAACCCGAGTGAACCTGTTTCATCACGAACGATGAATTCATTGCCATCAGTCGCCAAGTAATTTGCCCAGCCGCTGCCCGCTTGTACATCTGACAAGATGACATTATGCACAGTGACGAGCTCTGATTCTGTTGCTTCTCCGACCTCTGCTCCAGTAACGGTAATTGGCTGCGGAGCCCCAACGTTCTTATTAATTTCAACTAAGGTAGCCCCATCCAACTGCAGTAAGCCGCGATAATCCGCTAGCGTACCAGTTAGCGTTACTTCATCGCCGATTGACGCAGGCAAGCTCGTCGGCCGGACTGCGATTCCACCCGTTTCATCCTGGACTGAAATCGTATTTTTCAAATTGGCAGCGACAATCCCTTTGACGGTTACGGTTTCCCCTAGCGTCATGGAACGCGCGTCCGCGATTGGACTAACATCACCAGGCTCTTCCGGGATTTCAGGTTCTTCCGGTGACGTGCCTTCCATTTCATGTGCACCTAAAAAATCGAATGTATCCTTCGGGTGCACAATCCATTCATCCTCACGATTAAACGTGTCATCCGGTATTGAATCCCCACTTTTTATTGAAGGCTTTCGTATGAGTGTCACATCCGTCCCCCAATTGCTGCGCTCACCGACTTGTCCGAATGAATCAATCACGGTGTCACCATTTTTAAGAACGAGCGCATCATCCCCATTGAAATTAATGACACTCATATTTTCGAGGTCGCCACGATCTTTAATTCCCGAAGCTGCGTCGCGATGGTACAAAACAAATGTCTCATCATGTCCTAACATTCCCGATAACGCTAACTTTGCTGATGCCGCAGCCGCACCATTTGCGTATAGCTCCACTGAATACTTACTTAAGTCGACAGCTTGCCCCGTTCCGTTATATAGCTCAATCGCCTTATTAAAACTACTGCCCTCCACATATTCTGAAATGAACAAATCCGTTGCCGTCGTCTCCGCCTTCACAACTGCAGGAACTGATGGCACAAGTAAACTCGCGACCAACCCAACTGCCAAAAAACTATTCAAACGCTTTCTCCATCTCTTACTTCGCATCGAACCATTCTCCTCTCATCATTGAAAACATGGTACTGCGCTTCACAGATAGTATGAAAACCGCTCCCTTTCCCACTAGATTCATAGAATTACAGATTGCATCTCCATCCTAACATTGCATTGGTTCAATTGACCATGCGACCTTTTGTAATATTTCGCGACTTTCACATATTGCTTTTGACATGTTTTTTCTGATTAGTTAGGTGAGGATAGTAGCACAAAAAAACTCCCTAGTCTTAAGTAGACTAGAGAGCTTTAGTTTAAATTATCCTACAACAACTAATTCTTCGACTACAACAGCTTTGCGGTCGACGATTTCCTGAACTTCAGCGCCGTCCAACGTTTCTTTGTGGAATAAAACTTCAACCAACTCTTCGAACTGCGCGGAATTTTCCTGAATAAGCCGTTCGGTTTTTCGCAATGCCTCGCCGAAGATGTCCTGCATTTTCATTTCTTTCTCGCCTTTATTGAACGTCAACGTAAAGCTATCTTGGTATAAGCCCGTATCGACCATACGCTCGATAATATCCTTCGCTTGCTGCACATCACCGCTGACGCCGATGCTATGCTCTCCGAGGTAAAGCCGTTCGGCCACTCCCCCCGCAAGAATCATGCTCACTTGGTCCATCAATTCGCTTGCAGTCTGCAAATGAAGTTCCTTTTGAATCGGCGCTACATAGCCAAGCGCTTGTCCACGTGGAATGATTGTCGCTTTCCGGACAGAACCCGGTTTCGTTAATGCCGCTATGAGTGCGTGGCCAGATTCATGGATTGCGACTCTTCTTTTCGTTTCTATATCATTCAAAGCACGTGACGTACTGCCAAGGATCGTCCGATCAATCGCAAAGTCAAGATCACCTTTATCAATCTGCTGACGGCCATCACGGACAGCGCGTTTGCTTGCAGTTTCAAACAATGAACTCAGCTCCGCACCCGAGAACCCGGATGTACTTTCCGCTAACACATCGAGCGATGCATACACCTCATCTGCAAGCAGGCGGCCTTTCGTATGGATGTCGATAATTTCCCGACGACCGCTCGTATCCGGCAGCGGCACATTGAATGTATAATCGATACGTCCTGGACGAAGAAACGCCTCATCCAACATATCTTTACGGTTTGTCGCTGCGATGAAAAGAATCCCTTCATTATCATTGCCGCCATCCAACTGGACAAGCAGCTCCGTCAATGTTTTCTCAGACTCTTCTCCGCCATGCTCTTTCCGTTTGCCGGCAAGTGCATCGACCTCGTCTATGAAAATGACAGCCGGGCGTTGCTTCCGCGCGTTTTGGAATAATGTCCGAACACGAGAAGCCCCGACTCCTACAAACAACTCCGTAAATGCTGAACCGCTTGAAGAGTAAAACGTTGCTCCGATTTCATGAGCAATTGCTTGGGCAAGCAACGTTTTCCCAGTCCCAGGAGGTCCGTATAACAAAAGCCCTTTTGGCGCCTGGATCCCTAATTGAGTGGCACGGACAGGATCTTTAATAATCGATAACGTCTGGTGGATCTCATCCTTCATTTCTTCAGGCAGCCCGCCGATATCATCCAACGTAATCGTTGGAAGCGGAGTCGCTTTCGAGGCGCCATTCTTCATTGAAGATATGCCTGCCCCTAACTTCCCTTTTTTATGAAGAATCAACAGCGTGAAGAACGCCGCAATAATCAAGCCACCGATAATCAAACCACTAAATTGGCCATTATCGGCAAATGTATATGAAAGGTTATATTTTTCTACTAATTGTTCTGCCAACTGGCTTTGCGGACGGACTTGCGTCACATAGAGCGCATCTTTCGTCTGCAAGTACAACGTGCCGTCAGCCTTTTCTTTCAGAGACAGCCGCTCGCCATCTTGAGCCTGTATCGCCTTCTCAAACTCTGAAAACGACATATCCATTCCTTTATTTGCACCCGAGACATACCATCCGACACTTACAGCTGCAATTCCTACGACTAATGCGACCAGGACGACAATCTTAGTTACAAACTTTGAACTCGGCTTCAAGCCATCCCCAACTCCTTATGAAAGATACTATTATTATATAATATACACAGACGATTGAACAGGAAGAAAGATGGGGAATTAATGACAAATACGTTGCGCTAACTGGCTTACTTGGAGGATTTTACAAAGTGAAAAATAAAAACAGTATAGATTTTGCAATAAAATCTCCTTTTGCCAACGAAACAAACATAATACACTTGCCCTTCTCATCCATCTATGTTATATTTAATTAGTTAACGCCATAGTAACTTTTAATTTGACATGGCATTCTACGTACTGTTTTTGAGGACACTTATTCACACTGGCGCGGCTAAAGGGTCGCAAGGACGCGAGAGTAGGTAGGGCTTGCGTTGCTTAAGGATAGAAGACACCCAGTGGAAAATGACCGCGGCATTGATCATTTTCAATAGAATCCGGATCACGGATCTTTAGATGGACATAAACTTCAACAATAAAAGTTACTATACAAATCAAAGGGTTGCTCCTCATCATGGGAGCAGCCCTTTTCCAATTCTTAGGCTGGCAGACAAAAAAAACGGCTGGATGGACTTATTGCCCTTTCAGCCGTTTATCTTCTTTCTGTAACGCTTTTGTTCGTAATGTTCCGCTCGTGACACGCTTTGTTTCTGTCATCCTTTTATGATTTTCAGCAGCTGCCATCAGATAGATGAGTTGCACCATACTGATCCCTCCATTTCGTTCTTCTTTTATATAGTATGTAACGAAAACAGAAAGGATACACATCGAGAAAATATATTATTCTTCAGAAATCACTCACTATTCAAATGAAACAGTTACCTTAATTCCCTTTATTTACCGCGTTTAAACCTAATATTACGTGTCTGTAATCTTTCTGTAATTTAATTGACCCTCTCTTGTAATGTTTAATCTTTAGAATAGGAAAAGTGATCAATACCTAATATAAAAATAAAACAACCATCAGATCAATGGTAGATAGGGGAAATGAATGAAGAAAGTCGCTTTATCATTACTCGTAGCCGGGTCATTGGCCTTTGGAATCGCAACAGGAAATGCCGAGGCGAGCGCTAACACATCACAGTCTGCATCAGTAAACAATGGTACATATTCAACAGCCTATAATGTAAATATCCGTTCCGGAGCTGGAACGAATCATAAAATAGTTCTATTAGCGAAAAAAGGAACAAAAGTTTCAGTGATCGACGAGAAAAAAGTCGGCAAAGAAATATGGTACAAAGTTAAGGTCAATGGCAAGACAGGCTGGGCGCTCAGCACTTTATTGACTGAGAAGACGGTCGGGAAGAGTTCTACTAATGTAGCCTTAGCCAATAGTGTCGCGAAAAAAGCAAAAGGGTTGACTGGAATTCCTTATCGTTTTGGCGGGACAACGATAAATGGGTTTGACTGCAGTGGATTTGTACAGTACGTCTACAAGAAATCCGGAAAAACTGTCGCTCGTGATACACTAGGGCAGTATGCGCAATCAAAAAAAGTTTCTGAACCACAACCAGGAGATCTCGTATTTTTCAAAAACACATATCGCAAAGGGATCTCACATGTCGGCATTTATATCGGAAATAATAAATTCGTCCACGCGGGCGGAAAACAATCTCAAGTCGTCAGCTTAAATAATAGCTACTGGAAGTCGAAATTCCATAGCTTTAAAAGGATATAAAACATAAAAAACGCCAGTACGTGTGAAAATGTACTGGCGTTTTTTCATACAATGATTCTGTAGTTCTGATTTGTTCTTTCATTCGAATACGGCCAAGTCCGTAGAAACTGCCTCGCGCGCAACCGACCGATTTCAATGAGCTCATCTTTCTGTTCATCTTCCATATTGAACTGGGTCGCGCTATATTGCTCGACGGGAATGAATATGATGTCCTTTTCGTGTTTCCGGGAGATATACCGTTCGTCATGGGCGTTTTTCATTGTGGAAAATAATGCTTCGAATAAGTTGAGCGCATTCGTTATTTCCCTGCCGCCCATATCATCCTTCCGGTGGCTTAACTTCATACCAATGAGTGGCCTTTCCCGTCTTCCGTTTTCGTCGTCAAAAATCCACATCGGGAAATTGCTTAAAACTCCGCCATCTACGACGATCGTTTCCCCAGTCGGCGCTTTGAATCGGACGGGTTCAAAAAAGAATGGGATATTGCAGCTCATCCGAAGCGCGCGGGCAATCGGAAACATTCCCGGCTCGATGCCATAATGGACAAGATCATCTGGCAGAACGATCATCTTCCCATGCGTGAGATCGGACGCCACCAATTTAAGCGACCCTGGCGGCAAATCTGAAAACGTATAAAGCCCCTTCACAGACAATTTTTCGAAAAACCAGTCCTCTAAAGCTTTCCCTTGATAAAGACCCATGCGCCAATACAATGTCAGCCATTTCAGGAAAGGAATCGGAACAATCGTCTTCCTCGTATCGAGCAGCGACTGCAGATCCTCCTCCACCATCATCTGCTCAATTTCCTTGCCCGTATACCCTGCGGCAATGAAACAAGCAAGAATCGCTCCAGCACTCGTGCCTGCCACCCGTTTGAACCGATATCCCTTCTCTTCCAACACTTGGTACGCACCGACCAATGCAAACCCCTTCAAACCGCCACCTGCAAACACCCCATCAATGAACACAGCATCCCTCCCATGGCGTTGTTATACTATAATCTTCTAGGAAGGATTGTAGAACTCTCATTTCATTTCAAATATCTCCTGGCACCTGCGTAGTTGGTTTTATAAGTGCCTCTATCAATGTTGACGATTTCAATTTTCTTTGATGAATTGGGGGCATGTACCATTTTCCCGTCACCGATATACATCGACACGTGATACACGTTTCCCTTTCCTTTATTATGCGCGAAAAACATCAAGTCCCCGGGCTGTAAATCCTTCCGTTTCACCGCTGTCCCATATGTCGCTTGGACAGAAGAGTCACGTGGAATGAGGATGCCATGATTTTTATAGACAGCATACATTAATCCTGAGCAATCAAATCCATACGCCGATGCACCTGCCCACAGATAAGGAAGGCCGACAAACTGTTTAGTGCTGTCGACAAGTTCTTTTTGTGTCGGCTTTGGAATTGATTCGAAATCGGCATAGACAGAAACATCCTTCTTTCGGACATATTTCAAGCCATCCGTTTTCGTCTGCACTTGCAGCCAATCCTTCTCTTCTTTCAAAACTTCGAGGATTGAAGTATAGCTAATGTCGATGAACTTATATTTGTCATGGAGTTTCGGTTCGTTGTATAAGGAAGCGATTTTCGCAGTAACGACCGCAATTTCGGTACTTTCAGCGCCGGGCGTATATGCTTTCACATGCGATTTCGGCACCCATCCCTCGTATCCTTTTTCCTGTCCTTTATTCAACTGGTCAGCGATAGCAATATAGAGCCAGTTCCCGCTCGTCTTCAACACTTCCACTCGGTCCCCGTACAATGCTTGGGTATCAGTCCTGCCGATTAGGCCATTCTTCTCGGCAACCGTTAAGCTTTTCGTCCATTTCGCCATATCGGGGTTCGCACTGATAGAAACCGCGTCGATTTTGCGTGTCTTATTCGGCGCACGCCATACGTTTGTTACGGGAACACTGATTGCATAGTGAACTTTTTCAGCTTTCGCTGGCGGTTTGACGGATGCCAAAACTGCAGATTTATTACTAAACGGAATGAATAAGCAAAATATCATTACTATAAGTACGATTTTCTTTTGCATGTATGTTCTCCCTCCTATTCTATCAATTTTAGTATATTCCTAATTTATTGCAAAGCGAATCTTTCATTTCTAGAAGTTTTTATCCTCCAAGATTGGGTATCTATAAAACAGTACCATCAATCAAAGAGAAGGAGAGATCTTACATGAATGATAAAAAATTTATCGGTATGTATCATAACGACTCGGAATTGATGACGAAGATAGATGATCTGAAAGCACAAGGCATCGATGGTGAAAATATTTACGTCATTGCGCAAGATGAATCAGATGTAGTTATGTTCCAAGGCATGAAGTATGGCGATGTGCAAACAAAGCCGGAATCTTGGTTCGACCGCTTTATGAATTTCCTAACCGGCGAGAATCACGTGCGCAGCATGCTTCACGATGTCGGGGTTGCGGACAATGATATGGATAACTATTATACGCAAATACAAAACGGTGGAAAGCTTCTGTATGTCGATGAAGGCGAAGTGAACAGGCTTCATACGAAAACGGATGGCAGCTTCAGCACACTTGAAGCCGGTGGCGCTTGGACGGATCCTAACCTAGGTGGGAACCAAGTCACTGATTTTGAGGCGAACGAATTATCTCAACCGAATTATGAAAAGGCATCTTCAACAGGCGCATTTCAGGATTCTCATATGTATGAGGGGAATGAAGAAAGCTTCGGAAGAGTAGGCGGCGAGGCGCTTCGAAATGAAAACTCGGCCCGCTTCAATGAGACCGATCGATTTGACGAAAACTTGACTGAAGAAAAGATGCGTCTACGTGAAGAGCGGCTCAGCGTAGACAAGGAAGAAGTCGAACGTGGTGAAGTCACGCTTCACAAGGATGTCGTTGAGGAAGAACAATCCCTTGATGTCCCTGTCATGCGTGAAGAAGTGTATGTGGAGCGTCGACCTGTGAATGAATATGAAACGGATACAACTGAATTCAAAATGCAGCAGGATGATGAAACAATCCGCGTTCCGATTACCGAAGAACGTCTTGAAGTGACGAAGAAACCATATGTATCTGAAGAAATTGTCGTCGGAAAACGTAAAGTGGCAGACACTGAAACTGTGAATGAAACCGTACGACATGAAGAAGCCCGCTTTGAAAAATCCGGTGAAGTCGATGTCCAAGATGAATTCATTGACGAACCGACTTTCCGAAATAAAAAGGATGAGGAATCTTTTTGATTAAAGAAAACAAAAGCGCCTGTAACTAAACGAAACAGAGAGTACCCGCAAAGCATGCGCTTTGCGGGCATTTTTAGTGTCTATTTTGGGGTGAGACACTTTTTGAGTTGAGATGGATGCTTCTATTTAGTTAACCGAATTGGGGTGAGTTTTTCGGCTGGGTAGTGAAGGAGTTGAATGGTAAGGATGCTGCCTCTGCCCGATTTTCATTGCCGGCAGATGTTAAATCTCGATGAGAGAAATCTTGTTACAATCTGCGACAACAGTAGTGCCACCAAAGTTAAAATAAGCTAGGGATCTGTCGTGGTCGATAGTTGTAAACGATGTGACTGGCTGCTGATACCCATCCACTACAATACTCGCTAAAGCGAAGCTGATCGGATAAGATTCCAACAGATCACAAATTGCGTTATTTGCCATGTCGATTCACCTCCCTTCCGATGAAGCTGTGGCTAGAAAGCAACTGAGTAGCCTGTCCATGGTTCGTCCAAAGGATGGGCAGGCTTAGAAACTCACTTGCGAGAGGCTATCGCAGTCTACGATAAGTGTTGTCCCTACCGTAGATAGGAAGTATGCGAGATTGGTGTCCGAATTGATATTGATAAATGAAGTTACTGCAAATGGAATTCCATCGACAACAACTTCAGTGAGTGCTGTTAATGGTGGCAAATTCATTAGCAACTCGCAAATGGGAGCGTCATTTCTTCCTGGTCTAGTTGTGTTACTCATAGCTTGTTCACCCCCTTCCCTTAAAGAAACCCCTTCTAAATTTGAGGGGTCCTTATACTGTATTACAGCGATTCCGGAGCAGTTAGGACGGACACTCGGTTGTCCATTCATTAATGCAAAAGAAAAAAGCAAGCCATTACACAAGCCCGCTTTTCTCAAGAATGGCATGACCTTTCACCAATGAATGGCGTCCAATTTATCAATTGCGACCGTCACTACACCTGAAGCAGAGGTGAAATAGGCAATCCCTTTCTTTTCATCTACATTCAATAGATTAATAACAGGAATCATTGCGCCCTCTACGATGATTTGTTGGATTGGGTAGGTTGAAGGCAATGTGGAAAGAAGCTTGCCGATGCTTTTTTTTGCTTCTAAAATCCTTTCAATCGACGTCTCCACCGTTTCTACGTCATGCTTCCGACTTATGTTTTGCGCGTCCAACTTCCCAATCACTCTTTCCTGCATCTCCCCGAATTTTATATGATCCGCACTGATTCGATCGAGAAGACTCAGAATTTCATGCAAGTCATCATACTGATTCACCGTGAATTCGTGCATGGACATCCGATGATTCCGAAAGCTCTTTCGAAGACGAAACACAGCCTCCCCTTGCTTTCCGAGCTCCTCTCGTATGGAATCTTGCCGTACCGAAGTGGATCGTATCTTTTCCTGCACTTCCCAAATCCTATCCCTTAAATGTAAATAACGGTTCTTTTGGACACTTTGCTGGCGGCTCACAATCTCCAGAAGCCTCCCACAAAGCTGTTCCAACCGATTGACCGTTATGACAAGATGCTCATTCGTCTCCCGCTGTTCTTTCATGAAAGCCATATACGGATTCCAAACGAACCGGTTTTGATTCGTCAGAAAATCATCCATCCATCCATTTAAATGAACCTTCGATTTCCCCAATTTCCAAACTCCTCCACGCAAACTTCCTTTCCGTATACTATGAAACCTTCAAGGTGCCTGCCACCCATTCAATTCCGAATTGTTTCGGTGGCAGGCACCAGGGAAAACATCTATACTTTTGAGGAAGGAGGATGGTTATGGAGAAGAGAAATAATACGTTTTATGATATTTGGGGGGATAACGTAAATTTGAGGGATTTGCTCATTTCAATCGTGCTTTCCATCGCCCTTACACTCGGCGGCTATTTACTTGCACCAGGCGAACAGCCTTGGCCATTAGTATTAGGACTGTCCGGCGGATTGCTCGCCTTTATCATTTCAAGCATCATCATTAAGCCAAAACGCAAAATCATTACAGATACAGAGGAGATTGAGTAATGGACTTAACGATCATCTTACTGATGGTTCTTGCCAGCATCGGCGGTTCCGTCCTTTACACAATCATCGGAATCGCTCCTGGCACAGACGAGACGGCCGTTCTTGCACCGATTACATTGGCACTCATCTTACTGAACGTGTCCCCGTATGTCGTCTTAGCATTCTTCATTTCCGCCATTGTCGCGAAAAAGCTGACCGATTCGATTCCCGTCGCAATCGCCGGAATCCCGGGTGGAGTCATGGCCGCCCCAATGGTGGAACACGCGATGGTGCTGAAAGAACACGGGATGCCTGACGTCAGTATACGCAAAATGGCATCTGGCTCGGTCATCGGGACAATCGTCTCAATCCCGTTAAGTTTGCTCGTCGCAAGTCTGATCATGCCCTATGCATCATCAATCAGCAAACACGCCGGGCTTATCTTCTTCCTTGGTGCGGTTTTCTTAGCATTCTTATCTGCAAATAAATTACTATCGCTACTTATGATCGTGCCATTCGCGTTGCTCATCCAAGGACTTCGGCACCTCTATTGGGACATCGGTATCGTGCCTGAAGGGACAACCGTTTTCGTCTCCTTCTTCCTCGGAATTACGATTGGACCAATCGTCTACAAGCTCTTTGAGTTAATGAATAAAGACTACCGAGAACGCGAAAAAATCATCGGGGAAAAAGAAATTTCATTCAAAAACCAAAAAAGCATAAAAGGATTTCCGAACCCATTCACGATCCTGACGAAGAAGGAAGTCGCCACATCCGCACTCGGCAGCTCGCTTGGAACATTGACATTCTTCCTGACGCCTGTCGGTATGACGATTTTCCTCGGTGAATTCCTGACAAGACATATTAAAGACCCAGTCCAACGGGCATCACGCGCCATCTCGACGATGGACGGACTGACAAACGCCTCCTATATTTCAGGGACCTTGATTCCGTTAATCGCGATCGGATTACCACTGTCGCCCATGGCAATCGGCCCCGCGAGCGCTTTGTTCAATGCACCGCCGGTTTTCACACCGGAACATAACATCCACCATATCATGTCGATGGGGGAAATTGTCGTTGCTACGTTAATCGGCGCTACTGTCGCACTCATTCTTACATTCTACGTAACAATCAAATTTTCAAATGAGATTTGTGCATTCGTTTTCAAATGGGTACCGCATGAAGCGCTAATCGGATTATTTGCCGGACTCGTCGTCATGCTTGCGTTCATGGATGCCGGATGGGCGAATATTTTTGGTGTTATGCTTGTCGCATTAGTTGCTGGTTTCCTTCATCGCCACGGCGTCAACTACGGCGTCATGTTCATGATTCTCTATGCAGCGCCTTGGCTAATCGGCTTGATTTGAAACCGGTGTTTACAAAGGCTTGCGAGCTTTTTTTGAAGCCGAATAAAAATGGCCGCCTTTAAAATATGGTTTCATTCTCCTCAACAAGGGTATTTTCCATTGCAAGGACGTTTGAGGAGGTAGTACGATGAAAAAAACGTTTATCGGCAGTTTCCCAACTCAAGAGCGATTGGTTTCTAAAATTCTAGAGCTGAAGAACGATGGAGTGGATGAACAAGATATGATAATCGTTATGAAGGATGATAAAGCAATTGCAGAGTTGAGAGATAAAGCCGAAAAAGACAGGGACAACTCTCCCTTTTTCCTATTCGATCGGCCCATGCAATTTTTAGTAGGTGAAGAAAATGTACGCCACATGCTGCATGATTCAGGATTTACAGACGTAGAAGCTAAAACATATTTCCATGCCGTTCAGGAAGGCGCCTTGTTGCTTTACGTGAACGGAAAGTATGAAAACACCCGCAATGCTGATCTGCAAGCGGAAGAAAAACGGTACGACGGCTACGAGCCAATTCCCTTGGATGAATCGGAAGTTGGGCTAGATAACTAAACAAAAGCGCAGGGCGCCCAGAGCTGGAACGGAAAACACCCATGGAACGAATCATTTCCATGGGTGTTTGCTTATTTCTTCAAATAATTCTTTCGCCACTCCGCAATTTCACGTTCTATAATTTGCGCTTCCAGCGTTTCATCCCACTCGCCCGTCATCGTATTCCATACACGCGCATACAACCGGTCGTCAGCAGGCTGATGAAGACGGTACTCATAGCAGGTGACTGAAGCCTTTTCCAGTTCATTGACAGCTGTAATTTTCTCGATGACCTTCTGCACACTGCCTTCCGCATTTGCAACTCCTAGCGGTTCAAGCGCTTGCCGCCATTCGCCATCACTAAATGTAACCGTCTTGCGAACATCCTTCGCATACCGGTAGCTCTCCCCTTCGCCCTCAGCCGTTTCACCTGTTAAAAAGGTCTCATGCGTTGGGCTATAATAGACAGTCGCCTCTTCCTGTTCAGGTGGCTGTACGTAAATACCGGTGTCTAATTGTTGATGGCCAGACGCAGTCAATGAGTAAACACCGTCACTCTTCACAATCATACCTGCCCTGCTCATCCGATTGATCATGTCTTCTATGAATAACGGTTCGACAACTAGCATGCTGCTCACTTCTTCCGCAGATCCGAATCCCGAAGTCTTAAAAGCGATAAGCAGCATTTTCATCAAAATATCCATCTGATTGCGCTTCACCGTTTCAAACTCAACATCAAACGTTTGGATAGGCAATGACCATTTGGACGAGTCTAGCAATTTCACATTCGGATCTCGCAGCAATTCATGGTGCAGTTTTTTTTCTAAACCGTCCATTTATCCATTCCTTTCCGAGTTCTCCAAAACCAATTCCTTAAATCCGCCCAGTTGTTTCACTTGATCCACCAACCTGCCGTACATCGCTTTCGTCTCCGCTTTTTTCGGTCGGTTTGTGAACATATCCGCGCTTCCGACGACAATCAACAATTCCTTTGCGCGCGACAATGCGACGTTCAAGCGGCGATAGTCTTCCGCAAATCCAATCGTCCCGCTCGGTTGCTGATGATTCCGAACGAAACTTAAAATGATAATATCCATTTCCATCCCTTGGAATTTATCGACAGAACCTGTCCGACAATGCAAATGTTTCGGCATAATCTCCTGTTCAATGAGCCGGTCAATCCGCTTCACCTGTTCGCCGTAAAAACTGATGACGCCAACACTCTTTTTCGCATCCGCCGGCATTCTTCCTTCGCGCTTCGCAAGACCCGTCGCTTCCTCGATATCAAAAAGCAGCTCCTTAACCTTCTGCAATTCAGCATCATTGTATAAGCTCGTGCCGCCTTTTACTTGCGCCTCGAAATAGGCAGGCTCATTTGGCATGTCAAACCAAAGCAGATGGTCATCGCGTCTCAAATATCGTGACGTCAGCCCATGGTCTCGCGCCGCGTCCGAATCATCCAATCCGCATTGCAGGCGATACTTGCCATCCACGTAAAACGGCGCGATCGTCTCCATAATTTTCTCATGCATCCGATACTGAATACCGAGCATCGTCTTGTTCTGCTTCGGCAAGCTTCTGAAAAGCCGTTCGAACAACGATTCTTTCAGCATTCCACGCAGTTCCTTCTTCTCGTCGGCATCCTTGATTTCCTCGATGAATTCCTCCATCGTCTCCCGTCCGACTAGCGGAGGCAACTGATGATGATCCCCGACGAGGACAATTTTCTTCCCTTTCAACATCGGAAGCAACAACTCAGGCGGCGTTGCTTTCGACACTTCATCGATGATGACAACGTCGAAAGTTGGGTAATCCTCCATGAAGTCCTTCCGCGCAGAGGCAACGCAAGTCGTCCCAATCACATTCGCATGCTTCACATATAATTTCCGGATTTCATCCAAGTCAAAGTCACTAGCATTAGCCAGCAACTCGCTCCATTCATCCTGTAATGCCCGAGCGATCGGCAACTGTGCAAGCTCTTTTTGTAAACTTGCAGCTTTCTTTTCCTTCTCACCCGTTTCTGCAACGATTTCTTTCCTGCGATTTTCCGGTTCTAATTGGACGATTTTCTGCAGGCCATGCACACGATTTTCGACGGTCTGTATGTCACTCGCCAACTCAGACTTTTCGTTCAGCAACGATGCCAATTCTTCCTGTACAGCAAGTAACTGTTTCGCTGTGTCGTCAGCTTTCCGGGTATTTTCCTCCAGAATGTTTTCAGCCTGTTGGAATAAACCTTTCCGCTTTTCAAACTCGGCAAGCTCTTTTTCAAGTTCCTCAATCGCGTTTTCGACATCCGGCAAATTGACTTGCTCATCGACGAATTGCGCAAGTGCTGAACTCTCCTCTTTCAACTTCCGTAGCTGTTCGACATGTTCATTAATCGCCTGCTCACTTCGCTGTTCTTCATTCTCGAGCTCACGAAGTTCTGCTCTCATTTCATCCATAATTTCATCTTTTAATGCAGTAAAACGGCCAGACGCCTCACGATCCGAAGACGTCTTTATATGCGATGCATGCTTTTGAACTTCCTCCGCTTTCCCATATAAATAGGCGAGATTTTCAGCAAGACGATGCAATAGCGCTGATTTCTTAGGATTTGCCGGCATCGCCAATAGTTCTTTCGTTGCCGGCAGAACGAAGAATCGACTAATTTTATCAAGCATTTCATGCATCTCTTCGGGCGTATTGTATTTGTCATTCTGTTTACTGCGCACTTTTTCAACAGGATATAAATACTTTTTCAGCAGTTTCTCCGCATATCCGATCCCGTTCGACAGCCGCTCCGCCACTTCATTCCATTCGAGGAGAGCATACGGATACGTTCCGTTCACGATTTCAACACGCAAACGGCGAAGTGCATTCATTTCAAGGCTCGTCGAAAGTGAGGGCTTTAGTTGATGCGTGGCGAATAGCCCTTCTACGTCTTGCAGCTTCCGGACAGGAGTCAGTTCTTCTACGAATCGTGTCAGCGGTCCTCGTTTCGCTCGCTTAACTCCAGTCTCCTCTTCCAGTCTCCGAACGGCGATTTCTGCATAGTCGATCGCTTCCACCGTCTGGAAATACCGGAGCATTTTCTGGTGAGTTGCTAATCGTTGTTCAACATCCGCCAGCTTTTCATGTAATTCAGGAGTAAATGAATGAGCTTCGAGCTGCTCCTCAGATTTTTTTATCGCGAAAGAAAGCTGTTCCGCCATTTCTGTTAACGTCGCTTGTTGTTCTTCTAAAGAAATCTGCTTCCCGGAAATTTCCTGTTGCTGCTGTTGCAAAACCTCAAGTTTCTCTGTCAATTCCCGTATTTCCACTGCTGCCGCGTTCTTCTCAACGATTTGCTGTTCAACAGCTTCCATTTCTGCTTCTAAGCGATCCATTTCCCTTTGGATTTGCTCCAACTCGAGACTAATTTGACGCTCCCGGTCCGCGCGGTTCTCCCGCTGTTCATTCACTGCCGCCAATGTTTCATCACGCCAGTGAAGGGCGACATTCTCTTCGATGAACCGCTTGCCTTCCTCCTCGATGCTTTCCGTCCGTCCATAGCGTAAAATCCGAATGCCCGGATCAGATAATAACCGTCCGAGCGCATTGTCTACCGCTAAATTCGATTGCGAAGCGACTAGTGTCCGCTGCCCTGCTTTCATAAGCTGATGGCAAAGTTCAGAGATAACCGTCGTTTTCCCTGTTCCCGGCGGTCCTTGGATGACATACAGATCATTCGCGGACATCGCGCCGGTAACCGCCTCCCGTTGAAATTCGTTAAGCGGATGGTGGAATTCGAGCTCAAGCCGCTTGTTCGTAATTTGCACGACCGGCCGTTCTTCGAATAAAATTTTCTCCAAATTGGCATTCGCCGCGAATCCGTCCTGCAAGTCCTTAAATCCTTTTCGCAATCGCCGGATTTGACTTAACTCAGCGAAATTGCTGAAGACGATTTCACGGGCGTCTTTTGGCAATAAAGAACCCCGCCGCGCAACGGCTTGATACTTCCGGCTCAATTCGATTTTCACTGTACGCTTGCCGCGGTTCACATTGACGACATTTCCAAGATCATCGCCTGAACCTTTCAGCTTGGCGCTGAAGCCGGTAATGGCATTCCAATCTTTCGCCTCCAAGCCGCTGCAAGTAATTGTGAGCTGACTGAATGAATCATTGACATGCGCTTGCGAAAAATGGGCAGTAATGTCAGCGACATCCGCATTTTTCTCCTCGATTCGCAAGTATCCTTCCCAGCTCGCGATCCGTTTTTCGACGTATGCCGACCGTTCGATTGCGACAGGGAGCTCCCGTAGGCTCGTATATAGCTGGATCGGCATCGGACTGCCCGTACGCCGGTTGACAGCGAATGCCAGGCGAACGCCAAGTCGGCGATTCGTCCGAACAGGCTCTTTCCGACCTTTTACCCGGAAGCTTGTCGCCAGGAACCCTTCGTTTTTGTAGACGCATTCCATCACCGCCACCCGTTCTTTCAGGTGGGTTGCGAGACGGACATTCGCTTGTGGGTCGAAGTAGAAGGAGAATGTCATGTTGTCCTGTTTGGCGGGGAGTTTTTCGATGTAGACGTCAAAATGGTCCTGCATGGAGAAAAGTTCATTTTCGTCAATCGCCCAGTTCCCGATTTCCTTGCGTGCTCGATGCGTCATATCGAGGCGACAGCTCATCACTTCGCTATTTTTCATCAGGACAACCTCCTTTCTAATTCTTTTCCGAAATGAACCATACGTTCTATCATACAACAAAAGCGGGTTCGGATTCATTAAAAATCGGGAAGTGGAATTTATTGCAATCGTTTCCCATTTCGAAAATTCGGGTATTAGATTGGTAGATTGTCATTGTATGTAATCGATAAAAGGAGTGAGAGGATATGACCCCAAAAACCTTTGTTGGGTTGTACGATACAGAAGAGGCGTTGCTAGCCGCCATTGAGGAGTTGGATGAAAAAGGGATTGACCCGGAGGATATGTATGTCATTGCAAGAAAAGAAGAGGATGTCGAGATGCTGCGACGTCATACGTCTGATGATATTCAATCGGCCCCTTCGAATTGGCTGGATCGTTTCATCGGCTATATTTCCGGAGAAAACCATGTGCGCAGTATGCTTGTCGAAGTCGGTTTTGACGAGGCGGACTTAAGGCGATATGAAGCGGAGATCAAACAAGGCAAGTGGCTGTTATATGTTGAAGGCGAACCCGAGAAATCCGCATATGAGATCAATGCGCAGCGGAATAGTGAAGAATCGAACCCATTCAATCATGCTCTATCTGAAGCGGAGCGGTTGAATCAGCAAGATGATTCGCCCATCGGCATCGGAAAGGACGGCTTGCCGAAGAATGAATACCGGGACAGCGTGATGACGGATAGCTATGAAGGTGGCAGGACGGTCCCATGTGAAGACCTCTTATTTGGCAGAGTGGGTACGGAAGCTCTATTCGACCGTTCCGAATATGAACCGAACTCGGCCAACCCTCCCCCACCTTCGCAAATCCGCGGAACACCGTCCGAAGAACGCAGTCATTTGCACCGAGCAGCCCGTCGGAAGAGGGAGTTAGACAATGCAGATGAAAGACGCCCGGACGTCACCCCCGATCCGCGCAACTTCATGGAAAGCCAAATGGACCGTCAAGATGCGATGGCGGAAACGGTAGGTTTTGATGAGGAGACTGAAAAACAGAATTTGATGCAAGGAGTTTATTTAGGAGACACTGACGAATCGAAGGATCAGATCATCATTGACCTGCGAAATGTCAGGAAAGAAGAGGATGGCGCCGGAACTTGGCTCGTTCCGAAGAATCGTGATTGAGATAATTGATGAAATCGACCATGCACCTTGACGGTGTGTGGTTTTTTATGTGATTGACTATGAATCTGAAAATTCGGAGTGAGAATGAGAACTCTTTTGGAATAAATGAGAACTCCATAGGCGGGAACGAGAACTCTTTTGGAATAAATGAGAACTCCATAGGCAGGAACGAGAACCCTTTC
>NZ_BJYL01000008.1 GCF_007991495.1 Sporosarcina luteola | reverse complement strand
GGAATAAACGAGAACTCTATCTGCAGAATGAGAACCCAGCAATCTAGATTGAGAAATCTTTTGTTAATTCAATAGAAGTCCTCTTAAATCGTAAGTCTCACTCATAAAGAGAGCATTCCTTATTCATTTTCTTCATTCCCTCGTCGACTACAAACTTTCCTGCTATAATAATAGAGTTCTGTTACAAGGGAATACCCCTTAGTCAAACTTTAAAAAAATGTTATGGAGGATTGGAAATTTGAAGGTCATATTGATTATTATTGGGCTGTTGTTCATTGGATTGTTATATTGTGGAATGAATAAAATAAAGCAAAAAGAAGTAAAACGGACGTCAAAAATGGCATCACCTCTGCTAATTACAGGCTTAGTGGTTGTACTCTCGGGTTGTGCCGGTTCATTTGACGAAAACGAGTCAACTGATAAAGCAACGGAAGAGCACGTTGAAACAGTCGAGATAGAAAAGCTAGAAGAGAAAGCACCAGCGGAAGACAGTTCAAAGAAGGAAAATAAAAAGACTGAAACGGAAACTTCGAGTAATAGCGCTACTGCCGTAGAAAAGAATTCCGCTTCCACTGGAAAACCAGCTTCGGCGAAAAAGACTGAGACATCCGGTACGACGGCGCAAGTCCCCGTTAAATTGGTGAAGACGATCGACGGCGATACAATTAAAGTTTTGTACAACGGCCAGGAAATCAATGTCCGCTATTTATTGATCGACACGCCTGAGACGAGCCATCCGCGCCTTGGCAAGCAGCCATTTGGAGAAGAGGCGAAGGAGCGCAATCGGCAATTGGTCAATAGCGGTGCACTTACACTCGAATTCGATATCGGAGAGAGAATCGATAAATACGATCGATTGCTTGCCTACGTTTATGTCGACGGGAAAAGTGTTCAAGAAACTTTATTAGCGGAAGGATTGGCACGGGTCGCTTACGTATATCCGCCAAACACTCGTCATTTGACGCCTTTCGAGGAAGTCCAAGCGGGAGCGAAGAAAAAAGGACTCGGTATCTGGTCGGTTGAAAACTATGCGACCGATTCTGGATTTAACAGCGATGTAGTACCTGTGACAAAGCCAAGTAGTTCAACAGCGAAAAGCCCGACAACTCCGTCGACGCCAAGCGTAAATGTTGCGGACGGACAGGAATGGTTCAAAAACTGTACGGAGCTCCGCAAGAAATATCCGAACGGCGTTCCGGAAGGCCATGCTGCATACCAATCAAAAATGGATCGGGATAAAGATGGGTATGCGTGTGAAAAATGATATAAGGGTCGGTCATCTCTTTATCTGAAAAGGTGGAAAAGCTAGCGTTAGTTCGGCCATCACTCCTGAAGCCTTTTCTTGATATGTCACACTATTCTAAATACCACAGGAACGGTCTTTTTTAAAAAACAATAGCACTGCATTGCCCGGGGAATTGAACTCGTTCAAAGAGGGAAAGATACATGAAGGTCGACTACATTAATGACAGTCTAGGAGGACCGCCGATGCAGGAATTCAAAATCACTTATTTTTTTGATGAAGAGCATTACATCCGCCGCTTTATTTTCACTGAATCCTTGGAGAGCGCCGAACAACTTGTCCGAAATGAGCGGGATCAATACATATCCTTCCGCGACAGCAGGGGCATTTACCATGAACTTCATACCGGCAAAGTCCGCGTTGTTCAAATTTCGGAATATCATCGGGAAGAGAAAAAAGCCGATCAATGATTGAGCAAACCGCGAACTCGACTGGAAAGAATGGACCCTTGTGCAAAAAATGGACCCCGAACACGAAAGAACGGACCTTGTGATTTCATACAAAAAAGCTTCCCTAATATAATTTCCCGGGAAGCTTTTTTCTCAATTCACCATACAATTTCAACCTCTTAAAAAATTGGTATGACAGCGCTTGGTATTTCAATGTGGATGTCAGTACCTACACCTTGTTGGCCGTCTATAGAAATGGTACCAGCAAAAGAGTTGACCATTGCATGCATATTATAAAGTCCAATGCCAGGTGTCTTCTTTTCAGTCAATTGCCGCGGATTAAAACCGATTCCATCATCATAAATCGACAGTTCCGCTTTTCGTTCTGTTATGGTTAATTTCAACTCAATCTGCTTGCATTTACCATGTCGGACTGAGTTGCCGCATGCTTCCGAAATAATCCGGTATAATGTCTGCTTCACTTTTTCGGAAATGAACCCCTCTTCCCCTGTCATTTGGTAATCAATCCGGATATCATTCAGTCTAGCGAACTCTTCAAGGTATTTCTGTAAGCATACTAAAAAAGGCGTCTCGCCTTTTTTAACAGAACTAAGCCGGTAGACGACTGACCGTAGCTCTTTAATTGTCGAATTCGCTGTTTTGGAAAGGAATTCGTATTCTTCTTCCAACTCTCTGCTCGACATCGATCCGCCTTTCACTTTCAAACTATGCAATGAACAGACAAGCCCGAACAATCTTTGCGATACACTGTCATGGATCTCATTCGCAATCCGATTCTGTTCTTCAACAACGATCATTTCGTCCATCATTTCGTCCATATGCAGTTTTTCAAGCATGATTTCTGCCAACTCACATAGAAATTCAAATGGCTGGTTGCCAGGATAAACGTTGTTATTCTCCATTTCCACCCCTACGACACAAATATTGTAAGATGTCTTAATGACTTTCATTCCGAAAAATGCACCATTCAGTTCCATAACAAACGGCACTCGCTTGCCACGGATTTCTGGCCACTTTTCCTTTAACTTATTTTCGATATGATGATCATTATCTGCAATTGCAAAATGACTGTGTTGCTGATTAAAATCGGTCAACCAAAAGAATGCATTCTTGCTTTTCGTACTTTTTACGATAGATGCGGTGATTTCATTCATCAATTTCCGCACGTCCATTGCAGATGAAAATTTATCCATTAAGTGATAAAGCGACATGACCTGTTCCAGTGTATCTTGATATTTCTCATTCGTTTCTGTCAGTTTTTCATTGACATGCAACAGTTCTCTTGTAAGTCCGGTGAAAAGCCGAGTCAAAATGACGGTCAATAAACAGACAAGATAGAAGTATGACTGTCCTTCAAAAATCGGAGCTAAATTCCCCGTGTTTAAATAAGCGATGAATGTCGCACTACTGAGGAAAAAGGCTAGGATTCCCCAACAGAATAAAGAAGAGAGAAACATCGCAGCGACTAATACCGGATTTAGTGCATACCAAATGAAAGCGCTTGAAATCCCTCCCGTAGGAATTAATAACAACGTCACTCCGACCATTTCCGCAATGACGGTCAGTTTCATGATTGACGAATTTGCTGCATATCGAGTTTGCAAATCTGTAATAATCCATGCCGCAATGCATAAAGAGGCAATTACCCCCATTTTAAAACCGAGTACTGATTGCGGATCCATTAAAAAGAAAATTGAGGACAGAGCTAATGAAACGTATCGATAAAATATAAGCAATCCCATATTGCTCGATGGATTTCTTTTCAAGCTAATCGCATATCCCATTCCATACACCCCTATAACCACCTATTTCTTCTTTTTAAAATGAAAGCCTGACGAAACTTTTATTCTCTTATGCTCCCAGTATAGACAACCAATACTGAATATCACGTCATAAAATGCGATAATTAAGATTCTATTTTTGTCTGATTAGAAAAGATTTTGTCTGATTGGTTAATTTGGTGGCAGGCACCTTTACTATGTGCACAAATTGTGGAACTGCCGCTTGCAGTGCTTATGTATTGAGCTGCATCCTCACAGCTCATTTATATATTCGCATTCCCATTCCCCTATTTTCCTGCTTGTCCATCCAGCCTTTTATTCACCGTCTTGAGCGTCAAACCTGTATCGTCCGCCGCCAACTCCAATAGATCCAACTCCGCTTTGTTGAGGCCGTTTTCCAGCCTTTCGAATGATTCGGCATCATGCAGGTGCTGTTCGTATTCCTTTTCGAATGAAGCAAGAAGTTCTACGGCCGGTTCGACTGCGGCAAATATCGTAGCGCTGCACGCCACAACGGAAACTGCCAGTAGGATTGCTAGAACTTTTTTTATGACAATCACTCCTTTAGACATAGACCTTTTCATTAACTATACGACTTTCACGGCTGTTAGAAAATTAAATTTTTTAGATAAAAAATGCTATACTTTCATACAAATCGTCAACATACGAATTGAAACTTTGTGCATCGACAGCTTTTATTGTCTAATGCTGAAAAAAAGTGGGGAAACATTCATATTTCGCACCCGAAGCTAGACGATATCTAAAACACAAAAAAGTCGACTCGAAAGATTGAGCCGACTTCACATTTTTTCTATTCAAATCAATTCATCAAAATACTCAACCGTTTTCATCGGTGTTCCGAGTTTCCGCAATGACCAAGTATCTTCAATATAGATGTCCGCAAGTTTTTCGTACTTGTCGCCGTGTTTCATCGCCCATTCAAGCGCAACGATGCTTTCATATAGATGCGCCATCCGCTTCATAAGACCTTTCGCTTCGAGTGTTTGAAGTGCATTGTCCAAATTTGCAAATACCGTAAGATCGGTGGATAGCTTGTTTAATTCGACGAAAACCGCTTTTTTCATTTCGCTGTCATGGATGATGACAAGGCGGTTCCGCATTTCATCCAGAAATAGCTTGTGCGCTTCGTAATTATTGACGAGCCGGATGAGTTCGAGCCCTAAAATATTCGCGGTGCCTTCCCAGACGGTGAGCACTTGGGCGTCCCGCAGTAGGCGCGGTGTGACGAAATCTTCGATATAACCGTTGCCGCCATGCATTTCAATCGCTTCGTGCGCGAAATGGATTGCCTGTTCCGCCGTTTCCTTTTTCATAAGCGCGATAAAAAGACGATTGAGAATTGTTTCCCGATCGGACGCCGTGCCCTCTGTGACGCGTTCATACTGTTGGGTCAAATCAAAGACGGTAGCCACTTCGACATGGAGCTTTGCAACCATTTTTCCGATTGTATCCTTCACCATCGGATAGTCGATGAGCCGGTTGTCGAATGCGTTGCGGCGAGTGGCATATGCTTTTGATTCCAATAATGCCCTGCGCATGATGCCGACTGAAGCGACAGCATTACAAATGCGCGACAGATTGAGTGCTTCCATCATATAATAGAAACCTTTTGTCTGATCACCGACGACATAGGCGAGCGCACCGTCAAATTCGACCTCGCCTGAAGGTACGGCGCGCACGCCCAGTTTGTCCTTCAGACGGCGGATGCGCAAGCCATTCAGCTTGCCATCTTCTGTGCGCCAAGGAACTGCGAAAAGCGTCAATCCACGCGAGCCGTCCTGCGCTCCGTCAATTCTAGCAAGCACCATCGCGACACCTGCCATGCCGGCATTCGATGCAAAATATTTCTCTCCAAAGAGGCGGAAGTGATCGCCGTCTTGCACCGCTTTCACAACGTTTGCACCTACATCAGATCCTCCTTGCCGCTCCGTCAAAAATGTTGCGCCTTCGTATAACGGTACTTCACCGGTCGAGCAAACATTATTGAGGAAAAGGCTTTTCACATGTTCATCAGCGTAATGATCAAGCAAGTACGCGGTCGCCAGCGTCAACGTGACGGGGCAATGAAACCCCGGCTCCGCATGCGACAGAAGATAGCCTTGCGCGAAGCTGTACGTATAATTCCCTTTATGCCCGAGCTCTGGAATTTCCTTATGCACGTAGCCGACAATGCCCGTATCATACGTTTCCTGGACCGTTTTCCGATACCCTTCATTCACCCATACTTCGGAAACTTCCTCTCCGAATTTATCGTATTGGATGAGGCGGGGCTCCCCTTCGCGGTCAGTATATTTCGCACGCTCGTCGATTTCATTCGCACATAGTTCTCCGAAGGCATGCAGTTCCCGCTTCGCGTAGTTAAGGAATGGCCCATCCAGATGTTCTTCGAGTATGAGTTGAAGTGTTTCGTCGTTTTCAAAGAAATTGTCTATTTTAACGGAATCCGCTTCTTGTAGTACTTTCACTGGATTGTCACTCCTTCCCGCAATGGTTGTTTCAGAATTTTGCCGGATGCGTTTCGCGGCAATGCTTCAACTTGCTCGTACAAGCGCGGAACTTTGTATTTGGCAAGATGCTCCGCCAGGAATGCCTTCATTTCATTCACATTAACCGGTACAGTTGCAGCGAACACCGCTTTCACCGTCTCGCCCCATTCAGGATGCGGCACGCCGACGACCGCCACTTCCCGGATGCCAGGAAAACGAAGGATCGTTTCCTCGATTTCTTTCGGATACACATTGACGCCGCCCGAAATGATCAAGTCTTTTTTCCGGTCGACAATCCAAATGAAACCATCTTCATCGAACTTCGCCAAGTCGCCGGTCTTCAGCCACTCCCCGATGAAAGCCTTCTTCGTCTCTTCATCATTCTTATAGTAGCCGAGCATATTCCCTTCCCCGAGCAAGACGATTTCACCGATTTCACCTGTCGCAACGTCTTCCCCTTGTTCATTCACAATCCGGAGTTCTGTGTGAAGAGGCGCCCTGCGTCCGATGCTGCCCGCTTTCGTAGCGTGCTCATCCGCAAGCAGCAATGAACCGCTAGGACCTGCTTCCGTCAGGCCGTAGACGCAAATAAGATTATCCGTCTTGAATGCGGTTTTCACCATTTTCACTTCGTTTGCGGATAGAGGAGCTCCCCCGTACACCCACCACTTCATGGAAGAAAGATCAGCTTCCTTCAAACGCGGCTGTCCCGCCGTTAGTAAATAGGCGACAGGCGCACCGAAGAAATGGGTCGTTTTCTCTTTTTCTACCGTATCGATCAGTAGATCAGGTGTGAACGTCGGTGTGAGAACGAGCGTTGCACCGACATACATGCCCGCCATCATGAATAAATGAAGCGGTGCCGAATGGCTGAGCGGCATCATGAGAAGAATACGGCTTTCCGGTTTATATTCCATTTCAACTGCAATCAAGGAAGCGACAGTAAGAATGTTGCGATAGCTGAATAAAACCCCTTTAGGATCTCCTGTCGTGCCTGAAGTGTAAAGTATTGTCGATTCGTCGTCTTCTTTTAAATCGCATGGAATCGCTTGATCATCCGATTGCTGGATGAGCGTTTCGAAGCTTTTCCAGATTCCCGACGCTTCTCCTGTTTTGATTAAAATAGAAGGAGATTGCAATGTTCGCACCGTATCGAACAGCATTTCATTTGCAATGAGCGCTTCTGCATCTGAATGGATAAGCACATATTTCAATTCGTCTGTTGTCAATTTGACATTGATCGGTACGACAATTCCGCCGATTCGCTGCACCGCGAAATAGGCGACGATGAATTCCTCGACATTCGGCAGGAAGAGCGCCACCTTCGCTCCTTTTTGAATCCCTTCCTTTCTGAGTGCATGTCCGAACCGATTGACACGCGCATCCAATTCCTTATATGTCGTCCGCTTCCCCATGCTGACGACTGCTTCTGATTGCGGATACTTCCTTGCATTTCTCTCCAATAATTTTGAACTGTTCATTCCCTTCATTCCCCTTTCGAAATGTTTAACCTGTCAGTGAATTCTCCGAGTAGTTCTTCCATTTCACCCTTCATTTCTTGAAGTTCTCGAATTTTTTCATCGATTTCTCCAATTCTTCGTTTGCCATATTCGACTGTCCGTTCAAGCTGTTTGCGCCCTGACCGGTCTTTGTCGAACAGCAGCACCATCTCTTTGATTTCATCCAATGAAAACCCGTATCGCTTTCCTCGGAAAATCAGTTTCAATTTTGCAAGCTCTGCATTTGAATACATCCGCTGTTTGTGCACCGACCGATCTGGTGCAAGCAGCCCAATTTCCTCGTAGTACCGGATTGTACGCGTTGACACCCCAAATAATTCCGCAGTTTCTCTAATCGTCCTCAGCTTCACCACCCCTTCAGCTGTTTACGTTGACTATATCATTGACGTTAACGTAAAGGTCAAGTAGATCGGTTTGAATTTTGCAGAAATTGATCAGTGGGATTGCTACTGGAAATCCGCTAGAATTTCGTTAAAAAATGTACGTTATAATGTATTTTTCGCAATTTGCATATTTTTAAGACATTTATACTATTTATTTGGAATTCACCATGCTATAATAAATGGCGAAATGAGAAAAAAAGGAGGATTAGTTATGTTTAGTAAAAGTTTTTTACTCGATCATCGCGCGCTCGCATTACGTTGGGCGAACGGAGACGATGGCTTGTCGGAGATTCTAACGACGCATGGCAATTTTCTTTCTAACCGCAATCCTATGGAACTTTTGGATCAGGCAAGCATTTGGAATCATACTATAAGAAGTGGTTCTCACATGAAACCTGACCCATCATGCTTGAATCAACAAAATTATGGGTTTTTCCAAACAGCGGAATCCCGCGATGTGAACTGTGTATGGATTTTCAATCGCTTTTTCACTTCTCGTGCAGTCGGAATGAATAAGACTGAATTGCGATTTGAAAATGGTTCAACCATTTCCGTTCATGCGAGCAAGTCTTTTATTGATCAACAACGCAAACGCTTACATAGGGCAGACAAACCTATCTGCCAATTGAACTACATACTCCCGGGCAGCAAAGAATTCAACTACCATTATTATTCAATTGAACATCAATGATACGTCAAAAAGCCTCCAAACCGTGAAAAGGTTGGAGGCTTTTTGTGGTGTCAGGCACCGAATTTTTTTATTCTTTTAGGTCTTCGATAGAGTCGATGTCCATGTATTGTGGAACGACAAGGCCGATTTTAACGCCTTCCATGCTTACGCCGAGGTCTTCGAATTTACCATCAAATTTTTCTGCGTATGTTGCATGCGTCACCGGCAACCAAGCTGCAAGTGAAGCATCTGCGCTACCATCAGCGACTGCAGTCCAAAGCGGGCCTGCTTCCACTTGAGTCAATGTAACATCATATCCCATATCTTCCAATACGAGTTTTACAACGTTATGGCTTGCAATTTCACTATCCCATGCGACATAGGCTAGTTTGATTTCATCGCCATCAACTTTATCGATACCGTCAGTCCATTCTGCTACTTTATCTGGATTTGCATCGATCCAGTTTTGTGCAGCGACTACTTCTTTTTCACCTTCTTGAATAGCGACCATCACTTCACCCATGTCCTCTTCAGCCCAATTGAAGTTGGAAAGAATCTGATGTGCTTCAGGCAGGTCTTCCGCAAGCCCGACTCTGCCGATTGTATGAATTTCCTCTTCCCCACCATAAGAACCTTTCGGGTCATCCAAGTATTTCAAGTCGAATTTCGCGAATTTCCAATGTGGCGTCCAACCAGTAATGATAATCGGCTTTTCAGCGTCATACGCTTTTTTCAAAGACGCTGTCATCGCCGCACCCGATCCTGTTGTTACGTCCCATTTATCAAGCTCATAGTCCTCAATTGCTCTGTCAGTCGCTTCCATAATGCCAGCGCCTGGGTCAATACCAGTAATTTTATAATCAACGGATTCACCGACCGAAGTCGAGTTGCCTCCGCCCGAAGTTGTTTTGTCGTCAGCCTTATCATCATTTCCGCAAGCGGCAAGGCCTACTGCAAGTACTGCTACTGCTCCTAGTCCGAACATTTTCTTCTTAAAATTCATCGTATAGTTCCCCCTTGTTTTTTCTTACCTGCGTGCTGTGTAATCCGGTCAAGAATAATGGCGACGATGACAATCGATAGGCCGGTTTCAAAACCGACGCCCGTCTTCAATTGTGTTACCGCTCTATACACTTCTTCACCGAGTCCTGGTGCACCGACCATTGACGCGATAACGACCATGGATAGGGAAAGCATGATGCTCTGATTGACCCCAGCCATAATCGTCGGCTTGGCAAGCGGTATTTGTACTTTCGTAAGCCGTTGCCAAGTCGTCGAGCCGAATGCTTCAGTCGCTTCAATCAAATCTTTTGGTACTTGCTCAATTCCAAGCATTGTAAGACGGATAGTCGGCGGCATCGAGAAGATGACTGAAGCGACAACGCCCGGTACGACACCAATATTGAAAAAGAAGATCGCTGGCAATAAATAAACGAATGCCGGCATTGTCTGCATCAAGTCCAAAATCGGATTGATGATCTTTTTCACCGTCGGCTGCTGCGATCCCAATATGCCTAACGGGATACCGATAACAAGCGCAATAACTACCGACGTTATGACGAGCGATAGCATTTGCAACATCGAATACCAGTAGCCTAGGTAGTCAATGAACAACAGTCCGACCAATGTAAATATCGCGATTCTGCGAGTAGAGATGAACCAGGCAAGCAATGCGAAAAGAATGGCCAGCACGATGGATGGCACCATATCCATCAAATCCACCGATCCTTCGACAATACCTTTTAGAAAGGCAGATATTCCGTCGAAGACAGATCCGAAATGAGTAACAAGCCAATCAACACCAGTATCAATCCAATCTGCGAATGGCAATCGTGGCAATAAATTATCCATGGTTGACCACCTCGACTTCTTCCGCAACTACGGATTCTACTGGACTGCTATTAATAAACTGGCCGTCGCCTGCTAAAGCGCCGATCAGTGCACCACGAATGATAATACCTTGCAAATGATTCTGTTCGTTCACAACAGCGACTGGAATCGTCGTCGTCGAAACAGTATCGAACAGATCAGTTAATACTGTATCCGGAGTAATTGTCGGAACATCCCGAATCAAGACATCTTCCAATGTTTTACCTGAATCCGTTGCGTCAAGTGCATCTTGCGCTGTCACCGCACCAATCAACCGATTCCCTTTATCCACAACATAAATGGATGAAATCCCCTGTCTTTTCATAAGACGCAATGCAACTCGGGCACCACGATCTATTTGAACCATATCCGCCTTCTTCATAATATGGCCTGCTGTCAACACTTTCGAAAGGTCAACATCCTCGACAAAACGTTCAACGTATTCATTCGAAGGGCTCATTAAGATTTCTTCAGGCGTCCCGATTTGAACGATTTCTCCGTCCTTCATTAGAGCGATGCGATCGCCGATCCGAAGTGCCTCATCCAAATCATGGGTGATGAAAATAATTGTTTTTCCCATATCATGATGCAGTTGCAGCAATTCATCCTGCATATCTTTACGAATTAACGGATCCAGCGCACTGAATGCTTCGTCCATCAATAAAACATCTGGACCGTTTGCAAGCGCTCTCGCCAATCCGACACGTTGCTGCATTCCGCCACTTAGCTGGCTAGGATATTGTTCTTCATATCCTGCTAGTCCTACGAGTTTCAGTGATTCGCGTGCTTTCTCTTGCCGTTCCGCTTTCGCAATCCCTTGAATTTCGAGACCATATTCCGTGTTCTCAAGAATTGTCTTATGAGGGAAAAGGGCGAAATTTTGGAACACCATTCCAATTTTTTTCCTTCTGATTCCGCGAAGCTGCTCTTTATTCATCACGACAATATCTTCCCCATCAATTCGGATTGACCCCATCGTCGGATCAATCAACCGGTTCAACATCCGGACCAACGTCGATTTCCCACTTCCAGATAGCCCCATGATGACAAATATTTCACCATCATAGACATCGAAAGAAGCGTTTTTCACACCTACCGTAGCTCCGGTAGACTTCAAGATTTCACCCTTCGATTTGCCTTCGTTCAATAGCTGCGCCGCGCGCTTGCTATGTTTACCGAAGATTTTAGTCGTATTGACGACTTCGATTTTCTTTCTTTGTTCTTCCATGCGTACACTCCCTAAATTCGAAACTCAACGTCTACTAGTATATGCGTAATAATTTTGTAATACAACCGTTTTTACGAAATAAATTGTTTGTACGGAAAAAACTGTACAAAGTTTAGTTTTATCGATATACTCGAAATGTGGGTATAATATGCTTAGGATAGTGATTGGGAAATTGATTTCCATGAGAGACTTCGGAGGGAATGCATAATGGACGGAAAAGAAACACTTGACAAAGCACGCGAGCGGATCATCGAAACAATCGCGCAAAATATACATCTATATGGCCTAACACCATCTGCTGGCAGACAGTACGGCACGATGTTCTTCCATAATGAGCCGTTAACATTGGATGATATGACAGAAGAACTCGGCATGAGCAAAACGAGTATGAGCACTTCCGTTAGAGCATTGTCAGACTTAAAATTAGTGGAACGCGCATGGAAACGTGGTATCCGCAAAGATCTCTACCAAGTGAAAGACGATTGGTACCAAAGCTTCATCGATTTATTTTCAATTAAATGGCGCAGGTCCATCTCTCTTCATTCCGTCGCTATTAGAAAATCGTTAACCGAACTGCAAGTTTTGAGAAACGATCCAGGAGTTAGTGATGAATTGAAAGAAACTGTTGAAATAGATATAGCAAAACTCGAATATATACGCGATTACTACGAATGGCTTGATCGTTTAGTTGATGCATTCGAAGACCACGATATTTTTGACCTTGTTCCTCGAAAAGATGAATTGACGAAATAAATGACTAAAGTGTGCTGGTGATCGTTAGCACACTTTTTTTGATGCTAAATGTAACATGAACAGTTGCTTTCCGTTCCAGGCGGACGCTTTCCGCGGGCATGGCTTCAGCCTCCTCACTTCGCTTCGCTACGTTGCGGGGTCTTCAGCTCATGCTATTCCCGCTGGAGTCGCCGCCTTCCACTCCAATCAACGGTGTGATTAAATAAGTGAGGTAAGGGATATGATGACGAAGAATCAAATCCATGAACTCGAACTGTTGGAGATTCTGACCACAGAGCAGTTGGTCCCTTAAGATCATCTGGTCCACAAAATGGATGCGTCTATTGATTTCTCCTTTATCTATCCATTAGTTAAAGATTTTCACTCGACCACATGTATTAATAGTAAAAGGGTTGGAAATCAAACGATTTCCAACCCTTTTGTCTATACTCTGAAGCGCGCTAATAATGATTAGTAACTTTTTTATGCCTTATTCCATAAATTATTTCTATGGTTAATAATCAATTAATTCAGTTTTACTAATTCTAGGACTCTATCTATAGTGTATGTAAGCACTTACAAGAAAGGATGATGGAAATGAAAAGGTCGTTACTCTTTTTAGGGTTATCTTTTGCACTTATTCTTGCGGCTTGTAATGAGTCGTCTGGAGATGCAAGTTCGGCGGATGGCGATTGGATGCCGACGAAGAATATTGAAATTGTAGCTCCATCAGGCGCCGGGGGAGGTTGGGACACAACCGCTCGAATGGCTGCTAAAGTTTTGGAAGAAGAGGGTTTGATTGATCAGGGTATCGGAGTTGTGAATAAAACAGGTGGTGGTGGCGCAGTTGGTTGGGCTTATATTGCCACAAAGAAAGAAAGCCCATACAACCTATTTGTCACTTCCACTCCTATGATCGACGTGCCGCTGAATGGTCAATCTGATTATGATTATACCGACTTCACTCCGATTGCAAACGTAATTGCCGACTATGGTGCATTCGCGGTGAAAGCTGACTCAAAATGGCAAACTCTGAATGATCTTTTCGATGATATGAAAAAAGATCCGACAAGTGTTACGGTAATCGGTTCATCATCCCCCGGAAGTATGGATCACTTGAAATTTGCAAAGTTCGCTAAAGAGGCGGGCGTTGATATTACTAAAATTAAATATGTTTCCGAGCAGGACGGCGGAGAGTTGACTGCCCTTCTTAACGGGAGTGTTGATGTGTTTTCAACGGATGTTTCCGAAGTTGTTGAGCAAGTGAGAGCAGGCAACATACGTGTATTGGCTGTAACTTCTGAGGAACGGCTTGAGGGGGAAACAATTTCTGAATTCCCTACCGGTGTTGAGCAAGGCATCAATACGACTTATATTAACTGGAGAGGATTCTTTGGACCTAAAGACCTTCCTGAAGATGCACTTGAATTTTACGAGCAAAAGTTTAAAGAGATGACTGAAACGGATGCTTGGAAAGAAATTAGAGCCAACTACGGATGGGGAGATTTCTTCATGGGTCATGAAGAATACCAAGAGTTTTTGAAAGAGCAAGTGGAATCGAGTAAGGCATTGCTGGATGAATTAGGGATTGTCCGTTAATAAAAGCAGTATTTACATTAAGTCAATGACTGAAATAGTTCATTGACTTAACCTTTTGAAAGGACGTGTTAGATTGCTATCTTCTCAAAACAAGAAAGTAAGCTTGTTTTTGATTGTGCTTGGAGTCGTTTTCGTGATAATGAGTGTGAGACTTCCTGAATATCCTTTAGTGCCGGTGGATGCTGATGCGATTCCTATCATTTTAGGCTGCTTGCTCATCTTTTTATCAATTTTACTATTTTTCATTAAAGATGAACCAAAAGATAGTGAGGACAGTGAACAGTCGGAACCCTTTTTCAATGCCGACAGGAAGATGCTCTTTTTATTCGGAGGATTTATCCTCCTCTATATTGTCCTTCTTGAATGGCTTGGATTTCTGATTACGACTGCGTTATTCATTTTTACAAGCACATTTGCTTTAGGCTATAAGAAGCATGTGACCAACATCATCGTCGCTATTGCCATACCGATTGTTTTTTACTATTTATTCAATTATGTATTGAAGATTTCATTGCCAAAAGGGATATTGCCGTTTTGAAGGGGGATGAGAAAGAATGGGTGTAATGGATGGAATTTTAGAAGGTGCAAAAGTCGCTTTTAGTTTTCATGGCATCCTCTTTGTTTTAATGGGCGTATTTCTAGGCACAATCATCGGCATGTTGCCTGGACTTGGTCCTATAACCGCGATTGGTGTGATGATTCCCATTTCATATGGAATGGATGCGAATATGGCGCTTGTTATGATGGCAGGAATCTATTATGGTGCAATTTTTGGCGGATCTACTTCATCCATTCTCTTAAATGCGCCTGGAGTTGCTGGAACAGTTGCAACCGCTTTCGACGGATATCCAATGGCGCAGCAAGGAAAAGCGGGAAAAGCTCTTGCCATTGCGGCGGTGTCATCATTCATCGGTGGAACGGTCGGAGTTATCTTGCTTATGCTTTTCGCTCCATTATTGGCAACGGTAGCCATCTCTTTTGGACCTCCGGAATATTTCGCGCTCATGCTACTTGCTTTAACAGCTATCGCAAGCCTGTCTGAAGGCTCCACGATAAAAGCGCTCATTTCAGGAACACTTGGCTTCATGGTCGCGATGATTGGGATAGATGGTCAAACTGGAACTTCACGATTCACTTTCGGCAGTGCATCCTTATTAAGCGGAATTGATTTTCTGGTCATCGCCTTGGGGATCTTCGCCTTGGCAGAAGTATTTAAATTAATTATTACCCGAAATGACATTGATAGCGGTCCAAATAAGAACATCGGAAGCATCAGAATTACAAAAAGTGAATTAAAGGAAATGAGCGGTCCAGCTTCAAGGCAATCCGTCTTGGGCTTCCTCATAGGTGTTTTACCTGGCGCCGGTGCTACAATCGCTTCTTTTATCGCATATATTACGGAAAAGAAAATCGCTAAAAAACCCGAGGAATTTGGAAAAGGTTCTATCAAGGGACTTACAGCGCCAGAAACGGCAAACAATGCTGCAACAAGCGGCGCATTCGTACCATTGCTTAGCCTAGGAATACCTGGTTCCGGAACGACCGCAGTTCTTCTTGGAGCATTGATGGTGATGGGAATCCAACCGGGGCCAATGCTTTTTACTGAAAAGCCTGATCTGTTTTGGGGTGTCATTATCAGTATGTATATCGGAAATATATTCCTTTTGGTACTGAACTTGCCTTTAATTCCCTACATATCTAAGCTCTTGAATATACCAAGACCGATGCTTATATCGCTTGTCACTATTTTTTGCCTAATTGGCGTGTACGGAATCAGCTTTAATACGTTTGATTTGTACCTGCTGTTGGCATTTGGGATTATCGGTTATCTTTTACGACTTGTCTCATTCCCGGCAGCGCCATTCATTCTTGCTTTCATACTTGGTGAAATGATTGAGCAGTCTGTACGTAAGTCAATGACGATTTCAAACGGCAGCTTTATGATTTTCCTGGAACGCCCGATCACATTGGCGTTCCTGATCATAACAGTACTTTCCTTAGCATTACCGCCACTACTCGGTATGAGGAAAAAAATAAAAAGCATAGAGTGAATTTGTTGGAGGAGCTATGAAGAAAATTAAATTGATTGCCATGGGCGGAACGATTTCAGCCCATCACACTAAACGAACAGATTTGAGAAATTATACTTCCGGGCATTACACGGGTGAGGATTTAATCCGTGAAATACCGGAGATGAATGAAATCGCAGAACTCCATATCGAGCAACTATCCAACGTAAGCAGTACATTGATTGATACGGAGCATTGGCTCATGTTACGAGATAAAATCCATCATGATTTAAGTGACGGAAACTATGATGGCATCGTGATTACACACGGGACGAATACATTGGAGGAGACTGCGTATTTTCTTCATTTGACGGTTGAATCCGATAAACCGATCGTCCTTACCGGTGCACAACGTCCCTTTTCCGCAATTAGCTCAGATGCACACCTCAATTTATTGAATGCATTGAAGGTTGCAGCGTCCGACTCCTCAGTAGGCAAAGGTGTATTGGTTGTTTTAAATGATCAAATCAGTTGCGCACGTGATGTGTCAAAAACAAATACGTATAGATTGGAAACTTTCAATTCGGGAGAGCTTGGCGTATTAGGCTACGTAGATCCAGATGATTCGGTACAGTTCTACCGCATGTCTGTCCGGAAGCATACGACTTCCTCCGAGTTTGCCATTTTGCCGATAAGTGATCTGCCGAAAGTTGAAATCATCTATTCTTACGCAGGAGCCACCGGAAGGACGATCAGACCTCTACTGGATGAAGAACGAGTCGACGGAATCATCGTAGCAGGAACCGGTGCAGGCAGATGTTCAGAAAAAGAAGAGGTTGAGCTAATAGAAGCTAAGAAAAAAGGCATCCAAATCGTCCTTGGTAGCCGGGTTATGAATGGCAGAGTCCTTCCCCTGGAACGCTACAAACATCTCCAAGCTTCCACTTCCGATAATCTGCCTCCGCATAAAGCAAGAATTCTATTGATGCTTGGCCTTTTAAAATATAGAGATAATGAAAGCATTCAAACCTTGTTTGATATGTATTGATGGTGTGAATGTTTGTTACAATTAAAAAAATCGTTGAAATAGGTGAAAGCTGGTCTAAATAAGCTAACGGGCTGATTCGCGGACAGTTCGCCGTTTCAACGATTTACTTTTTGGATAGAAACTTTCAACGAAGGGGAATTTTATCTTTATACCGTTTAACAAAACCGACGAACGCATTGATGGCCGCGATTTCCAAATCCTCTTCACGATAATGAAGAAACGTCTGCCGTTTGAATTTTTCTCCGCCCATAGTCTCTAATGGCTGCATACATAATTCCTTTTCTCCGACTAAGCATATGCCCGGTAAAATCGTATAGCCTAGACCAAGTCTCGCCATTTCCTTTCCCGTCTCCAAATTATCTACTTTCATAACCGACTTTCTTGTAGAATCAAACCATTCCTTCCACCATCGATCGACTATTTGCTTTAAATATGTATCCATTTGATAATGGATATTCGTGAAATCATGCAATGACAACACGTCAATGGGTTCTTTAGAGACGATGTAAAGAGATTCCTCACAAATCAATTCTCTTCGATCATTCCACAGTTCATGCCCCCGAATGAGCGCGACATTTACATCGCCATTGTCAATTTTTCTCGCCATATCCGTACTTAACCCCGTCACCATATGGACGTTCACTTCCGGGAATTCATTGAAGAAAGCTTGTAGCAGCTGTGGCATAATGTACTGTCCGAATGTAGAAGCAACGCCTAATTTTATCGTCCCTTTCACTTCCACATTCATTTGAAGAAGGGCCTCTCTAGCCTCATTCATCTTTTCTAAGATTTCACTTGCATAATCAATCAAGACTGCTCCCTTTGGTGTCGGTCGAATCCCCATCCTGCCCCGCACAAATAGCTTCGCCTTGAAGGATTGCTCAATTTGCTGCAAACGGTAACTCAATGCTGGCTGTGTCATAAACATATTTTCCGCGACTTTGGTTATGTTTCGTTCCTGATTTAAATACAAAAGAAGTCTTAAATCCTTTTCATCCAACTGAAAACCCCCCTTCTTCACCTTTTTAGTAACTATAAGTATAGATCAATAGAGACTACCGGACTAGTAAGTTGCATTTAACTCTGAATGTTCCGTTTTCCGCACCAGGATGCTTTTTCATTTCCCGCTCCCATTTGGTATAATACATAAAGGAAACCCGTCGGTTACGGGGAAATCGATATTGCGAAAAAAGCAACGTTCAAGTTGCAGAAGGAGGCATTTGGATGCCGGCAAAAATGCCACTTTTATTACTTATGCTAATCATCGGAAGCACATCGTTAGTTCTAGCGTTGACGCTATCCATTTCGAGCGGACTCCAGTTGACATTATTGATCATCGCCGTCTTGCTTAACGTAACAAGCTCGGTCAGCCTCATGGTCATTGGAGCCAAACGGACAAGAGAATCCCTAAAATAGTTTTTTATGGTGCCTGCTACCAAAACAATTTTGAATTGTTTTGGTAGCAGGCACCATATTTTTTCACGCCTAGCCAACCGAGCATGCCCATACATATAAATAATGGATAGACAGAGCGTACGGAGGGGCTTGTATGTTTTTGATGACGATTATTGTGATTGGTATCGCTGCGAACATCGATAATTTAGGAATTAGTATGGCTTATGGTTTGCGCGCTAACCGAATTCCATTTATATATAACCTGACAATCTCTATGATATCCGCTTGTTGTGCATATTTAGCGATCATTGCTGGCAACGTCTTATCTGATTTCCTTACGCTGTCCACCTCAAACTTCATCGGTGGAAATTTGCTTATTGGACTTGGTATCTGGGTTGTCGTGAAACCTTCCGACTGCTCGGAGGATACTAAGAATATGGTGTCCATCCAATGGAAGGAATCCATACTTTTAGGTTTCATTCTCGCACTCAATTGCCTGTCCATCGGATTTAGCGCTGGTATTACAGGCGTTCCCCCATTATCGACCTCCATTTCAGTTGGTTTCTTCTCTTTCATTTCCATCGCAATCGGCGTTCGCCTCGGACATAAAATAGGCATGACCTGGTTCGGAAAACAAGCCGAGCGCATAGGTGGAATCTTGTTGATTTTGATTGGAGTTGTTGAGATATTTATATAGTCGAAAACCGCTGTGCCTGCCATCCACTTATCTAAATCAAGACACGAAAAAACCTTTAGAGAGTTCTCTCTAAAGGTCTATTTTTTGGATTGTTTGATTCGCCGTCATCTTTAACTCTTCGTAGTCAACTGATTTTAAAAACCCTTTCGATTGCATCGTCTGTACAAATTGTAAGAGCTCCATCTTCATCTTCACGATCTCGATGTCCAGGAATTCCACTTCGCAATCAGTCTCCGTTCTTGCCATCGTCATCCCCTTCACACTCCTTTTTTATTAGATGAATCGCCATGACCTGTGACTATTAACTAAAATATAACACGTCAAGTCGAACTAAAGAAGCATTTCCTGTTGGGACATTTATTTTAGAAATGACGTTTTTTTGCTTATTTTCAATAAAAATTTCTCATTCTGAATAGATTTGTATTATACTATTGATGTATTATGATAATTAAGAGAGGTGTCCCTAAATGAAAATAGGTCATTTGATTCGTGCTGAAAGAGTACGGCAAGATATGAAACAAATTGTCTTAGCTAAAGGGATTTGCACGCCTTCTTATCTGTCTAAAATCGAACGTAATCAGATTGAACCTAGCGAAGACATTATGTTACTTTTAATGGCACGGTTAGATATGGATCCTGGGAAATTGCAGAAAACTGATGAACAGACAGAACTTGAGTTTGAGAAGATGTTAATGGGAATTTATAAATTAGTTATTACCTCGCGTACTGATAAACTTACAAAAGAAAAACTGGACTATCTGGAAAAAAACAGTCCACTTTTTGAAAACAATTCTTTACATTATACTTATTCATTAATCATATTAAGGTTTAGGCTAATTTTAAGGATAGACTTAGTAGAGACAAAAAAGGATATTGATGCACTTAGCCATTCCGTAGAACAATTTAATTCCTATCAAATGTATCTATTCAAGTTGAATTTGGCAATATACGCCTATAGTGCAAGAAATCGGAAGGAATCGATCGCTTATTTCGAAGACATATTAGATAACTTAGATAAGTTCTCTTTAAGCGAATGGGAAAAAGCTGAAATCTACTATATGATTGCAGTCATTTATGTAGCAGAAGGTCATATCTCCACTTCCGCAGATTATATTCGATATGCGCTAAATTTTTTTAGGGAAAATCTAATGATGAGCAGAGTTTTGGATTGTTATATTCTTATTGGGATTACTCGAAAAAGAAGCGAGCAGTTCCAAGAGTCCCTAGATGCATATTCAAAAGCCATGCAAATCTGTGATGAATTTAATCTTAATAATGAGAAAGGTATTATATACCATAATATAGGGACATTGAATAGCGCTATGAACAATAGTAGTCAAGCGCTATTATATTACCAAAAAAGCATTGATAATAAAAAAGATGAGGACGATAAGTTAATATCAATATTTTGCCTTATTGTCGAGCATTCCAAGAGAAGTGATAAACTGCTAGTCATCGAATGGGCAAACAGGGGAATCGACTTATATCATAGATTAAATGATGAAAACCAACTATCTTATTTTCATCACTTTAATCTATACAAATCTCTTCATAGTGAGAACGGCTATTTCGATGAAATCGCCAAAGAGACTATCCAGCACTTTAAAGATATTCAGGATTTTCGTTATATTCATAAATATTGCATTGCATTGGCAGAATGGTACTATAATAATAGGAAATATAAGCTGTCATCTATTTATTATCGAGAAGCGAATAGGTATGGCTATATTTATAGAAAAGTAGAGAAATGGGAGGATTTGTAATGAAAAAAATTGCATCGATTCTTTTGCTAGTAGTCATCTTAGGTGTGTCAGTTCAAGTTAACACTGCTTCAGCGAATGAAGATCAAGTGCCAAAGCTTCAAAGAATGCAAAGCTTTTCACAATTAATTTAAAGTAAAAAAGGAATGCCCATTGGCGTTCCTTTTTTCTATGTGCTCGCCACCGTATAAATTCTCCATAAATACCCACTAGAACTTTTGACTAACAAACCGATAAAAAGGTTATAGGGAGGTTAGTCTTATGAAAAAGTTCATCATGTTTACTGCATCAGTCCTTCTTTCATTTTCAATCTTCACGGTTACACCACATGCATCAGCCTCGACGGCGATTAATAACATTTCGACAGCAACCGCTCAGACTCAGACGAAGAAAGCCCCGAAATCCTATCAAATGATTTTGGAAGCACTTTTAAACGGGCAAGAAAAAGGGCGCTTTGATGTGACGGAAGTTTCCTATAAGGAAGCCGGGAAGGTCATTCAACAGGTGTTGCGCGAGAATCCGGAAGTCATGTATTACAACGGGGCTAATTTATGGTCGGATGGAAGAATTGAATTTACCTATTCCGCCTCCCTTTCGACAGTGAAGGCAAATCAAAAGCAATTGCAGTCGGAAGTTGAAAAAGTCCTTCAAGCCATCATCAAACCTACATACACCGATTTTGAAAAGGTGAAAGCGATCCATGACTACATTGCACTCAATACAGCATATGATTATGAAAACTATCAACAAGGTAAGATTTCCGCAGATTCCTATACTGCCTACGGGTCACTCATTAAAGGAATTGCGGTCTGTGACGGCTATACGAAGGCAGCCCAACTGCTTATGAATCGACTTGGCATCGAAAATGAATACGTGGAAGGCTATGGAAATGGCGAGGCGCACTCTTGGAATCTTGTGAAGTTGGATGGTCAGAACTATTTTATGGATATCACATGGGATGATCCCGTTCCAGATACAAAGGGAGATGTGCGATATTCCTATTTCCTAGTCACTTCCAAACGGCTTAAACAGGACCACAGCTGGGTGGAAAGCGAATGGCCTGTCGCGTCGAGCACAAAATATGCATTTTTCCATGACTTCTCAAAATCAGTCGAGACGGACGGATATTATTATTTCAGTAATGAAGCGGATCACGGGAAGTTGTACCGCATCGCAAAAGATGGGACAGGCAAGCAGAAAGTCAATGATGTTCATGCCCCCTACTTTGCAATTGCTGGAGATTGGATTTATTTCAGCAATTACTCGAATGGCGGTTATTTATTCAAAATGAAGATAGATGGCAGCAACCTCACAAAATTGAATGATCGGCATGTGACAGCTTTGTCGATCGAGGGAAACTCACTTCATTATAAAGATGAGACGACTTCGAAGTTTATGGAGATGACTGTTGAAGCTGTGCCAATCAAACCTAGCGGTGACATTGTCGCTTCTTCGAAAACGTGGACAGTGACGTTCAATACCGCTATCGACCCTATGTCCATCCTACCTGAAAATGTTTTCGTCACGAAAGAGGCGGGAAAACGGATTTCCGTCCGCTTGAGCAGCGATCCTAAAAATCCGCGGAATATTATCGTTCAGCCACCAAGTGGGGGTTACGAAAAAAACACGAATTATGTCTTAACGATTCAGCATATAAAATCTGCGACAAACCGTGTTCAACAGCAAGTGAAACATCACCATTTTTTCGTTCAATAAACAGCAAAGCACCTTCAGCATAGAGAAGGTGCTTTTTCACGATGTCCCAATTTCTACAAAGTTCGTTTCCATAGGAGATCAGGTGGCTGTTTGTTATACTAACGTGTGAATTCAGTGAAAAGGAGATCATCAAATGCAGAAAATAACTGGGAAAAACGCGATTATTACTGGAGCTGGCAGAGGAATTGGCCGTGCGACCGCAATTGCTTTTGCAAAAGAAGGCATTCATGTCGGACTCATCGGGAAAACTGCCGCTAATCTTGAGAAGGTTGCGGAAGAGCTACGTGAATATGGTGTTAATGTTTCGTTGGCTGCAGCAGATGTTTCCGATAATGCATCTGTCATTGCAGCCGTCGACTACGTGAAGTCGGAGCTTGGCCCAATCGATATCCTCATTAACAATGCCGGAATTGGGAAATTCGGCAAGTTCCTTGAACTATCACCGGAAGAATTTAAACATATTATCGATGTCAACTTAATGGGCATGTATTATGTTACCCGCGCAGTGTTGCCTGAAATGATCGAACGGCAAACAGGCGACATTATCAACATCTCTTCCACTGCCGGACAAAAAGGTGCCCCTGTCACAAGCGCATACAGTGCGTCGAAATTCGGTGTACTCGGCCTAACCGAATCGCTTATGTTGGAAGTGAGAAAGCATAACATTCGTGTCAGTGCATTGACACCAAGCACAGTGGCAACTGACCTTGCATTTGAAGAAAACCTTACAGACGGCAATCCCGATAAAGTGATCCAACCTGAAGATCTTGCCGAAATGATGGTCGCACAGCTAAAACTTCACCCGCGCGTCCTCTTAAAATCAGCCGGCCTATGGTCGACAAACCCTTAAACGTTCGTGCCTGCCACCGAAACAATATTGGATTGTTTCGGTGGCAGGCACTTTTTTTAGATTAACGGCATATAAGGTTGGTAAATCGGATTTGTGTAAAATGGAGGTCGTGGCCCGATTTCAGGGAGTTTGAACTGCGCGAAGTCCCCGTACTCCACCTCCACCTTCCCTGTCGAATCATTGATGAGCAAGTAGTTCACTTCCGGATTGTAATAAAATTGCACAGCAGTCACTCCTATCCTATTTATTTGCTATCTTATTCGACTTGCCCACGAAGAGTGCTGAGTGGACAGATTGAATTTGCACGGTTACGGCCTAGAAAGCATATTGTACGTTGATGAAATGCTTATGAGAGGATTGAGGAAAGCTTTGAGAAACGATTCGCCTAGTAAAAAAACTTATCCAATGTATCCTAACTTCGGTAAAATAACTCGTTTCGAAGAAATTGCCTTAACCGTGCCGGAGCAAAGGCAATTCCGGCAACCCGGTCTTGAGGAATATATGGTGCCTCAACCTATAATCGAAGACCCCAATTATAAAGGCAGTGGAAAACTGGAAGGGAAAGTCGCATTGATTACCGGAGGGGATAGTGGAATGGGTGCGGCGGCAGCTATCGCATTTGCGAAAGAAGGTGCGGATGTCGCCATTGCTTATTTGGATGAGCATAATGATGCTGAACGAACAAAAAGAAGAGTCGAGGAAATTGGACGCCGCTGCCTTCTCCTCCCCGGTGATTTGCGGAAGAAACAGCAGTGTGAGGAAATTGTTGATAAAACCGTTGAAACATTCGGTGCACTTCACATCCTCTGCAATCACGTCGGCATCCAGTTCCAACAACTATCATTGCTCGATATTACTGATGAACAGTTCGACGAAACGTTTAAAGTGAATATTTACTCTCATTTTTATACAACCCGCAAAGCACTGAACTACTTGGAAGCAGGAAGTTCCATTATTAATACGAGCTCAGTGGTCGCGTTTGACGGCAATGATCAGCTTATGGACTATTCAGCGACAAAAGGAGCAAACGTCGGCTTCACACGGGCTTTGGCAAGCAATCTGGTCAGCAAAGGCATTCGAGTTAACGCAATCGCACCCGGCCGAATTTGGACACCGTTAATCCCCGCAAGTTTTTCGGCAGATCAAGTCCCTCTAGCCGGCAATCCAATGGATCGACAAGGTCAACCTTTCGAAGTGGCTCCCACTTTTGTATACTTAGCCTCCGACGACTCCCGTTTCGTCACCGGGCAAGTATTGCATGTCAATGGAGGCCAAGTTTTCGGATGAAAAAAGCTCTAATCGGGGATGCCTGCCACCCACGCAATTCAAAGTTGTTCAGGTGGCAGGCATCGTATTTTTAAAGCAGACTCCTCAAGTTTTCCAAGTAATTCCCTACAGCAGTATCTCCGATAAATTTGTAAAGAATCGCGAATAGAAGAATGACTACTATGACATACAGCGTGAAGCCATATAGGGGGTCAACTCCCTTTGGTTGTTTGGATAAAAGAGCGCCCATTACGTAACCAGGAGAAATCACGATGACGTAAACAAGTCCCGCAAGCATGATGAAACTGCCATATACATAAGACTTCATTAAAAGCACGCCGAGCGCAATGAGTCCAACGACAATTGCCGGTAAAGAGTGTGCGCCATAATGGACCAATATCTTTTTAAAAGAATAATCCGGGCCGAAATATTTGCTGATCATAAAAAGCCCTAACGACACGATCCCCATACTAATTACGATAAAGACAAATACGTTGATGAACACCGAGAAATACGAAAGTTCATCGTACATTTCACCGACAAGCTCCGCAATGCCGCCAACCGATGCTTGTAAAACACCGTTAATTGCACTATAAAACGACAGGCCAAAGATGATGGCATACAACATTAATGAGATAACTCCATGACGGAATTCATCTGCCTGTTCTGTAAAACTTAAAGATGGAGCTTTTAAATGCTGCTTAAAATAGGACCGGTACGCCTGAAACCCCTTCTTCAAGTTATCCAGTTGCACACTCGATTCCACCTTCGCAACCTTTGCCGCAACGGCTTGCTGTTCACCTGAAATCACCGATTGATTTACATCTACATTGTTCGCGACCCCCAACCTCACACCACAATTACCGCAAAAATGTCCATTCCCCTGCACATTCCCACAATGACCGCACCTCATCGTTTCCCCTCCATTTAAAGTTATAAAAAAATTACCTGATTTTCATCACCTATCACCACTTTATTATGAACATGAAGGAGTTACGACTGATTTCCCGAAACAAAAAGCCGGTGGCAGGCACCGTAAAAAATATTAATAGTATTTCCTCATCACTGTAGGTATAATGAGGTATAGTCAGTATTTTTTCAATAGCAACTTTAGATCTAGCCAAAGGGGGAGCATCTTTGTTTAAGCAAAAAGGTAGTATTCGCAAAAAGATTGTTTTAGGGACATTGATTCCTATTTATTTTATTACTATACTGTTCAGTTTTGTTTTTTATTTCACATCGATTCGCATCATAGAGGTAAATGTGATGCCGGAATTCGAAAAGTCTCTTAACTTCACGATGGATGAGTTGAAAGAAAAAGTGCCAGATCGGTTGATAAAATTGGCTCTGGATAATAAAAATCAGCATAACAAACTTCTAAACATCGTCAATACATTGAAGGAAAAAAACGGTGTGGAAAACATATCGATACATAGCAAGGTGAATGGCGAGGATCTGTTGCTGGCAACTACCGATTCGGCCGATTACTTAGTTGCGTTGCCGATGAATGCGGATAAAAACCAGGCCCTTGAAACTGGAAAGCCGCTGTTCAGCGATATTTACAAAGATGAATTCGGTATACATAAGTCGTTTTATTATGCAATCCCTGGGACGGATTCCGTTATTAGTGTCAGCCAGGATGCTACGTCACTCAGTCATTTAAAACGCGCAGTCATTATTATTAGCCTTGTGATGATCGGACTTGGCGTTGTGCTTGGAATCGCGTTCCCTTCATTTATTGCAAGAAAACTTACGAAACCGCTTACTGAATTAGTACGTTATACCGAAACAATCGCACAAGGAGACTTGACGCAAACTGTGCAAGTGAAAAGCAAGGATGAAATCGGGCGGCTTGCGCATAGTTTTGAGCATATGAAAAACGAATTATCTCAGATGATCAAGCATGTAAATCTTGCTGCTGATAATGTTGTGAATTCGTCCAATGAGCTGGCGTATAGTGCCGAGCAGATGAGCGATGTTGTGAATCAATCAACAGTCGCGACACAAGAAGTTTCTGCAACAAGCGACTCACTTTCGGTTGCCGCGAATCAAAACTTGACAGCTTTGGAACAGATTACGACTGGCATCCAGGACATCGCAGATTCATCTTCAAAAGTTGCAGAGGAGACGGCGGAAGTGTCTGAAGCCGCAGAACAAGGAAGCCGGTTAATCAATGATTCGATGGATGGAATCAATGCAATCAATGACTCTGTTCAGGCTTCAATGGAAATTACGCAAGTATTACATTCGCGTTCCAATGAAGTGGAGAAGATCATCGGAATGATCACCGATATATCCGATCAAATTAACCTATTGGCATTGAATGCCGCAATTGAAGCGGCCCGCGCAGGAGAAGCCGGAAAAGGATTCAGTGTTGTCGCGAGCGAAGTACGTAATTTAGCAGAGCAATCTGCCGTCTCCGCCAATCAAATCCGAAAGCTTATTCACGACATGCAAAACGACTCCCGACGATCCGTGGAAGCGATGGCTAAAGTGAATGAGGACGTCGAACGTGAAACGGTTATTGTCAACGAGGCCGGCGCGTCGTTTGGAAATATTTTAGAAAAGATCTCGCAAATTTCCGAGGATGTCCAATCTGTATCGGCCACCGTACAAGAAATTTCTGCGGGATCCGAGCAGATCCTAGCTTCCACCCACGACACCGTCCAGTCGCTTGCAACTTCATCCGGCAACACACAAAACATCGCAGCCTCCATGGAAGAGCAGCTCGCTTCAATGGAAGAGATGGTCGCAACGACAGAAGCGTTGAACACCATGGCGAATGATCTGAAGGAAGAGATTAGGAAATTCAAAGTTTAACAAAACAAAAAGCCGCGACGTATTCAGTCGCGGCTTTTCGTTTTATTAAAGAATAGAGCAACACAATGAAACCAGCTTGCAAAGCAATCATCGCAAGTCGCAACACAACCAAACGACTGCAACACAATCAAACCGCCTCGCAAAGCAATCATCACAAGCCGCAACGAAATCAATCGATCTTACAACACAACCAACCCATTTCGCAACACAATCAAGCCAAAGTAGTGCAATCATTTTCCAAAATCATCCAACCTCCGCAGATTCCCGTTCAAATCCCAATCGGGACAATATACATGCCTGCTTGCAAATCATGTTTAACTACAACATCGACACCGTAAATTTCTTTAATAGCGTCCGCTGTAATAATGTCTGCGGGTGCTCCTTTGGCAGCGATTTGTCCATCCTTCATTGCAATAATCGTATCGCTATAACGGATCGCTTGGTTAATATCATGGAGCACCATGACGATGGAGATGCCGTGCTCTTTATTCAATGAACGAACAAGTTCAAGCAATTCGTATTGGTAATAAATATCCAAATACGTCGTCGGTTCATCCAAAAATAAGTACGGTGTCTGCTGTGTGAGCGCCATCGCGATCCAGACGCGCTGCATTTGCCCGCCGGACAGTTGGTCGATCGGCATCTTCCGTTTATCCAATAAATTCGTGCTTGCAAGCGCCCACTCCACCGCCTCTTCATCCTCTTTCGTTGATGAAGAGAACAAACTCTTATACGGTATCCGTCCATAAGCCGTCAACTTTTCAACGGTCATATCGGATGGCGCATTGTTTTGCTGATGGACGACGGCAAGCCTTTTCGCAAGCTCTTTCGGCTTAAAATCGGTCAATGCCTTGCCGTCTAGCACGACCTGACCGTTTTGCGGCCGATAATGATTCGACAGGACACCGAGCAATGTCGACTTGCCACAACCGTTCGGACCGATAATCGTCGTCACTTTTCCAGTTTCAATCGAGCCGTCGATCCCATGCAATGTATTCAACTTATTGTCATATGAAAACGTGACACCGTTAATATCCATAAATGCGATCACTCTTTCTCAACAGGAATATGAGGAATGGCCCCCCGATGACCGCGACGATGATTGACGCCGGAATCTCATTCGGCGCAATCAATACCCGTCCGAGCGTATCGGCCAATAAAATCAAAAGCGCCCCAGCCAATGCAGAAAATGGGATGAGCACCTTATGATCATTTCCGACGAGCGTCCTGCCGATATGCGGTACGAGCAAACCGACAAACGCGAACATCCCCGCAACCGCCGTAGCGACAGACGCCAGTAAGACGGCAATCAATGCAATGACAAACCTTGCCAAATTGACATTGACTCCTAGACTTTTCGCAGTTTTGTCCTCAAGTGCTAAATAATTGCACCATTTATACACGAAAAACGAAAGCAAGATTCCGATGCTGCCGTACAGCGCAATTACGTCGACATCGCTCCACTTCTTCAGCGTCAATGTCGAAGTCGTCACTTGGCTCATCGACTGCGTCAATCCGCCTCCGCTGAATCCGATCGCCTGGCTTAACCCGGTGAATAGCGCATTGACTGCAATCCCGATCAAAATCATCCGCAGCGGATCAAGCCCCGACTTCCACGACAATGAATAAACGAGCAAAAACGCAAGCGCTCCACCTAGAAACGCAAACATAGGGACGAAAAAGAACATCGTCGGAAATAGTGCAATCATTAAAATCGACATGAAACTTGCGCCCGCAGATACCCCGATGATTCCGGGATCCGCAAGCGGGTTGCGCATGACCGCCTGCAGCAGCACACCCGCGACCGACAACGCCGCCCCTGCAAATACTGCGATCAAAAGCCTCGGCAACCGCAAATCTTTTATGATTGCGACATCATCATTCGTCCCCGTCAGCAACCCGTGGAACAACTCATATGGTGTCACTTGAATGCTGCCCGTCAACGCTGATTGCACAAACACGACAATAAGCAGCGCGATGACAACTATGAAACTGACTCTTCTTCTCGTAAACCAAGACATATTTCTACCTGCCTTCATTCCTCTGGATAGAGCATCTTCTGCAATTCATCCAACGCTTCGATTGCTGCCAAATTGCCCGTCGTTCCGAACAGTGTTTCCTCCAAATCATAGACACGGACATTTTTCACGGCATTGAAATGCTTCCATACATCATTCGAACGGAACTCTTCATCGAACATCTCCACAACTTGCTCGGGCATTCCATGTGCAGCCCTCAAAATGATATCCGGATTCGACTGCTGCAAATATTCCGTATTGGACGATAAAAACTCTACATCCTCGCCCGTTATCACATTCACACCACCGACCCGCTTCACAAGATCACCGATATACGAATGCTCCGTCGCGACTAAATAACTTCCAGGAATCCCAAGCAAAATCAAAACAGTCGGCTTCTCTTTCCCTTCAGCAACAACCTCTATCTGGGCTAACTTCTCTTCGAACTCCGCCACAATTGCTTCCGCCTGCGGCAAACGGTCGTACTTTTCGCCAATTTTCAAGATTTCTTCATGCATCGCGTCGATACTTTCCAGATTGGCATACGTCATATCGATCCCGCGTTCTTCAAACATCTCTTGCAAGTCATATTTCAACGTCGTCACTGAATAGATTTCCGTCGGTTTCAAAGAAAGCAGCATCTCCATATCGGGACTCATCGGATTGCCGACTTCCTTCGCATCGGCATATCGTTCCGGCAAGTCTTTATAGCTGGAGGGGACACCGACAAGATCGATTTCCAGTGCATCCATAATTTCAGTCAACGCGACAGTCGTTGCGACAATTCGATCCCCTTCCTCGATGTCCTCTTGAACAGCGGCCGCCTTGTCCTTGCCTGAAGAACAGCCGGCCAGCATCGCAAGAAACAAGATGCATACTAGACCGATTGCTTTTTTCATTTTTGAACAACTCCTAACCGTGCTTTTACTTACGGGCACGTTTCTTCACTGCAGCAAATGTGATACCGCCTGCCAAAATTGCGAAGATCACTGCCAGCACGATAAATAAGATCGTATTCGAACTGCCTTTTTCATCCGCCACTTCTTCTGCGACTGCTTCGTTTTGCTCTGTTTCTTCTATTGAAATTTCTTCTGCTGCTTCCTCTTCTTCAACGAGTTCATCTGCCCTATCCTCTACGCCAAGTTCATCCTCTTCATCTTTTGCCGCATCAACGGTTTCGTCCGTTTCAACGTCTGTTGTCGAAGCATCCTCTGTTTTTGACTCTTTTTCCGATTCGGATTTACTCGCTTTTTCGGTCACAGTTGTTTCATTCTTGGAAACTTCTTTTTTCTCAACTGGCTTTTCAACCTTCTGTTGAGTCGGTTTTTCTTCTGGCTTTTTCGTTGCTTCCGGTTTTGTTTCAGGTTTCGTTTCCTTCACTGGAGGTGTCGTCACTGGCTTTTCAGCAGGTGGTGCAGGTATGGATGATGTGTTGAAAGAGAGGCGTATGTCGTATTTATTGTCATACTCAAACCCGGGTATCCCTGTCACAATGACATGGATTTTCGCTTTTACCGGCTGCCTCAGATCCGTTACGTCAAACTTGACGACACGTTTGTCATTCGCTTCACTGACAACTTGCACGTCTTTTCCTTGCACTTTGAAATATTGCCACCATGAACTATTATTCAACGTCACTGTCACTGTCGCTTTGTCATTTTGGATTTTCACTTTCGCGGGGCTTACCATATAATCGGCAGTCGCAGATTGTTCATTCCCAGATTCTTTCAATACTGTGAATGGAACAGTATAATCACCGTCTGCGAAAGTCGTCCCGGCCGCGTGCACCGGCATCATTGCGGGAATATAAAGCGCAAGCAGAAACGCAATCGCCATCGAAAAAAGCGTTTTCGTTTTCATCGTAAACTCCTTTATTCACATACACACAACGCCGGCTGTCACTTATATGCGTGACGCCGGCTGGAGTGTATACTTATTTAATTACTTCTAGCATGTTGTAAACCATTTTCACCGCATGAGCGCGAGTTGCGTTCATTTTCGGTTGGAACATTTTTTCGCCTTTTACATCATTTCCATTAATGATGTCTAACCCTGCAGCCAATGACACAGCTGATTTTGCATAATCATTGATTTGCGAAGCATCAGCGAACGCAGCATCTGTTTTCACGTTTTCTAGAACAGACGCATCTTTGTATTCAATTGCACGGATAATCATCGTCACCATTTGTTGACGTGTAATTGCTTCGTTCGGATTGAATTTGCCGTTGTCGCCTTTGATAATGCCAGCGCGGCTAGCAGCTTCCACCTCTTGAACGAAACCAGTCATCTCTTTCGTCACATCAGAGAACGTACCTTCAGCATCTTGCGTCGGAAGCTCCAATGCACGTGCAATAACTAAAGCGAATTGAGCTCTTGTCATTTTATCGTTCGGTGCAAATGTATCTGCAGCTTTACCTTTGACGATTCCTTGTGCAGCAAGTGCTTCAATATAAGGTTTAGCCCAAGTGTTATCGATGTCTTTGAATGGTACTTCAACTTCTTCAGGTTGTTCTTCCGGCTCTTCGGTCGGCTCTTCTTCAGTAGCAACTGGTGCTACACTGTCCTGATCGAAAGCAAGACGAATTGTGTAATTCCCAGTATGATTCGCTGCTGCGACAAACACAGTCACTTTCGCGTTCATCAGTTTTGTAAGATCCGCTACTTCGAATGAAACGATGCGGCTGTTTGCTTCTTCATCTACACTTACTACGTCTGCATCAACATATTCGCCGTCTTGCTCAACTTTGAACTCTGTAATTTGTTCATTGTTCGTCAAGTTAAGAGCAACGATGTTTTTACCATCTTTCACAGTCAATGAAGCAGGTGTATCCATAAATCTCATCATCGAAGAGTCTTTCTCTTCTTCTTCATGCAATGCTTTATAACCGATTGTGTACTCCCCATCTTTTAATGTTTCGCCAGGAGTTTCAGTAACTTCTTCTTTTGGATCTTCTTTCGGCTCTTCCACTTCTTCCTTATCAGCAGGAACGTCGCTTGCGTCAAATTGGAAACGGATATCGTACGTATGATCATACTCGCCAAGGCCAGGTACGCCTGTAACGATAATATGAGCTTTCGCATTCACGATGCTTTTAACATCTTTAACATCAAATTTCACAACTCTTGTATTCTCTTTTTCATCTTCACTAACAACTTCAGCATCTACGAAATCATCACCGGCTTGGATTTTCAAAGACTGCCAGTATTGACTGCTGAGCAAAGTCATATATGCAACCGTTTTTCCGTCTTCAACTTTGATTTGTACTGGGTTTTTCACAAACTTCCCAGCAGATGATTCTTCATCACTGTCGGGTTGAAGGACTTTAACTGGAAGCTCATATGCCTGTTCGTCTTGCGCAGTTACTTCAGCAGCCGCTGACGGAAGTGCAGGTACTGCAGTGAAAAGCACTAGAATTGCTGTTAAAAACATCATTAAATTCTTTTTCATTCGTCTACTCTCCTCTTAATCTTAATATCAGTTCTTTTTCTTGGATCGCGTCATTTTGCTTACAGCTACGATGGCCACAACCGCAAATAGCGCAACCACTATGTACCAAATAGTCTTTCCAGAAGCATCATCTTCGGATTGGGAGTCAATCCACTCCTCATCCGCCACTTCAGCTGAATCGGGATCAATGGCGACTCGGACGGTATATGCATGATCATAAACCGGCTCCATATCCTTGATGATGACATGCATCTTAAGCGGGAATGGCGTCAATTGCTCACCATCGAATTTAAACTCGACAACCCGTGTATTCGCCTCCGTATCCTCGCTGACGATTGTCGAATCGACAAATGCATCGCCATCTTGCGCCTTCAGCTCTTTCACCCATTCGCTTTGATTCACGGTCACCTGCATGCGCGCATCAGCACCTTTGATTTTCAACAATGCAGGCTTCGCAAAATAATCATTCGCAATAGAGACGGAATCACTATCAGCTTGTAACAATTGATAGTCAATAGCGTAAACACCATCGTCCAGTGTCGCGGCGGACGCGTTCATTCCCGGCAACAATAGGATGAAGACAAGCAAACTAGCAGCCGACAAACCCTTCATCATTTTCCCACGAGCCAACCCCTCACCTCTTTCAACTATCTTCAAAACTATTCAATGAGAACAGTTATCAATTATCACTCTTCCATAATATATCATAAGCAACCAATTTAATAGACCATTTCTCAACCTTCACATATCGTTCACAAAATGGTGACAGCCACCCGAACGATTCAGAATTTTCCCGGTGCCCGCCGCCCAAGAGATTCTGAATTTTCTGGGTGACAGGCACCGAAAAAAAAGGTGGGTTAGGAAAATTCTTGCATAGTGTTTGAGTAGTTGAGATAATGATTGGTAATATATTGCTCGTAATTTCAATGGTGGGGGTGATTTTTATGATTCGTACAATTGTTGTGGACGATGAGCAGCTCGCATTGCGGCATTTAATGAAGAAACTGCAAACAATTGAGACGGTTGAAGTTGTTGGCTCCTTTTCAAATGCCCGTGATGTCCTTAAAGGCATGAAAACTCTGGATTTCAATGTGGCATTTTTGGATATTGAGCTGCCTGGGCTTAGCGGTCTTGATTTGGCTGATCTGCTTAAGGAGTGGAATAAGGATGTTTTCATCGTATTTGTCACCGCATACCGTGATTATGCAGTTCAAGCTTTCGAATTACATTCCATTGATTATTTGATGAAACCGATCATGTCGGAACGGCTTGAGAAGACGATCTTACGGATCCAAGAACAACTTGAGAAGCGAACCACTGAGAAAACAAATGCAACACTTCCTTCAAAAGCCTTGAAGATTATTTGTTTCAAAGAATTTGCCGTATACCATCATAACACCCCCGTGAAGTGGAAAACTGGAAAGGTGAAGGAACTATTTGCCTATTTCATTACAAACCACCAAGACCCCATCCATCGGGATACAATCATTGAAGCATTATGGAATGATGTAGAGTACCAAAAGGCGAAGATTCAATTGCATACCGCGATTTCATACTTACGAAAAACATTGGATGCCATGGGTTATCCGGATACCATCACTTTTTCAAACGGAAGCTATGTAATGGAAATTGATCATTATGAATGTGATGTACACCAATTCGAACGGATTTTCGAAGACCACCCGCAACTTACAGATGCGAACATCGAAATGTTCGAAGACATTGTTCAGAATTATAACGGGGATTATATGGAGAATAACGGTTATGAATGGGCTCTCGTGAAGGCGCATGCAATCCGTCAAAAAATTTCCCAACTTCTTCAAATGATGATCGATTTCTTCGCCGACCAGAATTTGTTGAATAAAAAACAACAGTATTTACAACTTCTTGTCTCCCTGAGCCCGTATTCGGAATCTGCCGTTCAACAGCTTATGCGTTTCTATGTTAAAACTGGCAACCGCGGTGAAGCTGTAAAGGTTTATCATGACATGAAAGAGCTCCTCATCGAAGATCTTGGCATTTTACCAGATCAATCGACGACCGGATTGTACGATTCTATTTTAAATGGGTAGAAAAAAGGCGCCGTAGACCAGTGAAGCAGTCATGGCGCCTTTTTTCATTTTGGAACAGTAAAAGATACGGTTGTACCGACATTGAGCTCACTCGTAATTCTCAAGCCTCTGCCGAATAATTGACGCAGTCGTTTGTCGGTATTCAACAAGCCAATGCCTTTATTCCTTTCACCCGCCTCGGATAACAACTTACAGACTTTTTCAGGATCCATTCCCATGCCGTCATCCGCAATCGAAATTTCAACAGCCCCATCTAGTTCCATAACGGAAACCTTCACAGTCCCCCCACCTGGCAGGCATAAAACACCGTGGTTAATAGCATTTTCAACTAGTGTCTGGATTGCGAGCGGAGGCACGAGCACATTGGAATTCACATCAACTTGCCATTCCACTTGCAATCGTTCGCCAAACCGCTCCTTTTCGATAAACACATACGAACGGACGAGTTCAAGTTCCTTCTTAAGAGGCACAAGTTCGCTCAAGTTTTGAGTTGTAAAACTTGCATTCAAGTAATTTCCGAACTCATTGATCAGCTTCATCATCTTTTCCGGGTCCTCTTCACTAAGCGCGGCAATTGTATTTAACGTATTGAAAAGGAAATGCGGTTGAATTTGAGCCTGCAGCCATGCCGCCTCCATAATAACCCGGTCAGACATCGACTTCCCGAGATCCGTCAACGCCTTCACTCGCACAACCAATTCTTTCTTAGCAACCGGCTTAATAATATAATCATTTGCCCCATAGTGGAATCCAGTTTGGATATCCTCCGACTGACTTCGCGCGGTCAGCATCATAACAGGCAGCTCCGCCATCGTGAACCGCTCCCGAATTTTCTCCGTCAATTCATAGCCAGACATTTTGGGCATCATGACATCCGTCAAAACGAGATCCCATTTGCCTTTATTCAATAAAACCAATGCTTCCGTCCCGCTCGTACATGTCGTCACTTCGAATTGAGAAGCCTTCAAAATGCGTTCTACAATCGTTAAATTAAGGGGATCATCGTCGACGACGAGAATCCTCGGTAGCCCTTCTCTTTCTGAACCTGCTGCTATTTCCAAACGAGGGGCCGTCAACTGATTCACCATCGGACGTTCCGTTTTCAATTCTTTCCTTTCATTCCCTAAAGGAATCGTGAATGAGAATGTCGAACCTTGATCCACAACCGACTGCACTTCCAACTTGCCGCCATGAAGACTGACGAGTTGCTCACAAATGCTAAGCCCAAGACCAAGTCCTCCACCCATTGCAGTCATACTTGAATCCGCCTGCTCATACGGAAGGAAAATCGAGTGTAACGTTTCTTCGTCTATCCCGATTCCCGTATCTTTCACACTAACCCTTGCCATTTTCCCTTCCATCTCGACAGAAATTGTAATTTCCCCACGCTCTGAATACTTCACCGCATTGTGGATAAGGTTGAATACAATTTGAAACAGCCGATTTTCATCAGCCCTCAAGCAAGGAAAATCTTCACTGATGTTAATAACGAATGAAATATCCTTCCCCTCCGTCATCAGACGCATCATATCCACAACGCTTGCGACGACAGCAGAAAGATCGACATCTTTTTTATGAAGCTCGATGCCGCCCTCTTTCAAATGTTGAATATCCAAAAGATCATTCAGAATATAGGACATCCTTTTACTGACGGAAATAAGCGTCTCCATATTCCTCTTGCTTTCAACAGATAAATGATCACTTTCCGTTTCATAAATCGTCTGGGATATATTCATAATGCCATGTAAAGGATTGCGTAATTCATGTGATGTATTTGCCAGAAACTCATCTTTCTTTTGATCAACGCGCTGAAGCTTTTCAGCGAGTGCCTTGCTTTCTTCGGTAGCTTGGAAGAATTGCTTGAACCAGAAAACCGCAAAACAGATGACAGCAATGATCATATTGAAGGGATAATACGGAAGAACAACTAATCCGATCGTATTGAAGTAAGCACAAACTATATTGAATGCAATGCTAATTGTTGCAAAGAGCAAATAGATGGAGCCGCTCGTCCCCTTCGACACGATTTTCAGTAAACTGAATGGAATGAGGATCGGTCCCACGATGAAAATCAACGAGAACAAATTTCCCGAAATAGGTCGGATATCCAATAAAAGTACGAAAATATATACCAAATATACGATGAACAACAATTTATACAGATAGGAAAGCAACGAAGTCGTTTTCAATGTGCCTTCCAGCAGTTTCCTAAAAAAGAGCACAAGGAAGATAATACTCGTCGTATAAGAGAAGTGCGCAAGCTTTATCCACCAAAATTGTTCAATCGTCGGAAATAAGTAAAGTAAAATCCGCTCATCATCCAGAAGAATTGACAACGCAGCGCTTCCAAACACAACTGCTAAATACAATAATTCACTTCTTCTTGAAAAGCCGATGTAAATAATGATGGCAAAAACGAAATGTAACAGCAAGATGCTGACAGATAAAAGTTGAGACATAAGCGCTACAGTTTGGCTTTTTTCAACCGCTGACACAAAACCAAATTGAATCGGCTTCTGCATCCCGCTTTTTTTCGAGGGACCCGTGTCAGCAACTTGTATAGATAAATCAATCACTTGAACGTCGCTCTGGAAACTTATTTTAAAAGGTTTGACTTTTGGAACAAAATCACTTTCCTTCGTCGCTACCTTCCCCTGTTCCATCACCTTTTCCCCATTAATATAAATAGCCGATGCCGTTCTTATATCTTTTACATAGAAGGTATATGGCTCATTCTTATGTTTTTCGTCTAACAGAATTCGAAGATGATATGTACCGTATAGAAATGACATATCATTACCAGCTGGTGGATTGGATAGTGATTCTCTCCATTTCCCCGGCACGGTTATGTACGCTGGCGTGTCGTCCTGCCGTTCTGTATTTTCAAGACTCCATGGGTCAAACATCCATTCACCAACTAGTTGAATCGAATCGTCCGCAAAGTCAACTCCTCGCAGATCAAGCACTCCTCCTTCAGCTTGCGGAAGATTCTTATCGTAATAAAGGGTAGCCCATAGGAATCGAAGCCCAACTAAGGTAATTAAAAAACAAGTTGTCAGTATGATGATTTTCCTTCTATTCATGTTCATTAAATTCGACATCCTACTTCAAATTTCCTTTATTCATCATCACAACTAAAGAACTTTCCCTAGAATATTCATAAGCGTTTCCGGCTTTCGTTTTCGCTTCATACATGGCTTCATCTGCAAGTTCCATCAATCGACGAGCATTCACACTATCATCAGGGTAAATACTCACACCAATACTGATGTTTACCTCGATATAATGTCCTTCCAATTCAAATCCTTTCTCAATCTGAGCGAAAATACTTCCGATAACAGAATCAAGTTTAGCAGAATCTTCAAGAAGGATAATGAATTCATCGCCGCTCATATGGAAAAGGCGCTCGTCTAAAGACGGCAGCTTTGAAACCCGTTTCCCAATCTCGATTAATAGCAAATCCCCGATTGTATGTCCATAACTGTCATTCACCACTTTGAATTGATTGATATCCATGAAAAGCACCGCAAACTTCGTACCGTCTTGTTCCGCTCTGCAAATTAGCTCATCCATTGAAGTGAGCAATTTCCTACGGTTCGGCAAGTTCGTCAATTCATGCCTAAAAGCAAGCTGTTTCCACTTTTCAGCATTTTTTTGATCCGTTTTATCGACATGCAAAGTCATCACTTGGTGGACATTCCCGTTGTTATAAACAGGAATGAACGTCGATTCCAGCCACTTCAACTCACCATATTTTGTAACAAGACAGCTCTCCCCGTTCCATTGCTTCCCTTGCCAAAGTTCATCCCAAACCTTTTGCCACTCAGCTTTCTCTCCATTCACGTAATCCAGGTAATCACCCATTTTCAAATCATCAATGGTATAGTGAAACTTTTCAAGAAATAACTCGTTCACTTCCATGATTTTTGCTTCACTCGTCAGTTGGATAATCATAAAATTTTGATTCAGCATATATTTAATAGCCCTAATAGTACTTTTATCATATATTAATTTTATAGACATTTGACTCACCTCTGTAATTGACTTATACACTATTATAGGCGTAAGTTCTTACAAATCACTTAAACTTTTATGTATTAAACACCAATAGGCAAGTGTAAGCATGTTATTTCTCGTTCATTCATCCGTTACAGGACCATAACTAAATTTATTTTCGAAATCCACTAAGACTAGTTCTTTGCTCCGAGTGCACAGTATGCTGCGAATCACCTGTTTTTAATTCCTACAAAAAGGTCTCCATTTGTATGGTAGATTAAATAAAAGGAGATGAAGAAATGAAGAGATTGAGTGGAGTTTTGATAGTAGCGCTTTTGGCATCGTTCACCATGGTTGCCTGTTCGTCGAAGGATAGCGATAGCGATGATGTAGCTGAAATAAAAACAGTTGGAACTGACGATGTCACGGAGACTGAAGAAGTTACAGCTGAAGAAAATGTCGAGGTTACGATTACTGCTGATTTGCTTATTGGCGCAAACGTTGATGATATCATTACGAAGGCGAAAGAGGATGGCATTGATGATGTAACGAAGAATAATGACGGGTCCATCACGTACAAGATGTCTGAAGCGAAGCATGCGGAAATGTTGGAAGACATGAAAAACGATGTGGCTGAGCTTGTTGATCAAGTGCTTAATCGGGAGAGTTATAGGGACGTTAAGAATATTGAGTATAACGATAATTTGTCGGAGTTTACTTTAACTGTGAATCAGGAAGGCTTTGCTTTATACGGCCAGGAGTCGCTTGTCCCCCGTCTTGGCATTCAAGGAATACTGTACCAGATTTACAATCGTACCGACATTGATGAGCTTGAAGTAAAAGTGAACAAAGTGGACGAAGAAACGGGAGAGGTTTTTGGTACTACGGTATACCCTGAAGGGTTCGGGGTAGCGGAGTGAGTTAGGAATAAGCGCAACGTTTTATGGCTCATTCGATAAAACCGGAGTTTGACAGGACTTAAAAACCACCTATCCGAGAAGGTCTTCCCTTCTCAAATAGGTGGTCATTATTTTGTTCATTAAAAGACAGCTTCTTCAAATCCTTCCGCTTGCAGTGTGCCGTTCTCGATTTCTTCGACGAAATGACAGGCAGCTTCGTGACCGTTGATCATAGAGGCGTGTGTTGACAATTCAGGAACGTCTACCTTGCATTTCTCCTGTGCAAACGGGCAACGTGTGTGGAAACGGCAGCCGGTTGGCGGATCAATTGGCGAGGGCACGTCCCCTGTCAATACGATATGCTTCTTCTCCCGTGTCGGATCCGGAACCGGAATCGCGGATAATAGCGCCTTCGTGTATGGGTGCTTCGGATTTTCGAAAATCGAATATTTGTCGCCAATCTCGACGATTTTCCCTAAATACATGACGATGACGCGGTCAGAAATATGCCGGACAACACCTAAATCATGTGAAATGAACAAATACGTCAACTTAAAGTCTTTCTGCAGTTCTTGCAGCAAGTTCAACACTTGGGCTTGTATGGAGACGTCAAGTGCCGAAACGGCCTCGTCACAAATAATAAGTTTTGGATTGACCGAAAGCGCGCGTGCTATGCCGATCCGTTGCCGCTGCCCGCCGGAAAACTCATGTGGATACCGGTCCGCCTGATATTCATTCAAACCGACCGTTTCAAGCAACTCAATGATCCGCTTCCTCCGCTCTTTCGCCGGCAATACTTTCTGGATCGTCATAGCTTCATCCAGCACATCCGCCACAGTTTGCCGCGGGTTGATAGATGCGTAAGGGTCTTGGAAAATGATTTGTAAATCCTTCCGCAACTTCCTCATTTCCCGTTTAGATAATGAAGTGAGCTCATGCCCATTAAACGTTACCGTCCCCTCCGTCGGTTCTTCCAATCGAAGGATTGCGCGTCCCGTCGTTGACTTTCCACAGCCGGATTCACCGACGATGCTGACCGTCTCCCCCTCGTAAATCGTAAAGCTAATATCATCGACCGCTTTTACATGATTGACAGTTCGCCCCATCATCCCGCCTTTAATCGGAAAGTATTGTTTCAGTCCGTCGACTTTCAGCAATTCTTTTTTCGCCATAGACGATCACCTCCGCTTCGCCTTCCCATTTTTCGGAATAAATCCAACAGCGTATATCATTACCTTCCGTATCTTTCATCAATTCCGGCATTTCCCGCCTGCATAGATCGGTTGCGGCCGGGCATCTTGGCGCAAATCTGCAACCCAAAGGCATTTCTTTCGGATTCGGTACATTCCCTTGAATCGACTCCAGTTTCTCGAGCTCGACATCATGTCTTGGTAATGAATTCATCAAGCCGATCGTATACGGATGCTTCGGTTGTTGGAACAATGTCACGACATCCGAATACTCCACCACTTGACCAGCGTACATAACAGCAACAGAATCACAAGTTTCCGCAACAACGCCTAAATCGTGTGTAATCATAATAACCGACATCCCGAGTCGCTTTTGCAGATCGCGGATGAGCCTGAGAATTTGCGCTTGAATTGTGACATCCAGCGCAGTCGTCGGCTCGTCCGCAATGAGAATTTCCGGATTGCAAGCCAATGCCATTGCAATCATAACTCGCTGGCGCATTCCGCCGGACAGTTCATAAGGGTACTGTTTTACCCGTTTATCCGGAGAAGGGATTCCGACGAGCTTCAACAATTCAACGGATTTGACAAGCGCTTCTTTCTTCGACAGATTTTGGTGTTTCATGATTGACTCGCTAATCTGCTGGCCGACTGTGAAAACCGGGTTCAGAGAAGTCATCGGCTCTTGAAATATCATCGAAATAGCATTCCCACGGATGTCACGCATCTTCTTATCCGAATAGGTGAGAAGATCCTCCCCTTTAAATTGAACTTTTCCGCCGACTATTTTCCCGTTATTCGCTAGAAGCTTTAAAATCGATAACGCCGTAATGCTTTTGCCCGATCCCGATTCGCCAACTATACCAAGCGTCTTTCCTTTTCGCAGCACGAAACTGACGCCATCAACCGCTTTCACTTCAGCATCATCTGTATAAAACGTTGTGCGAAGATCCTCCACTTCCAATAAAACACTATTCATCCTGGACACCCCTCTTTCCAACATGTATCAATTCAAATCGATTCGCTTGTTTAATAGACGGTAGGAAATATCGACGAGCAAATTCACAAAGACGAACAGGAATGAAATAATCAGGACAGTTCCTTGGACGATCGGGAAATCTCTCGTCCGGATGGCGTCAATCGTAAGCCTTCCCATTCCGTTAATGGCGAAAATTGTTTCCGTAAGAACCGCTCCGCCAAGAAAGCCACCAAATTCAAGTCCCACAACCGTAATAACCGGAATAAGTGCATTTTTCAGCGCATGTCGGTAGATAACTACCCGTTCGCCCATTCCTTTCGCTCTTGCTGTTCGGATATAGTCCTGTCCGATGACTTCGAGCATCGATGACCGTGTCATACGCGCAATAATCGCCGCTCCACCTGTTCCTAGCGTGATAACAGGTAATAATAGTTGCCTCCAGTCGTCCCCCCACCCGGATGCCCTCATTTTCATGAATTCCGGCATCCATTCCGGTCCGATTGCAAACCACTGAATGAGCATAAGCCCGAACCAGAAATTCGGCATGGAAAGACCGAAAAGGGCGACAAGCATAATTGAAACGTCGGACCATGTATAATGACGGACCGCCGAAATAATACCCGCTATCAAACCGAGGAAGACTGCGAGAATCGTTGCATAAAATGAAAGCTCCACAGTTGTCCAAAATCGGGCTTTTATTTCATCAGCGACAGGTCGGCCGCTTCTAATCGAGTTTCCAAGATCGCCTTGAACAACATTTTTCATATAACTGAGGTATTGTACAGGTGCCGGTTTATTCAGCCCTAGTTTCTCTTCGATTTGTGCAATGGTCTGTGGAGACGCCCCTTCTCCTGCAATCATTTGGGCAGGATTCCCTGGTATTAAGTACATCATTGAGAAAACAAGTATGGATACGCCTAACAAGACCGGAATCGTCTGGAGCAGGCGCCTTACTATGAATTTTGTCATTTCACTGCCTCCTCCATCATTTATTCATCTTCGGATCAAGCGCATCCCGGAGCCCATCCCCAAAAATATTAAAAGCCAGTACAACAAGAACAATCATGATTCCTGGGAATAAAACAAGATGCGGTGCCTGTTGCATATAAGCCCGTCCTTCATTGAGCATGGCTCCCCATTCCGGTGTGGGCGGTTTCGCACCCAGCCCTAGAAAAGCGAGTCCACTTGCTGTCAAAACGGCTGTTGCAATCCGCAATGTCAATTGGACGATGATCGGAGAAAGGACATTCGGCAAAATATGTTTGAAAATAATCCTGGCGTCTGACGCACCAAGCGCTTTCACTGCGTCGATATATTCAAGCTTCCTCACCGTTAATGTCGACCCACGTACAATTCGGGCAAATGCCGGAACCGAGAAAACACCGACCGCTATAATAACGTTTTGCAAGCTTCCACCGAGAACAGAAACGATGGCAAGCGCAAGCAGGATTCCAGGAAATGCAAGAAGAATATCCATGGCGCGCATGATGAACGTATCCAGTGGACCTCCATAATAGCCAGAAAAAATGCCTAGAATGACACCAACCGTGCCACCGAGGGCTACGGACAGGAAGCCGACTTTCATTGTGATTCCCATGCCGTGGATGATCCGTGTAAAGATATCACGCCCATAATTATCCGTTCCAAACCAATGTTCCCCGGAAGGCGGCGCCAGTTTATTAGATATTTGTGTCGCATTCGGGTCGCCTGTTGTGAAGAACGGTCCGAATATTCCCGTCAAAACAAATAATAATATGAGGACTCCGCCAACGACTGCCGCTTTATTTTTGCGAAGCCTGCGCCAAAAAGTTTTGTACGCTTCAACTCTTGGACTGGACCGCTTTTGTCCAATTCCCACTACTGGTGTATGTTGGACCATTTTGAACACTCTCCCCCAAAGTTTGATACTGGTAAATTAGTATATTGACAGTAGCATATCATGAAAAAACTATTTGAGGAACGTTTTTTGTCATTATTTTCATTTAATTTTAAATAGTATAATTTTAAAATGATATATCCATTGAACAAGGCGCATTGGATATATGTTCCAACCATTCCATATGCAAGTTAATTTGAAATCAGATAATTTATTTTAAAATTCACTTTAACAAATTATTCCGAATTCATATTGTCCGCCTGTGTTTTTTATGCTATATTGCATCTGACTGTTGCAATATTCTAGCAATCTGTTGGAATTGCAATATGTTAAAAACATACGGGGGGAACAAATATGAAGAGAAATGGCAATCTTAAATGGCTGTTCGTACTTGCGCTGGCCTTGTCAATGATTCTTGCTGCATGTTCAGGAGGCGGTGGATCATCTTCATCTTCATCTAATGGAGATGAAGGATCAGGCAATGACATTGATGAAGACAAAGGGGAAGGAATTGATGGCGGAGACTTGGTGCTTGCGGTCTTATCGGATGCCTCTTCATTGGATCCGGCCGGTTCCAATGATGTACCGTCATCCGTAGTACAAGCGAATATCTATGAAACTCTTGTGAACCGCGATGATGACAATAATATTGTCGAAGGTCTAGCCGAAAAATGGGAGGCCATCGATGATACAACTTATGAATTCACACTTCGTCAAGGCGTCACATTCCATGATGGCGAGCCTTTCACAGCAGATGCCGTAAAAGCAAACCTTGAACGTATCCTTGATCCTGATGTAGCTTCACCACGCTATTTCCTATTTGAAATGGTTACAGACGTAATCGTAAAAGACGACCATACAATACAAATCAAAACTGAATATCCATTCGCTCCTTTGCTTGCTCACCTATCACATAACGGAGGCGGAATGGTCAGCCCGAAATCCATTGAAGCTGACTATGATGCAATGGCCAGTGGTAAGGATGCAGGTTCCGTCATTTCGACAAACCCTGTAGGAACAGGCTATTTCAAATTCGACAATTGGACACCAGGTGATGAAATCAAGCTCGTCCGTAATGATGATTATTGGGGATCCAAAGTACATGTCGACTCTGTAACTTTCAAGGTCATCCCAGAAAGTGCAGTCCGTAATGCAGACTTGGAAACAGGATATGTCCATGTCGCGGATCCTATTCAACCGAATGAAGTTGCGGACATCAACTCAAAAGACTTTGCGAAGGTCAACCAAAAAGCATCGTCCAGTCTTGCGTATCTTGGCTTCAATACAGAAAAAGAACCATTCAACGATCCAAAGGTCCGTAAAGCAATTTCTATGATGATAAACAAAGAAGATATTAGTGAAGGGGTATACGATGGCTTTGGCGTACTTGCAAAAGGACCTCTTGCACCTGGAATCTTCGGATTCAATGATGACGCAAAACCGCTTGAATACAATTTGGAAGAAGCGAAGAAACTTCTAGCCGAAGCTGGGTTGGAAGACGGCTTCAAAACGACTATTTGGACAAATGACAACCCACAACGTCAACAAATTGCGGTTCTCGTTCAAGAAGAATTGAAAAAAGTGAATATCGAAGTGGATATCGAAGTAATGGAATTCGGCGCTTACCTGGAAAAGACCGCAAATGGCGAGCATGATATGTTCATCCTTGGTTGGTCCAACCCGACAGGTGATGCGGACTATGGAATGTACGCGTTGTTCCACTCTTCACAAAAGGGTGATCCAGGAAACCGTTCATTCTATGAAAATGCAGAAGTCGACAAACTTCTTGAACAAGGCCGTCGCGAATCCGATCCGGATGAGCGTATCAAAATCTATAACCAAGTCCAAGAGCTCCTAATTGAAGACGCTCCAATGGCTTACTTGATCCATACTGAATACCTGACAGGCGTCAGCAATAAAATCAAAGGCTTCTCAATCGGTACAGATGGTATCTACAAATTAAAAGACGTACAATTCGTGGAGTAATAACAACAAAAAAAGAATGCTGCCCCAATGGCGGCATTCTTTTTTTTGTCTTGAGTATCTGCCCCTATATTTTTGGGTATTTTTTATTGTTCTGGAGCAGTTGTTTCTTCCGCCGCTGTGAAAATGCTGTTTGCAAGCAGGCGATAAGAATGTTTCGTATGCGCCCTGAATGCCAGGTCATTTGCAAAAAGTATCACTGACGTGTCTTCCATTTGCTGTGTGAATGCGAGAATTTTTCCTTTCGCGTCTTCATGTCCTGGCCACCAGCCAGCGACAAAGAAGTCGTCAGTCCCCTTTACCGTCGCCAACACTTCCGCTCCTTCTGGAACGGCAGTAATCCAGGAACCTCTCGTTGTATAGAAAAGCTCTTCTGGACGATAGCCAGCCATCAATGGGTGGTCTGTGTTAACCATCGTTTTAACCAGTCCTTCATGACCGCCTTTTGTCGTCTTGTACTCAAATCCTTCAAGCAATCCCGATTCGTGGACAGCCTTTAAAACACTGTTTCCAATTCCAACGTATGTCTTGCCAGTCAGTTCCTGAGGCAATGCAGAGTCGGAAACAACGATGTCGGCCTGTTCCTCGTCTGTCAATGTAAAGCCTAATTCCTTCAATGAGAATGTCAATTGTCCCGATCCACTGCCTGCCACTTTCGGTTCAACGATCCATTTCGTATCGACCGGTCGATACGTAGGCAATGCAGTAGCTTCGAATACATATTTGTCTACAAGCGGTGCGATATCTTCCGTCCTTACAACAAAATCTCCTATTTCGAAGCCATGCTTATCTTCTTGAACGATTCCAACGTGTTTTTCTTCCTTTAGAAGTTCATTCACCAATTTAATCGTGTCGTTGTTTACATTTTTCAATACTTGCATTGCTTTACCTTCATCAACTTCACTCGTTGGGACTGCCACTTCCGTCACTTCCGCCGTGATTCCTTCCAGTACGTCTTCTTCCTTCATGCGCACATCAACGATATTGAATCCTCTTAGTGCCGGGAAGTTGGCAACGACCGGATCATACATCGCTTCCCAATCGGAAACATCATCCCCCGCGTATAGCATCGCGTTCGCCAAGCCTCTTTTTGCTTGTTTCATCGGAACGACAAACGTCCCTTCCGGATAAGTCGTCGGTCCAATCTTGACGACATCTGTCGTTTGTTCAACTTTTACACCATTACGTATCAAATAGTCGACCATATTGTAAACTTCCGATACGTTTTTCTGATTGAAAGAGTCGATCGGAATCACATAGTAATCCGGGAAGAAGTTTTCATGCTCTCCACGCACCCTACCAATGGACTCCCCTGCTGCATTAGTCAGAAGCGGATCCACAAGTCGATTGTCTTCCCCATTGAGACCGCGGTTGAAAATTTCAAGCTGCCGCGTGAATAAGTCATCTTTATTTTCAAATACATAATTAATCATCCCTAAACCTGCGCCCACCATTGCATCATATGCGTTTTGACTAAGCGTCGGAACTTCCACAGTATGCCCAAGCGTCCCGTGAAGCATGGAGAAAATCGGTGTGTAAGAAGGCCCCATGTCATCCCAACCATCCTTATACCCTTCGGATGCTAGGAAATAGGAAGTTAACTCAGAATTCCCGATTCCCGCCTGTCCCATCGCATGCGCTTGCGGGATCATCCCTTCCATGAGCAAATCATATTCGAAGTTCGGGTTATGCGGTGGTGTTGCAGGCTCAATTAAGAACCCTTTCACATATCCATGCCCCTCCATCATCGCAAGAGGTGTCCACTTGGCAATCACTTGATTCAACTGAATCGTTTCAATTTGCGTCTGGTACGCATTATCACGATTTAAATCAAAACCGTTCACGTTTGCTCGCGTATTATGGACACGGCCATCTGGGTTGTGCGAGAAGTTGAAAATGAAAATAATATGGTCTAGTACTTCGTCAACGTTTAGTACCACTTCTGTGTCATTTCCATTATCATCAGTCGTTGTGAATGAAACCTCTGATTCTAACGCAAATTGTTTCAATAAACCAGTTTGGAAATCAATTCCTTCAGCTTCATCTGGATGAATGTTATTGAACCAGATTGGAATTTGGTAATCGCCCAGCGTTCCATCTTTCAGCTTTGCCAGTAATTCTTCAGGTGTTTCTAGCGCAGCAGGCAATGTGTTTTCCAAATAGTTAGTCACTGCGTCTTCATCCTTCGCAAGAACAACAAGGTGCATGTCCTTTCCTTCGACGCTCTTTCCTGGACTTTCATAATGTAAATACCGTTCATTCAAGGAGCCGGCTTCTTCGAAGATTTGATCAATCGATGGTTTGATTTCATCCCATTCAAGGAATTCATCATACACATTCAGCTGAACGGTCGTCGCTGCTTTTGCTTCATTGTCCCCATCAATTAAAGCAAGCTCATAGTCCCCAAGCAATTCCTTGTAAATAACCCGGATAGACCTAGGCGATAAATCTTCCGTACCGAATGGCAAGCCAAACTCCAACTCGGCAGCAATCTTCGTCGTTCCATCGACATAATAAGGCTCTTTTGTTACGAGAATGAACGGGTTCCCGGAATACGATTTGGAATCTGCATCCCACTGTTTCCATTCATCTAGCGTCTTCCCACCAAATTGGAGTTCCAAATTCTCCAAATCTACCTTTCGACCAAAATCAGCCTCAATCGTCACATCCCGAATTTCGGTTAACGACAATACCGAACGACTGACATCCAGCTCCGTCGTTACAGCAACTTCGACAGCCTCAACCGACTGGGCCGCCTGCGCAGAATACGGCAACGCAAGCGAAAACGCCATAAACAATGCTAAAAACCCAACCAAAAATCGTTTCAACCTCTCATCTCCCTCTACCATTTTTTGTATTGCAGATTAGTAGTCTACAATACTCCGACTATACCAAATTAACAGTTAAATAGACAGCGTTTTACTTCGGAATCTGAAATAAAAAAAGGACCGCATTATGCAGTCCGATTACCATTCGATCTCCTCTATATTATTCTCTACAATGATGACTTCTTTCCATTCAATGCCTTGCTGTATTGAGGCTATTTCTACTTTGCGTTTAATCCTCATATAACTATCGCCTTTATCGGCAATCCGTTTTGCAGCTATGCTTATATTTGCAAGACGCTTTTCGCTGTTCATCCGTAAAAACTTGTTAGTAAGATAATCGATATATTGCGTGACATAGTTTTGATAATATCCGATGAATGTAGGTGTCAGGTAGCTTTTGATCAAGCGAAACTTATCCCAACCAATCGTTTTCTCAAGGCATTCACCGATCAGTGATTGGAATTGGCGCACATTTGCATGTATCGGGTCCCAGTAGTGGGCCTTATGCTTTGCCGCCAGTTCGACGTAATCATTTAATACGAAGCCAACGAACAATAACTCCGGCCAAAGTACTTTCATTTGAAAATTAACGTTACTCTCGGATACTTCTGAAAGGGTAATAGAAGATATTGTTTCTCGGTCTATACCGTTCGGGACAAAGACCATTTCCCCTTGGCCAACCATCGCATCCTCTAAATCTGAGCATAGTCTTAAGACCCGATGCCGTAATTGATCGTAACCGGCATATTCCCCTTCTTCCCCAATGATTGTAAGCAATGAAGCATGAAGCATACTCAAATCATGGACATCACCAGAAAGATAGACGCCTGCATAATTTGGTGTGTTTTCTAAGCAAATCATAAAAATCTCCTGCCAATCTAAGATGATAGTCATACTATACTCCTATAGTATAGTCCAATACAACTAATTTATTTTACGTAAAATAAGCGCCCATTTAATCATTCGATCAATAGTACAATGCCAGTTACCTGGTTTATCCTCATTACTACCTATAAACAAAGTACTCCAATTTTCATTACTTACTAGTGGTGTATTCCGTTTAATCGAATATATTAATACATCTATCTATGTAATTAGTATTATGTTATTATGAACTATAGTTATTATGAACTGTTTACATTATTAGTATATAAGATCTTGATTAACACCAGAAAACTTGTCGATAACCACAGGCCAGGGCCCTTAAAGTACTTAATGAGGTGAAGTAATGGAAATCTTCGTTGGGAAACAACCCATTTTAGATATGAACGGCAATTTGTTTTCATTTGAATTACTTTATAGAAATAGTGCTAAGAATACTTTTCCAGACATTAACCCTGAACTTGCAACGATTGGAGTTATTGTCAATACGTATCTCGCACCAGGTTTCGAACAAATTACGGCAACTAAAACATTCGTCAACTTTTCATCTTCCCTTCTTTCGACTGACATCTTTGACTCCCTAATACCGGAAGATATTGTTATCGAAATTTTAGAGGATATTGAAATAACGCCAGCCCTATTATCGAAACTGAAAAAGTTAAAAGAAGCGGGATTTCAATTGGCGCTAGATGACTTTGTTTTGAATAAACATCACATAGAGTATCATCAGCTATTTCAATTAATCGATTATATTAAAGTGGACTTTATCGCAACGACACTGTCGCAACGAACGGAAATAGAAGAACTCAAACTCAAATTTCCCCATATAACGCTGCTGGCGGAAAAAGTTGAAACGGAAGAAGAGTTCGAAGAGGCAAAAGCATTGGGATATGGTTTATTCCAAGGTTATTTCTTTGCGAAGCCTGAAGTATTGAAAAGTGAAAAATTACCGTCAGAAACCTTGCTCTATTTTGAGGTTATTAAACTATTGAATAAAGAAGAACCAAACATTGATGAAATAGCAACAGTGATCATGCGGGACATTTCACTAACCTATAAACTCTTAAAGTATTTGAATTCCTATATCATCAACCCAGCAAACACAGTTGTTTCCATTAAACAAGCTATCGTATTAATGGGTTTACAGGAATTTAAAAGGTGGATGCAGTACTTGATGATTTACCAATTAGGGGCTGATAACGAGAATGGTTGGCATAAGGCGCTTGTTCATTATTCTCTGGAAAGAGCAAAAATGTGTGAAATGCTCGCCGCTAAAAGCGGGAAAACCAATACAGATGCGTATTATGTGCTTGGACTTTTTTCTCTTATAGACCGTCTGCTAAAACGAGAACCAACTGATGTATTTCCTTTATTGCCAACTTCTATGGAGATCATACACACATTACTTGGTCGGAAGACTGAAATGATACCCTATCTTCAACTCGCCAAAGCATACGAGCGCCAAGATCTTGTAGCGGCAACCGAACTTGCCGAACAGCTAGGCATTCAATGGTGACATGCAATCTAAATAATGTTTTCATATTTTATGAAACTTTTTCCACCCCCCTGCGTATATGTAGTATGTCCAAGCTTTTTTGGGCTAACTATTTATAGGGGGTTTTGTTGTTGAGAAAACTTGCAACGTGGGTCTTGGCGTTTGTGTTTGTACTTTCATTCGCTTGGCCAAGTATGACGGCATCTGCTCAAGATGGGGCTATGAAACTTGTCGTTGATGGAGTAGAGGTAGAAGGTTATGAGAACGCATTCATGTCACAAGATAAGATTCTAATCCCAGTGGATGACCTTTTCAAAGAGGCTGGTTTCAAAGTAACAAAAGAAGCACCTGGAAAATTGAATGTGACAAATACTTACTTAACGCTTGACTTCAGCATTGCTGATCAGCAAATTACTGTAAATGGCGAGGCAACTAATGAAGTATTCCCGCTTACGTTGAGAAATTACGGGAATTATATTTCAAGCGATTTCCTTAATTCATTGGAAGGATTTGAAGTAACGGTTTCCGAGGATACTGTAAACGTTACGACAAATCGTGTACAAGACGTCGATGCGTTCCTTGAAAAAATGCTTGCTGCAGACTTGAAGAGCTATGCAGCGAAAATGACATTGGATCAATCAATGGAAGCTGACTCTGAGGAATTTTCCATGAACATGTTAATGGATATGGACATGAGCATGACAACTGAACCGATCAGCATGCATATGAAACAATCATTATCCATGACCATGGGTGAGGAAAAAGAAGAAGTTGAAACTGAGTCTTATTTCACAAAAGACGGGTTCTTCATGACCGAAGGTGATGAGTGGACAAAGTTCCCTGCCCAACTGACAGACGGATTGTTGGAAGCAACGATGGCTCAAGCTGACCCGTTGGCACAAATGGAAATGATGAAAGCATTCATGAAAGGCATTCATGTTTTTGAATACGACGATGTCTACATTGTTGTTCAAACGATGACGAATGATGAATTCAAAGAAATGATGGAAGAAGCAATGTCTTTGATAACAGGTCTAATTCCTGGATTGAATGACGACAGTGTGTCTGACGTTGAAGCGACTCTTGTAGAAGAAACTACTTCTGAAGAGGAAGCCACTACAGAGGAAGATGCTACAGCTGTTGAAGAAGAAGCAGTAACCGAAGAAACGGTTGAAGCTTATCTTGAAGAAGGTGCAGAGGACATCGATCTAGGGTCAATCCTTGAAATGTTGAACATCAACATCGATGAGTTCTACTCAGTGACAGTCCTTGACAAGGCGACATTATTCCCACAATCAGTCTCTGGCACAACAGTAATCACAATGTCGATGGATGGCGAGACAGTTACAATTACACAACTGATCGAAGGCATCTACAGCCAATTCAATGCTGTGAAGACAATTGAAGTTCCTGCTGATGTCATTGAAAATGCGGTTGTTATGGAATATGACGAAGTCGAAGCTGTAGACGTTGAGGAAGAAACAACAGATGAAGCTGAAACCGAAGAGGAAGCAGCTTAATATGTTTGAAAAGCCGTATGCAGAATAACCTGCATACGGCTTTTTTGTCTGGTGACATGCCCCTAGCAGCGAAAGTATCGGCCTTTACCGCATGGACATTAAAAGTTGTTTAATTGACCGTGGGAGCCTAACTTTACCGCGAACGGGACATTAAAAGCTGTTTAATTGACCGGAGGAACCTAATTTTACCGCGGCTGGGACATTAAGAGCTGTTTAATTGACCAGAGGAACCTAATTTTATCGCGAACGGGACTTTAAGAGCCCTTTAATTGACCAGAGGAACCTAATTTTATCGTGAACGGGACTTTAAGAGCCCTTTTTTAATAGACCGTGGGAACCTAATTTTACCGCGGCTGGGACATTAAGAGTCGCTTATTCGACCAATCATACTTATTTTGTCGATCCATTGGGCAATTAAAGAAAAAAGCTGTTCAGAAAATCAGTTTGCACTGACTTTCCGGGCAGCTCCTTCTCTGTATTGAATATGGACTTATTGTATCAGCAGATCCTTTGAAAAATTAGTTTACATAGATATACCGCTTAAAGAGTGCCTTATTCCCTTGTCTGTCTTGAACAGGGGAAGAACGATCCTCGATAAGTCCAACTCTTAACTGGTTCTTTATGCTATTCAAATTGACATTAACCGTATTAGCTGTATTCCGATCAGTAGATGGGGAATTATATACGTTTTCGACAATGACGTCACCATTATCGTAGATATCGTTCCCATTGATATCAAAATAAATGATATCGCCTTTATTAGGAACAGCTTTTGCAAACGAAGCTTTAATAATCGCAGCGTATTCATTTGCCGCGGAGTTTGGTTTATACACAAACGCAATGGAATTCGAATGTAACGAATATCCATTAAATGTGATGTCCAAATCATATTTATCCAAAGACACAATCTCATGGCTGAAGCCTAGCAGGAGTGTGGAGCTATCCTGTCCAACGGATGCATAATTTAGTTCCGGCTGATATCCGCTGACAAATGTTACATTGCCCGAACCTGGTGCTGCAAGTATGTTTCCTGCATTGTCTCGGATATTGTTCACGGTGAATAAAGCATTTTTGGTCTCTGTAATACCGGTAGATGGTACATGGACTGTCACTACTACAGTTGTTGCCCGATCAGCAGTCCCCTGAGTGATGTCTGCTGTGACATATGAACCATTCGGCAATGGCTTTCCATCCCACGTATAATTAGTAAGTTCCTGAACGGAAGCCAAGTTCACTCCACTATCAGCATCGCTAACTGTGTATGTTGCTGCTTGTTCCCCTAGATAAGAGCCATTCGGTAATGTGCCATTTGTAACGAGACCTACAACAGGACGGGTACCGTCAAATGATGTTACATTTTCCACGACAAATGTTTGATTTGTGATTGCGTTCGGATTAGGAATGCCTGCTTTGTCTACAACTGTATTCGCCGGTAAACGTAATTGATATGTCCCATTTGGCAAAGGATGGCTAATCGTAAGTGTATTATTTGCAATTACAGCATTTCGGGAATTGTTATAATTTAAGTAAATTGGTGTTGCCACACCCGTCCGTTGATCGATGAGCAAGACTTCATTATATCTTCCAATTGCAATATCCTCCGTGAAATTCGCAACAATTTTACCATCTTTATATTCAATTGTTGTAAATGAAGGCGCAGTCGTATCCCGGCTGATTGTAACATTTGTTGAATAAAGTGCAGCGCTATTGCCAACTGTATCTTTTACGTCGGCATCAATAAATAGGACTGCATTGTACGAATCTCTATAACCGACTCCCGTCCCTTCCAAGACAACTGTTTTTCCTTCTTTCCCGGCAGTTGCCTTCAAATTGATAACCGTTCCATTCGACTGGACAAGGCGTGCTTTCCCTGTGAAGGACGCAATATTCATTTCTTTATCATACGTCACTTCTACCCTGTTTTCGCCTATGACACTTACATCTTTGACAGTTGGTATTGCTGTATCAGCAGTAATTGTAATGGAAGCTTCCACTGGATTTGGCGATGCTAAATTATTCTTATAGTCCTTTACATTCAGCAACTTAACCTTGGCAGTTGTTCCTGCCGCAACTTGCTTTCCTCCAGTAACAGTTAACCGATTCGGGTTGGATGGATCATTTGCGACCGTTGCCGCCACGTCATTCACATATGCAATGGCACCAGCCGCACTGACAGGCTCATCAAACAGAATAGAAAATGAGTTCGTCGAAGTTTTGGCAGCTGCGGAACCAGAAACGTATTTCGGTGCGACATCATCTTTAGCTTTCAAAATCACTGTATGTTCCTCAATTTTCCCACTTGACACTGCTTGTATCGCATCTGTCGATTTAAACGCATACTCCCCGTCAAAAATCCAATTTGCTGTAATCGTCAACGTTTTACCGTCTTCCGAGAGGCTTCCTGTCAAATCACCAGGATTTACAGTTGCCCCCGTCACCATCGTAAAGCTGATGTTACGCACTTTATTCGATGAATCAAGCACGGATGACTTGGATACCGGAGTGGCGAATTTCACCTCTACTTGTTTCGCGTTAACTGTTGTCACATCAGTAATAAAGCGGTCTTCCGCAGCGTAGTCAAATGTGATGACAATTGTTTTTTCCGCTGTCGCCTCTCCTTTAGTGACCGTGACGACATAGTTGTCTGCCGTTTTCCCAAGTTCCACTTTTGCTGTGACGCTCTTTTCGGTAATCAATGAAGTGGCATACTTTTGTACTGCTGCAAGTTTATTTTCATCTGTTGCCAAAGGACCGCGAGAAACAGTGACTGCACCCGCTTTTAATTGTCCAATAGCCGCATCCACTGCCACTTGATCTTCATCCACCTTAGGAATGGCAAATGCTTCGCTTCTGAATACAAATGAAGCCATTTGGCCACGTGTCACAAATGCGTTTGGTGAAAAAGTGGTAGGGGTCGTGCCTGTTGTGATTTCGTGCGCATAAAGTGTTCTAACGAATTCCATATGCCATTGTTTATCATTAATATCTTTAAATGGCAGCTGAAGGGAGTTTACATCTTCCAATTCAAATCCAAGAGTAATGATTTTCGCCATTTGTGCTCTAGTCAAGCTGTCACCAGGTTTAAATGTGTTATCCTCATAACCTGAAATGATCCCCGCTTCTACAAGAGCGGCAATATAGCTATAGTAAGGGCTTGTCTTGCTCACATCTTTGAATCCAGGATCGCTGACATTCTTCACATCCAAATCCAGTACTAGCGCTAAAAGCTTCGCCGCGTCTTGGCGAGTAATGTTCTGGCCTGGCTTGAACGTGCCATTCGAATACCCACTGATCATGCCTGCTGCTGAATATTTCATTACCGCTTCGTAGAAATGATGACTCGGAATATCTTTTACATCTGTAAACGTTGGTGCGTCCGCTTTCGCTAATCCCGGCGCCACCGCCATCACTCCCGTAGCCGCAACCGTAGTTGCCAATGCAGCTGTGAACATTTTAGTACGTCTGTTTTTCTTCATCCTAATGCCTCCAATTTATTTTGAATGTAAATATGTATTCGAGTCTAACTCTAGCAATCTAATTACCTACTAACAGTATAGTTTAAGCAAAAAATTCATGCAACACGGTACACAACTCTATATTCCAGAGATAATAATGGTCCCACAATAATGACATTATTATGAACATTATAGATAAATAGTCACAGGTAATGTATAATTAATCAAAAGGAGGTGTTTTTATGAAAAAAGACAGTACTATAGTCATCCCGGAAAACCCAGTATCACGGTTTTTATTTAGCGACTCCCGTTCTGGACTTATTTGGTTAGTCATTCGTTTGTATGTCGGATTCGCTTGGTTGGAAGCCGGTTGGGGTAAAGTAAGAAGCGATGCATGGACCGGAGAAAATGCCGGAGCAGCAATTCAAGGTTTCGTCAATGGGGCATTAGCTAAATCCCAGGAAGGCGGAGATGTAACTGGTTGGTATGCTTCTTTCATGGAAAGTACTGTGTTGCCGAACGCAAAAGTTTTCGGTTTCCTTGTTGCCTACGGAGAATTGTTAGTCGGGCTTGGTTTGATTGTAGGATTATTAACAGGGATTGCAGCTTTCTTTGGAGCATTCATGAACGTCAGCTTTCTGTTCGCTGGAACGTTAAGTACAAACCCATTGCTTTTCATCCTTGGCACTTGGCTAGTGCTCGCATGGAAAGTCGCGGGCTGGTACGGACTAGACCGCTGGGTGCTGCCAAAGCTCGGAACACCTTGGAACAAGAAAAAACTCCAAGAGTAGAAGCGATGGACTAATTATAGGGTTTCTATCATTGCTATTTACGCTGAAGGAAGCCAGCCTCTTTCGTAGGCTGGCTTCCTTTCGATAAAACACATGCGCTACCCAAACAACACCTTCACCTATTTCGGAATTGCAATCCTTACTGTTGTTCCCACATTCTCCTCAGAAATCACCTCAAAAGAGCCACCGCATGCTTCAGCACGTTCTTTCATGCTAAACAAACCGATTCCTTTTCGTTCCGCACCACCCTGTTTTAAATAGTCTTCGATAGAAAATCCGATACCGTCATCTTGGATGATAAGTCGGATTTCATCGGGGGTGTTTGCTAACGTGATTTCAATAGATTTCGAGTTTGCATATTTTGCGCAATTCATGAGAGCCTCTTGGCAAATCCGGTACAGTGCAGTTTCAACTTCTGGGTCCATCCGATTCTTATCGCCTGACGTGTGTAGATTGATTTGTAAATTATGTACTTTTTCGAGTCGGTCTGTGTAAATTTTCAACGCAGGAAGGAATCCGAAATCATCAAGTGAGCTCGGTCGTAAAGAATGAGCTATATCCTTCACTTCTTTCATTGCCTCTGTGGTCATTATTCTTGCTTTTTGTAAACTTGGTGGTTTTTCGTCCCCTGGAATTTCGTGTTCCGCCATATTCAATTTCATTAAAATCGTATAGAGCGATTGGCCAATACCATCATGCAGCTCACGTGACACTCGTTTTCTTTCTTCCTCGTGTGCTTGCAATACGAGTTTTGACATGTTCTCTTCAGCTTCAAAAAGCATATGTTCTGCCTCCCTCCATTTGGTCTCCGCTTCTTCTTTATCGGATAAGATATGTTGGATTTTCGGATAGAACAACGAACGAAATAAATACATATACCCTATGAATTTATAAATATGACCAACTAGATTCTCGAAATCATACACTTTATCGTAAAATATAAAGTACAATTCACCAATTATAATGATGAAAATAGCCATGCACAGTTGGAGAATCTCCAATTCTCGGGAATTCCTGTACTTAATGAGTGAAGCTATGAACGCAACGAGCATGAAGAAACAGATGATGTATTCTAAACTTATCTTTGTGGCCGTAATTCCAAGTTCATTGTCAAGCAACAGCGGTAGCCAATCTTGCCTGAAAAATAGGATTGCACTCGCGATACTAACCGAAAGAACAGTGAACAGCAGTGCATGCAACCGCCGCCAAATAACTACTAAGGAAGGTAAAGCGACCGCAATAGCTATCCCAATGCTTTCTGTCAATCTTGAAAAGATCCAAAGCCAAGTCACCTGGTTTCCGGTAAACTCATCTGTGTAAAAAGGCATCCCTATGTAAAGAAGCACGTGAAGTAAATCGAATAAACCGACTGCTAAAAAAACTAGACCGATGAAGAAATTCACATCTCGGGAGCCCCTTGACGCTGAAGTCATCATAGCTAGAATAAAAATGGATATTGACACAAAAACACTAAATAACTCCAACAGTATATGAATGATTAACAATTGTGTCCCTGAAATGGTGATATTGTCACCTGTAAAAAACGAACGGAAGGCGCCCATAAGCAAAACCGCTATCATGCACATATAGAGATAGCGCAGTTCATACTTGCGCAGACTGGTTGGACTTTCTACTGTCATTTCACTCATGAGAAATCCAGAAACCCGTTTTTCGCTGCGTATTCCACTAACGCCGGTCGGGTTTTCAAATTTAATTTTTCCATGATCTTGGAACGATGTGTTTCAATTGTTTTAATAGAGACATACAATTGCTCGGCGGCTTCGCGGTTCGTATATCCTTTCGCGAGGTAGGATAGCACCTCTTGTTCACGACCCGATAGCTTCATTAAATGGTCTTCATGTGTTCCGCTCGATTTTCGGATATAATCTTCCAAGAGAAGTTTTGTCGCATTCGGATACAAATAAGCATCCCCAACGCTAACCGTCCGGATTGCTTCGAGCAAGTCGTTTTCATGATGACTTTTCAATAAATAACTCGATGCACCCGCCTGCAATGTACGGAAAATGTATTCTTTATCCTCATGCATAGTCAAGACAATGATCTTGATTTTGTCACTTGTCTCGATGATTTGCTTTATAGCCACCATGCCACTTTTCTTCGGCAGATTCAAATCCATAACAACAATATCGGGAACCAAATCCAATGCTTTTTGGACAGCGTCCTCCCCATCTTCTGCTTCCCCTATAACTTTCATGTCCGGCTGGCTATCAATCATCATTTTGATGCCAGCCCTGACTATCGCATGATCATCTACTATCAGGATAGAAATCATGATTCTAGCTCCCTTGTACAGTTTTAATAGTTCGATCATATCATAAAATTTCACCTTTTCAGGTTGAAACTTTGACAATTACTGTACAAGTCTGACTTTCATACTAACTCAATTTAAATTTACCGATGATTTCCTGTAAATCAGACGCCATGTTTGCCAATGTCTCGGAAGCAGAGGTAATTTCCTCTACAGTTGCACTTTGCTGCTCTGCCGCTGCCGCAACTGAAGTACTATTGTCAGCTGTTTTAATCGCGATTTCCTCTGCATGCCCAACAGTATGAAGAAGGTCCTCTCCTCCTGCATTAATTTCCTGGATGGACGCATTGATATTTTGGATTTGAATAGCTACGTTTTCAATATCAGAGTGAATGATGGAGATCGATTGACTTGCCGATTCAACTAAATTCCGACCTTCGATAATTTCCGTTTCTTCTTCTTTCGCGGCTGCAATCGTTTGTTCCACTTTTACCTGAATCTCATTCACCAATTCACTTACTTGGCTCGTCGCATACTTCGATTGCTCGGATAGCTTACGTACTTCATCGGCAACGACAGCAAACCCTTTGCCGTGTTCACCAGCTCGTGCCGCTTCGATTGCTGCATTTAAAGCTAGCAAATTTGTCTGGTTAGAAACGTTGTCAATCAACGAAATAATTCTCCCAATTTCTTGGGAAGTATCACCGAGGGACATAATCACTTTTGACATATCATCACTAGATGACTGGATCACATGCATCTGGTCTTTCGTCCTGCCCAATATTTCAAAACCAACTTGTGTATTCTTCTCTGTTCCGATGGCGAATTCTGAAAGGACCTCAACACTATCCGTAATCATTTCAATCTCTTTATTGATTGTTTGGACCGTATCTTTTGCATGCCTTGTCCCTTCCAATGTGTCAGCTGTCTCCTCAGAAATAACAGAAATTGAAGCTGCTACTTCCTGACTCGCACTGCTTGACTCTTCCGCACTTGCACTCAATTCTTCCGACGTTGCGGCCACTTCCGCTGCGTTCACTTGGATACCCGTCACCATTTCTCTTAAACTCCTAAGCATACCGTTAAATCCAAGAGCTAAATCACCTAATTCATCGTTTCGATTAATCTGCAATTCATCCGATGACAAATCTCCCTTTGCCAGCTCCAGCATATGATCACGCAATGTAACTACTGGCTTAATCATTCTAGATATAACAACGAACATGATTGCTAAACCAATAATTGCTGTCAAAGTGACTGTAAGGAATAAAGAAGAAAGCAATTCATTGGCAGATTCATTGAAATCCTTGTAGAACGCGCTCCCGGATAAAATCCATCCCCACTCTTCAAACATTGTAGAATATGCAATTTTTTCCGAACCGTCATGAATATATTCAGAAAAACCGCCACCAGCTTCCGCTTGCTCAATAAAATTTTCCACATAGCGGACTCCGTTCGGGTCTTCCAAATCAATGGCGTCTTCTCCTTCAATCGTCGGGTGGGCAATAACTTTTCCGTCGGTGGATACAATTGTAAAATATCCATCGGCTCCAAAATGGTAAACCGATTGCGGATCCCTCTTCCCATCCCCCACTAATGGCCCGATCAACTCGATCTTAGCCATCTGCTGTGCCTCTTCCTCCGTCATCATCCCTTTATCCACTTCATCTTGCAGTAACACAAGGGTGGATACTGCGATCTCGACTTTATCCTTTATTTCATTCCTACCTAAATCAGCAAGTGAATCACTTGCCGTAAAGTAGGAGTAAATGCCGATGAATATACTCGGCAAGAGAACTAAAACTGCTGTCAACATGACCAATTTTGTTCGAATCGATCGTAATTTCAATTTCATAATCATTCCTCCATGATGAGAATACTGTTTTACTTTTCGGCGCGCACTATGTAATGGAATATCAAGCCTTCAAACTGTTGAAAGCAGTATCAGCCTGCCATATAGGAATTTGCACTTCATCAAATTATGGACCTTCTTTCCTAGGTGGACTATAAGGAAAAACCCTATCAATTTTGGAGAAATGCCGTAAGAGGTTTGGTGCATGGTGCATGACACCATAAAAATCAATTGGAAAGCAAGTCGGATAAAAAGTGATGGCGGGGTTTAGCTTTTCTCGCCTTAAAAAGAAAAAAGCCAATCGAATGTGATTGGCTTTCCGTCTATTAAGATATTGTCTGAGTAGCTTTGCTTTCTTCTTTTTCTACTTTCTTCAATTCCGTCATTTGATACGGATTCAATAATGTATCAAGTTCATCATTGGTCAGTACTTTGTAATGAAGGCATAAATCTTTAATCGGTTCGCCGGTCTCGAATGATTCGCGGGCGATTTTCGATGACATTTCGTAGCCGATGTATGGGCTGAGTGCCGTCAATGTACCGATGCTTTTTTCGACATACTCACGCATTTGTTCCGTATTCGCTGTGATGCCGCTAATGCAGTATTCACGGAATACTTGAATGCCGTTTTTCATGATTGTTAATGACTGCAATAAATTATAAACAAGTACCGGTTCCATGACGTTCAATTCAAATTGGCCCGCTTCCGAAGCAAGACTGATAGTATGGTCGTTACCGATAACTTGGAATGCGATTTGATTCATCACTTCCGCCATGACCGGATTCACTTTCCCGGGCATGATTGATGAACCGGGCTGTCTTAATGGAAGATTAATTTCACTTAGACCCGCTCTAGGACCAGACGCCATAAGCCGTAGATCATTAGCCATTTTAGACAGATTGATCATGGAAATTTTCAAGGTTGAAGACAATTCGGTATATGCATCAGTATTTTGTGTCGAATCGATTAAATTGCCAGCGGTTTTTAATGGCAATTCACTGAACGTGCGAAGCTGCTCCGCAACGTTTTCGATGTATTCGGCATTCGCATTCAGGCCTGTTCCGATTGCCGTCGCACCCATATTGACTTCAGAAAGATGTATTTTTGTCCGAGCGACCCGTTCGATGTCGCGTTGAATGACACTCCGGTAAGCACCGAATTCTTGTCCCAATCTGATTGGAACAGCGTCTTGCAAGTGGGTTCTTCCCATTTTGATGACACTATCGAATTCCTGCTCCTTCGCCTTCAATTCATTGACAAACTGCTCCATCGTTTCCAATAGTTCGTTAACGAGTTGAAGTGTAGCAATCTTGATGGCTGTCGGGAAGGCATCATTTGTCGATTGGGACATATTTACGTGGTTATTCGGACTAATTTTAGAATAATCGCCTTTTGCATGTCCCAAAATCTCAAGCGCACGGTTCGCAATGACTTCATTCGCATTCATGTTGAATGAAGTTCCCGCTCCCCCTTGAATCGGATCGACGATGAAATGATCGTTCAATTTTCCTGAGATGACTTCGTCTGAAGCCTCAACGATTGCCATACCTACTTCTTTCGGCAGATCATTGACGAGGTAATTCGAAATAGCCGCAGCCTTTTTCACAATTCCAATCGCGCGAATCAATCCCGGATGCATGCGTTCTTTCGTGATTGGAAAGTTTTCAGTTGCTCGCATCGTTTGAATGCCATAATACACATGATCAGGAACTTCTTTTTCCCCTAAGAAATCTTTCTCGATTCTTCCAGATAATACGTTCATTGTCCTATTCCTTTCTGCTCTATATTACTAATCAGGCTTAAATTCGGTAACGCAACAACCGCGGTTCTTTACCGTTTCGCCTTCTATGTATCGTTGCCGCGTAGCTCCATCCTTATAGTACGCCTTTTATCTCAGCAAAGCCATGCTTTTTTAAAAAATCGGTGCCTGCCACCCGAACAATTCAGAATTGTTCGGGTGGCAGGCACCATAAATTTTTGTTTATGTTATTCCGCTATATACTCTTTCACTTTCGCCGGGTCGGCGATCAACTCGTTACCTGTTTCAACTAATGGACTTACCGTCGAATAAGCTTTCTTTTTATTCCCATGGTAGAAGTTGCGGAACTCATCCTGATTGATGGAGTAAAGTACCGCTTTCCGTAAGTTTTCATTTTTCGCAACTTCACGGTCGACTGCATTAAATAGCAAGTACGTGACGGCATTGCTGTCGTTCTTTTGCAAGACAAGTTTGTCATCATTTTCAACCAACTCATATTTCGTTTCCGGCACACCGTTGAACAGATGGATTTCACCGTTGCGCAAAGCTGATAATGCACTGTCCGAGTCTTCAATAAAACGGACTGTTACATTAGAGATTTTTGGTTCAAATTCACTGTCCGCCCGATAAGCAGGGTTCTTCGCAAAGTCGGCTTGGTAATCGTTCTTCTGCACGAGGATATACGGGCCGCTCGCATATAAATGATTCTTATACGTAGCGCCTTCAGTTACTGTGCGTTGATCGCCGTATGGAATGTCTTTATTGACATCAAAAGCTGCCACGTCATATGTGTTGATGCTTCCAACTTGCTTTTTCGAAACGATTCCTGCTGATTGGTGCGCCAAATAGTTTAGCACTTGCGGGAATGGCTCATTCGTCGTCACTTTGATGACTTGATATTTTCCTGCATTGCTGTCCGCAGCTGTCTTTTCTCCAACAAGTTCTGTAATGTCTGTCTCAAGCCCTAGTTCAAGTGCCTCGAGAACTGATCCTTCTACGCCTGATTGTTTCGCATCTTGCAGCTCCGCAATGTCCGTCACAATCTCAACGTCCTTTATACTCTCATGCAAGCTGTAAGTACGGTGATCTGGCACAGCGTCTTTGTTTTTCGCGCGGTTCAATGAAAAGACGACGTCATCCGCCCCAACCCGCTCTCCTGTATCCACTGCCTTTCCATCCGCCACTGCTGCAAAATTGATGTCGTCACGGAGTAAGAAGTAATAATCCGAATTCCCGTCGCCAATCGCATAATTATATGAAAGCGAACCATCGGAAACGACTTGATCGTCATCCGTTAAATTGACAAGGCGCACATACATATTCGTGTTCAACGTATTGATCGAGCCGTCATTCCCTTTGATCGGATCAAGTGACGTCAACGAACCGATTGCCTGCTGGGTGATCAACGCATCCGTATCACGCTTCGATGCATCATTGAAATCAATCGTTTCCCATGCGATTGCCCGTGATTTCGCAAGACGGACCGTATCCGGGTTCAACACATCTTTATTAACACCTTGCGCTTTGAATGAAATATACAATGGCGCAATATATGCTTTCTCTCCAACAATCCGCTGTTCAAGCTGTTTATACGTCTCTTTATATTCATCTGGCGTTTCAGTGCTTGCTTTCTCAATCAATGCATCCACTTCTGAATCGTTAATATCACTGTTGTCACCGTCTGATTTGAAGAGTGAGCGGACCGCGTAATCCGGATTCCCCGTTACAGTCGTCCAGCTTGATAATGCAATGTCAAAATTGCCTGCATCACGTTGCGCCTTGAAGCTGCCATAATCCGGTTGGATGTTCAATTTTACGTCAAAACCATTTTTAATTAGCTGGTCACGAACGATGTTCATATCATCCTCGCCAGCACTTGTTCCAAGCAGTTCAATTGTCACTTTGCCTGAACCGCCGCTGCCTTTAGTGTCTCCACTATCTTTCTCACCGGATACATCCGATTTCGTTTTCACACAGCCCGCCAACACAACTACAAGTGCAAGCATAATGGTCAGTAATTTTTTCCCCATCATCAATTCCCCTATTCTCAAGTTATTTATTCAACCGTCAATCAAGCCGCGGGTCCAGTGCATCCCTTAGCCCATCCCCTAAAAAGTTGAAAGAAAGGACGAGTAAGATGATCGCGAGTCCCGGAAAAATTGCCAAATACGAATGGGATTCTAAATACGTACTTCCGACGCGCAGTATATTCCCCCATTCCGGAATATGCGGTTCCACGCCAAGCCCTAAATAGCTAAGACTGCTTGTCGCTATGACTGCCCCACCAATCGTCAATGTCGATTTGACGATCATCGGTGCTAATGAATTCGGTACGACCTGTTTAAAAATGATCGACATATCTGACGTACCGAGCGCACGGGCGGAATCGACGAAATCGTAGTTCGATACCATCAACACATTCGCCCGCATCGTCCGTGCATATGTCGGGATCGCTCCAACACTTAACGCAATGATCAAGTTCGTCGTATTCGCACCGAATGCAGCAATAATTGCTATTGCCAGCAGAATCCCTGGAATCGCATACAGCACATCAAGCAGCCGCATAATCACATTATCCGTCCGAGTGCTGTAATAGCCCGCAATCCCGCCAAGGAATCCGCCGATAATGACCGGAATGGCTGTAGACGCAAAGCCAACGAGCAGTGAAATCCTTGCCCCGAAAATAATCCTGGAAAACACATCACGCCCGAAATTATCCGTGCCGAACGGGTAAGCCAAGCTCGGTGGCTGTAAAATATGGCTGTAGTCATTTTCAACCGCAAGCGCATAATCGAATGTGAATCGGCTCACGACTGAAATTGTCAGCATGAGAATAATGAAAAACATTCCTAAAGTAGCCGTTGAATTACGGGTAATCTTCTCCCACATGACATTCCATTTCATGATGCGCGACCGGTCATTGCTCATTGATTTCAACAACAAGCTCCACCCCAACAACAGTGCAAACAGATTACCTGTCAATGCAGTGAGAAGGACGAGGATTGCAACAATTGCCATTGATCGCGGAGCTTTAACATCTCCCACCATCTTCGCTACAATGATCAAAACAGCTACATGAAAGGCTGCAAAGATTAGCAAAACGACCATCGCTAAAGGAAATGTGTCCGTTACATACGGTTTGAAAATATTCATTGCTGAAATCGCGATGACAAATAGTTGTGTCAAAAACATATACACGGCAAAAGTGTATTCCGGCGTCTTTCGTTCATTAATCAGATTGAACGCGAAAGCTGCGGCAAAAATATTGCCGGTCACTAAACTAATTAGCTGTATATAGCCGAGCCGCCGGGCCTTTTTTTGAATCGCGCCAGTGTCCAGCAGATCCCTCTTCATCTTCCGCGTAATGAAAAGCTGCAAGAAAGTCGTAGCCAAATAGGCGATAAATATAGCAAACACAAACGTATTCATTTCCCCGGTTTTGAACGAGTAACTGTTCACGAGAAAAACCATCGAAATAATTAGCGAGATGATCCATGTGAAATTCGCTTGCGGGTATTCTTTTGATAAAACCAATGCGTGTCGATTGTTCAGCTTATCTTCCATCTTTTCACCTGCTTTATGATTGTTTCATCTTTGAACGGATACGCGGGTCAAGAAATGCGTATAAAATATCGATCAATAAATTTACGAGAGAAATGGTAATGGCAATATAGACGACTCCGCCCATGATAGCCGGGATGTCGGGGATGAATTGCTTATCCACGATATAACTCCCAATCCCTTTAATATTGAACACTTTCTCCGTCACTGCAGCTCCGCCAAGCATGCCGCCGAACATCAGTCCAATGACGGTAATAACCGGAATCATTGCATTTCCGACCGCATGCTTCCAAAGCATTTGGCTTTTCGTCAGTCCTTTCGCACGAGCCGTAATGATGTAATCCTCGTGAATGATTTCGAGTAATGAAGACCGCATCATCCTTGCAATCGACGCAGTGAGCCCAGTGCCAAGTACGATAACAGGCATGATCATCGATAAGGCATTCCCCGGACTATAAGTAGCAGGAAGCCAATTGAGCTTGATCGAGAAATTCAGGATGAAGATAAGGCCTTGCCAGAAATTCGGAATCGACAAACCGATCAATGCTATGAACATGAACGTCGTATCCAAAAACGAATTCGGACGTGTCGCGGATAAAATGCCGATCGGAATGGCGATGACGATTGCCATTAAAACAGAGAATATTGCGATCGTAAGCGTAATCGGGAATTTATTCGCAATGCTTGAAGCAACATCCTCGTTTCCCGCAAACGCAGAACCGAGATCGAACGTCGCAATTCCTTTTAACGCATTCCATAGTTGCTGTAAATACGGCAGATCCAGCCTATGGATTTGATTGAATGCGACAATCTGCTCCGGCGTTGCCGATTCGCCCAGAATATTAGATGCCGGATCGAATGGTGAAATATAAAGAATGGTAAAAACAAGTGTTCCTACACCGATTATGACAAACACGCTCTGGACAAGGCGTTCCATAATATATTTCAAAAACGGGTTACTAATCAAAAGCAGCAAACCGTACATGAAAATGCCCGGCAAAAGTGAAACGATCACGAACATCGGGCTTTCCAGAAGAGACTGGAAGTAAGCCGAATACGTCTCTTTCCGAAAACCATCCTGCGCAAGTCTTTCAGCAGTCCGTCGCTCAACCTCTTCCTGAAAACGCACCTCCGCCAATTGTTCAGCCTCGCTATGAATCTCTTCCCTACTTCTTTTCTCTTGGAAAAATTCCCATTTCCTTTGCAATTGCTCCTCATACTCTTCAAGCCAGCTATTTTTACCGCCGACAGTCTTCAACTCCTGCTGGACAGCTGCTATTGCTGCTTCGTATGTATGATCTTTTCTTTTCGATAAATAAATGAGATAGACAACTAGATGAAGAGGCAACCCCAGCACATATAGCAAAAACCGATACATCACTCTCTTTTGCGCCTCTTCGAATGTTCTCGTGAGCACGGCTGAAACGCCAAAATTCATCTACTATTCCCTCCTTTCCATATTGTATAATTCCTATCGGTATACTATACTATATTCAAACATCAAGTTAGTGTCAATTTAAGAATTTTCAATTTGACGCTGATAGGGGGATTTTTCATGTCGAATACAGTGTTGCGTGTAACGGATTTACATGTTTCATTCGCACAGAGAGAAAAGGATTTCAATGCAGTACGCGGCGTAAGTTTTGAAGTGAAGAAAGGGGAAACACTTGGGATTGTCGGGGAATCCGGTAGCGGCAAGAGCGTCACAGCGCGTTCCATCATGCGCCTTCTTCCTTCGCCTCCTTCTTATATGAAGCAAGGAATGATTGAATTCCAGGGGGAAAACCTTGCTTTGAAAACGGAAAAAGAAATGGAAAGCATTCGAGGAAAAGAGATCAGCATGATTTTCCAAGACCCGATGACGTCCCTTAACCCGACTATCAAGGTAGGAAAACAAATTGCCGAAAGCCTAGTGAAGCATAGGGGTTTATCGAAGGATGTAGCAAAAAAGGAAGCGATTGAGCTACTAACGCTCGTTGGAATAAAAAACAGTGAAAAGAGGTATAGCCAATATCCTCATGAATTTTCAGGAGGCATGCGCCAACGGGTGATGATTGCCATCGCTCTCGCATGTAGGCCTTCACTCCTCATTGCGGATGAGCCGACAACCGCACTCGACGTGACGATTCAAGCGCAGATTTTAGATTTAATGAAAAGTATGCAGCAACGATTTGACACCTCCATTATTCTAATTACGCATGATTTAGGTGTTGTAGCGGGTATGTGTGATCGTGTCGTCGTCATGAAAGACGGGGAGGTTGTCGAAACAGGAACGACAATAGACATATTCAAGAATCCGAAGCATCCGTATACGAAAAAACTTTTGAATGCATTGCCTCGGCTTGATGAAAAAAAGAAGCCGAAACGACTACCACATATTAAAGCGGGTGTGGATACGACGATTCCGCTCGTTCAAGTAGATTCTTTACGTCAACATTTCGATAGTGGAAAAGGCGAATTGACGAAAGCGGTCGATGATATAAGTTTTCATATCCGTCCGGGTGAAACTTTAGGACTCGTCGGCGAATCAGGATCGGGCAAATCGACGACAGGGCGCGCTATCTTGCGGCTTGATGAACCAACCGCAGGCGACATTCTCTACCGAGGAATGGCCATTAACCGGTTCTCTCCAAAAGAGATGAAAACGATGCGACGCCATATGCAAATGATTTTCCAAGATCCGTATTCGTCTTTGAATCCGCGCTTCAAAGTGTTAGATATTATCGGGCAGGCGCTCGATATTCATAAGTTGAGCAAATCGAAAGCGGAGCGGAGAAAGAGAGTGGAAGAGCTGCTCAAAATGGTCGGCCTCGAGCCGGAGCACGCCACACGGTACCCACATGAATTCTCAGGTGGACAGCGCCAACGGATCGGTATCGCCCGCGCCTTGGCAGTCGAACCGGACTTTATCGTCTGCGATGAACCATTGTCAGCACTTGACGTTTCCATTCAAACACAAATCGTCGAGTTGCTTGAGGACCTCCAGCATCGACTCGGCCTCACCTATCTTTTCATCGCCCACGACCTATCAATGGTGAAACATATTAGCGACCGAGTTGCTGTCATGTATGCCGGCAAAATCGTCGAACTCGCAGAAAGCGAGGAGCTATACAACAACCCTTTGCACCCATATACAAAATCCTTGCTCTCCGCCATCCCTATTCCCGACCCTCGCGTGGAAGCAAACAAACAGCGACACATACCGGAAGAAAGCACGACAGTGGACCGTTATAATCTACAGAACGCACAATTAGTCGAAGTATCAGAAGGGCATTGGGTAGCGCAGTGAACTAGTAAAAAAAAGAAAGGTGCCTGCCACCCGAACAATTTTGAGTTGTTCGGGTGGCAGGCACCTTGTTTGAGCAGCTTAAGCTTATTATTCGAATAATGTCCTAATAGTTAACGTTCACACGCAATCCCATCTTTATCGCGATCCATCCCTGTATGCAATTTGTAAAGTTCAGCTGAAACCGTGGGCTTATATTTCGTTTTCCCGCCTTTATTCCGGACTTTCGCATTTTTGGCGACGCCACCCGGATACGTTTTATTCAATTCTGTACAGTTTTTGAACTTAGCAGGCGCCGCAGCAGCTGAGTTGATTGGTATAGTAATCATTAGTAAAGCAATCGCTACCGCAAGAAGACCCGTAAAACATTTTTTCATGACGATTCACTCCATATCTATCTTTTGTAAATAATTGTAACACAATCCACCTATTAGTCTACTAAATTTTCACTATTTATGCGGATACCTATACCTAGGAAAATCTCTACTAAAGATAACTCACACAATTTATTAACTAGCATTCTTTTGAAAAGTGTTAACATCAGCCCATTGCCTTCACCCTTCTAAATAAGGGATAATGAAAAGATTACACAACGAGAGAGGTTTACAGATGAAAGGAAGTTCACATGCAATAATCGGAGTTACGGTCGGGGCAATTGCGGGGTATCAAGTACAACCCGATCCATACACGGCCGTAGTCTCCTCTTTAGTCGGAGGGGTATCGGCGCTTGTCCCCGACTTGGATACAAACGGGGTGGCAAGCAACCGGATCACTATTTCAAAAGAGCTCGGTCGCTGGTTGATGCATCTTGCTGGAATAGGTATTTTAATGGCGATTACCTATCAGTATTTCACAATAGGCTATACGCCTTCCATCCTGCTCTATGGAGGAATCGGTCTGCTATTTTTCATCATATCGCGTTTCATTACACAAAGAAGAATGTTAACCCTAACGGGAATCATGGTGATGTGGCTCGGATTCGTCATGCAACAATCCATTGGAATTTTATTGGCGGGAAGCTATATCGTCATTGCATCATTTCTGTCACACCGATCCTACACGCACTCCCTACTTGGACTCGTTTTTTACGGTTTCATTTTGAATCAATTACAACAGGAGTGGGAGATCTATGGTCTGCTCGTCGCTGGAATTGCTGGGTATGCCAGCCATCTAATTGCAGATATGAAGGTCCTACCGATGAACCGCCGAGGTGTGAAATGGTTCTCCCCGATTTGGAATAAGGAATGGTGAAATAAACAGGTGCCTGCCACCCGTACAATTCTAAGTAATAGAAATTGTACGGGTGACAGACACCGAAATTTATTCCTTCCTCTCCTTCACACGCACAATCGCTCTTTGTCCATCTCCCTCCGTCTCGACTAGCTCGCCTGTCATTTTTTCGCCATTTTCCCCAAATGCATCGATTGCTCCTCCACTTTCAACACCTTGCCATCAATAGAGGCAGTGCCCGTAAGCTCAATTTCCATCGCTCCTAAATCTTCTGCCGGTTTACTAATTTCAATTTCATCTTCCTCGTCAATCTTTTCCTCATCAGAAGCCACTTCCTCTTCAGTTTCCTCAGGCGTTGCCGCCAGTTCCATTCCCTCATCATCGACTTTCTTTGTACTACCGATCAATAAAATGACTATGCAAAAAGCCGTAAATGCCATTTGTATTCGCTGTTTCAATTTCAAACCGCTCCTTTCCACTCTTTAAATGGTCTCTTCCATTTACGAGAAACAAACGACAGAGTTTCAGTTTCATAACGATTCCAAGCAAAACAATCCTTTCGACATACGGGACTATTGATCCGGAAGTATTGGTGTCCATGGTTTATTCACGCTTTTTTCTGGCAATTAAACTCCCTATCAATCTTTTATCCGTTGTATACTAGTAGTTAGACCCCCGATGGAAGGAGCGAAATTATTTGTTAGCTGAAATGACAACTTTATTTCCATCTCTTGAAATACTATCTTCCCGACCTGCATTAAATCGACAGCATGAGTACGTTTTTCACAATTCACATGAAAACTACTGGATACGCATTTTGAAATCAGAAGTTTCGATGCGTGAATATACGATGCTAGCTGCCCTTTTCAAAGAAGTGCCGCATACTCCTTTTCCATCTAACCCGATCACGGAAAGATGGATCCGTTTTTTAGAAGGAACAGGCAATTCCCCTGTCGGCAATCAATCAGAAATCCGTGCCGTACATCTGAAGCTTCAAAGTGCGAAAGTTGAGGAGCTGGAGGATGCGGTAACTGCGTTTTTTGACGAAAATATGCAACTTGTGTACATATCAGCCGATCAAGCGGTTCTAATCGAACAGAAATCAACTTATACACAAACCATTGAGGACTTGGCTTCGTTTTTAAGTGCGCTTGAAGCGGATTTCTTTATTAAAACTAAGATGTACATTGGAAAATTCCATACAGCGGATGACGGCTACCATACGAAATTTGCTAAGGAGGCAGAATGGTTCTTACAAGGCCTATCTTTACTACCTAATAAGCGGATTTTCACGATGGAGCTTCTTTTTCCTTCTTTTTTCATCGACCAAGCATCACAAGAGATGAAAGAGATATTGCATAGAGAAATTCTTGAACCGATCGGCTTTGATGACAGCATGCTTGAAACAGTCAGATCGTTTTTCGAAAATGGATTCAACGCCTCCGTCACTTCCGAAAAGTTGCACATTCATCGAAATACGTTGAACTATAGACTTGCTAAGTTTCAGGAAACGACCGGCATCTCCGTCCGAAGCTTTGACGGTGCACTCGTAGCGTATTGCGCCAGCTTGCTCACTTCGCGCTAAGAAGACAGTTTGCACAATATAGTGATTGTACTTTTTGTGCAACGTGTCCATACCGCTCTTTCGGCTTCATTGCTATCCTTAACGTATGAACTGACAAAAGGGGTGGCTTGTATGGAAGAGTTAGTATTGGATCGTATTTATAAAAAGTACGGAGATGACGCCGTTGCTGTATCGGATTTTAATTTGCGGGTCGTGGAAAAGGAATTCATTGTCCTCGTCGGTCCTTCCGGCTGCGGTAAGTCCACTACGTTACGGATGATTGCAGGGCTTGAGGAGATCACTGAGGGTGAGCTGCGAATTGAGGGCAAACTGATGAATGATGTTGCTCCAAAAGACCGCGACATCGCCATGGTTTTTCAGAATTATGCGCTATATCCCCACATGTCCGTTTACGATAATATGGCATTCGGATTGAAGCTTCGTAAATTCTCGAAAGCCGAAATTGACGAGCGGGTTAGAAAAGCGGCAGACATTCTAGGGCTTGATGAATATTTGACACGTAAACCGAAAGCTTTGTCTGGGGGACAAAGACAGCGGGTTGCTCTCGGCAGGGCAATCGTACGGGATGCCAAATTGTTTTTGATGGACGAACCACTTTCAAATCTCGACGCTAAGTTGCGGGTTCAAATGCGGGCGGAAATTTCGAAATTGCATCAGCGTTTAGGCACGACAACCGTTTACGTAACACATGATCAGACGGAAGCAATGACGATGGCAACGCGTCTCGTCGTTATGAAGGATGGTTTGATTCAACAAATCGGGACGCCAAAGGAAGTATACGAAAATCCTCAAAACGTCTTCGTAGGTGGGTTTATCGGGTCACCAGCCATGAACTTCTTTACCGGTACAGTACAGGATGGACAATTTACCATTGGACCAGTTTCACTCAAGATTCCAGAAAAGGCTTATCATCTATTGGAGAAGCGGGATTTCGGTGGGAAAGAAGTAATACTCGGCGTCAGACCAGAGCATATCCATTATACGGTCGATAGTAAGGAGAAATCGTCCGACTCCCTAGTACAAGTACAGGTCGATGTTGCAGAATTGACCGGTGCTGAAATGATGGTGTATTCCTCTATTGAGGGCCAGTCATTCATCGCTCGACTGAATGCAGATACGGATGTTCATCCACAACAAAAATTACAATTGGCCTTTGACATGGAAAAAGCCCATTTCTTTGATAGTTCAACAGAAATGCGCATTACAGAAGAAGTATGATTGTACAAGCCTTTGCTCATTAGACGAGTGAAGGCTTTTTTGCAACATAAAAAAAGGTGCAGGACATATCTCATCCTACACCTCATTCGTTAAGCAGTAGATCGGATTGCTCTCTTCCACGGAATCCTTCTTGCGTGTTCCGAAGCGGAAAAAGGCACCCCATAAGCCGGCATTCCCTTTCAAAAGGCTCGTTTCAATTCGCTTCTCTTTGCCTTTGAATAAAGGATGCTGTAAATAGTCGGCAAGCTCGTTTTTCACAGCTTCAACGAGTCTCGGATGGTTGTTGAACACACCGCCGCCTAACACAATTGCATGCGGATCGAGCAGAAGAAGTGTATGGTGCACTTGCTTTGCTAATGCTCGAACGGCTTCATTGAGAATGAAGACCGCTTGATCGTCATTTGCATAATAACGATCCATTATATCGTGCAGCGTCATGTCCGGATCGGCGAAGGCAGTTTTCCCCTTTGCTTCCATTGCCGGTCCCGACACTTGCGTCTCCAAGCTCAGCATGCGATCATCCACAATGCCGAACCCTATTTCACCAGCCATCCCTGCCCCTCGCACGAACTGACCGCCAATTATGCTGCAGCAAGAAATGCCGGTGCTTAATGTGACGTAAACAAGTGACTCTTCAGCAAAGCCTCTCTGTTTGTATTCTCCCCAGGCAGCCATATACACATCGTTATCCACTTTGATGTCTGCCTCAGTGAAAATGCCCGACAACCGCTCCTTAATCGGAAAGTCCCGCCACGGCAAATTGTTTTGGAATACCGCGACGCCTTTATCCACATCAACGATACCGGGCAGCCCAATTGAAATGCCCTTTATACCCGTCCGTTCCACTCCAGCTTTTGTGCACAGTTCATCACACGCATTCGTAAATAAATGATAAAGCAATTCCCCGTCTTCCGTTTCGCTCTTCTTCACAGTGGAGCTGACCATTACTCCATCTGCACGAAAAAGAGCCACCGCCAACTTCGTTCCTCCGATATCCGCCGCGAGTATATATTCCATTCGGTTGCACTTACGCCAGTTTGACGACCTGTGTCAGATTTCGCGGTTGGTCAGGATTAAATCCAAGACGGACAGCACGCTGGTATGCCAGAAATTGAAGGAGCGGAACGTATAGGGAGTATCGGTTATGGTCGGTAATTTCATCGGTCAGTCGAATAAGCTGATCCGCTTCAAAATCTTCATTAGTCGGTCCGATGACGAGCACATACCCGCCGAGACGCTGTATATCTTTCACGAGACTTTGATCAAAAGCAGCTGTCTCCTTCTGTGCAAGGAGAATGACAACAGTCGATTCGTCTACAATCGAAATCGGACCATGTCTGAATTCCAGGCTGGAATAGCTTTCGCATTCTGTTTGCGTCATTTCCTTCAATTTCAATGTTGCCTCTTTCGCCAATCCGTTATATTGACCTGATCCAAGATAAATGAATCGCTTTTTCGTCAAGTTTTCTGCAATTACTTTCGTCTGGTCCTCTGACGCAATCAATGCATTCACAAGATCCGGGATACGTGAAAGCTCATTCAAATCTTGTTCTGATTCCGCCCATTTCACCGCATAGAGTTGCAAAGCATACATCATATTCGAGAAAGATTGCGTCATGACAACGCTTTGTTCCGAAATATGATCAAGAGCAATCACTTCATCAGCCATCTCAGCCATTGCCGTATCGCCATTGCAAGTGATCGCCAATGTACGGATTTGCTCATTCTCCTTCAAGTTGTCCAATGCCATAATGATTTCTGATGTCGTCCCTGATCGTGAAATAGCTACCACTAAATACTTCTTCCCAGGTATGATCCACGTAGACGCATGAAGAAACAGCTCAGAAGCCGGGACCGCTGCGGCGAACACACCCGTTGCGTTTTGATAGTATCTTGCAGCCGAAGAGGCCAAGTAAAATGACGTGCCGCACCCTGTGAAAATAACTTGATCGACTTCACCCGTATTAAAAGTTTCTTTCTCCAAAAGCTCATAAGTCTTATGCAACTGTTCCGCCTGGTTTTTAATTTCATTATACGTATGCATCATAATTTCCTCCCTCAATTAAATTCCTGAATCTTAATCATTTTCATCAAATCCTCGACTTCATTCCAATCACTGTAGCCGATCTCTGGATGGGCAGCATTGACGGAGCCGCATGCAATCGCCCGCTTATACGCTTTCACATCATCTTCGAAAGAGGAAAACCCGTACAGCAATCCGCCAATGAATGCATCACCGCTCCCTACAGGGTTTTTGAGGTCAATTAGCGGCGCTTCTGCTTGGAAAGCACCTGTTTGATTACAAAACAAAGCACCCTTCTCTCCCAATGTAAGACAAACATGCCCAATTCCTTGTTCTGCGAGGCGGCATCCTTCTTTACGCATCCTCTCCGTCGACAAGGATTCCGAACCGACCATGTCAGCGAATTCCTTCTCGTTCGGTTTGATGGCAAATGGTTTTGCTTCAATGCCATACCGCAATGCAATTCCACTCGTATCGAGCACCGCTTTCGCTCCGTTGGCATTAATGATATCGATCATTTGCGCGTAGGCATCATCGGGCAGCCCTTTCGGTAAGCTGCCGCTCAAAGCAAACCATTTCGTCTGATTCGATTTTACGCGCAACCATTCAAGCATCGACTTCCATTCTTCCTCGGAAATGACCGGGCCGCTTTCCAATAGCTCCGTGCCTTTCCCCGTCGATGTATCCATAACCGTTAGGCATACCCTGCTCTCACCAGCTATCGGTATGAACTGTTCAGGAATCCCCTTTTCTTTCACAAGGCGGCGGATTTTTTCGCCATTGCTGCCGCCTAAAAAACCGCCGGCATCTACCTCAGCACCTAATGAAGTAAGAACTTTGGCGACGTTCAGTCCTTTTCCACCTGCATCTTGGTGCATATCCATAATCCGATTGACTCCGCCAACTGCTAAACAATCAAGCCGGTAAATCTGATCGATTGCAGCGTTCAATGTAATCGATGTAATCATCGTTGCAGCATCTCAATCTTCTTCTTCACTAAGTCGATGAGCGCCTCTCTCGCCGGAAGGAAATATTTCCGTGGATCGTTTTCGTTTGGATTTTCAATGAAATAGGAACGCAATTCATCAGCAAATAAGTCCTTCAATTCCGTCGAGAAATTCACTTTCGCCACGCCATATTGCAATGCCTTCCGCACGCTTTCTTCACTGACGCCTGATGCTCCATGCATGACTAAAGGAATTGACGTCTCATCCTGAATCTTGCTAAGCAGATCGAATTGTAAATCCGGTTCTTGCTTGTAATTTCCGTGGGCAGTTCCGAAAGCAGGGGCTAATGAGTCGATACCCGTTGCCCGTACGAACTCGCCCGCGAGCAACGGATCGGTGAACGCGGCCATGTTTTCATCGACGACAAGGTCATCTTCCACACCGCCAATCGTCCCTAGCTCGGCTTCCACCGGTATCCCGATTGGTCGCGCAGCTTCCACGACACGCTTGACGAGCATCACATTCTCCTCATACGGAAGAGTGGAACCGTCTATCATGACGGACGTATAGCCTGCCCGCAAACATTCCATCACGACATTGAACGATTCCCCATGATCCAAATGCAATGCGACTGGAACTTTCGCTTGTTCCGCCGCCGCCTTAGCCATCGCAATCATATAAGGCATACCGACATATTTATATGTACTGGATGTAGTTTGTAAAATGACAGGAGCTCCGACCGATTCAGCTCCGGCAATGATTGACTTGATAATTTCCAAATTATGTGCACCAAATGCCCCAATTGCGTAATGGTTGTCGCGAGCATCCTTTAGCATTTCTTTTGTAGTAACTAATGGCATTTAAATACCTCCTGCGTGATAGGGTTGTTGGTATAACTAACGAAAAGCGAAAGGCGGCGTTTAGCCCCGACAAGCGCTGGAGGATTTGAAAAAAAGGCGCACTTTGCCTTTTCTTTCAAATCTGAAGCGACTCGAGGGGCTGCCGCCTGTAGCTGGACAATAAGAAAAGCGGAAGGCGCTTGCCCAGCAAAGGTTCGCAGTCTAAGAACGCCGCGTCCTGCGGCAACGACTGCATGACCGGCATCCTGCCGGCCTCAGGCATAAGGCAAAGATGCGGCGTGGCGGTCTTTGCCACAGAGCAGCTTTGACTTATGACCCGAGCAAGTCGAACTGCGCAGGGTTCGATTTGCCGTATTTCTGCGGTTTGTGCAGAAATTAAGGCATCCCGCTAGCGCCTGTAGCTGGACAATAACGATATGCAAGTACATAGAAAAACTATGCACTTACACCAAATCGGTATAAAATCGGCAACGATCACCACGGACAATCGATATGCAAAATTCCACCGGACGATTGTTCGTGTCAAAAGCCGTTCGTTCCAATAGCAAAGCAGGCTTTCCTACTTCCGTTTTCAAATGGACGCTTTCTTCTTCCCGGATTAAAACCGGCTCAAATGCCTCTTTTGCACGGATGACGGAAACTCCATATCGGTTTGCCAGCAATTCGTACAATGATGACGTTGCCACGTCAAACAAATCATCCTTGTTCCGTACGATTGACTTAGGCATGTAGGAGGACTCCAATATGATTGGCTCTCCATCTGCACAGCGGATACGTTTCATTTTAATTACCTTTTCTTCATGGTCAAGCTGTAACCCTTTCCTCACAGCCGAAGACGGGCTAACTTCTTCAACTTCCAGTACAATATCAGAAGGTTTGAATCCCTTATCCCTCAGCACCTGGCTGAAACTATAAAAGCCACCTAGCGATTGTTCAAGCTTCGCATGCGCAACGAAAGTTCCTTTTCCTTGAATCCGATACAGAATGTCCTCCTGCACCATTTCTTCAATGGCCTTTTTCACTGTGTTCCGACTAACATTGAGCTTTTCCATCAACTGGTTTTCCGAGTCTATTTTATCACCTGGATTCCATTCACCCGATTTGATGCGCTCCTCTAAACGTTGCTTAACTTGATAATATAATGGAATAATGCTTGCTTGATCTAGTGGCTTCATTCAAATTCATCCTTTTAAATAATTCTTCTAGTTCCAATATATCATCACTTCAGCAAATTTCACATCAAATCACACAATCTCTTAAAATTGGAATTGGCAGATGCATAGGCAATCGTACCGTTACAGATTGTCATTTCGATATGGTCCGTTTCGTCTAGAAGAACAACATCGGCATCTTTTCCTACTGCAATGGACCCTTTCCGGGAATCAATGCCTAACCGTTTTGCCTGATTCAACGAAGTAATATATGTCTGCTCAAGCAATGACAAGCCGCCCCACTTCGCTATGTTTTTCCTCGCTTCATTCATCGTCAGAATACTGCCTGCTAAGGAAGCCCCTTTTTCCAACGTACATTTCCCATCCCGTACGGTGACATTGTTGCCGCCTAGATCATAAACTCCGTCTGGCATTCCTTTCGCCCGGATGCCATCTGTTATGACAAGCGTCCGTTCGACTCCCTTCTGCCTCAATATAAGTTTCAACAAATCGGGATGAAAATGATGCCCGTCCGGAATTACTTCGACATAAACTTCGTCAGCCAACAACGCTGCACCTACTACACCAGGTTCACGATGATGAAGCCCCCTCATTCCGTTGAATAAATGAGTTGCATGTGTTACACCACTTCGCACATTTTCCAACGTTTCTGCATACGTCGCATTCGAATGTCCAATCGAAGCGATGACACCCTCTTGAACGAGCCTTTCAACAAAGGACCGATCTCCTGTCTCAGGTGCAAAGGTAACAATTTTAATTGCCCCGCCTGACAATCGTTGCCACTCGTTAAATAATTCTATATCGGGCTGTAAAATATGCTGCTCCGGCTGGGCTCCTTTTTGTACCGGATGAATGAAAGGTCCTTCCAAATGGATGCCGATCATTTCAGGAACGCCTTGCTTGATTCGCTCGCGGTACATTTTTATAGCAGACATCGCTTCACCGATCCGATTGGCCGGGTTTGTCATCGTCGTTGCCAGGAAGGAAGTCGTCCCTTCCTGTGCAAGTTTCTTTGCCATTCCGTCCAACGCCTCAACAGAAGCATCCATGACGTCAAAACCGCCTGCGCCATGAACATGGATATCGATCATGCCGGGGATGATTCGTTTTGATTGACAATCAAGTTGCAGATCACGATCTGGAATTGGCGGGCAATCCGCCATATGTCCAAATGAACAGACTTTACCCTCTTTCAAATGTAAAAAGCCGTTTTCTAGTATTGATCGCTCCAATACGATTGTTGCGTTCAGCAACCAAATAGGTTTCATCAATCAACATGCCATCCTTTCCAAGTCTACTGATCTTCCGCCTGCAATGTACCATCCATTTTCCCTTTTAAACGGAATATTCCAGAGGACATCCACGACAGGAACAAAACGGTTAAACTGATTCCGAAAAAAGGCAGCAGTCCGGGAATAAATAGAAATAGACGGTACAGACCATAAAGACCAACAACCGACAAAAAAGCTTGAACTGGAAACGATATGCTTAGCAAAATGGAAGTCGAAAAGTAGCGGGTGAATGGAAGCTCATAATGGGTGAAAACAGGAAATATATTCATTAAGAGTACCGCATATAGCAACAAAATCATACTGAGTAATGCAAGCATAACCAACCCATGCATTCCGCTAATTGTCGACACGATGCGGAAGTTCAGCACTAAAAAGTAACCGAGGACAATCAAGACGAGCCCGATTTTATTAGAAGTTACAAATTCTTTCTTATACGTCTGCCAATAGTTCCGTACTAATGTTTTCAGATCATCCTCGCCTTGCAACCTTTTTCGCATCACGTGAAACATCCCGACCGTAGCCGGAGTGATTCCAAAAACAATAGCTCCGAGCAACGTCAATCCAATCCAAAGCAACTGGGCGACCGCCAACATCATCACCAATTCCGCAAACCAATATATTTTGCCTTTCCATCCGGTCAATCCCACTGAAACCAACTCCCATAAATGCTAAAGCTCATACGGAGGACGGCCTCCGTATAAGCTTTCTGTCACTTTTCTTTTTCCATGCGCTCGTGGGCTTGCTGAGCAATTTCCAAGTAATCATTCAGCCCCATCTTTTCAAGACTTTTCGTATATTCTTCCCATTTGCTGAAATCCATTTTCCCTGTTATGAACGCCGCTTTCGACTCATCTATATATGTCTGGATATCCGTCATGATGGCGCTCACTTTTTCATTCTCTTCGACTGTATAATTCAGTCCTGGCAATATGTTTTCATCTTTAATGCGATAAGGCTTGACCTTCTCGGCATTCAACGTAGTATTTTCCTTCGACTCAGCGCCTTGGAAAAACTTCTGTCTAACAATTCCCGGATAGTAGCCGCCTGGCCATGTCAAATATTCGCTGATTGCTTGGTCCATATTCAAGCCGTCCGGGTTATTTGTGATTGTTTCAAGGTATTTGAAATTCCCTTGTTCATCTTCTTCATATGTTATACCATCGAAGCCCATGAAGAACATTTTTGTCCCTTCATCGCCATAGAAATAATCCATCCAACGAACCATCGCCTCCGGATTCTTTGCCTTATCAGTTATGACGAACATTCCCAAGTTACCTAGCCCGTTCGAGACCGTATTATACGATCGCTCTCCGTTTGGTCCTTCCAAGACTGGCAATCCGACATACCCATCAAGCTTTACCAATTCCGCTGGGTCAATCGCATTCAGGACACCATAATTACCTTTCGATATTTCAGCAGTAAAGTCCTGTGGTGCGACAGTAAAAATATCTTGGTTAATTAACCCTTCAGAATATAATTTATTCAAATACATGAGCAATTCTTTATATTCATCAGTAGTAGGAACAAAGCGGAATGTATTGGTCCCTTCCTCGAAGTCCAAGTTTAGGTTCATGGAACCTTGTTTGTTCAGTCCAAAGCTTCCGCGTAAGAAATTGACGATCGGATCAATGCCGTATACACTTCCCCACGCTTGCTCATCCGCTTGACCATTACCATTTAAATCGTTCTCTTTGAATGCTTTCAACACTTGATATAATTCTTCTGTCGTTTCTGGTTCTGACATACCTATCTTATCAAGCCACTCTTTTTTCACCCAAGGTGCACTTCCACGCAACGCGTCAAATTGCGGGTCATAAATCGTCGGGAAGCCATAAATATTCCCATCCGCCATCGTAACTCCTTGTTTCACTGATGGATTTTCATCCAAAAGCTTCTTGAAATTCGGCGCATATTTGTCGATATAATCGTTCAGCGGCAAAAAGATGCCTTGCTGCCCATATTTCAATAGATCCGTTTTCGAGAAAGCCGAAGCAAAGTAAATCTCCGGATAATCTCCACTCGTCAATGACAAATTCCGCTTTTCCGCCAACGCTTCTGTTTGGACTGTCACCCAATCGACTTCGATGTTTGTCATCTTCTCATACTCTTCCCAAAGCATAAGATCGTTCCAATCTTGTGAAGCAAAAAACTTTGCTGCAAAGCCATCCACTTGGATTTTCTCTTTCACGATTGGCATGCCTGTCTCGTTTACATTATCCAAGTCCCCTTTTTCGGATGCACCATCCGTTTTCGAACACGCCCCCAAAATTCCCGCCGATAGCAGTAGGCTTACCGCCATACCCGCAAAATATTTTCTCCTCAAACCAAACTCCCCCTATCATCCTTTTAATGAACCAATCATGACACCTTTTACAAAATACCTTTGCAAGAATGGATACAGCATGAGCATCGGTAAATTTGCAACAATGAGTACTGCATATTTCAAGCCTTCCACACTAAGCTGCTGTGCCAGGAAACTCTCGCCCGTCGTCTGAATCATGTCGTCCATTTGCCCCTGGATCAAAATTTGCCTCAAAATGAGCTGCAAAGGGAATTTCTCTTGGTCTTGCAAATAAATAAGTGCTTGGAAGTATGAATTCCAATGGCCGACTGCATAGAACAGGACCATAACCGCAATAACAGGAAAGGACAACGGCAACACGATGTTCCACAATATCCTGAAATTGCTGCACCCATCGATCATCGCTGATTCTTGCAATTCATGCGGAATCGATTGGAAGAAAGTCCTCATTATGATGATATTCCAAACAGCTACGGCGTTCGGAATGATCATGACCCAAAACGTGTTCAGCATCCCTAGATCCTTTATTAACAAGTATGTCGGAATCAACCCGCCACTGAAAAAAATTGTAAAGACGATGAACGCCATAATGAGCCCTCTGCCCTTGAAATCTCTTCGGGATAGCGGATAGGCGGCCAAAATCGTCATAATGACGTTCAACACTGTACCTACAACCGTATATTTCACCGTGTTCATGAAACCGATAATGATATCTTTGTTTTTAAAGACTTTCTCATATGCATCCACCGTGAATTCCTTCGGCCAAAGCCACATCTCACCCGAAATGACGTATTGCGGATTACTCAAAGAGGCGCTTACGACAAACACTAACGGATAGATGACAAGCAATGCGATCACCGTAAGGAAGAAATAATTAAAAAATATAAAGGCTCTATCAGTCTTAGACTCTCTCAATTACTCCACCCCTTACCATAAGCTTGTCTCATTCACTTTCTTCGCAATCTGATTCACCATGATGAGCATGATGAAATTAATAATGGAGTTGAAAAGCCCGACCGCTGCCGAGAAGCTATATTGAGCCTCCAAAATCCCGCTCCGATAGACGAAGGTGGAAATGACGTCGGATGCTGACATGTTTAGCTGATTTTGCATCAGGTACACTTTTTCAAAACCGACCGCCATTACCGATCCCGCATTCAAGATGAATAGAATGACAATGGTCGGCATGATTGCAGGTATATTAATATGGATGATGCGCTGGAACCTGGAGGCTCCGTCAATCATGGCCGCTTCATGCTGGGCAGGATCGACCGCCGCTAATGCCGCAATGTAGATGATCGAGCTCCATCCCATCGTCTGCCACACATCGGAAAACACATACAAACTTTTAAACCATCCCGGCTCCGAGATGAAATCAATCGGAGTTCCTCCGAAAAGCCTGACAGCTTGGTTAATCAACCCGTCCGTTTTCAAGAAAAGCAAGAGCATACCAACGACTACTACAGTCGATAAAAAGTGAGGCGCATAAATAACCGTCTGGACGAACTTTTTGTACCGGAGACTTTTCACTTCATTCAACATCAATGCGATAATGATAGGAATTGGAAACGACACAGCTAACGTGAATACCCCGATGCCTACCGTATTTTTAATCAGTCTCCAAAAATAGTAACTGTCGAAGAACCGCTCAAAATGCTTGAATCCTACCCATGGACTTCCAAGAATCCCTTTGGATGCGATGAAATCCTTGAATGCAATTTGCAACCCATAAAGGGGGAAGTAGTGGAACACGATAAAATAAATGATGACCGGTGAAATAAGAACATAGAGCTCCCAATTTTGCCAAATCGATTTCCACCACTTCGCCCTTGCCTTCCGTTTTGCTTTTTTCCGTTCATCTGCTTCCAACTTTTTCACCGACTGGACGTTTTCACTTACATTGGTCATACACACACCCCTTTCATTCAAACATCATCAGTTATGTACTATGCTAGATGTTTGTGAAACCTCTACTACCTTGCCTCCTGAACGAATGGACTCAGTAGCCGCGCAACCGACTGCAACACTCATCCTGCCTGCAAAAGGTGTCGTCAACGGTTCTTTGTCATACAGCACCAACTCGACGAAGTCTTGCGCAATTTTCGGATCTGCTCCCCCATGGCTCCCCTTCTCAGATTTCATGTCATATGTGACATCACTGAATTCTTTCCATGTATTCGTCTTCCGTGTTTTCAAATAAACTTTCCCATTCACATCATCATTTTCAATCCGGCCTTCCGTTCCGATGAATGTGTAATTCCGTGAATAGTCCGGTGTGAAATGGCATTGTAAATACGATGCCTTCACTCCACCTTCAAGCTCCATAATAAGCATGTTATTATCTTCCACATCAATTTCTTCTCGGAATGCACACTCTGTGAAAGTATGCGGTACATACTCAGGACACGTTTTCTTCAAACTGCATTCAGGACACGTCAAATTGTTCGGCATGTTGCCCCCATAGTAATCCAAACTGCCGAATGCCGACACTTTCGTCGTATATCTTCCCGAAATCCAATGGATGACATCGAGATCATGCGACCCCTTCTGTAAGAGAAGCGACGTCGTATTTTTCGATTGGCCGTGCCAGTCATGATAGTAGAAATAACCGCCGAATCCGACAAAATGACGCACCCAAACTGCTTTCAACTCACCGATCGCTCCCGAATCGATAAGCCCCTTCATCGTCTGGTACATGCTCATATACCGCATATTGAATCCGACCATCAAATGTTTGCCCGATGCTTGCCAAGCTTCTATAATCCGGTCACAACCTTCGACCGTAATTGCGAGCGGCTTCTCGGAATAGACATGCTTCCCTGCCTGTAATGCCGCAATTACATGCTCCTCATGTAAATAATCAGGTGATAGGACAGCAATTGCATCTATATCATCCCTATTCAAAAGATCCCGATAATCCTTCGTCAAAAATAATGGAGAACCGATCATCTCCTGAAACTTCTGCTGCCGCGCTTCAGAAATATCCGCAAGCGCCACAATCTCAGACTCGCCATCCGGCTTATGCCAATACTGCGCCAACCCTCCCCGTAAACCTGCACCGATTACCCCAATTCTCACTTTTTTCATAATGGAACCCTTCCTTTCCCTGTTGGACAATTTAGTAAAACAAACTCTGGATTTTTTCCCGATTTACGGAAAACGTTATCTCAGAGTGTAAAAATGAGTAATCGACGTAAAGTTAAGTAGACTTTCGTATGATTAACTCTGTCGCTACAAATGTTTTCAAGTCAATTCTGTCGGATTCCTCAGCGATTAAATTCAATAGAGCCTTCGCAGCAACGACACCCATTTCGTACTGAGGGATAGAGATCGTCGTTAAAGCAGGTACGACGTATTGAGCCAAATCATTATTATCAATGCCGACAAAAGCAACGTCATCCGGTATGGATAACCCTTTCTCTTGGACAGCACGCATAGCCGCAATCGCAAGTAAATCACTTGCGCATAGGAAGCCAGTCGGCAAATCGCCATCTGATTGTTCAATAGTCATTTTCAACCATTCATAGCTCCGCTCTAAATACCATTCCGTGTCAACAATGAATTTCTCATTTATCTCCAAACCGAATTCTCGCATTGCTTTCAGGTACCCCTTGAACCTTTTTTCAAGGTGTAGGTCACCGTCAACACCTCCGCCTATAAATCCAATACGGGTATGCCCTTTGGAAACGAGATGCTCAACTCCTTTCCATGCAGCTTCTTCCCGATCGTAGTCGACGACTGACAAACTATGGTCACTATAATTGAAATCGACTCCAACAACTGGGATCCATTTCTTAAGCTCAGCCAGCGTTTCCTTTCGAACAGGGTCGACTAATAAGATGCCTTCAATTTCTTTTTCTCGAACCATTCGTTGAAACTGATTTTCTTCTTCCAGATCGTCCGAATGGAGAAGCAGCAATGAATACCCCGCTTTGTTCAGCGTTTCACTAATCCCAATAAAAATTTTGGAGAAATACGGGTTCTCATTCGCAATACGAGGATTTGCCAACCAACCTATCCGTTTCGTTTGTCGTTTCTTCTCTTCAGATGAATAGACTAGCCTTCTAGCATTCTCATTAGGCGTATAGCCCATTTCTTTTACAGCCATCCACACTTTTCTTTTAATTTCCGGATTCACATTACGAGAAGAATCATTCTGAATTACACGAGAAACTGTACTAATAGACACACCGACCCTCTCGGCGATATCCTTCAACCTCACCATATCATTACTCCTTTTCACGAAAACGTTTTCAATTCATCGTAATGGAAAAATTGAATAGGAGCAACAGTAGTTAGTTAACATTCACAACACGTCATTAGGTTGTTGGTACAAGTTGCATCAAATAAAAAACGTCAGACAAATTTCTGAACATTAGTATAATGAGAATTATAAAGAGTAGCCTTGTTAATGTCAAGATAGTTTTTAAAATTTCTTGCGGCAGATTATTACTACTCCCGAACAATGACAGTAGCTTATCCAATCACTAATTCCTTCGGATTTACCGGTTGTTGAATGATTTAGACCAATAAAAGACCATCCATTCATTCGCGAATAGATGGTCTTTTGTACGGAAGCTAATCCTTTCATTTCATCTTAATGGATATTCCGCTTACTGAAATTACCGCCTCGTACTTCTGCGACTTCATACACTGTGACAAACGCCTTCGGGTCAATTTCAAGGATGATTTCTTTCATTTTGCTATCTTCCAGTCGGTTGATAATGCACGTAATTTCCTTGAACTCCTCATTGGAATACGCACCTTGGACGATGCTGTAAGTTGAACTTCGGCCGAGACGGTCACGGATTGTTTCGACCATATCTTCCGGATCGCTCGTAATGATTTTATACATTTTGGAACCGCTTAGCCCTTCTTCTACAATGCTTATCACCTTAGTGGCGATATAATAAGCAATTGCGGATAAGAAAGCTCCTTGAAGTCCGAAGACAGTTGAGACAATGGCGAATACAAAGACATTCAGGAATAGGATTAAGTCACTTGTACCAAACGGCATTTTGCGGGAAAGCAAGACGGCTAACATATCAATCCCGTCAAGAGCCCCACCATTACGCAGCGCCAACCCCATACCAAAACCGAGGATGATCCCGCCGACAACTGTAACTAATAGCGTATCTCCCTGAATAATTGTCGGTACATGGTGCATCAGGCTCGTGCTCACTGCAAGCGTTGCAATTCCGAGCACAGAGAATAGCGCAAAGCTTTTTCCGATTTGTTTGTAGCCTAAAAAGACAAATGGGATATTTAAAACGGCAATAAGAAGTCCTAATGGAAATCCAAATAATTGGGATCCGACGATACTAAGACCTGTCACGCCTCCATCCGATACTTGGTTCGGGATGAGCACCGACTCCAAACCGTAAGCCGCAATAACTGCGCCGAGCATGACCGCAAAGCCGCGGGCTATTAATTTCCATATCGATGATTTCTGTTGTGATTTGGGCATATGATGTTCCTCTTCTAAACAGTTTTTTTCTATTTTACACTTAAATACAGGGTGTTGTCAGTTCATTACCCTCGAGGAATAAAGATCCACACCTTCACTACTGTCTGTGAATCTACTATGATATAGTTGATTCACATATTCCTTTTATCAAAATTCGATTTCATTCGGGGGAAAATAAATGAAAAAGACAATAAGAAAGACTTTCCTATATGCATTATTCATATCTTTGGCTGTCGGAACATTCATAACAGCCCCAGCTTCGGCGTATGCGGCAGTCACTTCTTTCAAAGATGTACCGAAAAAACTGGACCACCATGATGCAATTCTGAACTTGGCCGAAAGAGGCATCATTCAAGGGTTTGAAGATGGCACGTTCCGGCCTGACGCAACATTGACTCGTGCGCACGCTTCGAAAATTCTTGCGTTATCGCTGAAACTTGATACACGAAACGTGAAAGATCCAGGCTTCAAAGACGTGAATAAAAATCAATGGTATTACGGCTATGTAGCAGCTCTTGCGAATTCTGGATATATCTCCGGCTTCGAAGATGGTACATTTCGACCGAACGCTCCAATGACCCGTGCGCAGGCATCGAAAATTATCGACCTGAGTTATAAACTTCCATTGGAAGCGAAAGCCAATAATCCATTCAAAGACGTCAGCAATTCTGCATGGTACGCAGGTCATATCCGCACGCTCGTTGAAAACAAAGTGACAAAAGGAAAAACGGCGGCTACCTTCGCACCAAACGCAAACGTCACACGAGCTCAAATGGCATCATTTGTCGTACGCTCGGAGGAATTAGTGAAAGCCGCCGACTTAGCCAAAGAAACGAAAACAAAAATCCGCTCCATCGTCCTTGAAAACAGCATCATCGAGAAGGATGGAAAAAAAGTGTCGCAAGCCGCCTATGATTCGAAAACCGATACATTAACAATGACTGCTTATAATCGTAACGAAGGATTAAAAGCAATCCAGGGCCTCGGCTTCTTCTCTGACAAGCTCCTGGCTCTTGGTGTTTCCCATATCCGCATAGCGAACGGTCCCCTGATCAATGTCGTCGATAATCGGACAGCTGCAAAACAGCAACTTCAAGATTCCATGGAAGATTTGCTCAAAGCACCGAAAGACAAAACAAATGGAGACTTGGTGGCGAATAACATCAAAATCACCCTATTCGGCCAAAGTGAAAGCACTCAATTTTGGGAGTACTTTAATGTGAATTTGCGAGTGTTTGCGGGAGATAAATAGAATGATCGTATGCTCATTGTCAGTGAAAACTAATACCGCCAATAACCGAATTTAAATTGAGATGAAAAAGCGCCAAGCACCAGTCAACTTATAGTTGAACGGATGCATGGCGCTTCAGCATTAGTATTCATTAAACGATCACCGCGTCTAATTAAAAATCGAAATTATCCGGATCCGGCCCGACTCGATAATCCTGATTCAACCCGTCAATGATTTGCATTTCCTCTTCCGTCAATTCAAAATCAAAGATGTCCGCATTTTCAACAATTCGATGCTCTTTCGTTGATTTCGGAATGACGACAACCCCTTGTTGCAAGTCCCAACGTAAAATGGTTTGAGCAACTGATTTATTGTGCTTGTCCGCAATTTCCTTAATAACTTCATTCGAAAGCAACTCACCTTGCATTAACGGCGACCATGCTTCAAGCTGAATGTCGTTTTTTTGGCAGAACGCTTGCAGCTCTTTTTGCGTTAATCGTGGGTGACGTTCTACTTGATTGACCATTGGCTTAACTTCAGCGTCTTTGAATAAATCTTCCAGATGATGAATTTGGAAATTACTTACACCAATCGCTTTTACTTTACCTTCTTTATAAAGAGTTTCCAATGTTCTCCAAGCCTCTTTATACTCCCCTTCAACCGGCCAATGAATCAAATATAAATCCAAATAGTCCAACCCGAGTTTCTGTATACTTCTTTCATATGCAGCTATTGTTGATTCATACCCTAAATCTGTGTTCCAAACTTTTGATGTAACGAATAGCTCTTCTCTTGAAATACCTGCTGCTTTCAAGCCTTCCTGAATCCCTTTGCCAACGCCTTCCTCATTCGCGTAAATCGCTGCAGTATCAATGGACCGGTATCCATGTGTGATTGCTGTTTTTACTGCTTTCACTAATTCAGGACCTTCATCGACTTTAAAAACGCCAAGTCCAAACCAAGGCATTTTCACGCCATTATGCAAAATTGTTGTGTCTTGTAAATTTATAACCATCCTATTGCCAACCTCCAAATTTTCAAATATGTGTTAGTTTTCGTTTCACCGAAAAAGTACGTATAGTATGCACGTTCCTGCAAATGTTATTATGGTATATATGATTCCAAAAGAAAAGTACGTACTTTAAAGTAATATAGGCACTTTTTAGTTCCTATTAAAAGGAGAATAATATATGCAAAGTAAAAAATACAATATATCTGTTGAAGCAACGCTCGAAGTAATCGGAGGAAAATGGAAATGTGTGATCCTATGCCATCTGACTCATGGAAAAAAACGGACAAGTGAATTGAAACGTCTCATGCCAAACATCACACAGAAAATGTTAACCCAACAATTGCGGGAATTAGAGGAAGACGGGGTCATTACACGTATCGTTTATAATCAAGTTCCTCCAAAAGTGGAATATGAGCTCAGCGAATATGGGCAAAGTTTAGAAGGGATTCTGCATTCGCTTTGTGTATGGGGAGAACATCATATTACGAAGGTTTATGGAGATAAATTTTCCGTATTAGAGCAAAGCGTTTTAAACGATAATTTGGAGTAGGTATTCAACGAGATGCCGACCTATAACGAAAACAACACCTTCTCGAGAAAACTCTCGAAAAGGTGACAGGCACCCAAACAGTTCGGAATTTTTTGGGTGCCTGTCACCTGTTTTACAATCATTATTCTTCAACTTGTTTGTCTGTCATTTCAAAAATGTATTCGAAATCCTGATCATCATCCTGATCATTCATGCCACTTGAAGGATAATCCATCTCAGTCGAAGAATCATCTTCCTCGGATTTTTCTTTTTCTTTTTCCTGTTCATCAGAATCCGATTCTACAATTTCAGGTTCAGGATCGTCTATGAGTTTCTCTTCTGGCTCATCAATTTCTCCTTCTTCATTGCTATTTTCTACAGTATCTTCGCCTTCTACCTTTTCTTCTTCTTCAGGTTTCTCACCGACAGATGGTGGTGACAGAGAAGGAGGAGCAGCACCGTCCATTTGAGCAGCGGCTTGGGCAAATATTGCATCCAATTCTGCAATGATTGCCGCCTTTTCAGCGCTAGTGTCGCTAGCAATGCCTTCCGCTAAATTCGCAGCATAGTCGCGCAACGAACCGATCCTATTTGCAATTTCCTGCTGTTTGAACTGTTCCAATTCTTGCTGGGCTTTCATTTTCTCCTCGTCGATCGATAGCTGTAATTGTGCTAACAATATTTCCTTTTCGGATGAAATCGCCTCTTGGACTTCATGGAGATGTTTACTTTGTTCTTTCGAAAACCAGTTCTTCATCATAGCTCCGATATCCGTTTCCGCCAACACACTCTGTATTCCATTGCCAAGGAGGAAGAAAAGCATGAGGGCAGTGGAAACGAAAACGTACTTCTTAATACCGCTTAATTTCTGCATTTCCTCTCCTCCGCAAATTAGTTGCCGTTCACTAAATCATTCATTTTCTGCACAGCAGCATCTTCAAGTTCAGCCGCCAAGTCAGCAATTAACTTTTCCTGTTCTTGAACCATATAGTTTGCCGCTGCAGTAATTTGATAAGAAACTCCAAAGATTCTTTCATCAATCATATCTTTGATCTCTTTAGCTGTCGCGTCTGATTTAGTCGCTAACAGAGCTGTCAATTCGGCCTTCGCTTTATCGATCGCCTCCTGTATATTGCTAATGGCCATTTCAGTAGCATTATCCAATCCCTTTTTAACAGTATCTCTTGCCTCTTCTCCCAATTCGTTTGTTATTTCTTCTAAATCAGTATGCGCTCCCCTAAACCATTCGGTACCAGCTACGTGGATTTCGTCGCTCACTCTCGTTTTCAATTTCTCAAACTCAGTGTTCATGTATTTCTCTAATTCTTTCGTTTCAACCCCAATTGCGCTCACATGCTTCGACGCTTCCTTAGTAATATTTTTTCCCTTACTTGCCAGTTCCGTCCTCATTTTAGTTTTTAGTTTAAGGGCTGCATCTTCCTTCTGCTTCTCAACTAATGTATCAAGCTCTCCAATTTCACCATCCCAGTATTCATTATATTCCACTTCCAATCCAGCTTTTTTCTCCAGGAAGATTCCCTCGAACCAATTCTTCAAATGAGTTCCGCCATCTGTTGCGCCAAATACCGCTCCCCCACCAGTCAATACTCCAACCGCCACAACCCCAGCAACAACTTTCTTTTTCCCCGTTTTCAACATTGACATTTCATTTCCCCCTATATTTTTTATTTGAATGCTTCATTGATAATTGATAAGATTTCTTGCTCTACCTCTTCCATCACCTTTTGCTTGTCCACTTCAAGATTTTCATCCATTAAGTTTTCTGTAACCTCTGCCAATTGCTTATTTAGTTCAGAAACTTGCGCCCGAATCCTGTTTTCACTTTGTTCAATCTGAGTTTTCACGTCATCTTCAAGAGAAATTTCCGACATGTAACTTTCAATAACTACATCAAGCTCCCCAAATCTTTCACTTTGTTCGATTTTCAGTTCATCATTGAGCGTTGCCAAATTATGATCCCACTCAGCCATAAACCATGTCCTAATATTTATGCTGGGATTCCCTTCAGCATAAACCGTAATCGAACAGGTAATTAAGATTACTCCTAGCATCGTAAATAGCATCTTTCTATTCATCATCACTCCCCCAACGAATTACTTACTTCGAGTCCCTTTCACTATACAATGTGATTATTCATAAATAAATAAAATATTTTCTTTGTTTTTTGGTAATAAAGTTGATAATTCAGCGGAATAGTACAAAAAACAACTATTTTCGCTAGCTTATTTTGTCCAATAGTGCTTAATGCTGATGAAAGTTTATTAAGTAAATAAAAAATTCTATCAGTAAGATCCTTAGGTCTTATTATAGTGTTTATAACTATGAATGGTGATAGTCTTTATGCCTAAAAATAAACTGACTGTATAAAAAATACCATTCAGTTTATTAGTATTCTCCTGTTTCTTTTCACTTCGGTTTCGCATAAACAATATACCGTTGGGGCGCATTACCAATATAACCAAACGGATAACATGTGGATAAAGTAAGCATTTCTTCTGGTGCTGTCGAATGGATAACCGTTTTATCATTTTCATCTACAATTTCCGTATCAACGATTGCATATGCAAAGGTGCCATGCTCCATCTTCACAATGATCGTATCGCCATGATTTAATTTATCCAATCCAGTAAATACAGTGTCTCTGTGCCCAGATAATAGAATTTGATCTTTTTGTCCCGGAAAGACGGTGCCTGTGTAATGACCAACACCTTGTTTTAATGAATCCTCATCTGTTCCTTCTACAATCGGCAGCTCTTTTTGGATACTGGGGATTTCAAGGATACCGATGGTTTGGCCGTTCTCGAAAGATAGTTTAGGGCGGGATGGCTTTGCCCCAAGTTTTTCTGCTTCTCCATTTCCTTGAACCCGTGCAGCTTGTTCCAAAACCGACTTTGCCTGATCCAGGGCCACCCTTTCCAACTGTCGCACAGAGTTTAGCTGCATACTAGCGTATCCAATGGCAAACAGTCCAACCGCCAGCAATAATAAAGCTATTGTTCTAAGCAATATGCACACCTCCTGTATATCCATCATATAAAATAGAAAAGCTGCCAAAGCATGATACGCCATGCATAGGCAGCTTTTTTTTATAACTCAATTTTCCAGTGTCTCACTGAGCAAACTTCATCCGTCTGTAATGCATGACGATCAACAATCCAATTCCACCAGTTACGAGTCCTGAACCAATTAGCATTATATTAAATATATTTGTCGATGTGCCAGGTAGTTTGAAGCCCCCCGATGCGGAACCGCCGCTGTCAATCATTCCATTTACCATGGCATTAACGGCAGTTGCACCTTTTCCTTCTGCTGTAAAAGTAAGAGCGAATGAAGCTTCGAGCCCTTGAAAATCATTGCCAAGATGCTCCGGGAAACGAATTGTTATATCCAGACTTTCCTCGCTGCCGACTGTGAGTTGTCTTGCAGGCAACGATTTAAATGCCGCCAATTTACCTTGATACAATTCTGTATCACCAATTTTAACTTCCATTAGCAGTTCATTGAAGAGCTTTGCATCCCCATTGTTTTGCATTTGCATATCGTAAGCAAAATCTTCACTGCCAGAATTCGTAACTGTGATAGTTCGTGGCGCCCAATCACCGGGTTTCATATTGTTAACATCAAATAAGGTATCTATTGGTGATAGGCTAATGTCTATTTCATTATTTTCTGCGTTGTTTTCACCATCCGCGAATACTGAAGATGCATGGTAGAAACCAATCCCGCTAATCAAAACAAGAAGCAGGGAAAATCGTAACAGTTTAATCAAGATAATGCCTCCTTACAGAATACGATTGATTTAGGAAGAACTTTTCCCACTATTCTCCTCTAATACTTCCGTTTGTTTCTTTTGAGGTAGTTCGATTGCAGAGAGTACTTTCCAAATCGAAAATGCGGAATAAAGAAGCAATAGGAATCCCGGTACTAACAGTAGGAACGCACCATTTTTAGATTGAGTAAAGTTCGCAAAGTAACCGAGATACGGCACTGTAAAACCGGTGTACATGGCAACGACATTGGCTGAAAGTACCGGATTCATGTCCTCCGCATTGTTGTTATCACCTTTTGTACGATACAGAACGGAATCTCCATTCTTTGTTACTTCCGTAATCCTATGCGTAATTAACATATCTTCACTTTCCCGGAAGGTGATGACGTCGCCTTCTTTTAGATTATCCTTATCTATATCCAGTTTCACTGCGATAATCGAGCCGGTTTTAATTCCCGGTTCCATGGACCCCGAAAGAACAGTTTTAATTTGGTAACCGAAAAGCTGGGGCTCTCCGCCGGAAGCTTTCGAGATGACAACCATTGAAGCTACACCGATTAATAGGACCATCAATATGCCGGTAACAAGGTTATTTATCCACTTCATTACATTAATCTTCTTTTTCTTCTCTCTCATTTAGATCACCCTTTGCTTTATCTTTTTCTTCATTTCTAACTGTGTTTTTATCATCGTCTTGTTTGTTATCAGAACCATTGTCTGAGACTTCATCTTTTCCGAAGTCCTCGTCAGAAGATATCTCTTCTTCAGATCCGTCCACAGGCTCTTCGTTGCCGTCAGGTTGTTTCTGATCGTCTCCTTCAGGCTTTTCCGTATCTTCCTCTGTGACTGCATCTACATCTACATTTTCCTCTTCATTATCTGCTTGATCATCAGAATCATTCTTCGGTTCCTCTTTCTCCTGATCAGTTGCCTTTTCATCCTCTGCGGTTTCATCTTCTACTGCCATGTCCTTTTCAGCTTCATCTTCAAGCGAATCATCCTTAGCATTGCAATCAATGTCAGTTTCTACATCTGTTGCATTTTCTTCATTAAGCTCATCACTTAAGTTTTCATTCTCCGCATTTTCTTCATTATCTTCATCCTTGCAAGCAGCTTCACCTTCCTCTTTTGGTGCAGTTGCCTTATCGTCTTCCTTTGACCCGTCATTTTGATTCCCGCATTCATCCTCGACTACTTCACTTGAATCTGCTTCTTGTTCGCTTTCTTCCAGAGAACTATCTTCATCCTCATCGTTGTTGATATTATTTTCATCGTTTACTAAAGTATCCTCGTCACTTTCGACTACGGGATTATCTTCATTAATATCCGGATTGACATTGTTTTCTTCGCCAGATTCTACGGTTTCTTCGTTAGGTGAAACTTCTACTACACCACTGTCCACGTTGACTTCCTCACTTGCTCCATCATTTTTTTCGGTTTCATCATTAGAATTACCATCTTCGTCACCGTGGTCGTCTATCACTACATCAGCCGTTACTTCATCTATATCAGTTTCTCCAATAGGAGCACTCTCTTTATCCTCTTGTTCAACTCCATTTTCTTCACTAGTTTCTGTGCCAGCTTCCGACTCAGAAGTATCATCAATATCTTCGCGAGTGAACTCGCCTTCCTCGTTCAATTCCTCACCCAGTTCTTCACCGCACTCATTTGTAGCCCAAGAGCCAGCAGTGATCATCTGGGATGTGCTCGATTGGCTACTAAAATATGCGGATGTGTCAGATGACATATAACTGATGGAGTAGATTATTAAATAACAAGCCAGTCCTACTTTCAACTTCAAGAAAATAGATTGGTAATTCTTCTTATATCTGCGTCTTCGTTCTTTACGCTTGCGAATATGTTCGTTAAGTTTGCTGAACAACCTGATCCCGCCTTTCTAATTTTTGCTTTTGAAATTTCCTTTAATATATTCCTCAAAATATAAAATTAGGTTATATGTTGAGAAATATATTTAAGTGCGATCAAAGACGGCTTGGTGAAATAAAATGAGGGAGGAGAAGGGCTCTCCTCCCGGGATAGATGTTATCTCTTTTGTCCATCAGTCTGCTGTGCATCAAATGTCCACTCAAGTTGTAGGGAAGCACCTTGAAGATCATTTTGTTCTTGGCCGTTATCGACAAATTCGAACTGAACGGCTAATTTGTCTTTAGTACCTGCTTTTAAGCCACTTTTTTCTGCAAAAATACTATGTGATAAATTTTTCACAGCGTCAGGGCTCATATTTTTCAACTCATACAAAGTCTTGCTGATAATGACATTGCTTGGAAGTAGAATTCCGCTTTTATCTTCGTTTCGAAGGAAATTAACTTTGATATGTTTTCCAAAGTCTTCATCAGTCCCATCATACGAATAATCTGTAGTAATAAACACTTTAGAAATATCCAAAGTCCCATCGTTTATCAAGTCAAAAGTACGTGGCATCCAATCGCCAGGCTTTAAATTATCAACGTCAATGATAACTGATGGATTTACTGCCAAATCCAACGTCCCTGCTGCAAATGTGTTGTTTGTTGTTTCTACATCATTGAAATAAGCATAAGTCCCTCCACCAATCATACTTACAGCCAATGCTCCAGTTGCGATGCTCATTGCTAGTTTCTTTTTAAGGTTCATTTTAATTTCCTCCTATTAGTTGGGTTTTTTAGATTTATTATTGCTTAGACTTACTCGTTACTTAACTATTTTCGTTTTAATCAAGCGGACATAGTTCCATGCACCATTTTCATAGTCAGGTAGTTATTTTGCTTCAACTATTTCATTTTGCCGGAATGATGATCATCCCACTCCCAATAGAGAAGTCTTCGACTGAATAGCTAACGTTCGTTCATCTGCATATGCAGGTTAAAAGAAGTAGAATGCCGATTATTTCTTAGCTATTCATTTATAGATTTAAGCATCTCTTATCAGCAGCCATCTCCTCCTTTTGACCTCGTTTTGATTACTATGAAATGGAACTACGTTCAGTATAAACCTAGAAAAACAATTCATCCTCCCTCGAAAGAGTAGTTTTTCGAAACCTTCACATTATTCTTTCGAGGGGTTTATTTGGTAAACTTTAGCGCCATTCAACTTTTCGCATCCTTTGGTAGAATATCTCTATTAGTTCGTTTGCACGAATTCTGGAATTTTAACCGCTGATATACATTTGAGTTGGGGGGATTGAGGAGAATGAAAATTGTAATAGTGGATGATCAAACGCTCATCCGCAAAGGGTTAATATCGATTCTGTCATCACTAGATACAATGGAAGTCATTGGAGAAGCGATGAACAGACAAGAAGCACTTCTACTAATTCAAAATGCAAAACCTGATTTAGTAATTGTTGATTTCCAATTGGGAGATGAATGTGGGTTGGAAGTAATTAATGAGGCAAGACAACTAGGGTGCACCTGCAAATTTGCAATTCTTACCTATTCTAAGGATCCATTATCTTTTGAACGGTCGAAGGCAATGGATGTGGACGGTTATATTTCATTGGAAGCACATCCCGAAGAACTCATTTATGCTCTCCAAGTAATTCAAAGAGGGAGGAGATACTATGATCCAGATATCATAGACTTGCTTATGCGATCACAGAAGAAAACGCTCGTTGAAAACAGCCATGTAGAACAACTAACCTCTAAGGAAAGAGAGGTATTACAAAAACTTGGAATGGGGTTTTCGAATAGGCAAATTGCCGAGAACCTGTTTATCTCCGAAAATACGGTAAAAAAACATGTCGGCCAGGTCTTATCAAAATTACACCTTAGCGATCGGACGCAAGCTGCCCTCTTTGCAAACGAAACAGGTTTGGTCCAATTTAAGCATGACGTGCTGGTTTAAGAATGTACCGCCCGCACAAAGAAAACAACACCTTTACGAGGAATCCCCCGAAAAGGTGTTGTTTTTTATTCAACCGACCACATACCTGACTAGCCCAGTGGCATTGGCATATAAGGCAGCATGTGTCCTGTCAGCAAGCTCAAGCTTTGCGAGCACTTGGCTTACATGTTTCTTCACGGTATATTCTGTAATGTACATCTTCCGGGAGATTTCTTTATTCGAAAGTCCTTTTCCTAGCTCCATCAACACTTCCAATTCCTTCGGTGTCAGCACTTCGACCTGGTTGTCCGCGCTATAATGGTCAGGTTTTACAACTACGTCGAGTATCCCTTGATCATAATAGGTGCGTCCTCTCTTAATCATACGCAATGCATGCAATAACTCTTCAGGAAATGCCTCTTTTAAGACATACCCATTGATGCCCATTTCCTGCGCACGCGCGAAGTGCTCCTTTTCTACAGATGAAGTCAAAATGACAAATTTACATGTCGCTCCTTGTCTCCTTGCTTCCTCAATCAAATCCAAACCTGATTCGTCACCAAGCCTTAAATCGACGATTGTCAGATCCGGTTTCAATGTATCTAATACGCGAATAGCCTCTTTACTGTCGGCAGCTTCACCTACTACTTCAAGTTCAGTTTCAAGAGAAAGAATTGACGTTAAACCTTTTCGAACTAATGGATGATCATCAACAATTACGATTTTCATAGAGTCATCATCTCCCATATTCCCCCGGATTTTTTCTTTTTCTCTATTCCTTATTCTTCATCTAAACTTCAATATTTTCTGCGGCACATACTTAAGCCTAACTCTCCCCTCTCATTTTCACCCCATAATAAAAACCTAATTAAATCGGATTTATTCCGCATTCAATCAGGTCGGTTGCACCATTCACTCCATACGTCCCAGGTGCCCACATACAGGACGTACATCATCGTTCCCATGGTTATTTAGTTTATGGTACTAGTAGTATATCCTTAATTAACTGAACATTATGTCGATTTGTGCATAAATATTTATTCTATTTTTGCACATTTTGACATTATTTTAGCGTTAATAGTCGAATGACTGGAAAATACTCCTTGTGTTTTAAAGGAAAGATGAGGAGAATAGGGGAAACAACGAGTATGAAATTCAGGTAGGTTTGGATGAAAAAACGGCGGCAACGCTTAAAAACGTCACCGCCGGCTATCATTATACGTTCATTTACTTTTTAATCAATTCAACTTCATCAGTAACGCCGCCAAATCGCCTGCTCCTCAATTGGAACTCTTCGATCGCATCAAGTAGACATTCTTCATCGAAATCTGGCCAATAAGCCTCTGTGAACACTAATTCGGAATAGGCAAGCTGCCATAACATGAAGTTAGAAAGTCGAACTTCCCCGCTCGTTCGGATTAATAAATCCGGTTCAGGTAAATGACAAGTCATTAAATGTGATTGAATAAAGGACTCATCGATATCTTCAGGAAGGACATCTCCGTTTTTTGTTAATTCCCCAATCTTTTTCACCACATTCACCAATTCATGACGACTGCCATAGTTCATGGCGAAATTTAGAATCAATCCATCATTATGCGCTGTAGCCTCCATCGCATTTTTGATGGCTTTTTGAGTATATAAGGGCAATGCGGAAAAGTCTCCGATCATTTCCACCCTGACATTCTCCTCAATAAGTTCAGGCAAATATGTGGATAAAAACTCAACAGGCAGCTTCATGAGGAAGTCGACTTCAAATCGTGGCCTTTTCCAATTCTCGGTTGAAAAAGCATATAAAGTTAAAACACGAATGCCGAGTTCGTTCGCAAATCGGGTAATCTTCCGGACTGTCTTCATACCTTCGTGATGACCTGCCACTCGCGGTAGATTGCGTCGCCTTGCCCAACGTCCATTTCCATCCATGATAATGGCAACATGAGTCGGCACATTTTTCTTCCGGACATCGTTCACTCGGGCAGATAATGTTTTCCCCTCTATATCCGACGACTTCTTCCACCATATCTTTTCAAGCATTTTGTTCCTCCACTCTGCAATTCCATCACTTATAGACACTATATACTTTAGTTTATGAAAATTAAAGTAATAGAGTCATAGTGTAACTATACCACTTTTCTTGTCGAATCGGAATTATAATTTCATACGACTTAGTTATTATGACCCACTATTTTGTCTCGAGATTAGCTCCCACTACAAAGTTATAAAAGCATTGACTTCAACTATACTTGACGATTTTTCTATTTAGAAGTTTCCACTACTTAGAGGATTACACTTCAAATATCTGAATAGATGTTATAATTAGAGTAGTCGATAATAAGGGGGAGATTTAATTTGACTAACATCGGAAACAACGTGCAATACCAAATCTACATGAACATGATACAACCAGGTCCGGATCGGTTGCCTGTCCAATTTGAGGTATGGGAAAAGGAAGCCCGGAAGAAATTAGAAGACGCGATTAAAATGCTCTAAATGTACCGTTCGTAGGAAAATTAAGCTTCCACGGGCAATTAAACGGCCCTTATTGTACCGCTCGAGAGAAAATTAAGCTTCCACGGGCAATTAAACAGCTCTTAATGTACCGTTCGAAGGAAAATTAAGCTCCTACGGGCAATTAAACGGCTCTTAATGTGCCACTCAAGCGAAAATTAAGCTTCCATGGGCAATTAAACGGCTCTTATTGTACCGCTCGAGTGAAAATTAAGCTCCTACGGGCAATTAAACGACTCCTAATGTACCGTTCGAAGGAAAATTAAGCTTCCACGGGCAATTAAACGGCTCTTATTGTACCGCTCGTGGGTAATTAAGCAGATGAGCCTGGATGCTAGGTTGCATAAGGGTCCGAAATATCAATCAAACTAAAAAGTTATACTCTTTCAACTAAACCAATGATATGATAATAGTTGAAAAAGGGGTGGCTATAAATGAAGAAATTACAAACATTTTTATTCATCGGATTGCTCGTACTTGTGCTAAGCGGATGTTCGAAGGATATCAAATCGGTCAGTTCGGAAGCGGCCGAAGCGATTAATGTATCGGAATACTTTCCGCCTATCGGCATGACGAAAACGTATTTCCAATACGGTGCTGATGGTGAAAAGTTGGAGTCGATCGAAACTGTGAACCTATCCGTCAACTCGGACGGACCCGATACGGTATACACACACAATACGGGTGGATTGGTCACGGATACGATGAAGGAATACATAGTAAGCGAAGAGTCATTAAGAAACATCTATGTAGTTAATGTAACGAGGAAAGAGGAAGTCGATGTCGTGGAGCTTGCGAACAAGCCGGAATGGGACAAGAACGACCCCGACAAATCCGTCAGCTACATGACCGCAACTGACTTGACGATGGAAGTTCCCGCCGGCAAGTATGACAATGTAATTGAAGTGACGACCGTCATCCCCGATGACATAAAAGGTCGCAAAACCATGCATTACTACGCACCTGAAGTTGGACTCATTAAAACAGTATTCGTTTTTGAAGATGGGGATGAGTTCACGTTTTCCGAGTTGAAATCGGCGGGGATGATGGACGAATAAAAATTGCATATTGTCTTTTGTTTAGGTACCTGTCATAGAGCTTGCTCAAACAGGTACCTATTCTTTTCAATGTTTAAACGGTACCGTAAAGCTAATTGTCGTTCCCACATCGGGAGTACTGTCAACACGCAAGCCTTTGCCGTATAATCGTTTTAAGCGTTGTTCGGTATTGACGAGTCCGATGCCTTTTTTCTGGCCGGGTTGGGTGATGAGGATTTGCTTCATATCTTCTTCGTCCATTCCAACGCCATTATCGATAACGGAAATCTCTGTATAGCCCTCACCGCGGCGGATTCGTATCGTTATGATTCCTCCATCGATTCGTTTCAATACCCCATGATTCACCGCATTCTCCACTAACGTTTGGATGGATAGAGGCGGAATCATCAACCCCTCAACCTCATCTACTTCCCATTTAATTTGAAGACGATCACCAAATCGCTCCTTCTCGATATACAGATAGGATTCAAGTAATTCCAACTCCTGTGTAAGCGGGACGAGCTTGTCTAAGTTTTTCATATAGAAACTGCCCTGCAAATAATGTGTAAACTTCTCAATAAGACGGCCCATTCTTGCCGTATCAATTTCGCTCAATGATACAATAGCGTTCAGGGTATTCATTAAAAAATGCGGGCGTATTTGTGCTTGCAGCCATGCAGCTTCCATCCATAATCGCTCTTGAATGGACGCTTGTAAATCGGTTAACGCATGCACCCGAACATTTAACTCAACCGCATCAACCGGTTTAGTAACGTAATCATTGGCACCAGCTAAAAAGCCCGTATAAATGTCATCTGGGTTACTTCGCGCTGTAAGAAGAAGAATTGGCAATTCAGAAATGGAATACTTTTCACGAATGGAACGAGTTAACTCATACCCCGACATGGAAGGCATCATCACATCTGAAATGATTAGATCCCAATCTCCCCATTCCAGTCGTTCCAATGCTTCTTTAGCACTTGTGACAACTTCCACCTCGTATTGGTCCTCAGAAAGGATATTTTGAAGCACCCTTAAATTTACAGGATCATCGTCAACAGCTAAAACTCTTGGTCTGTATAATGTAGAACTGTTTTTTGTAATGGTTCCTTCCATTAAATTGATTGCAATTGGTGTATCTTTAAATGAGAGTCCATCCATCTCCATAGTTGAAGTGGTTTCATCTACTTGCCGTTCAAAAGATTCCTCCGCTATTGGCAAGCTAAATGTAAATACCGAACCTTCACCTAAAGTAGACTCCGCTTCTATCGTTCCACCATGTAGTTCCACTAGCTGTTTACAAATACTTAACCCTAGTCCAAGACCGCCGCCGATTGCCGTAATACCTGAATCATCTTGTTTATATGGGTCAAATATCGTCCGTAACGTTTTTTCATTAATCCCGATTCCCGTATCGGTAATATGAATAAAGGCTTTTCCATCTTGACTATCAGCATCGATCGTAATGGTGCCTTCATCCGTATATTTCACTGCATTATGAAGAAGATTAAACAAAATTTGAATGAGCCGATTTTTATCACCCGCTACACGAGGAAAGTCACTCGGAATTCGTACGTCCATTACGATATTTTTATTTTCAATTAAAACTCTGAGCATATCCACTACACCTGCGGAGATAGCTTGCAGGTCAAGTCGGTCCTTTTGTAAACGGATACGATGTTCCTTCAAGCGAGTGATGTCTAATAAATCTTCCAACGTTCGAGACATATGATGACCAATCGACAATTGAAGCGTCAAATCGTTTTGCGTTTTTTCATCCAACTGATCGAATCGATTACGTAAAATAGACTGTGCAATATTCACAATGCCGTGTAAAGGGTTCCTGAGTTCATGGGATGTGTTGGCAAGAAAATCATCCTTTTGCTTAATCTCATGTTGAAGTTGAATCGCAAGCTCTTCGTTCGATGAATTCAAAGCTAAAAGCTGCTTGTTTTGCTGCTCCGTTTTCTTCGTCCTCTCCGCGAAATCTCTACTCATCAGGAGGACATGGATCATTACGTAAATTCCCACAGCCGGCAGCATGAGTGTCGATCCTTGGTACCAATTATTCCCGATTGCGAAATCGTTAAAGAAAGCCAGAAAGATAATTCCCATTCCGATCAAATTAATTTTTGCGGTTCGATTACGGTTACGAATGCTTTTGTAACTTACGTAAATTAAATAGAAAAAAGTAGGGATCGCTAAATAAAACACTTTAAAAAAGAGTGCCTGGAAAAATACAGGCTGTGTAAACAACGTGGCAACAATGAGGGCAGCATGTATAACAACTAACCCATACATAACTTTTTTAGAGAATTCCTTTTCATGCCATTTCCATAATAAAATAACGTAAAACATCGAACTTGCCTCTGTCAAAATGTATTCGAGCCGGGTCCCCCATAGCCAAGACATATCTAAAAATACAAATGTATAATAAAAGGGAACTGAAAATAAAGCACGAGCCGAAATGAGCATCGCAAACATTCCAAATATGAAAAACACATGCTCCTGTCGACGATATAAAGCAAAAAGGATCATAAACAGACCAATGATAAAAATACAACCATTAATAAAAAGCGTTCCAATTGA
>NZ_BJYL01000007.1 GCF_007991495.1 Sporosarcina luteola | reverse complement strand
TTAAAAAACCGCAATTCCCATTATCGGGAGTTGCGGTTTTTTTCATTTCGATTCGATAATAATTGTGACAGGTCCGTCATTCATCAGATCCACTTCCATCATAGCGCCGAATATGCCGGTTTCGACGACCAATCCTTGGCTGCGGAGTGCATTATTGAAATAATTCCAAATCGGCTCTGCCTTGTCCGGCCTTGCCGCTTCAATGAAGCTTGGTCTGCGACCCTTCTTAACGTCACCATATAATGTGAATTGGGAAACAGAAAGGATTGCGCCATCCACTTCCTCAATGGAATGGTTCATCTTGCCTTCTTCGTCTTCCCATAACCGTAGACCAGACACCTTTTTCGCGATATAGTCAGCATCCTGCTCTGTATCGTCATGCGTGATACCTACAAGGAGGACGTAACCTTTCTCGATTGAACCAGTCACTTCTCCTTCGACTGTTACAGATGCCTTGCCGGATCTTTGTAAAATGACTCTCATGCAAAACACCTTCCTGTTTAATGGATTACACGTTGCACAGAATAGATATCGCGTATTTGTTTGATACGATCCACAATTCTGTGCAGATGAGCTATATCCGTGATTTTGATCGTCATACTTATTTTTGCAAGCTTTTCCTTATCCGCTTTTCCACTAACGGCGATCATCGGCGTTTTCGTTTCTGCTACAACCATCATTACTTCATTCAACAAACCTAGCCGATCAAAAGCGGAAATTTCAATATCCACCTGAAATTCCTTGCGTGCACTATTCGAATCGACCGCCCATTCCACATCGATCAGTCGATCATTATCTTCTTCGGTATGGATATTCGGACAATCCTCACGGTGAACGGAAACACCCCGTCCTTTTGTGATAAAGCCAACAATGTCATCTCCAGGAATCGGATTACAACATTTTGACAGCCGGATGAGCAAGTTCTCGAGTCCTTTGACGATAACACCCGACTCTGTTGTTTTAACTTGCTGCGGGGCTTTCATATCCGAGACAATTTTATCGATTGTATCTTGTTGATCGCGTTCCTTGCGAATTTTTTCCGCTAGTCTGTTGACGACTTGTTGCGCGGTAATGCCATTCGATCCAACAGCCGCATACATGTCCTCTTCAGAAGTGAAGCTGAATTTGTCGATGGCACGCTGTATGTTTTCAGAAGTGAGTACGGCTTTCAAATCAAATTCTTGAAATTTCACTTCTCTTTCAACCATTTCAGACCCTTTGACAATATTCTCTTCTCTTAACTGCTTTTTGAAGAATTGACGGATTTTATTTCTAGCTTGCGATGTATTGGCGATTTTTAACCAGTCGCGACTAGGTCCGAACGATTGCTTAGAGGTAAGGATTTCAACGATATCTCCGGTAAACAGCTCAGTATCGAGTGGAACCATCTTGCCATTCACTTTCGCACCAATAGTTCTGTTTCCGACTTCCGAATGGACGCGGTATGCAAAATCGATTGGAACTGAGCCTTGAGGGATTTCAATAACATCCCCATCAGGGGTGAAAACATATACCATATCTGAGAATAAATCGAATTTCAATGACTCCATGAACTCCTCAGCGTTAGAGGATTCGTTTTGGAATTCAAGGATTTCCCTGAACCACTTCAGCTTGGAATCAATATTATCCGGTTTTTCTGAGACAGTCTTCCCTTCTTTATAAGCCCAATGCGCAGCAACCCCGTATTCTGCAATCCTATGCATCTCTTCAGTCCGTATTTGCACTTCGAGCGGATCGCCGGCAGGCCCGACTACAGTCGTATGAATCGATTGGTAAAGATTTTGTTTCGGCATTGCGATATAGTCTTTGAATCTTCCGGGCATAGGCTTCCATAAAGTATGGATAATTCCAAGCACTGCATAACAATCCTTTATACTGTTAACGATAATTCGTATCGCGAGAAGATCATAAATTTCATTGAATTCTTTCTTCTGAAGAATCATTTTACGATAGATGGAATATAAATGCTTCGGCCTTCCGTTGATTTCAGCTTCAATGCCCATTTCAGTGATTTCGCCACGGATCTGATCCATGACATTCAGTAAATACTTTTCACGTTCATCCCGCTTTTTTTTCATCATATTGACAATCCGGTAATATTGCTGAGGATTCAAATAACGAAGTGCAGTGTCTTCCAATTCCCACTTGATCGTGGAAATCCCTAACCGATGTGCAAGCGGCGCGAAAATATCTAAAGTTTCTGTTGCCACTCTACGTTGCTTTTCCTCCGGTACATGCTTTAACGTCCGCATATTATGGAGGCGGTCAGCAAGCTTAATAAGAATGACCCTGATATCCCTCGCCATCGCAATGAACATTTTCCGGTGATTCTCTGCCTGTTTTTCTTCGTTCGATTTGAATTTCAGTTTTTCCAATTTCGTAACGCCATCGACAAGCATTGCCACTTCTTCCCCGAATTCCCGTATAATATCTTCCCGGCTCACATCGGTATCTTCTACAACGTCATGGAGGAATCCCGCTGCGACAGTGGACGGATCCATTTGTAATTCTGCTAATATGCCGGCAACTTGGATGGGATGCAAAATATATGGTTCACCAGAACTTCTGAACTGCCCTTCATGAGCAGATTTAGCAGCCTCATACGCTTTTTCGACGAACGCGACATGCTTTTCATTCATATAGGATGCTACCAGTTCAAATATTTCTTCTGCCGTCATGTCACGGTTTTTCGCCATTTTATAACTCCTTTCGACCAATTTCGCAAAAAATTAAAGATAATACTATTGTATGTATAAATAGCTCGGAATGTAAAGCTTTGTGAACAAAAAGATCCTTCGCAATTTGCGAAGGACCTTTTTGTTTTTCACTTTTCATTCATAAGTCATTAGTGCTTGAACTTCATAGCCTTTGAGTTTTTCCCGGCCATTCAAGTAGGAAAGTTCAATCAGGAAGGCGCATCCTGCAACGACTCCGCCTAATTTTTCTACGAGTTCTACTGTAGCGCCGACTGTCCCGCCAGTAGCAAGTAAATCGTCTACGATTAAAACGCGTTGGCCTGGTTTAATAGCATCTTTATGGATTGTTAATGAATCTTTTCCATATTCAAGGTCGTATTCGACTGAAATCGTTTCACGTGGCAGTTTTCCAGGCTTGCGGACCGGCGCAAAGCCAACTTCCAACGCATAAGCGACCGGGCATCCAATGATGAAGCCCCTTGCTTCAGGACCGACAATTATATCAGTTCCTACTTCTCTCGCAAATTCCACAATCTTGTCCGTTGCGTATTTATAAGCTTCCCCATTATCCATGATCGTCGTAATATCTTTAAAACTGATTCCCTCTTTTGGATAATCAGGTACGATCGTCACAAAACTCTTCAAATCCATAATTGTTCCTCCCTGTTGACCGTTTCTTTACAAACTTCATCGAACCAACTTTTCAATTCCATGTATGAAGCGTAGACAAGCTTTTTTTCCAATTCAATCCGGAGCTCTCTTTCTTGATAGGAAGGTGCCTCTGAAAGATTTTTCTTCCCTGCACTTTCCATAACAAAAGCAAGGCCATTCTCTATCTTAACAAATTCGAGTTCAGAAAACACCTTTGTCATGAAATAAATTATGTCGATCTTCCAACCTCTATGTTTTGATAATTCCTGTATTTGATTGCGCAAATCGAATGAGCCCCGTTTTTTCAAAAAGCTGTAATACCAACCGAAATCTTCACGGCTCGGCATCCCTTCAAAATACATGGATTCCGGAACAAAGAAATGAGCATAGATGCGCTTCGGGTTTGTTTGGCTAATCAATTGTTTCAGTTGGTCCGTCCCAACCGGCATGTCCAAAATGACGACATGATCGGTTTCTGACAGTTCGACATCTCCAAACTTTTGAACGGTCACATCTTTCAGCATGGAACTGAAATGGACAACGGACTGTTCTTGGAAGGCAATAAATAAGTTATTTTTTTTCGGAACTGCCGGCATCCATCGATTCGGCTCACGGATTCCCCTTAAGTCGAATAATTGACGTTCTTTGGACTGTAAATCCGCTAGCAACATTTGTGGTTTTTTACGTCCATTCCATTCATTCACTTGCAAATCTCCTGTAATGGATAACGTAACACCCGGACTTATTTCGTCGGCGATATGCCCATTTCCAAAACCGATCACATCTAAGTTATTAACACCATCCGAAAGATCAAGTTTCAAATGATTTTTAGCAGCTCCAATTTTACGAACGGAGGAAGCTGAAAGATTTTCTATTAAAAAAACAGGCTTCTCAAACGACATACCAAAAGGACGTAATAGCTCCAATCCTTCTAATACATCAACATCGATTTCTCCGATTTCAAGCGGCACGTCAATTTGTAACCGAGGAGTCAGCATCTCATCCGTTAACTGTAACTTCCCTTGATCATTCAAACGACTACGGAGTTTGACTACATCTTCTACTGAAAGTGACATTCCTGCTGCCATTTCATGCCCTCCGAAATGAGGAAGCAAGTCAGCGTTCTTTGATAGCTCCTTGAATAAATCAAAACCTGCAATACTACGTCCGGAACCTTTTGCGACCCCTGACTCAAGATCAATGGACAAAACGATGGAAGGCCTATAATACTTCTCGGTCAATCGAGAAGCGACAATGCCGACGACTCCCGGATTCCAGCCAACGCCTGCAATGACGATGACGAACGGCAGCATGTCGCCATACATGTCAGCCATTGCTTGTTCCGCCTCATTCGCTATATTGGTAACGAGCGCTTGTCTCTCTTTATTCAATGCGTCTAATTGCTCGGCAATTGACATTGCCTCCATTGGATCATCCGACTTTAAGAGATGCACAGCAGGATTGGCACTTCCAAGACGTCCTGGCGCATTCAATCTCGGACCAATCATAAATCCTAATGATTCTTCCGTAAGGCTGGATTGCTCCGTGCCACTAACTTTTGAAAGCGCTTGAAATACGGGGCGTTTCGACTTCCTCATGCGCCTGATCCCTTCTTTGACGATGAACCTGTTCTCATCTTGCAGCGGAACGAGATCGGCGACTGTACCAATCGCAGCTATCTCATACAGTTCGTCAGGGATTTCACCTAATAATGCACAAGCCAATTTAAACGCAACACCCACCCCTGCCAACTCGCCAAAAGGATAGTTTCCTGAAGGGTGCCTTGGATGAATAATTGCATCTGCATTTGGCAATTCTGCTCCGATCTCATGGTGATCCGTCACGATAATATCCATGCCAACAGACTTGGCGTAATCTGCTGCTTCTAAACCAGAAATTCCGTTATCGACAGTAATGATAAGTGACGTTCCCGCTTCATTCAACGTTTTAAATAACTCTACATTCGGTCCATAGCCGTGTTCAAATCGATTCGGAATGACGAAATTGACATTTGCTCCAAGTTGCTCAAGCGCCGTTGTAAGCACCGTCACACTCGTCACACCATCTGCATCGTAATCTCCATAAACCGTAATCAATTCATTTGAATCGATTGCTTGCATGATGCGATTGACTGCCTTTTCCATATCATAAAGCAAGTAAGGATCATGAAGGCTACTCGTATCCATATGTAAAAAAGACTTAGCTTGTTCAACATCAGTTATTCCTCTGGAAACTAGGATTTTTGCGTGGATGGAGGGGATGCTAAGTTCTTTCATGAATAATTGGACGATTTCCTCATCCGGACGGTTGATCGTCCACATTTTCATCGACTCTATCACAATGTGTCACATCCTTTAATGTTCATTATAAAGGATGAAAGAGGCCACTGAAAGGAAATACGCCGATTGGAAGAAATTAAAGTAGATTAATCGTGTTACTATAGAATATTCAAATGTTGAATTTCGTTTCAGGCGGCCTCCTTCACCTCCAATAAACTTAAAAAAGCATCCTCTTCCAACGAAGGATGCTTAGCCTATTCTGCTTCTTTTATATTTTCATCTGTCGGTGACGGTCCATCAACATGTTGCAAGGCGGCGATTTCATTTTGTTGCGAGGCGATGAGGATTTCTTTGGCGGTCATTTCTTTTTTCAATTCGTTAATATGACGATGAGAACGGATGGAACGGAACATGGCCATGAATCCGCTTATCGCGGCTCCTAAGAGCGCTGTGAATAAAATGACTAGTATGAGTGGCATTTCCGTCTTAACGAATAAGAAGTTCACCTGTACAGGCTCCACGTTTAAGATTGCAAAAACAGCGATGATAATCGCAAAAAGAATACTTAAAATTAAAGACCATTGCATCTTCATCAATCTCACCTTCCTTCCCAATGCATAAAAAAAACAGGATATACACGAAGTATACCCTGTTCCTTTATAGGTTGAAACGTCAGCCAATCCAATCTTTCATCAGACAACCGGCTCGTCAGAACCCCATTGTTTTTTCTCTTTATCCACTTTTAAGCCGCCAGACTTTGTTAATTCCTTCTTCTTCAAATCAAACCAAATCTGCGCTGAGATGAAAATGGAAGAATACGTTCCGGCTAATAAACCGATCAGCAATGCAATCGAGAATGGACGAATTGCCTCTGCGCCGAGCACAATCAATGCCACGACAACGAAAATGACAGTCAATACTGTATTCACCGAGCGTCCCAATGTTTGTCGTAGTGATTTATTGACGATATCGGCCAATTGTTTTTCATCATTGATTTTGCCGATCTTGTTCATATTCTCCCGTATCCGGTCGAATGTGACAATCGTATCATTGATGGAATAACCAACAATTGTTAGGACAGCGGCGATGAAGGTGATATCCACTTCAAGGCGTGTAATACTGAATACGGCGACCATGAAGAATGCGTCATGGATTAAACCGATGATAGAGGAAACACCCATCCGCCATTCAAAACGGAATGCAACATAGATGATGATTCCAAGTGCAGCAACTAGCAATGCTTTTAAAGCATTTTTCGCGAGTTCTTTACCAACCTTATTTGAAACTGTTGAAATATTCGGATCTGCACCGTAATGAGCTTCTAGATCCTTTTTAAACTTATTAACGGTTTCTTGCTTAAATTCCTCTTTATAACGTACAACACCAATGTTGTTCGTATCACCGGAAATAACAATATCCGTTGCTGGGTGGCCAATTTTTTCAAGCGTATTTGAGATTTCCTCAGCTGTTACAGGTGTGTCCGATAAGATTTCAACACGTGTACCCCCTGCAAAGTCAATACCCAAGTTTAATTTAAAGACCCCTAAAACAATAATACCAGCAATAATCAATATCATCGAAATGACATAGAACTTCTTGCGTGCATGAACAAAGTCAAAACGATCGAACTTCGTTGTCAAATCAAGAGTATCCACATCTTCTTCCGGAGCGTGCACCCTTTTCTTCGAGATGCCGAATAATCCTGTCTTACCGTCTAACATGCCACTATGGACAATAAGCCCGAGCAACAGTCGTGATCCCCATACTGCAGTCAAGAAGCTGACAAGGATACTGATAATGAGCATTGTCGCAAATCCTTTGACAGAGCTTGTCCCAAAGATGAAAAGGACGACAGCCGCAAGCAAAGTCGTGATATTGGCATCTAAAATAGCTGTGAATGCGGATTTCGCACCAACCGAGAATGCCGTTTTCACCGATTTGCCGACTCGCAATTCTTCCTTTATACGCTCATAGGTCAGAATGTTGGCATCGACCGCCATACCGACCCCCAACATAAGTGCGGCAATACCAGGAAGTGTAAGAACCCCATTAATACCTGTGAAGACAAATAGGATTAAATAGATATAGACAGACAATGTGACGACAGCCACAAATCCTGGAATACGGTAATAAATCAACATGAAAATGAAGATTAAAGCGATACCGACGATTCCAGCCAAAATTGTTTTATCCAACGCCTGTGCTCCGAATTGAGCACCAACTGAAGTTGAATAAATTTCTTCAAGATGGACTGGAAGTGCCCCGGCATTCAAAATGCCTGATAAGCTCTTTGTTTCTTCAACAGTGAAGTTTCCTGAAATTTCAACATTGGACGAATTGATAACTTGACTTACAAAAGGCGCGGAAATGAATTTCGGTTTTTCCTTCATTCTTTCCTCTTTGTATGAATCGACACCCTCTTCAAAGTCCATCCAGATGACCATAACGTTTTCAGGAGCTTTTGCTTTAATTTCAGCAGTTACTTCACCAAATTTGTCAGGATCTTTCATTTCCAACGTTACGACCGGATTTCCTGTTTCTCCGAAGTTCGCTTTCGCTTTTCCTTCTTTCAAATCAGTACCGTCCAACATCAAGTTATCATCGGCGTCTCTGAATGTCAGATTCGCTTGTGTCGATAATAGCTCACGAGCTGATTCCTGATCTTCAACCCCGGCCAATTGAACACGGATCCGGTTATTCGATTCAACTTGGATGCTTGGTTCACTAACACCGAGTACGTCAACACGATTTCGTAAAGCACCCGCAGTATCCGTGACAGTGTCTTCCGTGATCTTCTGCCCTTCTTTTAGCGGCTGAACTTCATAAAGAACTTCAAAGCCTCCTTGTAGATCGAGACCGAGCCGTACATCTTTTATAATTGGTTTGGATGTTGCACCTATTAAAGAGCCTAACATGACTAGCAATAATAAGAACGCTACAATCCGGCTTCTTTTTTTCATAAATCAGTTCCCCCTCTGTACGTGGAGCTCTAAGACGAATGCTATGTACAGTTTTTAAGAAAATACAACACTCCAATTATGAGCCAATGAATACAATCTGTCAAATAGTCGGGTGATGTTCAATTCGATGTTTCTTCCGTTTTTTTTGGTGATAACAGCAATTGCAATTCATCGCTATTCAAATCTGTAAACCAGTTGGAATCTCTTTGTTCCTCAATTTGTGTGTATGTCATGAATTCGGCCGGAGTCAATCTAAGAACCCCATTCACAATTTCATGAATGCGCATCGTTGAAACATTTTTCTTCCGCCATTTCTTTCGAATGCAGTATTTCCAAATCTCTTCGTTAGTAACTGTTGAATAGCCATATAAACGAAATTCGTTCCGCTTACTCTGGATTGCCGGCATCGCATGATTGAATAGTTGTTCGAATTGAATCGTCGTCACCTTCCCCATTCCTTTCCCGTTCAGTCGTAAATAGACAAACCTATGCATAGATTTAGTGTAAACGAAATGACCGGAATTGAGAAGGAGTTGTTTATGAATGTCCACTTTTATTCGTGGAACTGCCATACTAATGATTGCCGTATTCATGACAAAGTTATTAGGATTCGTCTACCGCATTCAGTTCATGCGGGTTGCAGGTGAAGAAGCTGTAGGTATCTATATGACAGCCTATCCTGCTTTTATTTTCTTCCTATCACTTGTCCAATTAGGTGTTCCTATCGCTGTCGCAAAGGTGATTGCGGAATTAAAGGCAAAGGGTGAATCTGCGAAGTTGCCTGCAGTCATGAGGACAGCAACTGTCATTACGATCTTTACGGGGATCGTTTTCTTACCCTTGTCAATTTTATTTATCCCTTTTCTATCTGAAACACTATTAGGCAATGCGGCGTCCTCCACGACATTATACGTCGGAATCGCGATCATACCGATTGCTGCGGCTTGCGGGCTGATCCGAGGGTATTTCCAAGGGATTGTCAGGATTGAAGAAACAGCTTGGTCCCAAATAATTGAACAAATTTGCCGGATTGCTTTAATAACTTGGATGCTGCCAATGTTCCTGACACCTGACAACAGCGCAATGAACGCCGCTTACGCAATGGGCATTACTCTAATCGCGGAAGGTCTTTCAGCTTGTTATCTATGGTTTAAATATCATCAGCATAAAAAACAGGAAAGAAATCCTGTTCAAAAGAAAGAGAAGTTTCCAATGGAGCCTCTTCTTTCAATTGCTCTTCCTTCTTCAGGAAGCAGATTATTCGGCACGTTCACTTGGTTTTTGGAGCCAATCATCTTTTTGCGCGCACTTTCATTGGCGGGAGTCGGGGCAGTAGCTGCTACATCGCTCTACGGGGTCATTTCTGGGGTACTCATCCCGTTACTGCTCTTCCCTTCATTCATTCCTTACGCCTTGTCTGTCGTGCTTGTGCCGGCAGTGAGTGGCGCTGCCGCTTCGAGCAATAAAAAGAAGTTGCAGGAACGAATCCATTTGGCTTTACGCCTATCCGCTTTGACAGGCGCATTTGCAGCTGCGGTTTTTTATGTCCACGGACAGGCGCTTGCTGAAAAGCTGTTCCACATTACAGAAGGCGGTTCATATATGTCTTTGCTTGCACCTGTCTTTTTCTTTTACTACATCCAGGGACCTTTGTATTCTATTTTACAGGCGACCAATGACGCAAAAGCAGGAATGATGAATTCAGTATATGGCGGAATTGCAAAATTGGGGGTCATGTTCGTTTTAGCATCACAGCCGGGACTGCAAGAAACTGGCGCAGTACTCGCCATCGGCTTCGGTGTACTTGTCACGTCCTTCCTACATATTGCTACATTACGGAAGAACAAGGCTGCCGCTGCAGGTTTTACAATGTTTGCTTTGCCATATGTATCTTTCATCATGACCGCGGTCATGCGCCCGATTTTCATCCCAATCGGTCAGTTCGGTTTACTGGTTGAGTGCTTAATTACGACGGGATTCCTTCTGATCATTCTGTTGCTATTCGGTCAAATTAAGAAAAATGATGTCCTCATGCTTAAAAGGCTAACTAAAATTTATTGATACTCCTCTTTTAGTTGAAAATGGAGTGTCCCTTCTTCATATGAACAGTAAAAAACTTGATTCACATCATTTACGCCTTGATCTTTTAAGCCTTGGATGAGCCATTCTTCCGATTTACCAATCAATTGGACATGACGGATTTGAATGATCCCATCGGAAATAAGTGCAAGTACCGGCTGTGTTACATCGCGTGTGAACACAGATAAATTCCCGGATGGCTCCAAGAAAGCATAGGATACATCACGTATTGAACCGACTTGCTGTTCGCGAAGCTGTTGGAACAGGTCATCCAAATTGTATCGTTGCTTTCTCATTTCCTCTTCTTTTATGATGCCGTCTTGGATGATCAGCGTCGGATCTCCATCTACGAGATCCCTGAATTTTTTGCTCTTCAAGGAAAAGAATGACGTCAATAGCTGGATCGCTAAAAGAATGAGCATAGGCAATATGGAGTGACTTAATTTTTGGTCTGGTGAATCGAGAGCAAAAGCAACCACTTCCGCCATGATGATGAACACGACGACATCAACGACGCCTAATTCTCCAACTTCACGCTTCCCCATCACACGGAGAATGATTAAAATGAGCACATACAAGAAAACGGTTCTAAAACCAATAATTAACAAATCATTCAAAGCGATTCCTCCCCTATAAGAGAGGATGCCATAAGGAGCCCAACAATATACAAAAATAAAAAGAGGTAGTTTCCAGTGTTAAACATTGGATAACTATCTCTTTCATTTCGCGAATGATTAAGCGCCAGTATTGACAACTCGACCGACAGCTTGTCTATCAAATTGCAATGTTGTGCCATCTGCAACTTTCAAGAACACGGATGCTTCATCGACTGCATCGATTGTACCGTGAATGCCGCCGATTGTAATGACTTTATCGCCACGTTTGAGACTTTCTTGCATTTGTTTCGTCTGCTTCTGTCTTTTTTGTGCAGGTCGAATCAATAAAAACCACATGATCGCGAACATTGCAATAATTGGAAGTAACGTACCTAACATATCACCATTCATTTAATTTCCCCCCTCTTCTCTCGGTTATTATACAAGATTCAAAAGTTTTTTGCATTTGGTTTGTTAAATCCGTATTGTTCAAAAAACTCTTCCCGGAAATCTCCAAGGCGATCATTGCGGATCGCATCCCTAATTTGCTCCATTAAACGAAGTAAGAAATGGAGATTATGATAGGACGTTAAACGGATGCCAAATGTTTCATTCGCACGGATCAAGTGACGGATATACGCCCTGCTATAGTTTTTGCACGCATAGCAATCGCAGTTCGGATCTAAAGGTCCAAAATCGCGCTCGTATTTCGCATTTTTCACGACGAGACGTCCTTCGCTCGTCATAAGCGTACCATTTCTAGCTATGCGCGTAGGAAGTACGCAGTCAAACATATCCACTCCACGAATCGCCCCGTCAATTAAAGAGTCAGGAGAGCCAACACCCATTAAATAACGTGGTTTGTTTTCCGGCAATAACGGAGTTGTGAATTCAAGTGCGCGGTTCATGACATCTTTCGGTTCGCCGACTGACAATCCGCCGATTGCATAACCCGGGAAATCCAATGAGACAAGATCTTTTGCACTTTGCTTGCGCAGCTCTTCGAATTCGCCGCCTTGCACGATTCCAAAGAGACCTTGATCTTCAGGGCGGGCATGCGCTTTAAGGCAACGCTCAGCCCATCTTGATGTCCTCTCTACACTCGCTTTCATATACTCATATGTCGCAGGATATGGCGGGCATTCGTCAAAAGCCATCATAATATCGGAACCGAGGGCATTTTGGATTTCCATCGCTTTTTCGGGACTGAGGAAAAGTTTGCTCCCATTCAAATGATGGCGAAAGTGGACGCCTTCCTCTTCAATTTTGCGGAAATCGCTCAGTGAAAACACTTGGAATCCGCCTGAATCCGTCAAAATCGGACGGTCCCAATTCATGAACTTATGAAGGCCGCCCGCTTCCTTGATGATGTCGTGACCTGGTCTTAGCCATAGATGATACGTATTGCTCAAAATGATGCCCGCGCCCATTTCTTTCAGTTCTTCAGGTGACATCGTCTTAACGGTCGCTTGAGTTCCAACCGGCATAAAAGCCGGTGTTTCAAAAGAACCATGCGGCGTATGGACAATGCCCAGCCTAGCTCCTGTCTGTTTGCATGTTTTTATATGCTCGTAAGTGATTGCTGCCATTTGTTTTGACCCTTTCTATTTTGGGAGTTAAGTTCCCGTTTACTTTTTTGACGGTTTGATGAACATCGCGTCACCGAAACTGAAGAAGCGATAATTCTCCTTCACCGCTTCATTATAAGCTGCTAATATATGTTCCCGTGAGACCATCGCAGAAATAAGCATGATCAACGTCGATTTCGGCAAATGGAAATTTGTCAACATACCGTCAAGTATGCTGAATGTATAACCAGGATAAATGAAAATCGATGTCCAACCACTTGTCGAAATAATTTTACCGTTATTTTGGGAGGCGATCGTTTCAAGTGTCCTTGCAGAAGTTGTCCCGATTGCGATAATGTTTCCCCCATTAGCCTTCGCTTCGTTGATGGCGTTCGCCGTACTTTCATTGACGCTGTAATACTCCGAATGCATCGTATGTTCTTCTATCGTGTCGGAGCTGACCGGACGGAATGTCCCTAAGCCGACGTGTAACGTAATGAACTCGACACCAACGCCTTTGTCCTTGATTTCTTGAAGGATTGCTTCCGTAAAATGCAGTCCCGCAGTCGGTGCAGCCGCTGAACCTCTCTCTTTCGCAAAGACGGTTTGATAGCGAGATTGATCGTCAAGCGATTCAGTGATGTAAGGAGGAAGCGGCATTTGTCCAAGTTCATCCAATATTTCATAGAAGATGCCTTCATAATGGAATTTAAAAATCCTGCCGCCTTGGTCTAAAACCCCCGTACATTCGGCTTTTAATCTGCCGTCACCAAATGTTACGAATGTACCAACCTTTATCCGTTTTGCCGGTTTGACGAGTGTCTCCCATTCATCTGATCCCGTCTCTTTTAGTAGAAGCACTTCGATTGAAGCGCCTGTATCGTCCTTTACGCCGATTAAACGTGCAGGAAGGACGCGTGTATCGTTCAATACGATAACGTCCCCCGGCTGCAGCTCATCGACAATTTGACGGAACTGGCGATGTTCCACTTTGCCTGTTTCTTTATCCAATACCATTAGCCGGCTAGCTGTTCGATCTTTTAAAGGCGTTTGAGCAATGAGATGCTCCGGTAAATCAAAATCAAAATCATTTACGTCCATAATTAACAAATACTCCTTCTATCAAAGTTTAACAAAACCGGATTTCCACTTCAGGCGGACGCTTTCCGTTCCAATCCTAAGGTAAGTCTGAAACATTTAACTTCATTGTATAAATCAAAACCAATTTAATTTGTTTGTTCAGGTGCTTGGTAACCGAAATGTTCATACGCAAGTCCAGTCGCGATTCTTCCACGGGGTGTTCTTTGGATGAACCCGATTTGAAGCAAATAGGGTTCATAGACATCCTCAATCGTGACGGATTCCTCACCGATGCTTGCAGCAATCGTGTCGATGCCGACAGGGCCGCCACGGAATCGCTCAATCATGCTGATAAGCAATTTATGATCAATATTGTCGAGCCCATGTGAATCGACTCTCAGCATTTCGAGCGCTTCTTTTGCAATGCTCATCGTAATGTTGCCATCGCCTCTCACTTGTGCATAATCACGCACTCTGCGGAGCAAGCGGTTGGCAATTCGAGGTGTGCCCCTTGACCGTCTCGCGATTTCCACAGCGGCATTTTCATCAATCGTGACGTCGAACAAACTCGCGCTTCTTATAACGATTTCTTTCAAAGGACCTTCTTCGTAATATTCAAGACGGAGCGGTACGCCGAAACGGTCGCGCAGCGGTGCAGAAAGTGATCCTGCTCGAGTTGTCGCTCCTATCAGCGTGAATGGCGGAAGGTCAAGACGGATGGATTTGGCAGAAGGTCCCTTTCCGACAACAATATCGAGACAGAAATCCTCCATGGCGGGATACAGAACTTCCTCTATGGCTCTGTTCAATCGATGGATTTCGTCAATGAACAGGACATCTCCCGGTTCCAATGAAGACACGACTGCGGCGAGATCCCCTGGTCTTTCGATCGCAGGCCCGCTCGTCATTTTAACGTTGACATCCATTTCATTTGCGATGACGGTCGCGAGTGTTGTTTTTCCTAGACCAGGCGGCCCATACAAAAGGACATGATCTAAACTTTCATTTCTGCCTTTAGCGGCTTGGATGAAGATGCTCAGATTGTCTTTTACAGTCTCTTGTCCAATATACTGTTTTAGCGTCTGGGGACGCAACGATTGCTCAAAGCTATCATCGAAATGTGACTGTTCACTTGAAATGACACGTTCCATGCCTGTCCATTCCTCCTTCCGGTTCAGCTAACATTATGTTTGTTTTAATAGCAAGCGCAGGGCAAGTTTCATATAGCCTTCCGTATCCAAGTCTTCCTTTTGCAAATCCCGTTTCACTTTAGTTAATTCCCGTTGTGAATAGCCAAGTGCCTCCAACGCGAGGATTGCTTCTTCCATTGCGCCATTTTCTGCCATTGAAAGAAGGGTGACTTCCGTATCAGGCATTTCGATTTCAGTAAATAAATCACCAAGTTTCCCTTTTAAGTCAAGGATCATCTGACGTGCGGTTTTTTTACCGACCCCAGGGAATTGGACGAGGAATGTTTCATCTTCTCTTTCGATTGCACCTATTACTTGGGACGGGATGCCGCTTGCTAAAATAGCAAGTGCACCTTTCGGGCCGATGCCGGAAACGGTGATAAGTTTTTTGAACAGTTCCCGCTGCTCCAATGTTTTGAAGCCAAGCAGCGTGTTGCTATCTTCCCGGACGTGTAAGTATGTGAAAACTTGTTGGATTTCCTCCGTTTGGTGGAATGCATACGGATTTGGCGTCATAATCTGCCAACCGACACCACCTTGGTCAAGAGTTATGTATTCCGGCGTCACTCGAGTGACAATCCCTTTTATATAATCATACAAGTCATTCTCCCCCTAAAGTATAGAAACTATTATAGCATACGAACGGATTTTCTATCTACAGAAGTGGATATGTAGATGTATTGCGGCAAACAAAAATAAGCCGCTGATGAGGCGGCTTTGCTTCGCTTCAATTACATCATCCGTTCTACATCATACCAAAGCTTTGGCCATGAGGAGAGGGCGGTTTCTGTGAATGGGATGAGCTTCCTTGCAAGATTATCCTGCTTAACCGGGGGCAAGCTCAAAAGATACAGCCACTCCCTTAACAATTCATTCGGATAAAGCAGCATCGATTTCGAGGCACTGTCTAGATTATTCAGAGCGGCTTGTTCCGCAAACAAGAATTCAAGATTGTAACCGATGTTCGGAAGGACCCGATGCATCCAAAGAGCTAGTTCGGTTCCTGGTGGTCCCGTACATGCAAGATCGAAATCGATGAAACGGATTAGTCCGTTTTCATCACGGAGAATATTGTGGTGAACGATATCTCCGTGAAGCAATGTAAAACCCGAAAGCTCCCTCTGCTTCTTTTTTAAAATAGGAAGGGCTTCCTGTCCGAAAAGAATAATTTCATCAACAGCCCTCTTCCCAATGTAGTTCTCGCAAAGCAGACGTTTGTCGATGAAACGATTTAATCTTTCTTGCCATTTGTCAAGAAGCTGATATCTATGCAGATATGGGGAGGCGTCCCAATCGATCTGCTCCTTGGTCATATGCAATGCTTGAAGAGCCAAAAATGCATCTGTCCGATCGATTCTTCTTCTGAAATTGACCGGCTTTGTCCCTTCAATCCATGGTTGCATGATAAATAGTGGATCTTCCGTAGGCATCAAAGGTACGATATGTGGAAATTGGATTGCTTGAAGCTGCCGGTGGACATAGTTCACTTTGACAGCCGTTGATCGGTGGCTATATTTCTTTAACGAATAGGCCGATCCACCTTCCACCAATTTCCACACGTTCTCTTTTACTTTCCGGATATTCTTTTCCAGCGCCATACGCCGGTCAGCACGAACCGCAATCGTTATTTTGCATCGGGTTGAACTGTTGCATCGGCTGCATTTGCATTGGATACATTTGCATTGGATGCATCGGCATAGGCATTTGCATCGGCATTATATGATTCGGATGCATTCCGCCCGCAAAAAATCCTGGGTGAGATGGGCATCCACAATGATACACCGGTTGGTAACATTGACTGAATGCGAAAGGTTCTTGTGGATACATCATGCCATATGGATTTGTTTGATATTCCGGTGACATCATTTGAGGAATATATGCCTGTTCAGGCGGGCAATGGACAACATGCTCCGGCGACTCATGCTGAGGCCACATCGGAGACTCCGTCAACTCCCATCCTTTAAACGGATAAGGTGGTGCAGCACCATCGCCTCTTCCAGGATAAATCGGTGATTCTTCAAAGTCTTCCACTTGCTCTTGTACATCGATTGACGGCGGCTTTGTGCCCAACTGCGCAGGGAGCATTGGCGTTTGCGTTAAAGGCATTTGCGGTACTTGTGGCATTGGTGTTTGCGGCATTGGTGACGGACTTGTAAAGCCAGGAAACGCCATTGGGTAACAATCCGCGTCATAAATCGGCATCCAACCGCACGGAACCGGCATTATCGGCGGACAGTAAGGCGGCATATGGTGCGAAACCGGCGGCATTGGTATCGGCACTGGCGGTTGCGTTGGTGGCGCCGGTTGTGGCGGTGGTGTTGGAATTGATGTTGACGGCGGTAATGATGGTTGTACTGGCAAGTTTGGCCGTGGCGGTTGCGGCACTGGGACTTGCGGTTTTTCTGGCGGCTTAGGAGCCGGCGGTTTTGGTGTTGGCGCTGGTGGTGTTGGCACTGGCGGTTTTGGTGCTGGTGTTGGTCTCGGTGCTGGCGTCGGTGGTGATGGTGGTCTCGGTGCCGGTGTTGGTGGTACATTCGGCTGAGCAGGAGGTACATGTGGTTTTTCCTGCGGCAACGGAATTGGCGGCTTTACGGGTTGTGTCGGCTTCTCCTGTGGTAAAGGTTGGTGCGGCTTCTCCTGCGGCAACTGTTGACCCGGTTTTTTATCGGGCTTCTTGTTCATCCCCGGTTTCTCTTCGGCCTTTCTAGCTGGTAAGAAAATCTTCATGCCCGGTACAATATAATCCGGGTTTGCCAAATGGGCATTCACTCTTTTTAAATCTTCAAAAGGGATACCGTACTGTCGAGCAATCTTCCACAACGTATCCCCTTTTACAACAATATGGACATCCACTAACAAAATCCCCCTTCCATCAATCCATCGTATGAACGAACGCCCGTCTATGTGACGTAAATTCGTGAAAGGCGCCCTCTCTCTTACTATGTATATTGTAAAAAGGGAACTATTATTCATTCTAATAACAAAAGAATAGCCCGGTTTCAGAAGTCCCGATATATAAAAAAGACCATCCACACTAGCGGGAAGGTCTCTGTTCGAACGTATAATATGTACCGAATGAGCGAACTGTGCAATTTAGTGCAGCAAGTTCTTCAAGTGCACCTTTCATCATCGGATCACTTTCGTTTTCCAACACATCTATGATGAAAAAATAATTTCCTAATCCAGTTTTCATCGGCCTTGATTCAATTTTACTTAAGTTAAGCCTACGCCATGCGAAAACCGATAATATTTGGTGGAGCATCCCAGAACGATCATCCTCAGGCAGTTTCACCATTAACGTCGTTTTCGGAGTTTCCGACTGGCCCTGTACGTCCAAATTTCCTTTACGTAATGACAATACAACGAAGCGGGTATGATTGAAATGAAAATCATGTATATTCTCTTCTGCAATATGTAGGCCGTATTTTTCAGCCGCCAAACGATTTCCGATAGCCGCAATGTTCAGTTCAGGGTTTTCAGATACATATTTGGCTGCGGCAGCTGTCGATGTTGTTTGCATCAATGGCGTACGGCGATAATGGTATTGCAAATATTTATGACATTGTGCAAGCGCATGTGGATGGGAATGCACCGATTCGATTTTATTCCAGTCTTCCTTCCGTCTTTCATTCACCATTAGATGCTGTTCGATTGGAGTCGAAATTTCAGCGTTGATGAATAACTCGCTACCGTGAAATAAGTAATCGATCGTCATCGGCACTGAGCCTTCCAATGCGTTTTCTAGAGGTACGACTGCATAAGCGACATGTCCCGCAGTTACTGCCTCTATACAATCAGGAATCGTTGGTTGGGGCACTAAGCCCTCGCTTCCAAAAAGGATTTTTGCTGCCACATGAGTAAATGATGCCTCAGGCCCCAAATAAGCGACCGTCGGCTTATAATCCACTTCTGTCATCTTCATTCCCCCCAAAAATTGATTACATCTAGCTCCGAGTGGCAGCTGCTCGGGTCACTTCGGTCTTGAAGCTAAAGGCAAAGAACGCCTTTCGTTCAAGCCCTCCAGTGCCTGTCGCAGCTAAACGCCACTCTCCGCTTTAGCTTTAAAGTGCACCCGAGCTGATCAGATGGACAGAGTCTATGAAATTCGGTGCTTTCAACCTTTGCATGAACTCCTCCATCTTCATTTCCATTTCGGTTACATCTAGAGACAATGTAATGTTTGCGCGTCCTTGCACCGGTATTGTCTGATGGATCGTCAAAACATTGCACTTCGCTTCTGATATAATTTTCAGCAATATTGCAAGCGACCCTTTCCGATCCTCCAGTTGGATGAATATTGTCAATACACGTTCACGGGCAATCGATTCGAAAGGGAAGACAGCGTCCTTATATTTATAATAAGCGCTCCGGGACAAGCCAACCCTTTTCGTCGCTTCTTGGATCGTCTTTTCTTCCCCACTTGCCAACAGCCTTTTTGCTTCCAACATTTTCAGCATCGATTCCGTGAGCACATCTTCTCGAACGAGATAAAACTGCCCTTCCCCCAATGGCTTCATTAAATGCCTCCTTGCCTACAAGTGATTCAACAACCAGACCCTTGTCCTATTCAAGGAATTCAAATTCGAAATCAAGGATACGTACTGTGTCTCCATCTTTCGCTCCGCGTTCGCGAAGAGCATCATCTACACCCATTCCACGCATTTGACGCGCGAATTTACGGACGGATTGATCGAAGTTGAAATCAGTCATTTTGAATAGACGTTCAATTGTATAACCGGAAAGGACAAAGGCACCGTCATCATCACGCGTAATTTTGAAGTCAGCTGTTTCTCTCTCGTGCTTATAAAGAACAGAACGGTTTTCATCCATATCTTCATCTTCGATTTCATGCATTGGGAACTCGGGTGTCGTTTCAAGTAGATCCGTAACTGCGAATAAAAGCTGATCCAATCCTGTTCGGGTAATTGCCGAAATCGGGAAAATCAATGCCTCTTCGTCATTAAGCTTCTCTTTGAACAACTTGAGATTCTCTTCTGCATCAGGCATATCCATCTTATTTGCGACAATGATCTGCGGACGCTCCATCAGGCGAAGGTTATATCTTTCCAACTCTTCATTAATTGTGAGGAAGTCTTCATAAGGGTCTCGCCCTTCTAATCCTGACATATCGACGACGTGAATGATGACGCGTGTCCGTTCGATATGACGCAAAAACTGATGACCCAGGCCAATCCCTTCATGCGCTCCTTCAATAAGGCCAGGCAAGTCTGCAAGGACAAATGTCTGTCCATTGTCTAACTCCACCATACCTAGATTCGGCACAAGCGTTGTAAAATGATAATCGGCAATTTTCGGTTTTGCTGCTGAAACGACGGATAATAAAGTAGACTTTCCGACACTTGGGAAGCCGACTAATCCGGCATCTGCAAGCACTTTCAGTTCAAGTGTTATTTCCCTTTCGACGCCCGGCTCACCTTTTTCGGAAAGTTCAGGTGCAGGGTTTTGCGGTGTTGCAAAACGCGAGTTCCCTCGCCCCCCACGTCCACCTTTCGCGATGACTGCAGTCTGACCGTGCTCGACAAGATCCGCAATAATGTCACCTGTTTCCACGTCTTTTACAATTGTGCCCGGCGGAACTTTTACGACCATGTCCACTCCGCCTTTTCCATGCATGTTTTTACTTCCTCCATGCTCTCCTCTAGGAGCTTTGAAATGGCGTTGGTAACGGAAATCCATAAGCGTTCGCAAGCCTTCATCGACGATGAAAACGACGTCTCCGCCTTTTCCGCCATCCCCTCCGGCAGGTCCTCCGTATGCGATATATTTCTCGCGTCGGAACGCAACCATTCCATCTCCGCCATTGCCGCCTTTTACATATACTTTTACGTGATCGACAAACATTTATTTTTCCTCCTATTGTCCACTGAGTGTGAACGTCCATTGCTCATCTTTGCATATTTTACTCACTTGAAATCCTTCGACCGTTTGAGATTTTAACGGTATTTCCGATAGCGGACCTTCAATTGTCAATTGAATTGACCATTCGTCCTGAGTGGCCCCTACGTCTATATGAACGATATATTCTTCCAATGGATCAACGACCTTTTCAATCGCACAGATCAATTGTTCCAAATAATCCGCGACAGCATAGTCCTCTGCAACTCGATTACCCGCGACTATATTACATTTTATTTTTTTCGAGAAAACTGTATGGTTCCATTCGAATGTACTAAGCCACACTTCTGTTTTAGGCATGTGCAGTTTTTCCAGCATCGATATATGGCGCATGCGCTCCGTCGCTTCCAACAATGTCCTACGGGCATTAGGTGTATCTTCAAGATCCATGTAAAGAAGCATTAGCTGTAATTCGTTCAAAAAATCATGGCGTGCAAATTTCAATGCTTTTCCAACTGTCAGTTTTTCGGTTTCCATTTTCTCACCGCCAAAATGTTTCATACTAAACAGTATAGCATTTTGGTTATGAGTTACGCCAAAAAATAAAAGACATACTGCTAATATGATATCGGATTGCCGCTACAGGCGCGCGCTTTAAACCTGGCCAAGTAACTAAAATAAAAATCAAAAAGGACTGCATGGTTAGATGCAGTCCTTTCAATGTTAGTGTTTTAACATTAAGCTTCTTGAGCTACAGGGTATACGCTAACTTTTTTCTTGTCGCGGCCAAAGCGTTCGAAACGAACTACGCCGTCAACTTTTGCAAAAAGAGTATCGTCCCCGCCGCGGCCAACGTTTTCACCTGGGTGAATTTTTGTTCCGCGTTGGCGATAAAGGATAGAGCCGCCAGAAACGAATTGTCCGTCAGCGCGTTTTGCGCCAAGGCGTTTCGATTCGGAGTCACGACCGTTCTTTGTAGAACCTACCCCTTTTTTCGATGCGAAAAACTGGAGATCCAAACGTAACATAAGTGCCACCTCCTATCGGTTGAAAATAAGTTTTATATGTTGCCCGTAATCTTGTTCAATCGTCTGTAATGAAACAATCATCGCCTTCACGATCAATTGGATTTCATCGTCTTTCTCCGTTACTGGAAATTCCACTTTCAAATAACCTCCGTCAGATCCTTGATGGATATCCGGTGTTATGCCAGTGAGTGCGATGACAGCATTGACGGCTCCGAATGAAACCGCAGAAGCGCCTGCACAGACGAGGTCTTTTCCATGTTCAGCGAAATCGGCATGGCCTTTCATCTCAAAAGAGCTGATACGGCCGGATTGTTGTTCATTAATAATGATTTTGATCATGCCGGCTTACGCGTTGATGCCTTCGATGACAACTTTCGTGTATGGCTGACGGTGACCTTGTTTTTTGTGGTAGTTCTTTTTCGGCTTGTATTTGAAAACCGTGATTTTCTTGCCGCGGCCATGCTTAACGATTTTACCCGTTACAGAAGCACCTTCCACGAATGGAGCGCCGACTTTCACGTTTTCTCCACCAACGAATAGAACTTTGTCAAATGTTACAGTCTCTTCAGCTTCACCAAGAACTTTCTCGATGTAAACCTCTTGACCTGCTTCAACTTTGATTTGTTTTCCACCAGTTTCAATGATTGCGTACATACTTGCACCTCCTCTTTAGACTCAGACTCGCCTTCAAAGGTGATCCATACGGATGCTTGTACCTTATCAGTGCGGTTGCAGTAGCACGGGTGCTACAAACAATAACATTAAAATATTACCATGCACAAGTTATGGCGTCAACTGTTTTCTTTTTAATTGCTCATAGGCTTTTTCATATTTCCGGAACTTGTACGCGGCTATATTTTGGATTAGTAAGAATAACGCTAACGCGATTGCTAAAGTGGTTTTTGGTAATCCTATAAGGAGAGATAAAATGATCACTATTAGAATAAAAATCGAATAGATTAAAAATGCGGATCTCACTTTGTATTTCGTCGCATCCGTCTCCAAAATCGCATTAATAGCCTGTCCACCGTCAAGCGGCAGGATAGGCAAAAGATTCAACATCAAAATGGCTATTTGAATACGTATGAACTGATCATCACCTGGAAAAGAAATGATCCATGCAAGCAGAAGGAGAATTGCTGTTGCTACGGGCCCACCGAGGGCAACTAGTACTTTTTGTTTTTTCCCGTAGAGATGTCGATCGGGAATTTGCAACTCTCCTCCGTAGGGCATTATCGTACATGAACGGATTTTCATGCCAGAAGCCCTTGCCGCAATGATATGGCCTGTCTCATGGACGAGTAGTGAAATGAAGATAAGTGCGTAGTATGCGAAGCCGCCCGTGACGATTAACAATAGGAATAAGGGTGCCAATACGGGATGAAGGCGGAGCTTCATTTAGTGTCTTCCGAGAAATAGGTAGCTAAGATTTCAGCTTCCAGCACGACCCCTTCCCGCTTCACTTTCAAATAGATCGCTTCTTCACTCATCACTGCGAGCGTGTCCCCCTTTTTTACAGTCGAATAGGGAAGTTTCTCGAACGAACCGACAAATCCGTATGTCACTTCATCGCCATCTTCATAGAGCACGGTAACTGTTTTTCCCGATTGCCGAGTGAATCCCGTGAATACGACAAGCCCATCTCCTTGCGCAGTTATCGGCATTGCATGGGTATATGAAACGATTACACCGTCCTTGTAAGGCTGCATTGATTCGTATGCCGCAAATGGCAGCTCTTCTACAGGATCTGCTGACACTGTAATTTTATCATTTTCGTTTTCGCCGATGATGGAGGCAACCCACTTTTTCATAACGATGAAGTCTTTGCCGGTTGTAATATATTGGGTAACCGGTTTGTTGATGAATCCTTTTTGTTCTAATTTGGCAAAGCCGAATACGCAAATTGCTATGATGATCGCAAGCATCCATTTTGTTTTCCATTTCACCCCGCCACACCACCTTTTTTCTCAGTATATGACGGGAGTACCATGAATATTATGGGCAAATGCCCGACCTATGATGTTTATTGCAAGGGATTAAGGAATGGCCACAGGATCTCCACTTCGGGCGGACGCTTTCCACGGGCGTCGCATCAGCCTCCTCACTCCGCTATGCTCCGTTGCGGGGTCTTCGACTGACGCTTTTCCCGCAGGAGTCGCCGCCCTCCGTTCCAATCCTTAATAAATTTTCAATATATTATTGCCAGAATAATAAAAATAAAAAAAGAACCCCTGGAGTCAAGGGTTCGGTTTTATTTAGCGAATAATGATTTTAGTTTCCCAAAGAATCCAGGCCGTCCTTCGTCCAAGGACATGAGTGGTACGGATTCTCCTAGAATACGTCGGGCGATGTTTCTGTAGCCGATTGCCGCGGGGTTGGATGGATCCATGACGACCGGTTCTCCTTTGTTGGACGAAGAGATGACATTTTCATCATCCAAGACGATTCCGAGAAGGTCGATGGATAAATGAGTCGTGATCTCATTTACATCGAGGGCGTCGCCGCTATTGACGAGGCGGCTTTTGATTCGATTGATGATCAGCTTTGGCGGCTCGATGTCTTCTTGTTCAAGCAAGCCGATGATCCGATCTGCGTCTCTTACCGCAGAGATTTCCGGTGTTGTGACGACGATGGCTCGATCTGCGCCTGCCACAGCATTTTTATAACCTTGTTCGATACCAGCAGGACAATCAATTAAAATATAATCATAGTCCCTTTTTAACTCGGTGATCAGTTCTTTCATTTCTTCTGGTTTGACGGCATTTTTATCTGTTGTCTGAGCTGCCGGAAGTAAAAAGAGACCGTCCTCGAAACGCTTGTCCTTGACGAGCGCCTGATGGATTTTGCATCTGCCCGCGATTACATCGACGAGATCATAGATGATACGATTTTCAAGACCAAGGATGACATCCAGGTTGCGAAGACCGATATCCGTATCAACGAGACATACTTTTTTTCCTTGTAGAGCCAATGCAGTTCCAAGATTGGCGGATGTTGTCGTTTTACCGACTCCACCTTTTCCAGACGTTATTACGATTGCTTCTCCCACACTTAGCTCCCTCCTTTAAATGTAGACAGATTAGGCCGGAGAATCCGAAGCTCCTGTAAACGGTCGATGGCAATGAAACCATTCGGATGTATGTATGCACATTCCATCTCGGGATGTTCTGACAAAATTGTCAGCTCATCAGTCATCGTTTCCAGCTTATCCGCTATCATCAAATGCGTGGCCTCAAGCCATGAAGCGGCAATTACTGCTTCTTCATTGCCAGTCGCCCCCGCATGTGCGATCCCTTTCAATCTTCCTAATATATAAATGCTCCCAGCCGCAACGACCCGGCCGTTCGGATTAACATCGCCTATTACAACGAGATCACCATCTGCATTTACGACTTGTCCTGAACGGACGATTCCAATATACGTCTCCGACTGCTTCTCCAAAACTTTGCGATTGCATTCTTCAATTGAAATCACTTCGCTTTGAATTTTGGAAACTCGTAAATGCGGTGATTCGTGAACGACATTCATGATTTCTTTCAATTCTTCTTCATTGCAAAAGCGATTTCCGATGTGGACTTTCACTTCGGCAAGCCCTTCCAGACTGTTTTCGCTCACTTTATTGCGGAGTTCTGCAATCATGTCCGAATAAGCGCATTTGTCGTCAAGTCGGAGAACAAGTCCGTCTTTTGTCCCTTTTATCGTTACATAGTGCTGTTTCGTCATTTGCGTCCCTCACAATTTTGTTTATATTCCGGCCTTTTGCAATCCTCTTTCATTGGTCAGACGCTTGAACAAGTAGCCGAACATGCCGACGAAAATTGAATTCGCAATCATTGTCGGCATCAGTCTGCTGACAACGAACTCTTCGAAACCGATTGCAGTCAATGCAATGAGGCTTGCGAAGAAAAACGAGAGCAATTCAAGCAGTGCGACCATAACCAACGACAAGAACATTACAGTGATGACATGGCGATGGACTTGCCGGATAATCAATGCTGCAAGATAGCAGATGACCGGATATAAAAAAGTATATACTCCAATAATATCAATGTGATACATATCATACAAGAGTCCAAGTATGATTCCATAGATGATTGCTCGCTGGCGGCTATAATAGACAGTAATGAAAATAAGATAAACAATAACAAACCTGGGGACTAACGTATACTTTACGTCAGCGATCATCACCGGTGAAAAAAGGCTGAAGACCGGTTCGAGGAAAAATAATATGACAGCAATAAGAGGGATTATGAACCTGATCACGATCCATCCTCCCCCTCTTCTTCCTCATCTGCAACGACTCCATCCGTACCGGTTGCAGGGACGAGTGATCTTTTCGCCACCATGACATGATCCAACATACTGAAATCGGCAGCAGGGCGGATATACGCCAATTTCGTCAACCCATAATCATCGGTTGAAACTTCCGTCACTTCTCCGATTAACAATCCCTTTGGAAAAATGCCGCCGAGGCCTGATGATTCGACTAATTGCCCTTTTTTCACATCGAAATTAGAATCGATTCTCTTCATGATTAATTCACCACGATCCCGATCATATCCTTCAATCAGACCGAAAATGGATTCTTCTCCAGGGATGACCGCCGCCACACGAAAGTCCCGGTTCTCTGTGGAAAGCAGTTCGACAGTCGCCCTGAATGGGGTGACGAGAACGACTTTGCCAACGAGGCCGCTCGACGTGATAACCGCCATATTCTTCTTGACGCCTTCGACCTCACCTTTGTCGATGATGATTTTCTCTTCCCATTGGTCGGGATTTCGTGAAATAACGGTAGCTTGAACAGGTTTGTAGTCACGCAGACTGTCTTCCTTGCCGATGATTTTCCTTAGTTTTTCATTATCTGCCTTCACATCTGTCAGCTCCGCTTGTGTCGAAGCATATTCTTTCAATCTCGCCTTCAAATGCTTGTTTTCTTCATATGTATTTAATATACCATCGATTTTATCCAAAGTGCCGGTAAGAAAATGAGCCGGTTTCGAGAATAACGATTGCCCGAAACCGACAACATCTTTTACTATTTGTTCTGGAAGGGTGGCGTTCTGCCTGTCTTTTAAAGAGAATGAAATCAATGCCACAAGGACGATGACGCCCACAAGCAATAAAATCAACCGTTTATTTGAAAAAAATCGCGGCATTGCCTAAATCCTCCCTCATTTACCTAACTTGCATCTTTTTAATCACTTCAAAGTTATCAAGCGCTTTACCTGTACCGATTGCTACACAATCCAGCGGATCTTCCGCTATGAAGACAGGCATATTCGTTTCGTCCGAAATAACCTTGTCCAAGTTTTCAAGTAATGCTCCCCCGCCTGTCAATACGATTCCGCGTTCCATAACGTCCGCAGAAAGTTCAGGTGGTGTTGCTTCCAATGTCTTCTTGACGCCTTCAATGATTTGTGAAATGGATTCACGAAGCGCTTCAACAATTTCATCTGAAGAAACTTCCAATGTTTTCGGAAGACCTGTCAATAAATCACGGCCTCTGATTTCCATTTTCTCAGGTTTATTAGAAACTTTTGCTGAACCAATTTCAATTTTGATCGCTTCGGCTGTACGTTCACCGATCGTCAAATTATACACTTTACGGATATAACTAATGATTGCGCCATCCATCGAATCTCCTCCGACACGGATTGATTCGCTCGTTACGATGCCACCTAAAGAAATGACAGCGACTTCCGTCGTACCGCCACCTATATCGACGACCATACTTCCCGTAGGTTCCCAAACCGGCAAATTAGCACCGATTGCCGCCGCAAATGGCTCTTCAATTGTGAAAGCATCCTTAGCACCAGCTTGTCTAGCTGCGTCAATGACAGCGCGCTGTTCGACAGAAGTGATGCCAAATGGCACACAAACCATCACATTCGGCTTTTTCCAAGCACTGCCTGCAGCTTTTGTCGCTTCTTTCATATAATGCTCGATCATTGCTGTCGTAATTTCGAAATCTGCAATGACGCCATCCTTCATCGGACGAGTCGCCACGATAGACCCAGGAGTCCGTCCAATCATATTTTTAGCCGCTGAGCCGACTGCTACGATTTCATTCGTAATTGTATTTTTTGCAACAACAGAAGGTTCTCTTAGAACAATCCCTTTTCCTTTAATGAAAACTAATGTATTGGCTGTGCCGAGGTCAATCCCGACATCTCTTGCTCCTAATCCAAACAAATTTGTTCTTCCTTTCTATTCGACCGCTTGTATATGGTCTCTTTAAAATCATACACCACATTATAACGGATTGGAGAACAAATTCACAGTGTCAATAGCAATACACATCATTTTGATGCTATCGCCACCTTTCGTCAGGGGTCCTCAAATATCGGGAAATCCCCATTGGCAAGCAGGGAGAAGCAAGTATATGCAGTTATTTTTCTATTAAACGATACCAATAAAGGATTTAATTGCTAGTTCATGTAACCCTTTTCCTTCAAACTGATGAATCGATGATCACCGATAATAACGTGATCAAGAAGTTCAATCCCTATAATATTGCCAGCTTCTACGAGTCTTTTTGTGACCTCGATATCTTCCGGAGATGGCGCCGGATTTCCGCTCGGATGGTTATGCGCGACGATGATCGAGGCCGCGGAGCGTTTTACGGCCTCCCGGTAGTAGGGTGAGAACCCGGTGCCTTGGTATATTGCTATACTAGGTTTCCAAGAACTCCCCTCCAAACCGTACGTACTCCTCTCAGAGTATACGGCTTTCCATTTACTTTAATCTAACTTGCCATTATGCAAATCATGATGGCATGATACACATAACGCCATCGTTTTACGTCTACGGGCGATCATTCTTTGCTCCCATTTTTTCTTGCCTTGTAAATCTTTTAATTTGCGAATGTGATGCATCTCAAGCGGAACACCTGATACAGCACACCATTCACACTCTTCGGCAAGTAAACGGTCAATCATGCTAGTTCGCCCTGAATAAACTAATGTATTCTCGACTGTATCAACACTTGGTTGGTTAATTTCATCGTTTTTTTCCATTCGTTGCATTGTAAAGAACGCAACCTTACTGCCTTCTTTTGTTTGATATCGGACGCCAAATTCCCCGTTAATACTAAATTTATTGATGGTTTTACTAACGGTCGATTTATATTTATTCGCATACGTTTTAATCATGCTATACTTCATCGTCTGGCGGAAAGACTGTAATACATGCACATTACTGGCCAAACGATAGTAATTGTAATAGCCTTCAATTTCTGCGTTATACGTACGTATAATCTCTAGGTCGTCGTTATGCACCAAATAAGGTCGATGTACTGGTTTCCAACCGTTGTTAGGTCCTATTTTTAACGCATTTAACTGTACTAGTTTCTGAATATATTTTTCATGAGGAACAAAAAGTTTTGTCTGATAATTAAACTTGCGTTTTTTTGTTCCATTTGGCATTTTCATTCGGTGCCAATCTCTGACAACCCGAATGTCGTACCCAAGAAAACGGGCATTTTTCTTGCTATGCGTAATCAATGTCTTTTCAGCACTTAATTCCAACTTTAATTGCTTTTTCAAGAATAAGGTAAAATCCTGCTTAATTTGTTCAGCTTCCTTTTTACTTCCGATAACGCCAAGTATAAAATCATCCGCATAGCGGACATATTTCAGACGGCGGTAGTTTGGATCAAAAAGGTCTTTACTATCATGGCTTTGCAGTTCCTTATAAAGGGCTTTTAATTCCTTTAAGCGTTCCTTCTTTTGCACTTCGGACAAAGTCGCCCAATCACGTTTATTTTTGTTTTTACGATAGTTAATCTTGGATGCAAGGTTATGATAATTTAAGTTGTGTATCCGCTTGTTACCTTTGTTATAGCATTCAATATAGTGTTCCACATATTTATCGAGTTCATTTAAATAGATATTCGATAACAGAGGACTGATAATTCCACCCTGTGGGGCACCACTATATGTTTTATGGAATACCCAATCTTCCACATAACCCGCTCGAAGAAACTTCCAGATTAGATTGATGAATTTTTCATCACGAATCCGTCTACGCAAAATGCTAACTAACACGTGATGGTCTATATTGTCGAAGAACCCTTTAATATCACCCTCAATAAACCATCTTGTCCCAGTAAACGTATTACGAATCTCTTTTAACGCTGTATGACAGCTAAGATTTGGTCTAAATCCATGAGAGTGTATCGAAAACTGTGGTTCATAAATGCTTTCAAGCATTCGCCGAACAACTTCTTGGATTAGTTTATCCTCAAAAGTAGGAATACCAAGCGGTCTTGTTTTTCCATCTTTCTTAGGGATATACGTCCGCCGTGCTGGATTTGGTTGATACGTTTGATTTTTTAATTTCTCAATGAGTTTTTCAATACGCTTTACACTCATACCATCAATCGTATCGTCATTGATACCTTTTGTATTGCTGCCCTTATTTTTATACAGTTTCGCATACGCTTCAAAATAGAATTCTTTATTGTACAGGTTACGATATAGTCGTTTAAATACGTAGTCTTCATCTTTTGCTATGGCAGTTAGACGATTTAATACTACTTTTGGAATTCTCATAGAGCCTCCGCTCCTTCCCAATTTGGTATTAACGCTGTAAACTGCTCCCCTTCGCCATGTACTAGGCTTTCCCTAGCTCGGACTACTACGAGAGCTCCGTTACCTTATCAGATATTCAGCATCAATTATGCATAGCCTAAAAGGCATTCTGACTTAGGTAATCTCCATTTAGATTTATAGAAACATCGCATGTATGATGTCGGATGTGACGTTCGCTCGTTACTTTTATACGAAAGTTAGGTGAAATGGTATCATATCGTCTTTCTCGAAATTTATAAGAAAGATGCACATTTCAAATAGCGTAAATCATTGCCTCCCGCTAAAGGTCCCCGTAGTCCCCCTTGAGCTATCATTCAAGCAGTTTAGCTTTCATCCTCGTTCATACGTTTCATCTTGCCGTTCAGTCGTGCTTTGGCAATTAAGCAACTTACGGCTTTTTCAACATGCTACACTCCCTGTCCGGTTTCCCTTTCAGATAAGTTGACTAATGATAAGGGTAAAGCGTTATGATATTCCCTTACTGTTTTGCGAAAACAGATTTTCTATAAGTCCTTATGGACGCACAATTTCACGTGGATGAACGATGGATGAATTCAGACTGCCGATAAAGACCGTCTGTTTATGAAGCACTTCATTTTTCACATTCAGGAAGAGGACGACGAAATGTTCCTGTAATAAGGAGGACATGTCCGTCATCAAATAGGCGGCAGCGTCTTCAGGTGACTTAATGACATAGCGGCCTTCCGTATGCTTCCGATAAATCCTTTTTCCGAGTTCAACAGCAGCCAAAATTTGGACCGCTTTCGCTTGTCCAATGCCGTTCACCGCCATCATTTCTTCAATGGTCGCATCCTTCAAGTCCTGAATTTTATCAAATGTCTTTAATACACTGTTCGCTAGCATTAACACGGATTCTTCCTTCGTGCCTGTCCGAAGAAGAATGGCGATTAGCTCTTGGTTTGACAAGCTCACTGCCCCTTGGCGGATAAGCCTTTCACGTGGTCTATCCGCGATATGTACATCCCGGATCATCATCTGCTTCTTCACTTCAACAGTCAAGGACTCTCACTCTCTTTCAAAACGAGCAAGTCCTCGCGACGCAATATTTCCACCAATTTCGATAAAGGCAATCCGACAACATTTAAATAGTCGCCGTCTATTTTCTCAACAAGCAGAGCTCCAGCAGTTTGGATGCCATACCCTCCCGCCTTATCCATCGGATCGCCGGAATTTACATAGGCTTTGATAAGACCCTCGTCCAACTCCTTGAATGTCACTTTCGTTTCAACGGAGAAAACGATTTCTTTGTCCTTCCCTTTGATGCATACACCTGTGAAAACGGAGTGGGTTTTGCCGGAAAACTGGTTCAAAAATTGCTCGGCTTGCTCCGCTGTTGCAGGCTTTGGATACACCGCATCTTCAAATACAACTATCGTATCCGCAGCAATAATTAATGCGTCTTGTTTACGTTCCGCTACAGCACTCCCCTTTTTGACCGCCAGCTTTTGAACGTAATCCTTGAAATCCCCATCAATCAATTCCACGTTTTCGTCGACATTGCTTGGCATTGAGTCAAACGGTATGCCTAATTTTTCTAAGAGTTCTCGCCTGCGCGGCGATCCGGATGCTAAAATAACTGGTCCGTTTACTGTGAATTCCATTTGAACTACCTCCTTTTTTACTATCATACTTAAGAAGGTGCCATTTGGAAATTTTCATAAATTCGACTTAATTGGGTTATCCCCCGTTTTTTGGCCTTAAAAATTTATATCGACACAACCATCTTTATGCGAGTAATGCGATAGTAATTGTAACCGAACGACCCTTAAATCCGATGTAAACGCGGTTACAGCGACCAAATTCTTGCGGAAGTCGGCAATTTTTTCATCTTCATTTCCATCGTCCGTAGAAGTAGTCATAATTTTAATTTGCGATAATTCCGTCTCGGATAACGCCTTCCTTAATTGTCCCGCACCAACGGAAGAACAAGAAGACATACTCGCGAAAAATGGTTTCCGGAACGTCCCTTCGTCTTCGCTCACTGCTATTTCTTCCTCAACAATTCCGACAACGCTCCATACATAAAACTGCCCCTCCGCTTCCACAACCGCTGCTTTTGCCAAGGCTGGATCTAACGCCACAAATTCCTGCGCCGAAGCTGCCGAAGAGAAGACACCATGCTGTTTTGCGAACAACTTTAACGCGTCCCCGTCTATTTCTCCTCCCGCTGAAACTGCGGGACCTGAAGCAGGGGCCTTCTCGGACTCCAGCGGTGGATCGACTGCCACTACATCACTTTCTACAGCCTTTTCCTTTCCTTTGCCATTCGTTCCGACGATAATGAAGCCTACGATTGCCACTGCTGCAATGCCGATAAGGACACCATGGAGCATCGCCGCTGCCACGGTTATTTTTGTATACTTTTTTCTGAACTTCATGCCAGTCCACCCCGTTTTTAGTAACCGTATCAAAACGGGAATGAAAAAGAACAAGACGTGTGTCGCCTTGTCCTAAAAAATTTATCGACTTAAATGAATAATTGCTGATACCATTCGACAAAGTCCGCCCCAAAGAAGTAGGAGATAACAGCCGCCAATGCGATGGACGGCCCGAAAGCGACCGGAGTTTTCCTTCCCTTGCCCGTCTTCATGACAATATAAATGCCGGCAATGGAGCCGATGAGCGAAGCAAGGAACAGCGTCAGTAATGTGTTCATCGTCCCGAGAACGAGTCCAATGACGAAGAACAGTTTAATATCGCCGCCCCCCATCCCACCTTTCGACACAACAGCGATGAGAAAAAGCACAGCAAACCCAACTGCGGCTCCTAATAGGCTATCCCACCATGGAGTAGTAGGTATGAGCCATCTAAGAATCAGAAACGCTATCGCGAACGGTAGAAGTACTTTGTCGGGAATGAGCATATAGGAAATATCGGAAACGGTAATAATGACAAGCAGCGAAATGAACAATATCGCGATGATCAACTCTTTACTGAACCCGAGTTGAAAGTAAGCAAAAGCGAAAAGAGCGCCTGTCAATAATTCCATCATAGGATAGATCGGGCTTATTTTATTTCCGCATCCCCTGCATTTCCCGCGGAGGGCTATGTAGGAAAAGACCGGAATCAGATCCAACGGACCGAGCTTCCGATTGCAATTTGGACAATGAGAAGGCGGTGACACGATCGATTCCTTTTTCGGAACTCTCAGCCCGACAACGTTGAAGAAAGAGCCGAAGATGAGGCCGTAAATGAAAAACAGAACGATCCAAACAATGCTCATTCGCTTCCCCCCAGTCCCGGAATTTGATTGAACGGTGTCGGATCCTGCTTACCCGAAGGCACCGGTGCATCCACTTTTGGAGCTTCATCTACAAGGTTCTCCAAATCAGGACGATAAAATGCATGGAATCTAACAGTCATCTCCATATTTTCCGTCTCTTGCTCCATGGTACGGATTTCTTCAGGTGCAGTAAATTCAATCCCATCTATAATGAAGATCCGTTCCATTGACTCGATTTCTTCGATGAATCGGTCGACTTTTGAATAGGTATCCGTTTCCAAATGCACTTCCGTAATGACCGCTTGGACATTTGTTACATGTTCCGGCGGATTTTCAATGGATGTCTCTTCCAATGAAAAATTCACTGCATTCACATATGTATCCGATTTTACTTCCGCTTTCTGAACTTGAAGAAGAATGAGGTCTTCAAGCGGCTTCACTGGCACTTTTTGCTGCAACTGACGTGAAGTAGATGTTTCGGACGGACTTTGCTGTGCTTCCTGTCTTTGCAAGGCAAATAGGATATCTCGTTCATTCGCCAATGTTTGAGTGACCCGTTCATTCGCTTCTTTCGCGGGAGAATAGATGTTGAAATAAGAATAGGCCGCCAGCATAAGCAGTAAAACACTCGCCAAGATGACTAAGCCTATTTCTTTTTGACGTTTTGATAGACTACGCATCTAGATCATCCTCCTGCTCTTCCAAATCGACGTCTGCAGGCTCATCGACTTCAACAACAACGCCTCGCTCATCATGGAATTCCATATGATAGACAGCTTCGAAACGCGGCAGCAGCTGCGCATCATTCTCTTCATCCAACTCTACTGCTGTCAAGGATTCCAACGTTGCATTCGCAATTTCTTCTGAAGTTTTAACACGCGTCAAATAATAAGCAGCATCCGATTTATCATCGAATTGAACAGTCACATTAGACTCATGGGGGGCTGTAAATTCAAACGAAACAAAAAAACCTCGCTCCGGCAATAATGCAATCAGTTCACGGAGAAGTGGCAACGTTTCAAAGCGATATGCCTCTGCCCAATCAACGGTAGCTGTAAGCTGTTCCCGATCGCCAGCGTCCGTTGTAGGCTGAAGACCTTCCCGAATCGTTGCCTGGCTTGCCTGGATTCCGGAAATTTGCGCTTCAACCTGAACAGTCTCTTTCGACAAACGATGGGAAAGTATAAAAAGAGTTGCCCAAAAAAGAATAGCCACACCGATGATGACAAGTGCAGCGATAAGAAGCGTCGATCGCTCCCTTTCTTTTTCAGGCAACAAGTTAATATCAACAAGCATGACTACACCTCTTTCAATGCCAACCCAATCGTACGATTAAAGGTTGCGGGCAATTGTCGACCATCTGGAAGTTGCAACGGTGTTTTCAGCAAACGGTTCGCTTGGATTGAAAATCTCTCACGAATCGTTGACAGTAAATTTTCCATTTCAGCATACTCGCCATTGACAAGCAAATGCGTAATAGAAGCCGTTCCGTTATGTAAGTTATATCTATAAAAGTTCATCAGCTTCTCAAGTTCCATCGCAATCGTTGTCGGTGTGATGGAATGAAGATCCGCTTGTCCATCTGTAACGATCGAAAGGTCAGCCGATTGCGTCAAATCCACAGGCCGCATGAATAGCGGATAATGCTTATGGAAAATCGACACAGTCAACATACCATCATGCATATCAGCGATGAGAACATGCTCATGCCCAGCAAATTGATACGTCTTATAAGCAAGCCGGTATAGCGCAAGCGGTCCGATATCGGCAACGACAGGAGTAAGTTTCACTTCTTTGAGCACATCTTCGTATTGATCCAAAATGCTTTCCTTCGAGGCAATCAAGATAGCCTCTTTTGTGCCCTTATTTAAATCGCAAGGAACAACATCAAAAACAGGATCATCAAACGGCAGATAAATCGTCGAACCGATTTCAATGAAAAAATGCCCCTTCAACTCATCCGGCTCAACATCTTCCGGATACGGCACCTTTCGAATTAACACATATGTATCAGGAGCAAGGAACTGGACATCGCGTTTTGCAATGCCCCACTCCTTAAGGACTCCTTCTAAAATGACCACCAGATTCTCGACATCGACAATCTTTCCTTCGACGATTGTGTTGGGTGGAAGTGTCACTTCCTCCGCAACATCGACGACGAGAGGGTCTTGCGACTTCAACCGGACGAAACGAACGGCGTCTTGTTCAATTGTGAGTGTGGCCGGCTGTTTGCGGCGGTTGAATAGTGGCATTAGATGAACAATCTCCTTAATTAAAATTTAAGCGTATAACTTATTCACTCACTTCGACTTTAGTTGATTTTTTATCGTTAATTTCTTTTATAGTAGCTTTAGAGAATTTTACTGTTTTTCCATTTGATGTTTTAGCTGTTGCTGAAATATTAACATCATTTCCTGAATCACCATTAAAAACCTGACCAGCAGCTTCATCCGCTTTTAATGTACCAAGGTCTTTCATATAACCTTCATCTTGAAGTTCTTTTAAAGTAACATCTTTTTCAGTATCATGTTCCACAAAGTATAGTTTAGCTGCTTCTATCGCATTAATGGCATCAGCTTTTGCAGCATTTACTCGAGTATTATCAATTACCTTTCCGATCGACGGCACAGCAATCGCTGCAATAATACCCAAAATAACAATAACCGCTAAAAGCTCTACCAACGTTAAACCTTTTTCATTCTTTAAATGCTTCTTCAACCATTTTTTCATCTCTATTCCTCCTCTATTATATCTACTACTATCGTACAATGTAAGAATACCAAATTACTAGATAAAATGAAACTATCAACCTATCTATCCATATAACTATTTATTTTTCGACAAGGTTCGCTACATATTATCTATTTCGGTAAACATACTAAACATCGGAAGTAGAATCGAAAGTACTATTGTACCTACTAATCCAGCTAGCAAGATAATCATCAACGGCTCAATTAAAGCCTTCATTCGATCCGTTGCCGCGTCAACTTCCTTCTCATAGAAGTCTGCAACTTTAGCAAGCATCGAATCAAGCGACCCTGTTTGCTCCCCGATTGCGATCATATGGGGAATCAATGGAGGGAACGCCCAGTGATTCGCCATCGGCTCGGTCAATGAGCCACCACGTTCTAATGATAGCCTCGATTCAGCAACAACTCGTGAAATGACTTCATTTTCGATAATCTTTTCCGTCATCGACAATGCTTGCAAAATCGGCACAGAGCTTTTGAATAATGAGCTAAGTGTTCTCGTCATCGTTGATAAGGCCGATTTTTTCATTAAATCTCCAAATACCGGGATGCGAAGGAGGAATGAATCCAGCATATATTTACCTTCCACATTACCACGCATCAATAGTATCCCTACTACTATAGCCGCTCCAACAAGAATGAAAACATACCAGTAGTCGACCATAAAATCACTAGCAGCTAATACAAACTGTGTCAGCGCAGGCAATTCTCCACCGACGCTCGCAAAAAGGTCGACAAACATTGGGACGACAAACGTCAACAGGAATATAACGACTCCGATTGCTACTATGCCAACTACAATTGGATAAGACATAGCCGATATGACCTTTTGCTTAGTCATATGTGCTTTTTCATAATGCTCCGCGAGACGATCGAGCGAATCATCGACAGTTCCTGACATCTCTCCCGCCTTGATCATATTAATGACCAATGGTTCAAAAGCTTTTGGATGCTTTACTAATGCTTCTGAGAGAGAGCCGCCTCCACGGAGATCATCCCCGATGGACACTAAAATTTTCTGGAAAGGCTTTGATTCGACTTGTAAGGATAAAATACGGATCGATTCCACGATAGTTACCCCTGCTCGAAGCAAAGTTGAAAACTGGCGTAGAAACATAATAAACTGTGTCCGTTTGATAGGATTTCCGATATGAATTTCCTTCGTCAGGACAGTTTCAGCTTGTTCAGTCAAATCGGTCACTCGAATTCCTTGGCCTTTCAGTTTCAAAGCAGCTTCCCGTTTATTCACCGCTACTATGACGCCTGATCTTTTAGACCTTGCGTCTCGTCCTTCATATTTGAATCTCGCCATCGTTATTCAACACCTTCGATATATGGCATTGCCGCCTCATAAGTAATTAATCCTTGATCCAGCAGCTGTTTCACGGAAGTTTCCATCATATGCATGCCCATTGCCCGGTTCGTTTGAATGATATTCGGGATTTGATGTACTTTCTCAGAGCGGATCAGATTGGAAACCGCCGAATTATTGATCATCAGCTCCGTCGCCACCCGTCTGCCACTTCGATTGACAGTCGGGAAAAGTCTTTGTGAAAGAACCGCTGTTAATACGCCAGCAAGCTGTACTCGAATCTGACTTTGTTGGCCATGCGGAAATACGTCGATGATCCTGTCGATTGTTGAAGCAGCACTCCAAGTATGTAGCGTCGCCAAAACAAGATGGCCTGTTTCAGCAGCTGTTATTGCAGTTGATATCGTTTCCAAATCTCTCATCTCTCCGACAAGAATGACGTCCGGATCTTGACGTAATGAAGCACGCAATCCGTCCGCGAATGAACTTGTGTCAAAACCAACTTCACGTTGATCGATAATCGATGATTGATGCGAATGCACATACTCGATTGGATCTTCCAGGGTGATAATATGCTTCCGAGATGTTTCATTCATATACCGAATCATCGCAGCAAGTGTAGTCGACTTTCCTGATCCAGTAGGCCCAGTTACTAAAATAAGTCCTTGCGGAGTCTGCGCCAGCGTCTTCAGTGCGCCGGGCACTTGTAAGTCATCGATTGAAGGAACGTTAGTCGGAATGGTCCTGAATGCAAGTGATATCGAACCCCGCTGTTGGAATGCATTGACACGAAACCGGGCAATTCCTTGTAATTCATAGGAATAATCGATTTGTCCTTTTTCAAGGAATGCAGTAAACAACTTTTGAGGAATTGTTGATTTAGCTGCTTCTTCTGTGTAGGTATCATCAAGCGGTACATCCCCGAAACGCTTCAAATCTCCATGGATACGAAACACCGGAGGAACACCGACTGTCAAATGAATATCCGATGCCTTTAATTCAAAAGCTTTCGCCAAAATATGATCAATAGTTTCATTCATAGCCTATACCCCTATTCAATGAGCGCTACACGGAGCACTTCTTCCGTTGTCGTGATTCCTTGTTTTACTTTAGCCAATCCGTCATCAATGAGAAAGACAGTTTGATTACGTATCGCGATTTCCCTCAGTTGTGCAGGTGTACCGTGGTTATTAATCACTTCACGCATAGCATCATCGATAATTAGCACTTCGTGAATGGCAACCCTTCCCCGGTATCCGGTCATATTACATGATGCGCAGCCGGACCCACGGACAATCGTTTCGATCTCCATGCCACGTTTTGCGAAAATCTCTTTCTCTCGATTCGAAGTAGGCATTTCCCGTCCACAATCGCGGCATACACGCCTAATCAGACGTTGCGCAATGATTGCATTGACTGATGCCGTCACTAGGAAAGGTTCCACCCCCATATCAATCAAACGCGTGATGGAAGCAATCGAGTCGTTCGTATGGATTGTGCTGAGTACTAAATGCCCTGTGAGCGAGGCCCGGATTGCGATTTCAACCGTCTCCCGGTCACGAATCTCACCGACCATGACAATATCAGGGTCTTGTCTCAAAATCGACCTCAAACCATTCGCGAATGTCAAACCGACCGTTGGATTCACTTGAATTTGATTAATGCCTTCAAGCTGATATTCAACCGGATCTTCGACAGTGATAATATTCACTTCTTCTTGGTTCAATTTATTAAGCGCCGCATATAGTGTAGATGATTTACCAGAACCAGTCGGTCCGGAAATTAATACGATGCCATTTGGCCTTTCGATTTCCTTCATGAACCGTTCCAGATTCAACGGGCTGAAGCCTAATTTCGACATATCATTTAACGAGCTGCTTAAATCAAGTATCCGCATGACGATTTTTTCGCCATAAACCGTAGGCAAGCTGGATACGCGGAGATCGATCGGCCTGAAGTCAATCGTTACTTTGATCCGCCCGTCCTGCGGAACCCGATGCTCTGTTATATCAAGGCTGGACATGATTTTAATCCGAGCAGTCAGCATCGCTTGCATATGTTTCGGCAAATAGCGTTCAGTCTTCAACATCCCATCGACACGAAACCGGATGACAACTTGATGCTCCTGCGGGTCAATGTGGATATCGCTCGCCTTTTGCGTTATAGCAGCAGAAAGCACTTGATTGACGAGACGGACAATCGGGGAATCAAGATCAGTTAACTCATCTTGCTGTTCCCTCGTTTCCTCAGGCTGTTCAATGAAGAAATCTTCAAGAAGTTCATCTTCATAGTATTTGGAGATCGTCCGTAAAATATCATCTTTGGAAGCGATCGCAGTTTCGATATGAAAACCTGTCGACAGACGTAAATCGTCAACCGATAGATAATCCATGGGATCGGACATCGCAACAAACAGTCTGTCCCCTTCCGCTTTCAATGGCACGATAAGGTTTCGTTTCGCAAACTCTTTCGGTACGATATTGAACAGTTTCGGGTCAAAGGGATACCTGAATAAATTGACATGAGGGATTCCGAGTTGGAACTCCAGCACTTCTATTAGTTGCTGTTCAGTAATATAACCGCGTTGAAGTAGAGCATCCCCTATTTTCTGGCCCTTCGGCTTATCTGCTAAGGCAGTTTGAAGTTGAGCGTCGGTAATTAGACCTGACTCGACGAGCAAATCGCCAAGCCGTTTCCGTGTTGTTGCCATTTGAGTTCCCCCTTCGCTGAAAGATCATTTGCCTCCAATAGGCATTCCGCTCTTGTCATAGATTTGTTTTCCTTCGTTCTGACTTTCTGTTCCAGTCGTTGTTGTTCCGGATTCTGTTGCCTGTCCTGTTCCATTTCCAGTGGAGGGATCCGTCTCCGTGTTGGATTCACCATCATCAAACTGTACCTCGTCATTTTCAAAACTCTCATTACCAACATCACTTCCACCAGTAGATTCGCCGGTAGAGGCATCAGCCTTTGTCAAGGGTAGCATTTCAATCCGATGAATTGGGGCATAAAAGTCTTTTGAAACATCCTCAGTATTAATGACTTTCCCATTAAGTGAAATATTTCTTCGGACAACAACTTCCATACCTTCCTTGCCTTCCTGGGAAACGATTACTTGTCCATCATTCACAAATGCGCTGTATTGGCGGACTGTTCTTGGTTTGTACGTATCTATGCGTTCAATTACGGGTTCATAAGAGTAATAGAATGGCGGACCTTCAATGGACAGTTGTATTTTTCCATTAGACCAATTCGCATGGATTGTAAAGTCCGATTTGTTCGGGTTCGTGAACTTAAAATCAAGGCCTAATGTTTGATTCATCGCCGCTTCGTAACCCGGATGGATAATTGGAGATAAAAGCGTACTTATATTGCGCTCATCGATTTGAAAATTCGTTTGAAGAACTGCCGTGTACAGCATGGAAGAAAGCAATGACATTTCCTCGTCACTAAGCATCCCAATTTCTGAGCTCGTCAGCAATTCCATCATAGAAAACATCTCTAATGGCTGTACGACAGATTTATCTAATGCTTGTATAGCATTTTTAAAAGGCCCAGATGTCCCGCTAATATTATATTCAGATAAAGCGACTTCTACAATAGGTATTTCATTGGCAGGTAGATAGTCTGTAATATGGATGTTTCTGGGCATAATGCCAGTTTGCAATTCTTTTTCAACGCCTTCAGCAATCAAATCGACCGTTTCTTCCGTGAATAGAAATTGGGGCAATTGTTGTGTAAGGACCGTATTTAATCCGCCACGTGATACTGATGCAATGATTGGGTTGTCCTGTCCTGAATTCACATTTGCAAGACTCTTGTCGATATCAAACGTGATTGTTTCCGGTATAAGTGAGAATTGGATGTCTTGATATATCAAATTTACATCCAATTTACTTTGAAGATCAGATAAATCTGCTATGAGTTTAGATTTTGCCTCACGTGTTTTTTCATTTGATATATTAAACGGCCCAATGAAAGTATGGTCACCGAATTTCGCTTTATTATTTATAAACAAAACATTATTCGCAAAAGCTTTATTTGTAACCGTAAAAGCTAAGATGACAATTATCACTAATAGATACGTAGAAAAATAGTGTTTGTTTTTCATTGTGGTCAACCTCTATTCTATAAGTATGGCAACCGAATAATTCAAAAAATAAAACTTTAGTCGACTTTGTAATCCGGATTTACCTCTGGCAAGACAATCCATTCCTCATCTTCAGATACTATAGGGGAAGTACCTAGACATTCCTTATCGAACCACCTATATCCTTCATCATCAGTTAAATAAGGAGCCCACCCATTATTCCACAAAAAAATGTCTCCTCTTACACAAAAACTTGAATTATTCTTAACTCTGCTTAAGGGTTTCTTAAAAAACGCATTTTGTTGAATCGTAATATTTACATGCGGTTCAACTTCCTCGACTAGGTCGAACAATGCATTTCCTCCTACATTAACTATTGAATCAGTCCCAAACTTTGAATTCCCCATAATAAAAAGATTCCCGTCAACATTAAGTTCATTATGATTGGCCATGTGTATCGCCCCACCGATGAATAAATCTCCATTAACTGTTAAATTAGTTTTATTTATGCCTTGCGTCTTCATACTGGCACTTCCAGCTATTAACAAATTTTTCTTAAATGTCCAAACTGAATTGGCAGCCATGTCAACTGCTCCAAGAAGTTTAACATTCGAGTTGGTACTAAAGGGGTTTTTATTTGTTATGCCGTAAACCACCCTATAAGCCGGCAAATTCTCAACTTCATGCAGGTAGGTGACTTGTGGTGCTTCGTTATCCATAAATCGCGGTTGTTCTGGGGGTGTGGCATCTGGAATAAGATCACCTGGAGACCCATCCCCTGAATTGTTGGGTACTACCCTTATTCTAGCCTCAATTGCCCGTGAAGCTTTTTCAGTTAAACCTTCACTAGTGAAGGTTAACTCTACAAAATCTTCTTTGTCTGGGCAGTTCATACTTTTTCCCATAAATAAATACTGACCTATTTCGCTATTAAACTCATTTACGTCTACTTGTGTTGAGCTTACGACTCCACACAAACCTTCTCTGTACTGCCTCCGTGTAGCCTCTTTATCTATCTTTCCGTCTTTATATTTGGTATATAAGCTTTTGTCAGCATTATATTCTTCAACCGCACTAGCTACTTCTGTTTGGTAATGTATAACACCCATTTCAGCCAGATGTCTAGCCTGTAGATTTTCACCTTTTTTATTAAACTGTTTTGCGGCAGACAGATTTAATGCAAGTAATCCAACTCCCAATATAGTAAATATCACCAGGATTAATAAAACAGTGATTAAAGCTCCACCATTTTCGCTTTTCATTAGCTTCATCTAACCACCCCTATTCGAGTTTACTGAACGTTGTGTTTACATTATAATGTAATCCGTCCTTCTCAATTGTCAGTGAAAAACGAGTTGGATTATCAGTCCGAACAATATTTGATACTGTATATTGGTAATCCCTAGATATAATTGTCCCATTCATTTTTAACACATCATTATCCACATTAAACGTTATTGTATTATCCATTATATTTTTATCGTTTTTTCTCAAATACTCTTTTCGAACAACCTCTGTAATATAATTTGCTTCCTGTTGCATTTGCTGATTTAATGTATTTCGATTAGCAGTTTTTATCCCAGTTATTAAAATACTTCCAATTAACGCTAAAATTATTCCAAATATCGCAAGGGATGCTAATAGTTCAACCAATGTTAAACCACGTTCATTTTTCATATGAATTCCCTTCTTTTATATACATTTCTGTTTTAAATGGCGGCCTTTTTAATTCTTTCGAAGAATATATAGTGACTTTAGCTAACCTTAATTCAGATTCAATTGTATTCTCTTCGAAATCAATTTCTACTTTGCTAGCAAGATCAGTATTTTCCTTTATATAGGTGTTATCTTGTTTGTGATACCCCATTTGCAGTAAATCTTCAGGTGAATCAATTCTTCTTAGGTCAGCTACTACTTGTTCAGCAATATCAACAGAAGTTAATTTCGCCTTGTTATGCTGGGTAAACTTTGTTGACTGAGTAAAAAAAGTAAAAAAAGAAAGTAGTATGATAGAAATAAGTATTATCGCTACTAAAATTTCCACTAAAGTTAAGCCGCCCTCTTTATTTAGTAATTTCACATCTTCACCACTTCTCAAGTTTTATATTATCATACACCTAACCTATAATATTAAAACTCATCTATTACTTACAGCATACAAAAATCGCAAGAACTAATCAACTATCCCGCAAAAATAGTAAAAAAATCATAGAAAAAGACCGATTTTCATCGGCCTTTAACTTATTATATTAACTTCGCTCTCTTCTTCATAGACGCCAACACGATTTCTCCCTGCCTGCTTTCCTCCAATATACAGCGCCCTGTCCGCATTCCTCAACAAGTCTTTACCACCCATTGCATCATCTGGAATGCTAGCAACACCGATGCTCACTGTCATCTGAACAATTGTAGGTTCCCTGTCTTCTGATAAGTCGGGGATGATATGGAAGCTGGATTCTTCGACATCTTTTCGGATCATTCCAGCCAGTTCCACAGCTTCTGCCTTTGAATAATTCGGTAGGGCCATTACAAACTCTTCCCCACCGTATCTAGCCAAAGTGACGCCCTCTGCTTGGTAGCCTCTTAATAGATCCGCAAACGCACATAGGAGATCGTTGCCGCTTTGATGGCCATATGTATCGTTGATTGCCTTGAAATGATCGATATCGAGCATAATGACAGATAACGTTGAAATTTCGCTTGTATGATACCGGATCATTTCTTCGTCTAGTTGAGTTTCCAAGTAACGGAAGTTATGCAAACGAGTAAGGCCGCAGCGCATGCTTTTTTCTACGGTTCTTTCATAATATCCGGCTTTTTCCACTGCGGTAGCGAAATACCCGGTCAGCAAATCTACCATTTTAGCTTGTCCATCTTCAAATGCGTATTTTTGGTTGGAAGTTAGAATTAAAAATCCTTCTGTCTTTTGATTCCTTTTTATGGGTGCTGTCATTACACTTTCCACTGAATGAGCAAACTTATATCCAATTAAAGAGGAAATACTTTTTTTATTCAAAAACACTTTAGTAGCATCCAAATCCAATCCATCGTTCTCCGTTTTCTTTAACGGAAATGAAAATCGATTTACTTCTTCGCTACGGAACTCACCTTCCATAAAAGTAAGCATCAAAAGGTTTTCTCCCATTCGCAAGTCGACTATGTAAGCACTTTCATAAGGGATTACACCTTTAATTTTCTCGACGAATGTTCGAAGGACATCTTCTACGCCTAGACGATCCGCAAGCTGATGTCCAATTTCTGCAGCAGAAGCTAAAATGTCGTTTAATTGGTTGGATTCCATATAACTCCTAGTAACAACGAGCACGAGCAAAAATGGAATGCCTATTAATAAGAACGCTCCGTTTCCAAACTGTTGAAGAAGAAGACAGAACACGATTGCAAATGGCAAAAGAAGAATTGATACAATGTAATCCCACAAAGTGACCTTTTTCATGACTGACGTGTCAGTTTTCAAGAGTTTATAGGAAATATAAAAAAGTGCGCTATTGATTAGTGAGTATGCCGATGCATAAATAAATCCTGCTAAAACCAGCTCACTTAATTCAATTTGTCCAATTGGTCCGCCAAATGCATAATAAATCGCTCCACTTACTATGGAAATAATAACGAAGTGAATCGAATTGAATGTGTACCGAAATAATTTTGGTGTAGATGATTTGGAAGTGAACAAAATAGTCAACAGAGCTATTTGCATAAAGATCATCTCAGTAAATAATCCGTATTGGAAAAGCATTGAAAAGATAATCCATTTTTCCAATGTTATAAGCATGTTTTGTACCGTAATGGCCAGCCTCGTAATTGCAATCATTATCAGTAGACTTATTGCCAAGTTTAAATAATTGTAGTCATTGGATGGGAAGTAGCTATAGGCAATATAAAAAGCAACCGGCACGATTAGAAACCACAGTAAATATACTACTTTTCTTTGCTCGCTAGTAACTTTCACCGTCTAATTCCCCCTTCCTCCGACAAATATCATTTCACATACTCAGCCACTCTGTCTCTCCCTGCTTGCTTCGCTCCTATATATAAGGCCCTGTCTGCATTTCGTAGTAAAGCCATCGCTTCATCTGTATCTGTTGGCGCATTTGCGACGCCGACACTGGAAGTGATAAAAACGTCAATCGATTGCTTATCCATACTTAAATCAGAAGTAATCGAAAACGCATGTTGCCTAATAAGCAGCCGGAGACGATTTGCAAAGTCAACTGCTTCCTGTTTAGTGAAGTCCGGCATGATGTAGACAAATTCTTCACCGCCATACCTGCCAACCGTTCCGTAATCAGGCAATTGCTCTTCCAGAATTCTCGCCAGGCTGTATAAAATGTCATTTCCACTTTGATGTCCATACGTATCATTTACTTTTTTAAAATGATCGATATCGAGCATGACGACGGATAAATCCTGAATATCCCCTTTTTGCATCCGGTTCATTTCGTAATGCAGTCTTTCTTCTAAATAGCGGTAGTTATAAAGTTTCGTCAACGCACATCTTTCGCTCTTCAATAATGCCTCTTGGACATAACGTGCTTTTTCAAGTGATACGATATAATACGAGCCGAGGAGATCCAAAATTTTTAATTGGTAATCCTTAAAGGCTGATCGACGATTGGAGCCTAATAGAAGGATGCCATTCGTCTTATTGTTATGAATCAATGGGATGCAAAGGATGCTTTCCAAGTCGTCTGGAGCAAAAACTGTTGCATTTTGCAGCCAATCTTTACGTTTCGTATAGATGACCGACTCATTACTTACCAGCACTTTTCCTGCAATACCTTCTCCTGGCTGAATCGAACCAAATTCACGTGTTACAAAATTGTTTTTTTCGTATGCTTTTTCAAGTTCTAACCAGTTATTATGGTTTTTGAAGAGGAAAGCAAAGTTTGCGTTAAAAAGCTCTGTACTTTTTTTTATGAACTGTTCAGTTACATATTTGTCATCTGTCAACACCGATAATTCGCTTCCGATTTCTCCAGCTCTTTTTATGGAGTCATTGACTTTTTCTGAACGGCCATATAGACGGATGATCGTAATGGTAACGAAAAATGGAAATCCTAACAATAAAAACGAGGAAATCCCGACTAAATTCAATAGAAAATAAAATGTGAGCGCTAATGGTAGAATGAGAATAATGCTCGCATACTCATATGCAATGTCTTTTATAGTTAATGGATTTTTAAGTCCCCTCATTTGGAAATATGTTTTTAATAGGCCAATATTCGTTGTCGTATAGATCAATCTAAAAACTGCAGCGCTCATAAGGACATACCAAAATTCCATCGAACCTATTTTTCCACCGACAACGTAAAACGCCAATGCGCTAACGACAGATAAAATAAACAACATGATCGAATTAAAGAAAAATCGTTGAAAGATGTTGACCTTACTTTTCACAGCAAAAAGAGTAGCCACGATTGCCAATTGCATGACAACTAATTCGACAGCTAAACCGTACATAAGAAATGCAGGCAATGTGACCCACATGACCAAAGTTACGGGTTCGCCATTCAATTTGATTGGGAATAAGACGGTCAACACACCAAAAATAACAAATAGAATTAAGTAACTGACATTGATTTCATCGGGCATCTGATTGGCAAGCAAATAAATCATTCCAGGCGGAACGATGAGTAACCATATGATAAAATGAACAATTGTAATCCACTTTTTTTCAGCCACCCAGATACACCCCTTACAAAATATATCAGAAATAAGAGAAATGATAAAGTATTGTTTCAATCAACTTATGAATTTCCATTCATATACCTAGTTAGTTCAAAAGGCTACTGAGTAAATAAAGTGAACCTGCGACTATTTTCTTCCTATCATTTCCTTCTCTTAGTATTATAGTATCACCATTGTCATTTGTCATCTTTTTTCTATTATACTGACAACTGGCCATTAATTCCTCAGCAGTAGCTGCTTGGGGATGGGGAAAAGTAACGAAAGTGAAGGAAGCAGCGACGGGAATCAATTCATCAAGCGTCTTCTTTATGTCCTTTGTATTCAACATGCCTATGACAAAATCTACTTTTTCACCAGGAAATTCCGTTCGGATCGTTTCAGTTAGCATCTTGGCTGCTGCAGGATTATGCGCGCCATCCACAAATACGCCAGGCGCAATCTCTTGGAAGCGATAAAGCAAGGATGCATTCGCAACACCTTTCGCCACATGTTTTTCTTCTAGTGAAACACCAGCTATCCAAAGTGCTTCGATGGCGACAGCTGCATTGATTGCCTGGTGTGGCCCCTTCATTCTTCTATCAGGAATAACGGTTTTTAAGCCTCCTTCAAATACTTCCCCAATCATCTTGAAGTCCTTCCCATAGATGAATAATTCACTGTTCATTTCCGCTGCCTTCGAGTGAACAACGACTTCTGCTTCTTTAGGCAATACGCCGGTGACAACGGGCATCTTCTCTTTTATGATGCCAGCCTTTTGTCCTGTAATTTCTGTGATCGTATCACCCAGAAAGCCGACGTGGTCTAGCGCGATCGATGTTATAACCGAAACGAGTGGTATTACGACATTCGTACTATCCAATTCGCCGCCCATTCCACATTCAAGGAGAATATAATCAGGTAAAATCCTTTCGAACGTCAGAAATGCGGCAACTGTCAATAACTCAAAGTCAGTAAGCATTCCGCTTAGCCCTGCCTCTTTCATACGAATGAATGACTTGTCCATTTCCGCTCCGCTAATTGGGATTCCATTGATGCGGATTTGGTCATGAACATCGATCAATGCTGGTGAAGAAAATACTCCTGTTGAAAATCCATGTTCTTTCAAAATGGATTCCATGAAAGCGATTGTGGAGCCTTTTCCATTTGTTCCCGCCACATGGATGACCTGCAAGTGTTTTTCAGGGTTCCCGACTTTCTTTAGCGCCGCGCGGATGCTGTCGAGTCCGGGTTTTATGACATCATCACTATATAGTTCAAACCGTTCTTTATACTCGTCAAATTTTGGAATCAAAACACTCACTCCTTATGATAAAATCAGCATAGGTAAAGTATATCACGGCCAGGGGGAACGATATGAAAAGTTGTTGGGTCATTTATAATGGAAGTTTAACGAGTGATAAATTTAGAGATCAAGCGGATTTATTAAAGGAAGCTGCAGAGCGTGCCGGACTGAAAGCGGAACTGAAGAAAAACTATGAAGTGATGATGATATTGGATGAAGAGGTAGCTGCCCGTCCAGATTTTGTCGTATTTTTGGACAAGGATATTCTTCTGGCAACATTTCTAAAAAATGTTGGCATTCCGGTTTTCAATGACCCGGAAGTGATCGAGACTTGTGATAATAAAGCGAAACAGTATATACAGCTTGCGAAGAAGAATATTGCAATGCCACAAACGATTATCGCACCTAAAGTCTATCCAAAATTCACGATTGCGGAATCAGGGTATTATGAAAAAGTTCTAGAGAAGCTAGGGCTACCTATGATTATTAAAGAAGGACACGGTTCATTTGGCATGAAGGTTTATTTAATTGAAACGGAAGAGGATTTCTATGCGAAAGTGGATGAACTTCGCGGTGTCGATTATGTGTTCCAACAGTTCATTGAAACGAGCCGGGGACGGGATATTCGCGTAAATATCGTTGGTGGAGAAATTGTCGCTGCCATGTATCGCTCATCTGAGACGGATTTCCGGGCGAATATTACGAATGGCGGCGTGGCAAGCGTGATCGAGTTAACAGAAGAACAAAAGGAATTGGCAATCCGCGCTGCCGAAGCAGTCGGTGCAGAATTTGCGGGTGTCGATCTATTGTACGGCGACAATGAAATGCCGCTCGTCTGCGAAGTAAATGCAGCCGCACATATCCGAAATATTTACAATGTAACCGGCATTAATGTTGCCGACAAGATGATCGAGTATATTTTAGGTGAATTGGCATGAAAGGGCATGTTTATTATTCATCAGAGGAAGCGGAGCGTAATCGGGGCTTCATTGATGATTTAATGGAGCAGGCGGCAAAGTTGGATATTACACTAACATTGCTGGTAGATGAGGAAGAACCGGATGATGTTGCGGATTTCATTTTATTCCGCCACCGCAATGCGGCGCTTTCACAAAAATGGGAGTCAGAGGGATACCGGATATTCAATCGTTCGGAAGTCAATAAAATCACGAATGATAAATTGCGGACTTTTGAACTTGCCACTTTGTTAGGGATTTCCGTTGTTCCAACTAAATGGGTAAAGTCTATTCGGGATATTCCCTCCTACCCCATTGTTTTAAAAACAATTGATGGACATGGCGGCAATGAAGTGTTTCTATGCCAAACAGCTGTGGAAGCTGAGCAGTTTTTCAAGCGGTTTGCTGGAAGAGGTTTGATTGCCCAGCCCTACATAGAATCCGGTTCAACGGACGTTCGGGTGTTCATGCTTGGCGAGGAAGTACTAGGAGCTGTGAAGCGGATCGGGAATGAATCCTTTAAGTCGAATTTTTCTCTCGGCGGTTCAGTGGAGAAATACACGCTTTCGTCTTGGCAGGAAAAAGAGGTTCACAAGATAGCACGAGCGCTGAAAAGTGATTATATTGGCATCGACTTTCTTTTATTGCCAGACGGCGGTTGGATGTTGAATGAAATCGAAGACCCCGTCGGCGCTCGATCACTGTATGCGACACATGATTTTTCTATTGCGGAGAAACTGATGGTATTTATCAAAAGAAATTTATTAGATTAAACGAGCCGTTGTGCAATTTAATGAGCCGTTCGCAGAATAAATGAGCGTACCATAAAAAAAGAGTTGGCCTCCCGCAAACGGAGGGCCAACTTTTTTCTTCAACTTAAATCTCTTTCAACTCTTCAATCCGGCGCTCTACCGCTGCCTTCTTCTCCAAGTAATCCTTCTCTTTTGCGCGTTCCTCTTCAACGACTGCTTCTGGAGCTTTTGAAACGAACCGCTCGTTGGAAAGCTTTCCTTGAACGCGTTTCACTTCGCCTTCCCATTTCGCCAGTTCCTTCTTCAATCGCTCGATCTCTTCGTCTAGATTGAGCAATCCTTCTAACGGCAAGAATAGTTCAGCTCCCGTAATGACAGCTGACATCGATTTGCCTGGCGCTGAAATGCCGACGCCGATTTCAAGTGTCTCCGGATTGCAGAAACGTTCGATGTAATTGCGATTTGCTTCCAATACGGAAACGGTCGCTTCATCTTTTGCAGCGATATAGAGCGGTACTTTTTTGCTCATCGGCGTATTCACTTCCGCACGAATATTACGAACTGCATGGATGAGGTCGACGAGCAGCTTCATGTCCGATGCTTTTGCAGAATCCGTCAAAGAAGCATCTGCTACCGGCCAAGCCGCCACTGTGATTGACTCGCCTTCATGTGGAAGGTTTTGCCAAATCTCTTCTGTAATGAAAGGCATTAATGGATGCAACAGGCGCATCGTGTTGTCGAGAACGTAAGCGAGAACCGAACGTGTCGTCTTCTTCGCCGCTTCGTCTTCACCATACAATGGCAGTTTCGCCATTTCGATATACCAGTCGCAGAAGTCATCCCAAATGAAATTATATAATGCACGGCCAACTTCGCCGAACTCGTATTTATCGGAGAGCTTCGTCACTTGTTCGATCGTTTCATTCAACCGCGTTAAAATCCAAGCGTCTGCTACAGACTTTTCACCTGAAAGATCGATTTCATCAATCGTCATCCCGTCCATATTCATTAAAGCAAAGCGGGATGCGTTCCAGATTTTATTCGCAAAGTTCCAGATTGCTTCAACTTTTTCAGTTGAATAACGAAGGTCCTGCCCTGGAGATGAACCTGTTGCCAGGAAGTAGCGCAACGCATCCGCGCCGTATTTATCAATGACTTCCATCGGGTCAATTCCGTTGCCTAGCGACTTCGACATCTTCCGTCCATCTTCTGCACGGACGAGACCGTGGATGAGAACATCTTTGAACGGACGTTGATCCGTAAATTCAATACCTTGGAAAATCATTCGGGAAACCCAGAAGAAGATAATGTCATATCCTGTAACAAGAGCATCTGTTGGGTAATAGCGTTTGAACTCTTCGTTATCAAGATCCGGCCAGCCCATAGTTGAAAACGGCCATAACGCAGATGAAAACCATGTGTCAAGTACGTCTTCTTCCTGCTTCCAATTATCGATATTCTCCGGCGCTTCGTGCCCTACGTAAATCTCGCCAGTTTCTTTATGGTACCAGGCAGGAATCCGGTGGCCCCACCAAAGCTGACGTGAAATACACCAGTCATGAATGTTTTCCATCCAGTTTAAATACGTCTTTTCGAAACGTTCCGGAACGAAGTTGACTTTTCCTTCCCTTTGCTGAAGTTTGATCGCTTCCTGAGCTAACGGCGCCATTTTAACGAACCATTGTGTGGATAAATACGGCTCAACGACTGCTCCACTACGTTCGGAATGCCCAACAGAATGCAAATGATCTTCGATTTTGAATAAAACATCCATATCCTGCAAATCTTTGACGATTGCTTTCCGGCACTCGAAACGGTCCATTCCTTCATACTTGCCAGCAAGCTTATTCATGCTGCCGTCTTCATTCATAACAAGAACGCGAGGCAAGTCATGACGGTTGCCGATTTCAAAGTCGTTCGGGTCATGTGCAGGCGTAATCTTCACAGCTCCGCTACCGAATTCCATATCGACATAATCATCCGCAACGATTGGAATTTCACGACCGACGATTGGCAATTTAACCATTTTGCCGATCAAATGCTTATAGCGATCGTCTTCAGGATGTACAGCTACTGCTGTATCCCCTAGCATTGTCTCGGGGCGTGTCGTCGCAATTTCAATGCTGCCCGTTCCGTCCGCCAGTGGATAGCGCATATGATAGAATGCACCCTGAACATCTTTATGGATAACTTCGATGTCTGATAAAGCCGTCTTCGTAGCAGGATCCCAGTTGATAATGTACTCACCGCGGTAAATGAAGCCTTTTTCATAAAGTTTTACGAAAACTTCACGGACCGCTTTCGATAATCCTTCATCCAACGTGAACCGTTCTCTTGAATAATCAAGTGCGAGACCTAATTTAGCCCATTGTGCGCGGATATGGCCAGCATATTCACCTTTCCATTTCCATGTTTCCTCTAGGAATTTTTCGCGGCCAAGATCATAACGGGTCTTTCCATCCGCACGAAGCTTTTCTTCCACTTTCGCTTGTGTCGCGATTCCGGCATGGTCCATTCCAGGAAGCCATAATGCATCATAGCCTTGCATCCTCTTCATCCGGATGAGAATATCTTGCAATGTCGTATCCCAAGCATGGCCTAAGTGAAGCTTGCCCGTAACATTCGGCGGTGGAATGACGATTGTATAAGGTTCTTTCCCGCTTTCCGGCTGAGCTTCAAAGTATTTCCCTTTCAGCCACCATTCGTAACGGCCCGCTTCAATCGACTGCGGCTCATATTTCGTCGGCATTGACATGTTTTCTGTTGACATACGAACTCCTCCTCTTTAGTTGCACATAAAGCTTTCGGAATAAAAGTGAATACAAAAAAACTCCGTTCGTCAAAAAGGACGAAGGAGTTATCCGTGGTACCACCTTTATTCGCACATACAAATTACGTATGTGCCTCAATAACAAATAACGGTTTCAAACCGGCTTCCGCTACTTACATTTCACGGAAACTGCTCACGGGTGACTTTCTGCAATACATTTATAGGCCCTCCCAGCAATGGCGCCCTCTCTTGGATAAATGAAAATCGCGTACTCTCCCGATCAATGCATCATTATATAGTTATCAACATTGTATGCTACTCAAGGAGATTTCGTCAAGTATATTACGAAAGGAAGTTAGTATGAGAAAAGGATACAACCCTTATTTATTGCCGCCTTGGTTAAGAAAGACCAGGTTTTATTGTAAAACCATCATCATACCGATCTGTGTCTTCCAGTTGCTAAGGCTTTTGATTGTCCCTACCACAGGTGATTTCCTGCTATTATGCCTCCTCTGTGGAATAGCTTTCCTGCTTTACAAAAACATCATTTGAACGGAAACTCGTCGTTGTCCACTCATCCGGCAACCCCGCAATGTATGACAGTATATCATCATGATCATTCCATGAGCTGCTGTCATGCATTGCAACTGTCTCCTCATGGACATGCTCTGCGGTCGCTTGCAGGAACTCCTGTTTTTGCGCTACATCGGTTTTCTCTTGCGGCGGCAGTTCCGCGGTCGCTGTGTCTTGCTTTTCTTCCACCACTTCTTTAACAGCAAGCTCTCCGGATGAGGCATCTGAATACGAGCAATTGACATACCAAGCAACTGTCAACGCTCCGTTCCCGTCTGCGGTTGCCCGTACATCTGTCGTCTCAATATGCAAAGGCTGCTCAACTTCCGGAGGCAAATCGACGTGAAGCGGAACAGCATATTCAAAATATCCCGAACGTCCATCCAACTCCACATCATCGACATACACGACTTCTTCAGGCAGCTCTTCAGTTCGCTCCCCTTCATCAAAAGTCACTTGGGCCGCGATATGGTAAATGCCATTCAACCGCACAGAGTCATCTGAGCGCTTTTCTGTAAAACCAGCTTTCACTTTTACAGCACTGCCATCTGACGGAACCCCTATGTTCGTCGGGAAATAAAATGTCTCTTCCATTTTCCATTGTAAATTCTTCAATTCACGTTCCCTCCTTATCTCATTCACTTGCCATTGTATGCAGCTAGCGTGAGGGGTAGAAGGAATAGCCGTTATTTAGGGAAGCTCATTGATTATCCGTGCAATGTAAAAAAACCACCCATCATCGGCAATGCGACAATGGATGGAACAGGAATTCATCGCGCGAGCTTTGCGAACACGCGATGGAAAGCTTGAACGGTCTTTTCAATATGCTCTTCCGTATGGGAAGTCGAAAGAAACATGCCTTCGAATTGGGACGGCGGAAGGAAAATCCCTTCTTCTGCCATTAAGCGGTAGTATTCCGCAAACAATTCCAGGTCCGCTGTTTTTGCTTTATCATAATTAAGCACTTTTTCATTTGTAAAGAAGAAGCCGATCATGGAGCCGGCACGGTTCACAGTATGAGGAATATTATATTTCTCTGCTGCTTCACGGAAACCAGCTTCCAACTGGTCGCCCAACTTCTTGAAATAATCATATGAAGCAGGCGTCAATTTCGACAAAGTCGCAATGCCCGCAGTCATCGCTAACGGATTTCCGGACAACGTACCTGCTTGATACACAGTTCCTGCCGGTGCAATGTTCTCCATTATTTCCCGCTTGCCGCCGTATGCTCCAACAGGAAGACCGCCACCGATTACTTTGCCAAGGCAAGTGAGGTCAGGTGTGATTCCGAAATACCCTTGCGCACAGTTGTAATCGACACGGAATCCAGTCATTACTTCATCAAAAATGAGTAATGTGCCATTTTTCTCGGTCAATTCGCGCAATCCTTCAAGGAATCCTGGTTCTGGTGGGACGACGCCCATATTGCCGGCAACGGGTTCAACGATTACACCCGCCAAATCATCACCAAATTGTTCAAACGCTAGTTTAACACCTTCAAGATCGTTATAAGGTACTGTAATCGTGTTCTTCGCAATCCCTTCAGGAACTCCCGGGCTATCCGGCAGACCGAGTGTAGCGACGCCTGAACCGGCTTTAATTAACAACGAATCGCCATGACCGTGGTAGCACCCTTCGAACTTCAAGATTTTATTGCGTCCCGTATATCCACGAGCTAGACGCAACGCGCTCATTGTCGCTTCGGTCCCAGAAGAGACCATACGGACAACCTCGATGGAAGGAACACGCTCAATAACAATCTTCGCCAATTCATTTTCTAACAGTGTAGGCGCTCCGAAGCTTGTACCTGTTTCAGCAACGTTTTTGATGGCCGCTACAACTTCTGGATCGGTATGCCCTAAAATAAGAGGTCCCCAAGATAGGACGTAGTCAATGTATTCATTGCCGTCGATATCGGTAATCATCGGCCCTTTTCCGCTTGCCATGAAGATCGGATCCATATTAACTGATTTGAATGCCCGTACTGGTGAGTTAACACCCCCAGGCAATAAATTGACGGCTTCGGCAAATGCTTGCTTGGACTTCTCATAACTTTTTCCCAATTATTTCCCCTCCAGCCAACGCGCTGCGTCTTTTGCATGGTATGTCATGATCAGATCCGCGCCTGCGCGTTTCATACTTGTCAAAGTTTCCAAAACGATTTCCTTCTCATTGATCCAGCCATTTTGTGCGGCGGCTTTCACCATGGAATATTCCCCGCTGACATTATAAGCAACGACAGGAAGCAATACATTATTTTTTACATCACGCATAATGTCCAAATAAGACAATGCCGGTTTAACAATGAGGAAATCGGCTCCTTCCATGACATCGGATTCCGCTTCGCGCATTGCTTCCATCCGGTTAGCAGGGTCCATCTGATACGTCTTACGGTCCCCGAACTGAGGAGCCGAGTCTGCTGCATCGCGGAATGGTCCGTAGTATGCGGAAGCATATTTCACCGCGTATGACATGATCGGGATATCTTCAAAACCTGCAGCATCCAATGCTTCGCGGATGGCGATGACAAAACCGTCCATCATATTGGAAGGCGCAATAATATCTGCTCCTGCCGCCGCTTGACTCACTGCAGTTTTCGCCAATAATTCGAGCGAAGGATCATTCAATACTTTATCGCCATGAACGACCCCACAATGTCCATGGTCGGTATATTCACATAGGCAAGTGTCCGCAATGACGACAAGCTCAGGATGCTTTTCTTTGATCAACCTTGTAGCAAGTTGAACGATTCCTTCGTTATCATATGCGCCAGTACCGACATCATCTTTCTCTGCCGGGATACCGAAAAGGATGACGGAAGGGATTCCTAGTGAAACGACTTCATCCACTTCCTCCATTAAACGGTCAAGCGAGAATTGATAAATACCGGGCATTGAGCTAATCTCATTTTTCACATTTTCTCCTTCGATCACGAAAATGGGATAAATGAAATCCTCTTTTTGTAAAATAGTTTCCCTAACCATCGAACGCAAAGTAGTTGAATTGCGCAAGCGGCGATTACGTCGGAATTGTAATTGGGTCATTGGAATTCATCCTTTCTTCTCGCCAAAGATTCGACGAGTTCCTTCAGCGTATAAATTTCGGGTTTCACATCTACTTTTGCCCCTGCTTCAAGCAGCGCCTTTTCAGTGACATGCCCTATTGCACCGATTGTATAACCTTCCCAACCGATAACAGGCACCGCACTTTCTTTAAAAACACGGACAGCAGAAGGACTGGCAAATAGGACACTGCATTTTTCTGTAGTCTTCACTATATCAACTAGAGATTCAATTGAATCATGTTTAGCACCTGTCTCATATATTGTCCATTCTTCCACATGAAATGGTAATTCTTCGCGGATAATGCTACCCGCGAGAGATCCTTTCAAGAATAGAACTTTCATTTCTTTGCTTTCCACAGGCTTGAATTGCTTTACAAATACATCTGCACTAAAAACAGAAGGGATAAATTTAACCGTGAATCCGATTTTCTCGAGTGCTGCGGCTGTCTGGGTTCCGACAGCGGCAATTTTAGACGGAATATCAATTACTGAGACATTGAAATAATCCATTTTAGAATGAAAAGCTTTCACCGCGCTTTGACTCGTAAAGATTAACCAATCAAAGTCTCCACAAGTTTTCAGCTTAACTTCATCAGTTGAATCTTTAATTTCTTTCACTTGGATCAGCGGGATGGAGAGAGGGACACCTCCATATTGCTTAACGAGATCGAAAACTTCCAGCGATTTCGCCGTCCCCGTGAAAATAACGGTCTCTCCTTTTAAAGGACCATACTCAGGCATCCATTTCCGCCTTCACTTTCTCAATAACTTCCGCTGCTCCTTCTGAGCGCAGCACTTTCGCAACTTCTTTTCCGACTTCCTTCGCATCTTTCCCACGGACTGCCTTTTTAAACACTTGTTTTGCGTCCGGAGAAGCAATATAGCCGGTAAATTCAATTTCTTCGCCTACGGATTGAGCAAAACCGGCAATTGGAACTTGGCATGACCCGTCCATTTCAAAAAGAAACGTCCGCTCTGCGTCTACTTCTTTCCATGTTTTATCATCAGATATCTTCGCAAGCTCCGTCAATAACTCTTCATCATCGCTTCTGCATTCAATCGAGAGCGCCCCTTGTCCAACAGCAGGGACACAGTCTTCTACTGACATATACTCAGTAACGACATCATCACTCCAGCCCATCCGTTTCAATCCGGCAGCCGCAAGCAAGATCGCATCGTATTCCCCGTCCTGCAATTTTTGCAATCGTGTATCGATATTACCGCGGATCCATTTGATTTCCAAATCAGGACGCAACAATAATAGTTGCGAACTGCGGCGCAAACTCGATGTACCGACAATTGCTCCTACAGGCAAGTCCATGAATTTAACATGGCCGTTCGAGATGAATGCATCCCGAGGATCGACCCGTGGTGGAATACATCCGATTGTCAGCCCTTCAGGAAGAACTGCTGGCATATCCTTCATACTATGGACGGCGAAATCGATTTCTTTATTGAAAAGGGCTTGTTGTATTTCCTTGACGAATAACCCTTTACCCCCCACTTTTGAAAGCATGACATCGAGAATTTTGTCTCCTTTTGTGACAATCTCTTTCACTTCGAATTCAAATGGTGCGCCTGCAGCTTTCATTTGGTCAATGAACCAATTCGTTTGCGTCAAAGCAAGCTTACTCCTTCTTGAACCTACGATGATTTTTCTCAATCTGATCTTCCTTCCGCTGTTAAGTTAAATCCAGAAATGGAATTGTGACAATCTGCTTCCAAGGAAAAAGTTAATGATGACAAAAAGAAAAGCGAAGATGTTCGCCCAAGCAAAATCATTCACTTTCAACTTTCCGTTTCTTTGCAAAAACAATAGTAAACTATAAAGAATAATAACGAGGAATGACCCGATGATTTTAATATCGGACAACACCCAATCATCTAATGCGATAAATGCCCATTGCGTTCCTAAAACAAGGCTGATGAACAATAAGGGTATTCCTGTATAGATCGATACTTTCATCCCCGTCATGGATTGGTGAAGTGAAGGCAGCCGACCGAACTGCTTCGTCCATTTCTTCTTTTTCAGTAGTTTATAAACAAGTAAATATAAAATCCCAAAAACTAATGACATCGCAAATGCCGCGTACGACAAAATGGCAAATGTAATGTGGATGAAAAGCAACTCGGAAATGAGTGATTCGCCAACCGGAGATTTTTCAATCTGCAAGGGAGCGAATGTATGGATTGTCATGAAAATGAATCCGATGACATTTAAAAAGAAGACGGCGAATCCCACTTTCGAAAACACTTGAAGAATCATCGACAATGAAATTAGCAGCCAAGCATAGAAATAGATCCCTTCGTATAGGGAAAGGATCGGAAATCGCTGTGTTTCTATTATTTGCGCTATGAGGAATCCACTTTGCATCATATAGACGACAGACAAAATCCAAAAAGCACTACGATGTGCGATTTTATTACTATTCAAATAGTCAATGAAATAAAATACAAGACTAACCGCATAAAGGACGATAATCACTTCATGGAATCTCGCCAGAGTCATTTCGGCCATGAGGCAACCTCTGCCTTTCACGAGAAGATAAAAATCATTTCAATCTTTTTGCCGACCCTGTGTCAAGGTATTATCAGCATTCATCCCGCGACTTTTGAACTCGCGGGATGAATGCGATTAAAATCAAAATGTCAAATCAGGTTGTCCAATTGTAGGTCTTGCGTTTTCACTGCGTGTCTCATGTTCCGATCGACGCAAATCCAATTCTTCCGCTTCTTCAACTAGACCAAAGATCTGTTTGAACAAAGCCAATTTCTCTTCGGCCTTGCTGTCCATCGCTAGCTCTTTCGCTTGAAGGATCGGCTCCTTCAACAATTGATTGACGATTGATTTGGTATGCTTATTTAATACTTTCTTTTCACGTTCAGTTAAATTCGGCATTTTGTTTTCGATGCTCTCCATCGTCTCTGCCTGGATTGTAAGGGCTTTTTCCCGCAATGAGGATATGAGCGGTACTACTCCTAAAGTCGCAATCCATTCTTTAAACGCGACGATTTCCCCTTCAATCATCAAACCGATCTCAGTGGCTGCACGTTTACGTTCTGCCAAGTTTGCTTCAACGATTCCTTGTAAGTCATCAATATCGTAAAGGAATACATTTGGCAAATCTCCGATGCGAGGGTCCAAGTCACGGGGCACTGCAATGTCCACCATGAAAATTGGTTTCCCTTTTCGAAGTTTTTCAACAAACTGCATCAATTCAAAATCGATGACAAAATCGGATGCGCCTGTTGAGCTGATTAATATATCGGCTTCCAACAAAGTGCATTGCAATTCTTGCATTGGCTTTGCAACCCCGCCGAATTGCTGAGCCATCGCTTCTGCTTTCGTTAACGTACGATTGATAACGGTGACCTTACCCGCCCCGCTGCCGTGCAAGTTTTTAATTGCCAATTCGCCCATCTTTCCAGCACCGAGAATGGCGATATGTTTATGTTTCAATGAACCAAAGATCTTCTTTCCGAGTTCGACTGCAGCGTAGGAAACGGATACAGCATTTTCTCCAATCGCTGTTTCAGAATGGGCACGTTTCGCTAGCGTAATGGCCTTTTTGAATAATTCATTAAAGACTGTGCCAGTCGTGCCGATTTCCTGTGCTTTTAGAAAGCTGTCCCGGACTTGTCCTAAGATTTGCGTTTCGCCGAGGACCATTGAATCGATTCCTGCAGCGACTCTCATTAAGTGTTCGATTGCTGCATCGTTTTCATATATAAGTAAATGAGGCGATAATTCTTCCAGGTCCATTTTGAACCAATCCGCTAAAAATCGTTTTACATAGTAGCGGCCTGTATGAGTTTGGTCGGCTACTGCATAGATTTCGGTACGATTACATGTAGAAATGATAATGTTTTCCAATATGCTCTTTTCTTTTTGAAGAGCTTGCATTGCTGATGACAATTGATCTTCAGCAAACGATAATTTTTCTCTGATTTCTACTGGAGCCGTCCGGTGGTTGACACCGACCACGATTGTATACATTAGGTGTTCACACCTCTCCCGTTCTTTTTAACATATCCGATTATAACATATTTCCTTTTGTTTTTCAGTTAAAGTTTGTGACTAACTCTTGAATTATCAATGGTTTGTCTGTAGTTTTTATAATGATTATAATTAATGTGAGTGAAAAAATAAAAGCAGAGGGTGAATTATAAAATTCCTCCTCTACTTTAGGTTTCTCATCATTCACGTAAAAGATGCATTACATTCTGCTTTCTATTTCATACCAGGCTTGGTCCATTCCGATCCCTTTTTCAGAGGAGAAGAGGACTAACGGATCGCCGGCGCGCATGTGCAAAGTGTCTTTGACAATTTTCTTATGCTTTTCCCACTTGCCTTTAGGGATTTTATCTGCTTTCGTCGCAATGACGATTGTCGGGAGATTATAATGTCCCAAAAAGTCATACATGATGCAATCATCTTTGCTTGGCGGATGACGAAGGTCGACGATGAGGACGACTGCACGCAGCTGTTCTCTGCCTGTCAAATACCTCTCAATCATTTTCCCCCATGCTTCCCGCTCCGACTTGGAAACTTTTGCATAACCGTATCCCGGAACATCGACGAAAAAAAGTTTTTCTTCGATTTTATAAAAATTCAACGTTTGAGTCTTTCCTGGTTTTGAGGAAGTGCGAGCCAAACTTTTTCGTCCGATCATTTTATTGATAAATGATGATTTCCCAACATTTGAGCGTCCTGCTAACGCAAATTCTGGGAAGCCGTCATCTGGGTATTGTTCCGGCCTCACTGCGCTCATAATCATTTCAACTTGGTTCACTTTCATTCGGGTGCCTCCTCCAATGCAATCGCTAAAACTTCTTCAGCATCCGAAACAAGCTTGAATGTCAGCTCACTACGTACACTTTCTGGTATATCTTCAATATCTCGTTCATTCGCCGCTGGTAAAATGATTGTTGTAAGCCCTGCGCGATGTGCACTTAACGACTTTTCTTTCACTCCGCCAATTGGTAAAACCCTGCCCCGAAGTGTAATTTCTCCTGTCATTCCTACTTCACGGCGAATCGGGCGCTTCGTCAACGATGAAACTAAAGCCGTTGCAATCGTCACTCCCGCCGATGGACCATCTTTCGGCACGGCTCCTTCTGGGACATGTATATGGATGTCACTTGATTCATGGAAATCTGGATCAATATTGAATTCTTCCGCCTTCGACCGGACATAGGACAGTGCAGTCTGCGCGGATTCTTTCATAACATCTCCTAATTTTCCTGTCAGTATCAATTTACCTTTTCCAGGTGATAATGAAACCTCAATTTGAAGCGTATCTCCGCCTACGGTCGTGTAAGCTAGCCCGGTCGCTACGCCAATTTGATTTTTCTTCTCCGCTTGTCCAAAGCTATGCTTTCTTTTCCCTAACAGTGTTTCAAGCGATTTCGAACTGACTGTGACACTTTTCTTTTCCCCAGTTACAATCTGCTTTGCCGCTCTTCTGCAAATCCGGGCGATTTCGCGTTCCAAACCACGCACACCCGCTTCACGTGTATAATACCGGACAATATTCATAATCGCTTCATCATTGAAGCGCACTTGAGACTTCGTTAAGCCATGTTCCTTCAATTGTTTAGGGATTAAATGGTTTTTCGCGATGGCACGCTTTTCGATTTCTGTGTAGCCCGGTATCGAGATAATTTCCATCCGGTCTCTTAAAGGGCCAGGAATGGAGCTTAGATCATTGGAAGTAGCAATGAATAAAACATCCGATAAATCATACGGTTCCTCTATATAATGATCACTAAATGTGGAATTCTGTTCAGGATCAAGCACTTCCAACATCGCAGAGGAAGGATCCCCCCTGAAATCATTAGACATTTTATCAATTTCGTCCAGTAGGAAAACGGGGTTGATTTTTCCGGCTTTTTTCATACCTTGGATGATGCGGCCAGGCATCGCACCAACATACGTACGACGATGTCCGCGTATTTCAGATTCATCCCTGACGCCGCCAAGTGAAATCCGGACAAATTTCCGTCCCAATGACTCCGCAATGGACCGTGCCAATGACGTTTTACCGACACCAGGCGGTCCGTCCAGGCAAAGGATCGGTCCACGAAGAGAGTTTGTCATTTGACGCACAGCCAAATATTCCAATATCCGTTCTTTTACGGATTCCAACCCTTCATGATCACGGTTCAATATCGTTTCGGATCTTTTAATGTCCAATTGATCCTTCGAAGCGACAGACCATGGCAACGCGATTAGCCAATCGATATAATTTCGGATAACTCCGCTTTCAGCTGATGCTGAGTGCACCTTTTCATATCGATCAAGCTCACGAAATGCAGCCTGTTTTACATTTTCAGGCATGCCAGCTTTCTCGATCTTTTCGGTTAGCTCCACAATTTCTATATTCTTTCCGTCTTTATCGCCAAGTTCTTTCTGGATCGCTTTCATCTGCTCACGCAAATAAAATTCTTTCTGTGTACGCTCCATCGCTTCTTTCACACGATTATTGATTTTACGTTCCAGTTCAAGAATTGCTTGTTCATCATGAAGTTTGGCAATTAGAAATTCCAGTCTCTTTTTCACATCAGTAATTTCAAGTATTTCCTGTTTTGCTGAGAGCTTCAATGGAAGATGTGAAGCGACCATATCGGCCAGCCTTCCCGGTTCTTCGATGGATGCGATCGAATCGAATGTCTCTTCAGATACTTTCCCCGAATAAGCTGTGAACGTTTCGAAATACGGCAGTAAAGCACGCATAAGTGCAATACTTTCTGCATCAGTACGTGTATCATCGGGAATCCTTACGACGTCAACGACTGGATATAAATCCGCTTCCTCATAATTCGACCATTCTGCCCGCTCAATACCTTCGATGTACAAACGATATGTACCGTTGTTTAGGGCTGTCAACGATTTCACATGTGCCAATAGACCGACTTTGTAAAGATCATCAGCATCCGGACTTTCAACAGCAGTATCCTTTTGGGAAGCCAGCATAATTAAATTATCATTCGCTATTGCGTGTTCGACCGCAAAGACGGAGCGCTCTCTCCCGACGTCAATATGTAAAACCATCGTCGGGTAAACTAACAACCCGCGCAAAGGTAATAAAGGTACGTTTTGCATTTTAAGATTTTGCAAGCGGAAGCCACCTCCATAAGTTATGTATGTCCAATTATTATGTTCATATAAGGTGGAAAAAGCCGACAACCGATGAGCGAAAAGATCGCATCGCCGGAGTCGGCTTTATTCCTCCAATTATCATGCCGTGTTCTTCTCTTGATCGAGATCCAGCTGTGTCCCATCTTCTCGATACAAAATCGGGCTTGATTTCTGCAGGACGGAATCTTTCGTAATGATGCATTCTGTAACTTCATCAAGCGATGGCAGTTCGTACATAATATCCAACATGATGTTTTCGATGATGGAACGCAATCCACGGGCACCCGTCTTGCGCTCAATCGCTTCTTTAGCAATTTCAAGAAGAGCATCTTCTTCAAACCGTAATTCAACGCCATCCAGTTCAACCATTTTTTGATACTGTTTAACGATGGCATTTTTAGGAACCGTCAATATTTGATAGAGCGTGTCTTCGCTTAAAGGCTCAAGTGTTGCAATAACCGGCAACCGGCCAATGAATTCCGGAATTAGTCCGAAGCGCTGCAAATCTTCCGGGATCAGCTTTGAAAGCAATGATGCTTCCTCACCTGTCGCCTCTTCCGTATTCGTTCCAAATCCAATCACTTTTTGCCCCGTACGGCGCTTAATGATTTCTTCCATACCATCAAATGCACCACCGACGATGAAAAGGATATTTGTCGTGTCGATTTGCAGGAATTCCTGGTGCGGATGCTTCCGCCCTCCTTGAGGTGGAACGCTTGCTACAGTACCTTCAAGAATTTTCAACAACGCTTGTTGTACACCTTCACCAGAAACATCACGAGTGATCGATGCATTTTCTGATTTACGGGCAACCTTATCGATTTCATCGATATAAATAATTCCTTTTTCTGCTCGTTCAATATCAAAATCGGCAGCTTGAATTAACTTCAATAGGATATTCTCCACATCCTCACCGACATATCCGGCTTCCGTTAAAGAAGTTGCGTCCGCAATTGCGAAAGGAACATCCAATATACGTGCCAAAGTTTGGGCCAATAACGTTTTACCGCTACCAGTAGGTCCAATCAATACGATATTGGATTTAGCGATTTCTACGTCATCTACCTTGCTATTCGTATTAATCCGCTTGTAATGATTATAAACAGCTACAGCCAAAGACTTCTTTGCTCGATCTTGGCCAATAATATATTCATCAAGTATGCCTTGGATTTCACGTGGTTTCGGAACGTCCTTCAGCTCGAAGTGCTCATCTAGGCCTACTTCCTCCTCGACGATTTCTGCACATAGTTCAACGCATTCATCACAAATATAAACACCTTGACCAGCGACAAGTTTCCTCACTTGGTCCTGGTTTTTCCCACAAAAAGAACAACTTAGATTATCTTTTTCGTCATTAAATTTGAACATCAAGCTCACCCCTATTCAAGTGACAATCTTACAAGATTCCCCGCTTATAATCAACTAATTAGAACTTATCATCTTTTCCCATCGGGCATATTACACCTATGAAAAACAAGGTACGGAAAACCGCACCTTGTATAATTCATCTACAATTATTCAGTGATTTTTGCGTTTTCAACGAGGAATTCAACTGTTTTGTTGAATTTCAAGTCGTTTTCAAGGACCTTAGTTCCGCCTAAAGTCGTTTTGATTTGGTCAATTTCCATGCCGAATTGCTCTGACATTTTTTCAAGCTCTGCATTAACTTCTTCTTCTGTTACTTTAATATCTTCTGCAGCGCCGATTGCTTCTAGTGTAAGTGAAACACGTACGCGGTTAAGTGCGTCGTCTCTCATTTGTCCACGTAAAGCTGTTTCATCTTGACCGGAGAATTGGAAGTAAAGTTCAAGATTCATACCTTGCATTTGAAGGCGTTGTCCGAACTCATCCATCATACGATCCACTTCAGAATCGATCATTACTTCAGGAATATCAATTTCAGCGTTTCTTGCGGCAGCTTCTACGAGATCATCACGTAAAGCTGTTGCAGATGCGCCTTTTTTCTCTTCAGTCGTTTGTTCTTTCATTTTTGCACGAAGAGCTTCAAGACTCTCAACTTCTTCGTCGATTTCTTTTGCAAGTTCGTCGTCAAGCTCAGGAACTTCCTTCGACTTGATTTCATGTACTTTCACTTTAAATACAGCAGGCTTTCCAGCTAATTCTGCAGCGTGGTATTCTTCAGGGAAAGAAACTTCGACGTCTTTTTCTTCGCCTTGTTTCATGCCGATAACTTGCTCTTCAAATCCAGGGATGAATGAACCAGATCCGATTTCAAGATCGTATCCTTCTGCTTTGCCCCCTTCGAAAGCTTCGCCATCAACGAATCCTTCAAAGTCCAAGTTGACTGTGTCGCCATTTTCAACAGCACCGTCTTCTTTAACGACCATTTCAGCAAGAGCCTTTTGGCGATCTTTCAATTGCTCTTCAATCTCTTCGTCAGTAACTTCTGTTTCTTGACGTGTCACTTCAAGGCCTTTATATTCGCCTAGTTTAACTTCAGGCTTCAATGTAACATGCGCTTTGAATACAAGCGCTTTGCCTTTTTCCATTTCATCGATTTCGATTTCTGGTTGTGCAATCGGCTCTACATCAGCCTCATCAAGTGCATTTGAATAAGCTTCAGGTAGAATGATGTCTAATGCATCATTATAAAGTGATTCAACGCCGTACATTCTTTCGAACATTTTACGCGGCATTTTACCTTTACGGAAACCTGGCGCCTGTACTTTTGTAACGACTTTCTTGAATGCTGCGTCAAGTGCAGCGTCTACTGTTTCTGCAGGAACTTCAACTGTAAGTGTCCCTTTGTTTCCTTCTTCTTTTTCCCATTTAACTGACATTATTAAAACCCTCCGAATCATTATGACCAGTATATTTTCGCACGTTAATACTCAATTTACAACCCTTACAGTATATCATAGTCTTTCGATCTTTCAACAGATTTAATGAACCTCTTCGTCGGTTAGCCCATCAACGTATCTGATTAAAGAATTCAAATCTGTAACTTCCATCGGTTCCCCTGTGAACATGCTCTCTATGTATTGTTTGTATGCATCAGCGACTTCCTCAGTCGAATATCCTTCCCAAGTGAATGGATAGGCGAAAATTGCATATCGCTGACTTGCGTCGATCGCCAATTGCATGCGCGAAGGATCCTTTTCATAAAGCTTGCTTATGTTGTCGACTACTTCAATAGAACGATCATCTTGGCCTGGAAGTTCAAGCTCAACAGGGATCACAAGTTTCGCTATACCGAATTTTGGAACGATGACTCCCTCGTCGTAACCCGCATCTCTTAAAAGGACAAGTGCATATGAAATCACCATCGGATGTAATTCCTCTTCTTCGACTATGTGACAAAGAAGCTTCTTCGTAGCCGCATCCAATTCACATTTTTCAAAAGCAGCTAGCATTTCTTGTTGAATTTCAGTTGTTTTTCCCATGAATTCTTCGAAGGTGAAGACATCAACCAATACTCTCGGCTCTTCATCTTCACGACTATATCTAGAGGACAGTCTTTCGTTCAGATCCTGTAAATATTTGAATTTCTTTTTCATATCTGGCGGTACGATGTCTTCGTCGAGGAGAGCATCAATTGTCATTTCGACTTCTTCGTAATGCTGTAATTGGATACTAATTGCTAAATACAGTTCCATAGCGTCAAGATATTCTGTCGTACCGCTATGGAGTAATTTGGCAGCCACTTCTTTCGCCTTTTCAAAGTCTTTCGTTTCATATAATGCAACTGCATAAGGGGCTAACAGCCGAGCATTGTCGGGATCAAAACGATAAACTTGTTTAAAAGCCGCCACAGCCTCTGCGTATTCCGTATCTTCGACTGCGTCCAACCCTTTTTCAATGAGTTGCTCCATAGATCCAGGGAACACAACTACATTATCCTTTTTTAATATCCTTCCATATCGATGTCTCATTGGTCTCACCTTCTTTCCCTTATCCACTATAGCATATAGCATTTTCAATTCGGAAATGAAATATTCGGTCATACGTAAAACAAATAGTAAGTGTTCATATAAACGGATTTCCGCTTCAGGCGGACGCTTTCCGGGGGG
>NZ_BJYL01000006.1 GCF_007991495.1 Sporosarcina luteola | reverse complement strand
GGGGGGGGGGGGCGGGCGGTGAGCCTCCTCGTCCGCGCAGCTACGCTTTGCTACCTGCGGGGTCTCACCTGTCCCGCTTATCCCCCAGGAGTCGCCGCCTTCCGCTTCAATCCTTAGAGACGACTTGTAATTTTCGATTCTTCCCCCTAAGATTTCCCTATAGGAATGGAAATAAACTGATCCCTTACAATAAACTTCTACATCAGCAGCATCTTCTCCCAATTACGCATAAATGCCTTTAGAAGCGCATAAATCAAATAAAATAATCATAAAAGGTCATAATTGCGCATAAAAGCCAGTAAAGACGCTTAAATGAACAACATGCACGCATATACCGAATCTACTATATGTAAAAACGGTCATAAACACTGAATGTTCTTCAGCATTTATGACCGCACTTCCACATTATTCAAACGTCCCAGGAGGGATTCGAACCCCCGACCCACAGCTTAGAAGGCTGTTGCTCTATCCTACTGAGCTACTGAGACAAGTAATTAGCAACCAACGATTGCCAACGACAAATATTATTATAGGCAGGGTTATTGGAAAAGTCAACGCTAATTTGCGATATTTTTTAATTCTGTCGAATCAATGATTTCTAATCTAAGATTTTTAAACGAAATTTTATAACCTGCTTCGTCATGATCCCATTCAATTTCCGCGAATGTCGGTTCATTGCCTGCCCGTGGAAGCAAGGTGCTGCCAGGATTGAGGAATAGGATGCCATCTTTCATTTCCGCACCATACAAATGGGAGTGGCCGAAAAGCACGATGTCTGCCTGATGTTCACGGGCAGTATAATACAACGGCAATAGTGTCCTTTTGCAATCATGTTCATGGCCATGGACCATCACTACCCTTTTGCCTCCTACCTCAACGATAAGGGATTTCGGAAACCCAACGTCCCTATCGCAATTCCCTCTTACTATATGCATGCCACTCAATAACGGATCTTCCGCCAACAGCTCACTATCCCCACAATGAAATAGAGCATCCGCCGGCAACGCGGAAACGGCTTTCACCGTCTCCTTATCACCATGCGAATCGCTCATCACAATGATCTTCATTGGGAATCACCGAACGAGTCCATCAACTGTGGCAAATGCTCTTTCAGTTGCTGCAGAGCTGCCCCACGGTGCGAAATCTGACCTTTTTCTTCAGGTGACAATTCAGCCATCGCACGATCCATTTGCGGCAAATAAAAAATCGGGTCATAGCCGAAACCGTTAGTGCCCCTTTTTCCAGTGAGGATTCTTCCCTCACAGCTGCCCGAAAATGTTACGGTCTTCTGATTCGGACCCGCCACAGCAAGGACGCATCGGAAACGCGCCGTACGTTCCGTCTCAGGCACTCCCTGAAGCTCTGTTAGCACTTTCTCGATATTTGCCTCATCACTCTTCAAAGAACCGGCATAACGCGCTGAATAGACGCCTGGAGCGCCGTTGAGCTTATCGATTTCGAGCCCGCTGTCATCCGAAATCACCATGACACCCAATAGTTTTGAAACCGTTTCAGCCTTCAGGATGGCATTTTCTTCAAACGTCACTCCTGTTTCTTCTACATCGATGTCTTGTTCGATATCATTAAGTGTTAAAACTTCGATGCCGAACGGTTTGAAAAGTGCTTCAAAGTCTTTTGCTTTCCCTTTGTTGTTTGTAGCGATGAGCACCTTTTTCATGATTGCTCGCCTTCCTTCCGTCCGATGTTCATAGCAATATCGCCAAGCACTTCACGTTGGATTTCGATAAGGCGCCCTATGCCCAATTCAGCGAGTTCGACAAGATCATTCATTTCCTGCCTTGTGAATGTCGCTTCTTCTCCTGTTCCCTGTAATTCGACAAATTCACCTGCACCCGTCATGACAACGTTCATATCGACTGCCGCTTCGGAGTCTTCTGGGTAATCCAAGTCCAGGATAAGCATTCCGTCTTCCGTTTTCCCTACGCTGATTGCCGCAAGAAAATCGCGGATTGGGAAACTCTTCAATCCCTTTTCTGCCGTCAATTTCGAAACAGCTATGCACATTGCAACAAATGCCCCAGTAATCGAAGCGGTTCGTGTTCCTCCATCCGCTTGGATAACATCACAATCGATCCAGACAGTCCTTTCGCCGAGTGCTGTTAAATCTGTCACAGCACGCATCGCTCGTCCAATTAAGCGTTGGATTTCCATCGTCCTGCCGCCAACTTTTCCGCGCGAGGATTCCCTTTGCGTCCTTTGGCCAGTCGCTCGGGGAAGCATCGAATATTCCGCAGTCACCCAGCCTTGTCCACTCCCTCTAAGAAACGGTGGAACCCTTTCCTCAATGGTTGCCGTACAAATAACCTTTGTGTTTCCGACTGAAATCAAAACAGACCCTTCTGGATGTATTAGATAATCCTTTTCAATCGTAACCGGCCTTCCCATTTCTGCAGTTCTTCCATCATGTCTCATTTTCGGATACCCTCCACTAGTTAAATTCAGCATCCATCTTACCATACACATTTTCATCAAAGCAAAAACCCGGATGCCTATATTGGCTTCCGGGCTTTAAAGAACAATATGTCTGACATCGGGACTTTCAATTTTAAGCCAATCGGATGCGATTGAGATAAAATCTTCCAACTTCCCTGTTGTAAAGAAAATAGGTTCACTCTTTTTACCAATGTTGTTGGCAATGCCAAGGTCTGCTAAAGTCCTTTCCACATCCATGACTGTTTCATATGCTGAAGATACAATTGTAACGTTCTTCGGTAATTGCTCTTGGATATGGTTAAGTAGAAGCGGATAATGCGTACAGCCTAATATCGCCGTGTCAAATTTCGATTTGGCAATCGGCTCTAAAGATTTTTTCATAATCGGGCTAATATCCATTCGTTTATATTGACCACTTTCAACGAGAGGAACGAATTCCGGACAAGCAAGCGGGAAAATCTCCGTGTCAGCCGCAATGGCGGAAATGGCATTTTCGTAAGCGCCGCTACGAATTGTTCCAACTGTGCCTAAAACGGCAATCTTTCGAGTAGCCGATACAAGAGCAGCAGCCCTCGCCCCCGGTTCAATAACGCCTAGAATCGGAAAAGGAAAATGCTTGCGCAAATCATCAAGGGCAACCGCGGTAGCTGTGTTGCATGCTACTACAAGCATTTTTATCCCCATATCAGAAAGTGCCACAGCCATCTCCATCGTGAATTTCTTCACTTCTTCGACCGAACGTGGCCCGTACGGACAACGCGCATCATCGCCTATATAAATTATTGTTTCTTCGGGTAAAAAACGAATCATTTCCTTCACGACGGTTAATCCGCCGACACCGGAATCAATTACCCCGATTGGTGCATCATACGGTGTTTTCAATCCTTGATCATCTCTTTATGCAGTTTTGTCATTAAACGGGAAAGCTCTTTTATTTCTACTTCTGTAAAATCTTCAAGAATCGTATTCAAATATTGTTGACGTTTATCAATCACTTCTTCAATAATACGTTCACCTTCACCCAATAAGTGTATACGAACGACTCTGCGATCATGTTCGTCGCGAATCCTCTTGACGAGCTTATTATTTTCCATGCGATCGACAAGATCCGTCGTTGTACTGAACGCCAGATACATTTTATTGGATAAATCCCCGATCGTCATATCACCGTGCTCAAATAACCATTGGAGCGCGATGAATTGGGGTGGTGTGATTGTATAATTTTTTAAGATTTTTCGGCCTTGCTGTTTAATAATCCCGGATATATACCGAAGTTCCTTTTCAACGTTTTCGGCCCCGTCAACATTTACTCCATTGTATTCCGTCACGTATACCAGCTCCCTGAAAACGAATACTATCTACTTATTGTCACCTTTTTCAACATAGAACGCAACTATTTTTTAAGTGAGTCCTAAGTAAACACTGAATTTCAGGGAATTGAGTCTGCCTGGTTATACGTCCAGCCTTCAACTTTGACGTTCAAAAATGGAACGACAAAGACAATTGCCTAATTCAGTTTCAGCTCCCCTAATCGCAATAATTCGACAATCGCTTGTGCCCTACCGGATACTCCTAATTTTTGAATGGTATTAGAAATATGATTCCGGACGGTTTTTTCGCTAATGCCGAGCCGTCCTGCGATTTCTTTCGTCGTATGATCATCCACTAATAGATGAAAGATTTCTCGCTCCCTTGCTGTCAGCAAAGAACGGTTTTTCATTTCTCCTGTCAAGACGCGCCCCCTCCTATCCACGTTCACTTTACAATATGTGAAGATGGTTTAGGCTGTGCCGGCTCGTTCATCATTTTATATGGAAAATGCCGATTTTTGCTCGTCGCTCCACGGAACAGATTTACCGGTTGTCCGATCAATTTGAACAATCGAGCCTCTTCCCGTAAAAACGATTTTCTCTTTTGCGTTTTTCGCCATGTAATGAATGTCTACAGAACTATTGCCAACCGACGCTGCTTTAACAAAAATCGACAGTTTTTCATCAAAAAAAACTTGTTTCATGTAATCACATTGCAGATCCGCCACTACAGGAATTGTCGTACCTTTTGGATCTAGCCAATCCGCCATATGGCCAACTTGTTTTAAAAATTCAATTCTAGCATATTCAAAATAAGTGAACGTTACTGTATTGTTTAAATGCCCATACATATCCGTTTCTGAAAAACGGACAGATACTGGCACTGAAAAGGTGAACTCTTCAGCCCATTTCTCTAAATCCTCAATATATCCAATTCTCAACATCCCCACTCCCCTTCAAATGAATGAACATTCATTCTTTTATTATAGCAAAGTACTATTAAACATCAATAGCCTTTTCCAACTGCTTCTTGACTTGCCCTACACAACAAAATAAAACCCACTCTGCAAGTATATGCAGAGTGGGTAAATGAACTGAAATCAATCAGTCAACCATATGGTCACTTCCGAAGAAGTTCTTGAACATTTGAACAGTCGTAGCGCGGTTCATCGCTGCGATGGATGTTGTCAACGGAATGCCTTTCGGACATGCGACAACACAGTTTTGAGAGTTACCACATTCACCGATACCGCCATCGGACATAATTGTTTGCAGTCTTTCGTCTTTGTTCATCGCCCCTGTTGGATGCGCGTTGAACAGACGGACTTGAGACAACAATGCCGGTCCGATAAAGTTCGATTTATCGTTCACGTTAGGACATGCTTCAAGACAAACACCGCATGTCATACATTTGGATAATTCGTAAGTCCATTGACGTTTACGTTCAGGCATACGTGGCCCTTCTCCTAAATCGTATGTTCCATCAATTGGAATCCAAGCTTTGATTCGCTTTAAGGAGTCGAACATGAACTCGCGGTCGACAACGAGGTCACGGACGACAGGGAACGTTCTCATCGGCTCAAGGCGAATAGGTTGCGTCAACTGATCAACCAATGCTGTACAAGATTGACGAGGACGGCCATTGATCACCATGGAACAAGCGCCACATACTTCTTCAAGGCAGTTCATATCCCAGTTTACCGGCGTCGTCTTTTTGCCATCGGCATTCACCGGATTACGACGGATTTCCATAAGAGCGGAAATGACGTTCATATTCGGTCTATAAGGGATTGAAAAGCTTTCCCAATATGGTTTTGAATCAGGAGTATCTTGTCGTTGAATTTCAAACTTTACTGTTTTACTTGCAACTTGCTGCTCTTGGACAGCTGTTTGCTCACTCATTTGTGTCAATCTCCCTTCGCGGAATAGTCACGTTTACGCGGTGGAATCAAGGATACATCCACATCTTCATATGAAAGGATCGGTGCAGATTTTCCGTCAAATTCTGCAATTGTCGTTTTCAAGAAGTTTTCATCATCACGATTCGGGAAGTCCGGTTTGTAATGTGCGCCGCGGCTTTCATTACGATTAAGCGCTCCTAATGTGATAACGCGAGCCAAATAAAGCATGTTTTTCAATTGGCGTGTGAAAGTCGCACCTTGGTTCGACCACAGTTGCGTATCGGTAACGCTAATGTTTTCATAACGCTCAAGAAGCTCTTGGATTTTATTATCCGTTTCTTGAAGTTTGTCATTATAACGGACGACCGTTACGTTTTCAGTCATGATTTCGCCGAGTTCTCTATGAAGCATGTAAGCATTCTCGGTTCCATCCATTTTCAACGTTGCATCCCACTTCTGCTGCTCGTCCTTGATTGCTGCATCGAAAAGTGTAGAAGGCAGTTCGTCTGCTGTTCGTTTTACACCGCGCATATATTTAACAGCTTCCGGACCTGCAAGCATTCCGCCATAAATCGCGGAAAGAAGCGAGTTAGCTCCAAGACGGTTCGCACCATGTTGGGAGTAATCACATTCACCTGCTGCAAATAATCCAGGAATGCTTGTATGCTGTTCGTAGTCAACCCAAAGTCCGCCCATTGAATAGTGGACAGCCGGGAAAATTTTCATTGGCAATTTGCGTGGATCATCGCCTGTGAATTTCTCATAGATCTCGATGATTCCGCCAAGTTTAATATCAAGCTCATGTGGATCTTTATGAGAAAGATCTAAGTACACCATATTTTCGCCGTTGATGCCCAATCTTTGGTTTACGCACACATCAAAGATTTCACGAGTCGCAACGTCCCGGGGAACCAAGTTTCCGTAAGCAGGATATTTCTCCTCTAGGAAGTACCAAGGTTTACCGTCTTTATATGTCCAAATACGTCCACCTTCACCACGAGCTGATTCACTCATCAGACGAAGCTTATCGTCTCCAGGAATTGCCGTCGGATGAATTTGGATGAACTCACCGTTTGCATATTTCGCACCTTGCTGATAAACGATGGAAGCAGCCGAACCAGTGTTAATGACTGAGTTCGTAGATTTACCAAAGATAATTCCAGGGCCGCCAGTAGCCATGATAACTGCGTCACCAGGGAATGCTTTGATTTCCATGCTTTTCATGTTTTGTGCTTTGATTCCACGGCAAATTCCTTCATCATCCAAAATGACTCCTAGGAATTCCCAATGTTCGTATTTCTGAACGAGTCCAGCCACTTCATGACGGCGGACTTGCTCGTCCAATGCATATAGAAGCTGTTGGCCAGTCGTTGCGCCAGCGAATGCTGTACGGTGATGCAATGTACCACCAAAACGACGGAAATCTAAGAGTCCCTCTGGTGTACGGTTAAATGTAACACCCATCCGATCCAATAAGCTGATGATTCCAGGTGCTGCTTCTGTCATCGCCTTAACTGGCGGCTGATTCGCTAGGAAGTCCCCTCCATATACAGTGTCATCAAAGTGGATATACGGCGAGTCGCCTTCACCTTTTGTATTCACTGCACCATTTATGCCGCCTTGTGCACAAACGGAGTGGGAGCGTTTAACCGGAACGAGCGAGAATAGGTCAACAGCGACTCCTTCTTCCGCAGCTTTGATAGTTGCCATCAAGCCTGCAAGACCACCGCCGACGACAATCAATCTGCCTTTTGCCATTATTGTTTCACTCCTCAAATTTTACATGTTCTTGTAACGCAGTTCATCGAGCTATCAGACAACGAATGCCAATAGCGCTTGTACGCCAATTACCGAAAGTACTAGGAATGCTAAAATTGTAATGTAAGATACGATTTTTTGTGAATTTGGTGACTGCGCAATTCCCCAAGTGACAGCGAATGACCAAAGGCCATTTGCCAAGTGGAATGTGGCAGAAAGGACACCGACAATATAAAACGCAAGCATGAATGGATTCGACAGGATGTTAGCCATCATATCGAAGTCAACTTCTGCGCCAAGTGCCTTTTGAATTCTCGTTTCATAAATATGCCAAGCAATGAAGATAACGAGGAATACTCCCGTCACACGTTGCAATAGGAACATCCAGTTACGGAATGTGCCGTAGCGCTTGACATTATTTTTCGCAGTGAAAGCTATGTACACGCCATAAAACGCATGGAACATTAATGGAATATAGATAATGAACCATTCCAAAAACAGGACGAACGGCAAGTTCCCCATGAAATTGGATGCTGTGTTGAATGCTTCTTCACCGCGCGTTGCAAAATGGTTGACGACCAAGTGTTGAGTAACGAACAACCCAACCGGAATAACTCCGAGCAATGAATGCAGTCGGCGCAAGTAAAAATCTGATTCTCTCGACAAGTCTTTTACCCTCCCTTATTAGTGAGGTATGTCAGAAATGGTCGTCACGTTTTATACAAAATGAAGACCGTTGACGACATACCTCTTCATGGTACAATAAGATAACATGTTCATTGTACTCCTCGCTTTTGAGGAGGTCAAGATGATGTGAACTTTTCGGGACATCTTCGAAAGGTTCATCAAATATTCGGATTTCCCCGAAAGGACTGCATAATCTTTGGATAAACATATAATCGATAGCCCCACCCGATTAGGTTATGAAATTATAAGAGATCATGTGTTGCCTAATATCCTTGGCAAGCATGAAGATGATATCCTATACTGGGCGGGGAAAGAAGTCGCCCGGAAATTCCCCATTTTCTCCATAGATGAACTGCCTGCCTTTTTCGCCGAGGCTGGTTGGGGCCTACTTACTTCCGGGAAAATTTCAAAAGACGAAGCGATATTTCTATTACACGTTGAAGATCGAACTTTGATTGAAAACAGATCCTATCAGCTGGAGGCGGGGTTCATCGCTGAACAATTCCAAAAACTCAACGGTTATCTAACGGAATGTTATGGAGAAAAAGTTCTTAAAGAAAACCAAATTCGATTCCAAGTTAAATGGGACTTGAAGACAACAATTTAATGCAAGCAACCGAAATGGGCTCATCTTTAGGATGGGCCCTTATTTTAATTCTTCTTTTTTAAAGTATTCACTCACCGTTTCGGCAATTTTCACAGGTAGACCCGCTTCATTCAACTCATCGACTGTAGCTTCCCGAATTTTTTTCATTGAGCCAAAATGCTTCAAGAGCTGCTTTTTCCGTTTTGGCCCAACACCGGGCACCTCGTCCAAAGCGGAAGTCAACGAATTCGCATCTCTTCGTTGTCTATGGAACGTTATAACGAACCTATGCACTTCGTCTTGAATCCGCTGAAGCAAATAAAACGCTTCACTCGTCCTTTTCAAAGGCACTACCTCAATAGGATTCCCGTATAACAACTGCGCCGTCTGGTGCTTATCATCTTTTGCAAGTCCAGCGATCGGAATTGATAACCCCAATTCGTCCTCAATCACTTCACGGGCAATTTCCATTTGTCCTTTACCGCCATCTATAATAATTAAATCCGGTAAGGGGAGATCGTCTTTCAATACCCTAACATACCGTCTTCTAATCACTTCACGCATCGCGCCATAATCATCGTGTGCAGCGGCTGTCCTTGTTTTGTACTTCCTATAATCCTTGCGATTCGGTCTGCCGTCTACGAACGACACCATCGCAGAGACCGGATCGACCCCGCCGGTATGTGAATTGTCAAATGCTTCAATACGTAAAGGTGTTGAAATACGCATCGCTTCTCCAAGCTCTTCACAAGCTCCAATCGTCCTTTGTTCTTGCCGTTCAATAAGTTGGAATTTTTCGCGCAACGAAATTTGTGCATTTTTTATGGATAGTTTCACAAGATCCTTCTTCTTCCCACGCTGAGGAATATAAACATTCACATTCAAAAGTTGATGGACAATTTCCTGGTCAACGCCTTCCGGCAATAATACCTCACGCGGCAATAAATGACCCGACTTTCCGTAAAATTGACCGATGAATGTAAGCATTTCTTCTTCCGGTTCTTGATAAAGGGGGAATATAGAAACCTCACGTTCTATCAGTTTCCCTTGGCGGACAAAAAACACTTGAACACACATCCAACCTTTTTCAACTGCATATCCGAATACATCACGATCCGTGAAGTCATTCATCATCATCGTCTGTTTTTCCATGACAGCTTCGATATTCGCAATCTGGTCACGGTACTCTTTTGCCCGTTCGAACTCGAGATTTTCAGCAGCAACGGCCATTTTCTCGGTCAGTTCTTTTTTCACAGTTTTGTATCCGCCATTCAAAAAGCGACTGATATCATCTATCATTTCTTTATACGTTTCCATAGGTATATCATTCACGCATGGAGCCAGGCATTGTCCTAAATGGTAGTATAAACAAACTCGATCCGGAAGTTTTTGGCACTTCCTATATGGATATAAACGGTCGAGGAGTTTCTTCGTTTCATGAGCCGCTGTCGCATTCGGATAAGGTCCAAAATACTTTCCTTTATCTTTTTTTAATTGTCTAGTCACAATTAGTTTAGGATGCCGTTCCGCGGTAATTTTCAAGTACGGATACGTCTTATCATCTTTCAGCATGATATTATATTTTGGATCATGTTGTTTGATGAGGTTCAATTCCAATATGAGTGCCTCTATATCGGAAGACGTAACGATATATTCAAAGTCTACTATTTCTCCGACAAGACGCTGCGTCTTCGCATCATGCGATCCAGTGAAATAGCTGCGGACCCTGTTTTTAAGGATTTTTGCTTTCCCCACGTAAATGATGGTGCCTTGCCGATCTTTCATCAAATAACAGCCGGGTAAATCGGGGAGCAGCGATAATTTATGTTCTATCATTTCATTCATCATTCTCACCTACTAAAAAACCGGGTTCCTGTTAAGGTTCCCGGTTTCTAATGAATTCTTACGCGTGTTTTTCGATCAGTTCTGCAAGTTGTTCTTTCGGTTGGAAACCGACAACTTTGTCGACGATTTCGCCGTCTTTGAAAAGAACGAGTGTCGGAATTGACATGATGCCGTATTCACCAGCAGTTGCTTGGTTTTCGTCGACATCGACTTTTACGATTTTCGCTTTTCCGTTAAGGTCGCCGTCGAGTTCTTCTAATACAGGAGCAATCATTTTACAAGGTCCGCACCATGTTGCCCAGAAGTCAACGAGGACTAAGCCTTCTTTAGTTTGGTCTTTAAAGTCTTGGTCAGTAGCATGAAGTATCGCCATTAGTAATTTCCTCCTTTAGTAAATCCAACTATGATTGCATTATAGCATGATGGGTTAGCACGAGCGAAATATCTGCTCCTAATGATATGTCCTGCTATACAAGGCAGTTGCTATCCGTTCCAGGCGGACGCTTTCCGTGGGGCGCGGGTGAGCCTCCTCGTCGCTTCGCTCCTGCGGGGTCTCACCATTCGCGCTAAATCCCACCGGAGTCGCCGCTTTCCACTCCAAGCAACTGAATCCTCTAATCAGGAGTGCTATTTAACTACAAATAAATTAGACCCCTAATAGATTACTAGGGGCCCAGAAAATAATTAATTAGTTTTGATTTTCTTGATTTCTTCGATCATCATTGGGATGACTTCGAATAGGTCGCCTACGATGCCGTAGTCTGCTACTTTGAAGATGTTTGCTTCTGGGTCTTTGTTGATGGCGACGATTACTTTTGAGTTGGACATCCCCGCCATATGTTGGATGGCGCCTGAGATACCTGCTGCGATGTATAGGTCAGGTGTTACGACTTTACCAGTTTGACCGATTTGTAATGAGTAGTCGCAGTAGTCAGCATCGCATGCTCCACGGGAAGCGCCTACAGCGCCGCCAAGCAGGTTTGCCAATTCTTCAAGTGGTGCGAAGCCATCTGCGCTTTTCACACCGCGTCCGCCAGCGACAACAACTTTCGCTTCTGACAAATCGACGCCTTCTGTAGATTTACGGACAACTTCGCTAATGACTGAGCGAAGATTTGTAATATCGACAGAGATCGATGAAACATCACCTGAACGGCTATCGTCTTTTTCAAGTGAAGCGATGTTGTTCGGACGAACTGTGATGAAAAGAAGACCTTCTTTACTTTTCACTTTTTCGAATGCTTTACCGGAATAGATTGGACGGATGAATACTGCATCGTCCCCTTCTCCTTCGATTGCCGTTACGTCAGAGATCAATCCTGAAGCTAGCTTACTAGCAATCTTCGGTGATAGATCTTTTCCTAATGCAGTGTGGCCAAAGACGATGGCTTCAGGGTTTTCCTGTTCGTAAACAGCCATGAATGCCTGGCTGAAGCCGTCTGATGTATAATGTTTCAAATGCGGATGTTCAACTGTGATGACACGGTCCGCACCAAATTTGATCATTTCTTCTCCTAAAGATTGGACTGAATCTCCGAATAATAGACCGACGATTTCTCCACCGCCAGATATTGTTTTAGCTGCAGCAATCGCTTCAAAAGAAACGTTACGCAATGCTCCTTCTCGAGCTTCACCAAGTACTAACACTTTTTTAGACATATAGAGTCCCTCCCGTTACGATATGAAATTCAAATTAAAGCACTTTCGCTTCTTTGTTCAGAAGTTCAACAAGTTCTTTCACTTGGTCGGATAGGTCGCCTTCAAGGACGCGACCAGCAGCTTTTTGCGGCGGAAGATAGACTTCAATTGTTTCCGTTTTTGCTTCTACGTCATCTTCATCGATATCTAAATCGTCTAGTTCCAGCTCTTCAAGCGGCTTTTTCTTCGCCTTCATGATGCCTGGTAAAGATGGATAACGAGGTTCGTTCAATCCTTGTTGTGCAGTGACTAACAATGGCAACGATGTTTCGATCGTTTCGGAATCCCCTTCAACATCTCGTACGATTTTTACTGAAGTGCCATCGATTTCAAGGTTTGTAATCGTTGTCACGTAATTGATGCCTAAAAGTTCCGCAACTCGTGGTCCTACTTGACCAGAACCGCCATCGATTGCGACGTTCCCAGCAAGGATTAAATCTGCATCTTTGTCTTTCAAGTATTCTGCAATGATTTTTGCTGCAGTAAACTCGTCCATCTCATCAAGATCATCTTCAGTGTTGATAAGAACGGCTTTATCAGCACCCATCGCCAAAGCGGTGCGAAGTTGTTTTTCCGCTTCTTCGTCTCCGATTGTTACGACAGTCACTTCACCGCCGTTTGCATCACGAACTTGAATCGCCTCTTCAATTGCATATTCGTCATATGGGTTGATGATGAATTCCGCTCCGTCTTCAACGATCTTACCGCCCGAAACAGCGATTTTCTCCTCAGTATCAAATGTCCTTTTTACTAATGCATAAATGTTCATAGTAGAGACCTCCTCGACTTTTTAATTCCCTTTAAATTGTGGTTCCCTTTTTTCAATGAATGCTTGAATTCCCTCTTTGGCATCCTCTGAAACGAAGACTTCTCCGAAAGAATCAGCTTCAGCTTTAACGCCATCATGGAAAGACTGGTGCTTTGTATATTGAAGCATGCTAAGAGCAGCTTTCATTGCTATTGGACTCTTTTTCGCAATCTTTTTTGCTAGTTCCATTGTTTTCGGGAGTAGCTCATCTTCGGTGAATGCATGATTTGCGAGTCCGAATCGGACGGCTTCTTCCCCGCTGATCGGGTCGCTCGTCAATAACATTTCCGCAGCTTTTGCAACCCCGACATACCGAGGCAATCGTTGGGTACCGGCAAAACCAGGTATAAGACCAAGTTGCAACTCAGGTAAACCCAGTTTCGCCTTTTCCGTTACGAAACGGATATGGCAGCCCATTGCAAGCTCAAGTCCCCCTCCTAAAGCAGCTCCATGAATTGCAGCGATGACCGGTTTATGAAAACTTTCAAGTCTTTCGAAGACTTTTTGACCTGCAGAAGCTAGCTCAGAGAATTGTTCTCCTGATGTAACTGTTGTAAATTCCTTTATATCGGCTCCTGCCGAAAAGAATTTTCCATCACCGTGAAGAACGATGACTCTAACTGAATCGTCATTTTCTACTTTATCAAGCATTTTGTCGATTTCCTGGATTAGACCACTTGATAACGCATTCGCAGGCGGTCTATTGATTGATACGGAAGCGACGCCATCTTCAATGGCAAACTTCAAGAATTCCATTCGACCCCATCCTTTCCGGAAATACAAGATACGTCTTCGCCTTATGTTACGGACAACTGAAATTAATTTTTAGGATTTCATGCCATTCAATATAAGGCGATGGACTTCAGGTGCTAATTTCAATAAATCATACTTTTGGTCATTCATTACCCAAGACGTTATTGTTTCGTCAATCGTTCCGAAAACCATTTGACGGGCCAGTCGGATATCGATCTTCTCGTCAAATTCGCCTTTTTCAATTCCTTCTTTTAAAATAGAATCGAGCAACACCAAGTATTCCTTGAGCACCTCGTTGATTCTGTACCGAAGGTCTTTGTTGGATTGCCGCAATTCCAATTGGGTTACAATGGCAAGGTGGCGATCGCCATGAAGCCAACGGAAATGGCTGTCGATCATTTCATAAAGCTTTTCCGTAGCTGTAATCTCTTTCTTTATTGCATTTTTAACGATTTCAACGAAGTCGCCCATCTTTTCCCGAAAAACCGAGATAAGGATTTCCTCCTTATTCTTGAAGTAAAGATAGATCGTTCCGTCAGCCACACCTGCTTCTTTCGCAATTTTCGACACTTGAGCCTGGTGATAGCCGTTTTCAGCAATAACGATGACAGCTGCATCCACAATCTGCTTATATTTAGGTTTATCGCGTTTCAATATTTTCACCACCAAAAAGAAGAAAATATGAATGACTGTTCATTCATATTTTCATATTAATCGTTTATTCGATTGTCGTCAAGTCTTTCGTTTACGAAGTTTTCACTTCTTGCTGCATTTTCTTCTTCTCTTCCTCTACAAGAGTACGACGCAATATTTTTCCTACCGCTGTTTTTGGTAGTTCTTTGCGGAATTCATATTTCCTCGGTACTTTAAACGATGCTAATTGTTCTCTGCAATATTTATTTAATTCTTCTTCTGATACTGTTTCTCCTTCTTTTAGAACAATATAAGCTTTTACTGTTTCCCCACGGTAAGGATCAGGAACGCCTGCTACAACACATTCAACAACAGCTGGATGTTCGTATAGCACTTCTTCGATTTCACGCGGGTAGATATTGAATCCACTTGCGATGATCATATCTTTCTTGCGATCAACAACATAGAAATGGCCTTCATCGTCCATGTAGCCTAAATCCCCTGTCAACAGCCAACCATCTCGGAATGTCTCGGCTGTATCTTCCGGTCGGTTCCAATAGCCTTTCATTACTTGCGGACCTTTCACTGCAATCTCTCCGACCTCGCCGGTTGGCAATGGCTCTGCTGAATCCGGCCCTAGTATACAAGCATCCGTATCCGGCCACGGAACACCGATTGATCCTTTGACGCGTCTTTCCTCCCAGACGAAATTCGCAATCGCAACTGGAGACGTTTCCGTCAGTCCATACCCTTCTACTAGCTTTCCACCAGTAACTTTCTCAAACTTTTCCTGAAGTTCCACCGGCAATGCTGCAGAACCACTAATGCATGCCTTGATGGATGAAAGATCATATTTGGATAATTGCGGGTGGTTCAACAATCCAATATAGATTGTCGGCGCCCCAGGGAATAAGGTAGGTTTTTGCTTATCAATCGTTTTCAATGCTGTATCAAAATCAAATTTAGGAATCAAGACCATTTTATTGCCCAGCATGACAGAGAGAACTAGGACAGTTGTCATTCCATACACATGGAAGAACGGGAGGATCCCCATTATAGTCTCTTCACCATCTTCGCATTTATAGAGCCATGCGTTGCACATCTGCGCGTTGCTAATGAGGTTGGCATGCGTCAACATGACGCCTTTAGGCGGGCCAGTCGTTCCACCGGTATATTGAAGTAATGCAATATCCTCATCAAAATTGAATTCGTATGAAACTGGATCCGGCTTTGCTATTTTCATAATTTCAGTAAAAAGATGGTTCATTCCCCGATGCTCGACCTTTACAACAATTCCGTGCTCTTTTTTTTGAATGAAAGGATACACAATATTTTTTGGGAAGGGTAAATAGTCCTTGATGCCCGTGATGATAATATGTTCCAGTTCAGTCTCTTTGACAACTTTTGAAATCCTGCCAAATAAAATATCGAGTGAGATGATTACTTTTGCACCAGAGTCCGCCATTTGATAGGCTAGCTCTCTTTCCGTATATAACGGATTCGTCTGCACAACGATGGCCCCTGCGTAAAGAATGCCATAGTAGGCAATCGCGCTTTGAGGGCAATTCGGAAGCATGATTGCTACTCGATCCCCTTTTTCAATCCCTAGCGACTTCAGATAGTTTGCGAATTTCAGCGCTGAGTCATGGAACTCTTTATAACTGACATTTCTCCCCATGAAATGCATCGCCGTTTTTTCAGGAAACTTATTTCTGGACTTAGTCAAAAACTCCTGCAATGGAATTCGATCATAGTCGATCGTTTTCGGTATTTCTGCCGGATACATATCCAGCCATGGTTTATCCGTCATTGTATATCCCCCTTCTCCCATTCCAATACTTAGAAAATTCCTTCTTTGTTTATTATATCGATAAATGAATCCGCTTTCAAATAGAATACTATTTTTTCCTAGAAAAAATGCCTTGACTGGGCAATTTTTCAGTCAAGGCGTATTTGTGAACATCCAGTATATTCCTACTAGGATAAATAGAACACAAACGACGAGTAGTATTTTAGATAGTCTTTCCATATCAAGTCTCCTATGAAATACTTGCACCGATTACAAATGATAGTCCGACAGAAATTGTCAATGAAATAAATCCGACCGAACGATTATCATTTTCGATTTCCTTATCAATATTAAACTTAGGTGTCAGGAATTCGAATAGAAAGTAGGCAATAACCAGTAGAACGAATCCGAACAATCCCCATCCGATCATTTGCGGGAGGGTGTTATGCTGTTCGATGGAGTAGCGGAATATATTCGCTACTCCAAAAATCTTTCCCCCGGTTGCTAAGGCAACCGCTACGTTTCCCTTCCTGATTTCTTCCCAGTTTTTATATTTGGTCACTATTTCGAAAAGTACCATCGAAAGTATTAGGCAGAGGACTACTACGCTGAAGTAGCCTGCTGTTTCGACGAGGGGATGGCTCCAAAAGCCTGTGTTTGTCATTTGAATGGCTCCTTTTGTCATTCGTTTAATCTACCCTTTACGAATGAAAACGAAAAAGGTTTCATTATCGCAATGAAAAATATTTATTTCAATTCAACTACAGTGACGCCGTGGCCGCCCTCGCCTGCTTCGCCATAGCGGTAGCTTTTTACGCGCGGGTGTTTTTTTAAGTATGTTTGGACGCCTTGACGCAAAGCTCCTGTCCCTTTTCCGTGGATGATTGATACTTGGTGGTAGTTGGATAAAAGGGCGTCGTCCAAATACTTTTCTGTCCGGTGCAGTGCATCTTCGTACCGTTCACCACGTAAATCAAGTTCCAATTTGACGTGTGAATCTCTTCCTCTGACAGAGGCCGATACTACTGGATCCTTCATTTTCTCCGGTTTTGTATATTCAAGAACCGATTCATCCAGTTTCATTTTCAAAATCCCAATTTGGACAATCCATTCCTTTGCAGACACTTTTTCGATGAGCGTGCCTTTTTGGCCGTACGAGATCACTTTGACCTCATCGCCAACCTCTAGTGGACGCGAAGCAGCTTTTGCAATAACTTTTTTCTTTTTATCTTTAGGTGCGACGCCTTCCAATCGTTTTCTCGCTTCGATCAGTTCATGCTCTTTAACGCTTGCACCGACATTGAGACGGAGTGCACGCAAATCCGATATGACCGCTTCCGATTCTACTCGCGCATCGTCCACGATTTTTTTCGCTTTCTCTTTTGCATTGTCGACGAGCTTCTCTTTCATTTCCTCGAATTCAGCAAGCTTCGTTTCTAATTCACGCTTCAAGTTTTCAGTATCAATGAGCAATGCATGTGTCTTTTCGGCGTCTTTTTCTGATTGGACACGGCTTGACTCTAAGGAAGCGATCATTGAATCGACCTCTCCACGGTCGGTTCCCGTGAATTTCTTTGCCCGTTTGATGACGTGTTCATGCAGGCCAAGTCTTCTTGAAATTTCAAACGCATTGCTTCGGCCCGGTACGCCGATCAAAAGCCGATAGGTCGGGCTTAACGTATCTATATCGAATTCAACGCTTGCATTCGCAACTCCAGGACGATTATACCCGTATGCCTTCAATTCCGGATAATGGGTCGTCGCCATAACTCTGGCGCCTGTCCCATGCACTTCATCCAAGATGGAAATGGCCAATGCGGCCCCTTCCTGAGGATCGGTTCCGGATCCAAGTTCGTCGAAAATCAGAAGCGAACGTGAATCGAATTTTTTCAGGATATCGACGATGTTCACCATATGGGATGAAAATGTACTAAGACTTTGTTCAATCGACTGCTCGTCCCCGATATCGGCATAGACAGAGTCGAAGACCGCAACTTCCGAACCATCCAATGCCGGAATTGGCAGACCGGCTTGAGCCATCAACGTGCATAATCCAACCGTCTTCAATGTAACAGTCTTTCCGCCTGTGTTCGGACCCGTAATGACGATTGTTGTAATCTCTTTTCCGAATTCAATCGTGTTCGCAACAGCTTGGTCAATTGGCAATAATGGGTGTCGGGCTTTCGCTAGACGGATATACCCTTCATTATTCACTTCGGGCTTTGTGCATTTATGGGCTGTCCCGAATTTAGATTTGGCAAGGATAATATCGATTTCAGCTAGCACATCGACTAAAACGAAAAGATCATGGGCGACAGCCTGAACTTTTACGGATAATTCTTGCAAAATCTTTTCGATTTCATCCTTCTCTTTCATTTTGAGATTACGGATTTCATTATTCGCTTGGACGACCGCATCGGGTTCGATGAATAAAGTCTGTCCAGAGGAAGACATATCATGAATGACTCCTCCGAAATGTGATCGATACTCTGATTTTACGGGAATGACAAACCGGTCATTCCGAATGGTCACAATTGAATCTGACAGCATTTTTGCAGCATTCCGGCCGCGCGTATATCCTTCAAGCTTTTCGCGCACACGGCCTTCCTGGATTCGCAAGCTTTGCCGGATCGATCTCAGCGTGCCCGAAGCACTGTCGACTACCCGACCGTTATCGTCAATCGCGGCGTTTATTTCATGTTCGAGTACTGTAAGTATCGGTAACGATTCCTTCTTTGCTAAAAAATGCGGAATTTCAATATCCTCATCAGCATCCACCGATTCGATGAACTGTCGTAAAATACGACTTGCGCGTATTGTATTGGCAGTTTCCATCAATTCATAAGCGCTCAGCACGCCTCCGATTTGGGCGCGTTTTGCATGGGGACGGATATCACTGATTCCGCCCATCGGAACATTTCCACGAACACGAAGAATGGCAAGACCCTCATCGGTCTCTTCAAGCAAACGGACAACCTCTTGGAAATCACTGACAGGTACTAATTTTTCCATATATGTGCGTCCAGCAGACGAAGTACAGTAAGTTGCAACAATGTCTCGGATTTTATCAAATTCAAGTGTTTTTAAGACACGGTTTTCCAATGTCTTACACTTCCTTTCACTTCCGTATAATTTCTCGGATAAATTTTTCAAGCGGCCATGTATTCACGACCGTCTCTTTTTTCAACCAAGCTTTTTGGGCATATTTAACGCCTATTCCCATATGCTCCAACTGATCTATTGCATGAGCGTCGGTATTAATGGCAATTTTAACATCTGCTTTTTGTGCTATTTCCAAGTACTCAATTGCCAGATCAAATCGATGCGGATTGCCGTTTAGTTCAAGTATTTTATTGTATTGCTTCGCCCATTCGATCAATTGAGGGACATCAGGATTATACCCGTCTCTTTGTCCGATAATCCGTCCCGTAGGATGAGCGATTATATTCACGTATGGGTTGCTGATTGCCGCATGGAGCCGCTCCATGATCTGCTCTTGTGACTGGTTAAAATTCGAATGGATTGACGCAATGACAAAATCCAGTTCTTGTAATAAATCATCCTCAAAATCCAGACGGCCATCCGGCAAAATATCCATTTCAGTTCCGCAGAAAATCTCGATATCATCATATTCTTCGTTTAACTTACGGATTTCCGAAATCTGGTTGCGAATCCTTTCTGGTGTAAGGCCGTTCGCCACTTTCAAATAGTGTGTATGATCTGTAATGACCATGTGGGAGTAACCCTTTTTCCGACATGCCTCAACCATTTCCCGGATGGAGTATCCGCCGTCCGACCATGTCGTATGCATATGGAAATCGCCGCGGATATCTTCCAATGTTACGAGACCGGCAATTTCATCCGCACGATCGATTTCACGCCCGTCCATTCGCAAGGAAGGGGGAATGAAAGGCAAGTCAAAATAAGCGAAGAACTCTTTTTCTGAGTCAAACGTTTTTACAGTCCCATCTTCCGTTTCAACGCCGTATTCGCTAATTTTCATTCCTTTCGACTTAGCGATTTGCCGCATTCTCACATTATGGTCTTTGGACCCCGTAAAATGATGCAATGCCGTCGCAAACTGCGCTTCTGTCACAAAACGAAAATCTGCATCGACGAGGTCTGCCATATCAAGGACGACTGACAGCTTAGCGTCCCCTCCAGCCACCGTTTCTTCAATCGGCAGCACTTCCAGCAGCTTTTCCCGAACAACGGATGGTTCATCCGTAACGATAATGAAATCGACATCGCTGCTTTCTTCCTTGGCACGACGAAAACTTCCCGCTACGGAAAAACGAATGATTTCAGAAATTCCCCGCATTTCTGCTTCGATTGATTTTACAATGGTTTCAATCTGCCAAACCGGCAGCTTCCCCTTTTTCGTTCCTAGAAGTTCGATTTCCTGCAAGAGCTTCTCCTCTGTCTTTTTACCGAAACCTGGAACTTTGCTCACTTCATGTGACTCACAAGCAGCCCGCAACGAATCTAAGGAATCAATTCCAAGTGCTTCCCTTAACTTCGCAATCTTCTTACCGCCAAGCCCGGGAATCCGTAATAACGGGATGAGTCCGCTCGGAACCTCGATTTCAAGTTCTTTCAATAAATCAGATTCGCCTTTTTCAAGCAAGTCTATGATGACAGCTCCCGTTCCCTTTCCGATCCCTTTCAGTTTTAAAATATCATCCATTTCTGAAAGGCTTCTCGGGTCGAGTTCCAGAACATTTGCCGCTTTCCGGAACGCTCCAACTTTAAATGGATTCTCCCCTAGTAATTCCATATAGAGCGCAATTTTTTCGAACGTGCGAATGATTGTTTTTTTATTCATACTAAACCACTCCTCCATTCATTCCGATCGTATTCTTTGAAAAAGGCTTCCCTCCAACCAAGGGGGAAGCCGCAAGTATTCCAAATTATTTAGTGTAAATATACCACCAATTTTTCACCATTTCCGAGAAAATTGGGGTATGCTCATACATTGCATCTGCCAAAATCGACTTTCCAATCAATTCTTGAATGAAATCAATCGGTAGCATCGCCAATAGATAGAGTACTAGGAATATAAGGATATAAAACTCTACGAATCCTAAGGCAGCTCCTCCGAAACGAGCTACGAAACCTAAAACTGGCAGGAATTTAATAAAGTCAAACATGGATGCAATGAGTTGCAAGGCAAACTTCACTGCAATAAAAATGATAACAAAAGCTAATAACCTATAAAATGTCTGATCAAGATCTAGCTGCTCTACTGTCCAATTCAACTTGGAACCCGCCGTAACGCCGGGATAAGGAATCCATAAAACAAACTTTTCGGATAATGGTTTGTAATATATGTAAGCAACAATAAGTGCGATGATGAAGCCAGTCATGTGGATCAGTTGCAAGATTAGCCCACGTCTAAATCCTGTGATCAATCCTCCTAAGAGGAGAAATACGATTAATAAATCCAGCATATACGTCCGTCAACCCTTCAGCTTATTCAATTCTTCTTCCAATTGCTCAATACGTTCTTTCATTTTCAAATAATCGTGTACACTATTTACAGCAGTAAGTACGGCAATTTTCGCACTGTCCAAGTATGGGTTCCGTGCGCTAATTTCCTTCATCCTTTCATCAACCATCGATGCGACAAGCCGAACATGACTGCTCGTTTCACTGCCGACAATTGTATATGTCTGTCCATAAATGTCAACTGCAAGGCGCGTCTTTTGCTCGTCTGCCAATGATGAAACCTCCCATGTAAAAACTCTGTACTCAATCATACCATGAAATCGATTTAGTTGAAAAGAGAAGGAGGTGTTCTTGATGAGTTGTCTATATAAATTAATGCAGGTATCTTGGATTATTGTACAATGAGTAAAGATACGTTTGATGGAGAGGATGAAGTTTATGAGCCAAAGTGTGCTTCAATTGGATAATGCAAAGATGGCGAAATTGATGTCCCATTACGCAGCTTTTAAAGTATCAAGAAATGCACCTGGGGTTGTGTTTGCTGCAAAACTGCCTGATGCTGCAATTACGGCATACAAATCCGGGAAGGTACTTTTTCAAGGTGGAGGGGCGTTGCGTGAAGCATCGATTTGGGGAGTCGTTGATGGGCTGCCAGAGGCTAAAAAATCCACTCCCAAAGGAGAGACTTTGCCCGACCGTTTTTCCGAGTTATCGGTTATCGGCTCGGATGAGACCGGTACCGGTGATTTCTTCGGCCCCGTGACAGTGGCAGCCTGCTTTGTCAGCTCCGAGCAGATTGAGCTTGTCCGTGAATTAGGCGTAAAGGATTCGAAGCAGTTGACTGATGATTATATGCGTAAAATTGCTCCCGATTTGCAAGCTGTACTGATTCACAGCGTCCTTACCTTAACGAATGAAAAGTACAATGAAGTGCAAGCAAAGGGATGGTCGCAAGGCAAAATAAAAGCACTGCTTCATAATCAGGCATTAAAGCATGTATTACGGAAGATGAATGGCATAAAACCCGATTATATTTTGATCGACCAATTTGCAGAACGAGGGATTTATTATAATCATATTAAGAACGCACGGGAAATCATTCGGGAGAATGTCCTGTTTTCAACGAAGGCGGAAGGACTGCATGTAGCTGTGGCGGCAGCGTCCATTATTGCGAGAGTGGCATTTCTAGAGGAAATGGATCGGTTAAGTTTGATTGCAGGCGTAGCTCTTCCGAAAGGTGCTGGAAAAATTGTCGATGAGGCTGCCGCGAAGATTTTATTAAAAAGCGGTGAGGATAGTTTGAAATCAATGACGAAGTGGCATTTTGCAAATGCACAGAAGGCGAAAAAGATCGCCGACTTAAAAAAACAAAAATAAAAGGTCGCTTATGGAGATGCGAACTCTCCTAAGCGACCTTTTGTTAGCTATATTTATTAACCACGAAGTTGTGCGTCTGCGTCGTTCGTCAATGCGTTCAATACTTTTTCATGCGCTTTGACGACTTCTTCGTCTGTCAATGTACGTTCCGGATCGAAGTATGTCATAGAGAAAGCGAGTGATTTTTTGCCTTCTTCGACATTATTCCCTTCGTATAAGTCGAAAAGCTTTACGTCTTTCAATAGTTTCCCGCCCGCCTTGCGAATAATCGCTTCAAGCGTGCCGGCAGAAGTCCCACTGTCAACAACAAGCGCGATATCGCGGGAAATCGATGGGAATCTTGGAACTGGAGCATAGAGGAGTTCGTCTGTATCAACAGAAAGGATCCGTTCTAGATTTAACTCCATCACATACGTTTCTTTCAAATCACGTTTCTTCTGTTCCGTCGGATGGATTTGACCAACTAGACCTATACGCTCGCCATTAAGAAAAATGTTTGCTGTACGTCCCGGATGCATGCCGTCGATAGCAGCCTGTTCGAATGCTAATCCATCGAGAAGGCCGAGACGCTCCATCATCCCTTCGACGATCCCCTTCATAACGAAGAAGTCCACTTTTTTCGTTTCACCTTGCCATGCATGGTCGACCCATTTGCCAGTCAAAACGGCAGCGACATGTTCTACTTCCCGCGGCAATCCATCCTCTTCTTCCCCAAGGAAAACAGAACCTGTTTCATACAATGCTACTGAATCGATTCGACGTGCGACATTGTACGTAGTGGCATCCAAAAGATGCGGAATAAGGCTTTGACGAAGAATGCTGCGTTCCTCGCTCATCGGCATAAGCAATTCTGTCACTGGAGCCGTCTCTAAAGCATACGCCTGTGACTGCTCTTTCGATGTCAATGAATACGTGATTGCCTGGTATAGTCCTGCCCCTTCAAGGAATTGGCGGACGATGCGGCGTTTAGCCTGATATGGCGTCAACCCTCCAGGAGTGGATTCAGACACTGGGAGTGTTTTCGGAATTTCATCATATCCATACATACGGGCAACTTCTTCAATGATATCTTCTTTGATCCGTAGATCTTGTCTTCTGGTAGGCGCTTCAATGACGAGTTGACCGTTGATTGCTTCTGTTGGAATCTTAAGTCGCTCCAAAATGGAAAGCATGTCATCCATCGAAATTTTCATGCCAAGGCGGCTATTGATGTAGTCCGGTGAGATGGTAATGCGTTCGGCTGTCTTGTCAAGCTCGTCAACGATAACTGAACCTGATAGCACTTCACCGCCTGCAAGTTCTGCCATTAGCTGTGCAGCGCGTTCAGCAGCCTCTTGGACACGGTTTGGATCGACACCTTTTTCAAAGCGTGTGCTCGCATCACTTCGCAACCCAACTTCTTTGGAAGTCTGTCTAACCGAAGCCGGTGCAAAATATGCCGATTCGATTACAACAGTAGTCGTTCCGTTATGAACTTCCGAGTTCGCTCCACCCATGACGCCGGCAATCGCTACAGGCTCTTTGCCATTTGTAATGACTAAGTTATGCGAATTTAACGTACGTTCCGTATCATCCAATGTCGTAATCTTTTCCCCTTCTTCAGCATGACGGACGACGATTTCGCCAGTTCCAAGTCGATCATAATCGAATGCGTGAAGCGGTTGGCCGTATTCCATTAAAACGTAGTTCGTAATATCCACAACATTATTATGAGGACGGACGCCTGCTGCCATCAAATAATTTTGCAACCAGAGCGGAGACTCGGCAACCTTAATGTTTTTGACGACTTTTGCTACGTACATCGGATTATCAGCAGGAGCATCAACGCGCAGCTTCAACTTGTCTTCCGCTTTTTCCGCAGATTCTGTAAAGTCGATTTTTGGAAGTGCAATCCCTTGTGATAAAATCGCGCCTACTTCATAAGCTACGCCTAACATGCTCAATGCATCTGAACGGTTAGGAGTCAAATCGAATTCCAGTACAGTGTCATCCAGACCAAGCAATGGAAGTGCATTTTCACCCGGAATCGTGTCTTGTGGCAATACATAGATCCCTTCAGCGTATGCTTTAGCGACAAGCTTTCCTTCGATGCCAAGCTCTTGAAGGGAACAGATCATCCCATTCGATTCTTCACCGCGGAGTTTCGCTTTTTTTATTTTCATGCCACCTGGAAGAACAGCACCCGGTCGAGCCACAATGACTTTCTGTCCTTGTGCGATATTCGGAGCTCCACAAATGATTTGCGTTGTTTCTTCCCCAACATCAACTTGGCAAATATTAAGTTTGTCGGCTTCAGGATGTTTTACACATTCTTTTACGTATCCGACAACTACATTCGTCATGCCATGCGACCGATCGATAATGGAATCTACTTCGATTCCGGAACGTGTTATTTTCTCTGCAAGATCTGCAGGGTTTATTCCATTTATATTTACATACTCATTCAACCATTTCGTAGATACTAACATGTCTTCTCCTCCTTACGCTTCCGACCGATGGAATTGTGATATGAAACGAACATCATTTGTATAAAAATGGCGGATGTCTTCCACGCCATTTTTCAGCATCGCAATCCGTTCCGGCCCCATTCCGAACGCAAACCCTGTTACAGCCGCTGGGTCATAGCCAGCCATCTGCAATACATTCGGATGCACCATACCAGCCCCTAAAATCTCGATCCAACCAGTTTTCTTACACACATTGCAGCCGTCTCCGCCACATTTGAAACATGAAATATCCATTTCGACAGACGGCTCAGTGAACGGGAAGAAGCTAGGACGCAAGCGGATTTCACGGTCTGCACCGAACATTTTCTTTGCGAATAAATCCAAAGTGCCTTTCAAGTCGCTCATTTTAATATTTTCGCCTACGACAAGGCCTTCAATTTGGGTGAATTGATGTGAATGTGTTGCGTCATCATTGTCCCGTCGATAAACTTTGCCTGGGCAGATGATTTTGATTGCTTCCCCGCCTTTTGCTTCCATCGTCCGCGCTTGTACAGGAGATGTATGTGTACGAAGCAATACTTCTTCCGAAATATAGAAGGAATCCTGCATATCACGTGCTGGGTGTCCTTTCGGCAAGTTGAGCGCTTCGAAGTTGTAGTAATCCTTTTCGACTTCGGGACCTTCTGCAATTTCATAGCCCATGCTGATGAAAAAGTCTTCGATTTCCTCGACGACACGAGTTAATGGGTGATGGTTGCCTGTTTGGATGGGACGCCCCGGTAATGTTACATCGATTGCTTCTTTTGCCAGTTGGGCGTTGATGGCTTCTTCTTCAAGCAATGTCATTCTTGCTTCTAATGATTCAGTTACTACTTCCCGGACGACATTTACCAATGCCCCCATTTTAGGACGTTCTTCTGCCGGAAGTTTTCCCATCCCTTTTAATAAATCAGTGATCGGTCCTTTTTTACCAAGGTAAGCGACACGTACGTCGTTTAATTCTTTGACGGTTGACGCATCTTGGATTTTTGTCAATGCTTCTTCTTTCAATTGCTGCAATTGCTGTTCCATCGTCATTCTCCTTTCGAAAATAAAAAATCCCCGCCCCTAAAAAAAGGGACGAGGACGAGTTCGCGGTACCACCCTGATTATTATGCAACAATACGCATAATCACTTCATTATGGAATAACGGCCCTCTACCGGCGCGCCTTTACAGTCATAACTGGTCTAAGCGGCAGCTCTCGGGGTGAACTTCAACAGCCTTTTTCCCATTCGCACTCTCAGTCAAGGCGCAAATTTCCTGTCGGATGCAAACTGTTTACTTTTCCCGGTCAAAGCTTTTCTAAAGTTATATTCATTATTACTATACCCGATTTTCCAAAAGACATCAACATGTGTTACTGCTGACCAAAAGTGTAAAGAAGAATTCCGGCGGCAATCGCCACATTTAGTGATTCCGCACTGCCATATAACGGTATTTTTACGACTTCATCGGCTGTTGAAAGGTATTCGGCAGCTACACCGCTTCCTTCATTTCCAACAATTAATGCAAATTCTTTTAACGGACCAACATGATAATGATTGACGGCATTTTCCAAACCAGTTCCGATAATCTTAATGTCTGCTGTTTTCACCTTGGCGATCCAATCGCCAAGTTCCCCTTTAATGACAGGAATATGGAAATGAGAGCCTTGGGCAGAACGGACAGTTTTAGGATTATAAGAATCCGCACAGCCTTTTCCAAGTATGACAGCATCCATTCCTGCGGCATCCGCAGTTCTGATCATCGTTCCGATATTGCCGGGATCTTGGACTGCATCGATGAATAAATACTTTTTCCAGTTATCCGATAAACCTTCCGAATACTCAGGTTGTCTGCAGTGAGCAAAGATGCCTTGTGATTGTTCTGTTTCAACCAGTTCTTTTGCAACCGCCTTTGTCACTTCAATCATCTGTATGTTTTCTGTATTCCATCCTTCAGGTATTTCAATATCTTCCTTGACAATCAAATGAAGGATTGTGCCTTGGGATTTTAATGCTTCTTCCACAAGATGGAAGCCTTCCACGATGAATTCTTCCGATTTATCGCGGTCTTTCTTCGATGTTACAAGTTTTTTCCAATGTTTTACGAGTGCATTTTGAGTTGATTCGATTCTTTTCATGTATTCATTGACATCCTTTTTCTTCTCAGTGTAACAAATGTCCGTATAGTTGGCGATCATTGTGTACAAAATGAATGCAGGAGGATGATATTATGAATTTCCAAATACGTGATGCAATTACGGCAAACATGACGAATAACTCGGCGGATGATATTCGCAACGTCGTGGAGGATGCATTACAGCGCGGTGAAGAGCATTTATTGCCCGGACTCGGTGTGTTTTTCGAAAAACTTTGGTCCAGCGCGGACGAGCAGGAAAAATCTAAAATCACCGGTGAACTTGCTCAGGCATTCTCAAGAGCTTAAATTGGATGAATTGAAAAGCCACCCATCTTGGGCGGCTTTTTTATTTTGTTTTATAAAAGTGCAGCTAATACCGCTTTCTGCGCGTGCAAACGGTTGCCTGCCTGTTGGAATACATATGAATTCGGGCCGTCGATGATGGAAGCTGTAACTTCTTCTTCGCGATGGGCAGGCAGACAATGTAAGAACATATAGTCATTTTTCGCATGGCTGACCAGTTTGTCATTGATTTGAAATTCTTTAAAAGCTTCTAAACGAAGTGCGGCTTCTTCTTCCTGTCCCATGCTCGTCCAGACATCCGTATAAATCGCATCGGCATTTTCAACAGCTTCAACGGGATTGTTCGTCTGCATAACGGATCCCCCGTTTGCCTTAGCAATTTTTTGTGCCATCCTAAAAAGGTCTTTGTTAAATTCAAATCCGACGGGAGTCGCAACTGCTACATGCATCCCCATATTGGCTGCTCCGATAACTAATGAATGCGCCACGTTATTGCCATCACCTACATACGCAAGCTTCTTTCCGGCAACAGATCCTTTCACTTCAATCATTGTCAATAAATCTGCAAGCGCTTGGCACGGATGGAAAAGATCCGTTAATCCATTAATGATCGGAATGGATGAATGCTTCGCTAGTTCTTGCACGGTTTCATGCGACTTAGCACGAATCATGACCCCATCCAAGTATTCGGACAATACATTTCCGGTATCATAAATCGATTCCCCGCGACCAATCTGTAAATCTTTCGCATTCATGAACATCGGGTGGCCACCAAGTTGAGTCATCCCTACTTCAAACGAAATCCTTGTTCTTGTAGAATGTTTTTCAAAAATCATGCCGAGTGTTTTTCCCGGCAAAATGGGGGGCATTTTACCTGCTTGAGCGTCCTTTTTCATAATGATCGCCTTATGCAATAAATAAGCAATCTCTTCGCTCGAATAGTCAAGTAACGTTAACATGTCTCGACCTTTTAATTGATCCTCTATATTGCGTCCGATATTCACTGCCGATAAATGCATTTTCACCATATCAGTCATCTCCATTCTTCATAATGTGATGTTAGGATAAGTATATTCATGCATAAATATAAAGTCAAATGAATTAATATGAATTTAACTAAAAAACATTGAACTTTAAATAACACCGTTGATTTCCGCTCCAGGCGGACGCTTTCCGCGGGCATGGCCTCAGCCTCCTCACTCCGCTTCGCTTCGTTGCGGGGTCTTCAGCTCATGCTGTTCCCGCAGGAGTCGCCGCCTTCCGCTTCAATCAACTATACATTTCACCAATATGGAGATTGCTAAACAAAAAAACCGTACACCTTTTATTCAGGGTACGGTTTAGCAAGTATAGATTATTCAAATGTAATACGGTTTACAGTTTCACGGTCAAGCTTTTTAATGACTTCAACGATCAGTTTTACTGCATTTTCGTAATCGTCTCTATGCAACATTGCTGCATGTGAATGGATATAGCGTGTTGCAATGCAAATTGCTAGGGATGGAACACCATTTCCGCTCACATGAATGGATCCAGCGTCGGTTCCGCCACCTGGGATAACATCAAATTGATAAGGAATGCCATGTTCTTCAGCTGTGTCAACGACAAGATCGCGCAAGCCTTTATGGGACACCATTGAAGCATCGTAAAGAAGGATTTGCGGGCCATCGCCCATTTTGCTCGACGATTCCTTAGCTGTTACTCCTGGAGTGTCGCCTGCAACACCTACATCGACCGCAAAGCCGATATCCGGTTTTACTTTAGCGGCAACGGTTTTTGCTCCTCGCAATCCGATTTCTTCTTGAACTGCGCCGACACCAAAAACAATATTCGGGTGTTTTTCATCTTTCAATGCTTTCATGACATCAATCGCGATTGCGCAGCCAATTCGGTTGTCCCACGCTTTTGCAAGTAAATATTTGTCATTGTTCATAACTGTGAATTCAAAGTGCGGAACGACCATATCGCCCGGCTTGACTCCCCATTCCATTGCTTCTTCTTTAGAAGTAGCCCCAATGTCGATGAACATATCTTTAATATCAACCGGCTTTTTACGAGCTTCCGGAGTCAAGATATGTGGAGGTTTTGAACCGATAACACCTGTTACAGTATCCCCACTGCGTGTTACGATCGTCACGCGTTGAGCAAGCATGACTTGGGACCACCATCCTCCGACAGTTTGGAAGGAGATGAAGCCTTTGTCGTCAATCTTAGACACCATGAAACCGACTTCGTCCAAATGGCCTGTCACCATCACTTTTGGCCCTTCGGATTCCCCAGTTTTTTTGGCAATCAAAGAACCGAGTCCGTCGTAATCGATTTCATCCGCAAACGGCTCGATATATTTCTTCATGACTTCCCGGGGTTCACGTTCATTGCCAGCTATCCCTTTCGCGTCCGTCAAGTCTTTCAACATTAATAGTGTGTCATCCATTTTCGCCATTCATTTCGCCCTCCTAAATAAACTACATTTTCAGTATAAATGAAAGAATATTTATTTGAAAGAATTTCATAAAATTTCTTTGCGAAGCTGTTGGCTACTTTTTGGAGATAGTAATCCCGGCGCGACATCAAAGACCGTTTTAGCACCGACTTCACCGTTTTTATTCATTTTGTAAGCAGCCCTTGCATATGCAACTAGAACGCTTGATGTAAATTCGGGATTGCTTTCCAATTTCAGTGCGAATTCCATCACTTGATTGCTGTCTTCCCCAGATTTTCCGCTTCGAATGACGAAACCGCCATGCGGCATAGCACTATGTTCTTCTTTTAATTGAGCCTCGCTTATAAAATGGACTGTCGTATCATAATCTGAAAAGTAGTCAGGCATCGTCACGATAGCTTGCTCCACGGTGGTTGCATCAGCTCCTTCTTCTAAAACGACAAAACATTCCCGTGTATGTTTTTCTCTCGTTGTCAGCTGTGGCAGTGATCCATTTCTCACTTTATCAACCGCAGCTTCAACAGGGATGGTATACTGCACTGCCCCTTTTACACCATTGATTCTCCTAACAGCATCAGAGTGGCCTTGACTTAACCCTTTCCCCCAAAATGTATACGTTGCTCCATTCGGAAGAATTGATTCACCATATAGACGATTGATGGAAAATAAACCCGGATCCCAGCCGACCGATATGATTGCCGTTTTCCCATTCGGTTTTGCTGATGCATCTACAGCATCAAAATACTCAGGAATTTTTGCATGTGTATCAAAGCTATCAACTGTATTGAATGATTTAGAAAGCTCCGGTCCTTGTTCCGGCAAATCATTTTTTGAACCCCCGCATAGGATTAACACGTCGATATCATTCTCATAACTATGAATATCATTTAACGACAATACAGGAACGCCACTTTTCACACTTAGTTCAGAAGGAGTTCTTCTAGTGAAAACGCCTAAAAGTTCCATATCATCATTTTGAGAAATTGCAGATTCGACTCCCTTTCCCAAATTTCCGTAGCCAACGATCCCTATTTTAATTTTCGAGTCCATTTTTGCCACCATCCCTTTCGTAAAAGTATTCCTACATTTTATCGTTTCTACTATGATATTGCTAATTATTCTTTTGTTCACAATCTGTCCTTTTGCCAATTTCGATATAAATGGTAAAGTAGAATCAGATTGATTTTGAATTGAAATGAGGATATTGCATGCGTGTTTTCGTCTATTTAATCGTCTTTTTTTCGTTCTTTGATTTATTTTCACAGTTGCCGATCATGAGTCCCTTTGCTTTTTCTTTAGGTGCTTCTTCTTTCATGACCGGTTTGGCTGTTGGTATGTATTCGTTTTCCAATACGATCGGGAACGTCATTTCAGGTTTTTTGACAGATCGAAAAGGACCTTTCATCATTCTTTTGGTTGGCCTATTCGCCTCAGGAGCGTCACTTCTTCTTTACACACTGGCCATTGGACCCATTTCCCTTCTTGGCATCCGGTTTGTACATGGTTTCATGGAAGGACTTATTGTTCCGGCAGCTTTCACATTTCTGGCAAACCGTGCAGAAGAATCGAAAAGGGGCAGGAGTGTTGCAATTTCAGGTGCATTCGTCGGCTTGGCAGCAATTGTAGGACCTGCATATAGCGGTATTGTCGCTACAAAAACGAGCACGCCGTTTATTATGTCGGTGAATGGTGTGATTATGTTCATCTTAGCCATTTCGGCTTTCTTCATGTTACGTTCATTTACATACGTGAAAAAGCACCATTCCAAACAAGGTAAGCATTTCAGAGTGCGGTATCTTTTCCAACACCCCGGTATGGTGCGGGCATTTGCAGGTGCCTTCTTTCTAATGTTTTCTCAAGGGGTATTGGCTTTAGTCCTTCCTTTGAAAGTTGAAACGCTTGGTTTTGATACAAAAACAACCGGCATGTTGCTTAGCACATTTGGTGTCGTTGCCATACTAATTTTCCTTTTGCCGGTCAACCGGATCTTTGACAAGGTCCGTCCGATGATCACGTTAGCTTTCGGAATTTCTATGATGGGCGTTAGTATGTTGATCCTAAGCCAAGTTTCGGAATTATTGCACCTTTATATAGCAATGGGACTTTACGGAGTCGGTTTTTCATTCCTCTTCCCGTCCATCAATTCTTTGCTCATTGATTCATCTTCTCCCGAGTTTCGCGGGAAGGCTTATGGCTATTTTTATGCATTCTTCTCAATTGGCGTTGTTGCCGGTTCCAGCTTAATCGGTTATTTGGATTTGACGTTCAAAGGAGGATTCATGCTCACAGGCATTATTCTATTGTTTGTAGCACTTTATACGATTCTAGGAATGAAAAGAAGTCTGCAATTGACAGAGTGATCTTGATTGAACCATTTTCAAAAAGCAGGTGGAGGAATTTAAAACAATTCCTCCACCTGCTTTATAGATTAAGCCAACTGTGCGGAATATGACTTGATTTCATCCATGAAAACTTCGCCGTATCTTTCCAACTTCGCAGCCCCTACACCGTTCACTTCCAAAAACGCTTCTTCCGTAACAGGCATTTTCGCAGCCATATCTCGTAAAGTCTTGTCTGAAAAGACGACAAATGGAGGGACACCTGCATCTTGAGCAAGTTTCATACGAAGGGCGCGCAGTTGATTGAACAACGGATCGTCCTTCGCAATCTGTTTTGTTTCAACAGTCCCTTTTCGATACACTTTCACAACACCAGTCAGTACGTCTTTCCCTTGTTCGGTTACGTATATAATTGGAAATTGACCATTTTCGACTCCTAAATAATTTTCAGAAATGATGAATTCGATAAAATCGGACACATCTTTGGCATTTCGCTCTTTCATCAATCCATAGGTCGTCAATTTATCAAAACCGAATTCCATCACTTTCTTATTGCGGGAGCCCGTCAGAACTTGTGCTATCATTGTCTTGCCGAAACGTTGCCCCATCCGGATGACACATGATAATACTTTTTGAACGTCAACGGTCACTTCAAAACGTTCTCTCGTATCCGTGCAATTTGCACAACGACTGCAATCCTGAACATCATTTTCACCAAAATAAGAGATAATGAATTTTTGCAGACAGGATTCTGTATGGCAATAATCGATCATCGATTGTAGTTTTTCAAGTTCAGCCGGAATTCTTTGACTGTCCTGTGACTGATCGATCAGAAAACGCTGCGTGATTACATCTTGAGATGAAAATAAAAGTGTACATTCACTATCAAGTCCATCCCTTCCGGCACGCCCCGCTTCCTGATAATAACTTTCCATATTCTTCGGCATTTGATAATGGATAACGTATCGAATATTACTTTTATCGATTCCCATTCCAAATGCATTTGTCGCTACCATGACAGTTGCTTCATCCATTAAGAATCGGTCCTGTTCCGATTGCCGTAAGACGTCTGAAAGGCCGGCATGATATTTCGCCGCTTTCACCCCTGTACGTTCCAGCATCGCATGAACCTGGTCTACGGCTTTACGGGTAGCCGCATAAATAATCCCAGCCTCGCCTTCATTTTTCTTCACATAATCTTTCACAAACTTTTCCCTGTCTTGTCCTTTAATAACGGAAAAGGTAAGATTACTTCGCTCGAATCCCGTCATGACGGTATGTTCACTTTCAATGCGCAATTGATTGCAAATATCGTCACGAACAGCAGGTGTCGCTGTTGCAGTCAACGCCAATACGACAGGCCTTCTTCCGAATGAATCAATTACTCGATTCAACATCCGGTAGCTCGGTCTGAAATCATGTCCCCACTGAGAAATACAATGGGCTTCATCAATTGCAATCATCGGGATGTCCATTCGGTTTAATTGTTGAATGAAGGATTGGGATTCAAAACGTTCGGGGGCAACATATAGCAACTGATATCTGCCTTCAATTGCATTTTCCATCGTACCGAAGTATTCTTCCGTTGATAATGTGCTATTAATATATGCTGCCGGTATGCCGATTTGATGGAGCGCGTCCACCTGGTCCTTCATCAGAGATATTAACGGGGAAATAACTAGGACAGTCCCCTCCATGACCAGAGCTGGTACTTGATAACAAATCGACTTCCCGCCACCTGTCGGCATAACGCAAAGTGTATCTTTCCCTTCCAACACATTGTTGATTGCCTGTTCCTGGCCAATGCGAAAAGAAGAAAATCCAAAATAGGTGGATAAGACGGAAACTGTTTTTTCTATCGGAATCACCTCATCTATTTAATCATAGAAAAAAGCACCAAACTGCGGCGCTTTTCTCTTTTTCTACTCTAGCAGCAGTCGTTCCTCGTCGCGGCTATGTATTTCATTGACAACTAATAATGCATAGAACTTCTGTAAAACTGTCGGACTGATCTTTTCCGTTTCACGGAGCTCTTCGATGTCTTTCACAATGATTCTTAGTAAATCATGATCTCGAGTTAATTGGACAATGGCTTCTTCCAGTTCAGGGTTTTCGGTCCTGATGTCTTTATAGAGTCCTTGTTCTTCTGCGTCGGCGTGGCTGATTACTCTGGACTTCCAGTATTCGATCAATTCATCAGCCGCTCGATCCGCCAATTTCATATCACCTTTTTGTAATGTTTCGATTAGTAATTCTGTTTTGCTGACTGCACCGGATAATCCGCCTTCATGGATGGCCCGATGTGCTTGCAACTGTTTCAATGCAGGACCTGACAATGTACTCATCCTTTCAACAAATGCTTTCTTATAGAATAACAGACATTTGTCCAAGTCACCAAAGGAAAGTACTAAAAAAGCTCTCAATGCAATAAATTGCAGTTGAGAGCTTTAAAGTATACGGAGACGAGAGGATTTGAACCCCCGCGACGCGTGAACGCCCTAGCTGATTTCGAGTCAGCCCCCTTCAGCCTCTTGGGTACGTCTCCATTTAAGACAAGATTTATTATACAAAAACAAATTAACCATGTAAAGATGTTATAATATAAAATTAATAAATCACAAACCGGATTTCCACTTCAGGCGGACGCTTTCCGCTCCAATCCTAATGCAAGCTACTGCAATTTCCATTAATAAATCAAACTTTAGCAATTCGGATGTTGCTTACCATTGCTAAGCCGAGGATGATCATGATGATGACAAAAAACTGTGGTCCGATGTATGGGCTCAGGAAGTAGCATAATGTTAAGAGTACGCCTGCTACTGTAATAGGTACACCGTAAAAAGCTCCGTCAAATTCCTTGACATTATAACGCGCGAGACGAACGGCCCCCGCAAGGATGTAGAATACAGTTGCAGCAATTCCGACCCATAGCATTTCCGACAAATCCGTCATGTAAATCAAAAGCGCAGGTGCAACGCCAAATGATACTAAATCACTTAATGAATCCAATTCCTTGCCAAACATGGATTCGGAGTGGAAATGTCGTGCCGCCATGCCGTCAAAACGGTCGAAAAGTGCAGCTAGAAAAATGAAGACTAAACTCATATGACTGAGTTCACGTGAAATAAGGATAATTGCTATGATCCCAAAGCTAAGGTTAGTTAATGTAATTGCATTCGCCAATTGGCCTTTAATTTTAGTATAATCAAAGTATCTTGATAAGAACATCGTATTCCCTCCATCTAGTATGGGTATTTATTATAAAGCATTGGAGACTGATTTAATGAAAAAAGCTGTATTTAAGTACTTTGTAGAACTGACCGGACATCCTGTATCTTCATCATTGCTAAAGTCCATCACAAGCTCCCGCCTTAGCCGGAAACTGATCAAGCCTTTTGCCAGCACTTATCGCATTAATGAGGAAGAAGCTGAATTTCCGATAGATCATTATAGAAGCCTTCAAGCCTATTTTACGCGGAACTTAAAAAAAGGTTCACGGACGATAGATTCGCAACCAAACACACTTATATCCCCTGTTGACGGATATGTCAGTGCGTCGGGCACAATCGAAGCGGGACAGACTTTCTATATTAAAGATCATCTATATAGTATAAAACAAATTTTGGGAGATGAAAAGAGAGCAAATCAGTACGAAGGCGGTTTCTTTTATGTGTTTTACCTTTCACCGAGCCATTATCATCATTTTCATTATCCATATGATGGAACGTCGTTAGCCCGCTACGCACTTGGAACAACTTCGTTTCCGGTGAACAATCTAGGATTACGTTTAGGTAATCAACCTTTTGCGACGAACTACCGGCTTATTTCCGAAATTTCCACTATGAATGGTAGAATGGCGATGATTAAAGTAGGTGCGCTCAATGTCAATAGCATCCACATTCTCGATTCTTCTACGGAATGCAGGAAAGGTGAGCAATTCGGATACTTTTCCTTCGGTTCGACCGTCATATTATTACTAGAGAAAAATCTTTCTTTCAAACCAACCATCCCGACGAACACTGAGGTGAAATTGGGGCAGTCAGTTGGAGAATGGAAGCTTGCTCCCCGCAGCTAAGACTAGGGAAATCTTCTTCAAAAGAGCGAGGAATTGAAATGTTGCAGTTCAACGAATTTGTTTTACACTACGGATATTTTGCGGTTTACTTCTTTTTAGCACTTGGTATTTTCGGTTTGCCATTACCCGATGAATTTGTAGTAGCATTCATTGGGCATTTATCAGCAATTGGCACTTTCAATTTCTTCATTGCATTCATCACGACCATTTTAGGTGTCATGTCCGGAACGGTTTTCACCTATATACTTGGGCGAAAGATTGGAAAACCTTTATTAATGAAATATGGAAAATGGATTAGTCTACCCCCAAAGAGAATGCAACTTGTCGATCGTTGGTTTGATAAGTACGGTTCTTGGGCAATTACACTTGGTTATTTCATTCCTGGCATGAGGCATTTAATTTGTTATTTATCCGGGAGTGCTGAAATCGAAGTAAAAAGGTATCTGTTTTTTGCCGTTATCGGCACTACAGTATCCTCCTTGGTTTTCCTTTCCCTCGGTTATCTACTTATACTGCCCTTTTAATTCATAGTTTGATAAAACGGATTGTCCATGTGCGATTATTGCGCAATGAGGCAATCCGTTTTTTTACTGCCAATCACAGAACAGCTTTTTCATATCTTCAATAATTTCTACCTATTTGATTTATTCTGCTAAAAATAACCTTAATAATACGATATCAATTATTTATCGATAATGATTATAATTAACAGTAGAATTCCTAAAATACATATGCTATAGTAATTATGGAAGATATAAAGACTATTAATCAAGGAGGCATTATCAATGACAAACAATGATAATCATTCTCAAAGACGGTTGACTACAGCAGCAGGTGCTCCCGTAGTCGACAACCAGAACTCAATAACAGCAGGCCCAAGAGGTCCCGTTCTCTTACAGGATGTATGGCTAATTGAGAAATTGGCTCATTTCGATCGCGAAGTTATTCCAGAACGCCGTATGCACGCAAAAGGATCTGGCGCTTACGGAACATTTACTGTAACGAATGATATTACAAAATACACAAGGGCAAAATTATTCTCCGAAGTTGGAAAACAAACAGAAATGTTTGCTCGCTTTTCAACAGTTGCCGGTGAACGTGGTGCAGCTGATGCAGAACGAGATATCCGTGGCTTCGCCCTTAAATTTTATACAGAGGAAGGAAACTGGGATTTAGTTGGAAACAATACGCCCGTCTTCTTCTTTAGAGATCCTCTTCAATTTCCTGACTTGAATCACGCAGTTAAACGTGATCCACGTACGAATATGAGAAGCGCAACAAACAACTGGGATTTTTGGACTTCCCTTCCTGAAGCATTGCACCAAGTGACAATTATTATGAGCGACCGTGGAATCCCAAAATCATATCGACATATGCATGGTTTCGGAAGCCATACGTACAGCATGATCAATGCTGATAACGAGCGCGTTTGGGTCAAGTTCCATTTCCGCTCCCAGCAAGGCATCGATAACCTTACAGACGAACAAGCAACGGAATTGATCGGTACTGATCGTGAAACACACCAACGCGATCTATTGGACAACATTGATGATGGCAACTTCCCAAAATGGAAGATGTATATCCAAGTAATGACAGAAGAACAAGCTCTAAATATGCCTTACAATCCATTTGATTTAACGAAAGTTTGGTATAAAGGTGACTTCCCTCTCATTGAAGTTGGAGAGTTTGAGTTGAATCGCAATCCGGAGAACTACTTTGCAGAAGTTGAACAGGCTGCTTTCACTCCTGCAGCCATCGTGCCAGGTATCGGTTTCTCCCCGGATAAAATGCTACAGGCAAGATTGTTCTCGTATGGTGATGCGCAGCGTTATCGTCTTGGTGTCAATCATCACCAAATCCCTGTCAACGCACCAAAATGCCCATTCCATAGCTTCCACCGCGATGGAGCGATGCGCGTAGATGGTAACCATGGAAGCAGAACTTCTTATGAACCGAACAGCTTCGGGGAATGGAAAGAGCAACCGGACTTTAGAGAGCCGCCACTAAAAATATACGGAGATGCAACTAATTGGGATTTCCGTGAAGATGACGATGATTACTTCACACAACCTGGTAAATTGTTCAACCTGTTGGACGATGATCAGAAAGAAAGACTGTTCGGAAATACTGCTCGCAACCTTGGCGACGCACCGAAGGAAATCAAATGCAGACATATCCACCACTGCTACCTTGCCGATCCAGCTTACGGAGAAGGCGTTGCGGAAGCACTCGGCATTCCGATGAGTGATGTTTTAGTACAAGAAACGGTAAAATAATATGAACTTAAAAACGCCAACACAGGCTTCCCCTAGGGACCCTGTCGTTGGCGTTTTTCTATTCAATATGTTCAATTCGAAAATTTATCCAAGCTAGAATAAATTCTTCCCTTCCTCCATATCCTAACAGTTACAAAGCTTATATGACTAGGAGTGGTGAGATGGAGACGACTAAAACTCTTCCAACCTCTAAAGACCGATTATTGAACACATGTTTTCTTCTATTTTGTTTATGCTTGATCGATGCGGTTTTTACTGATTTTGGAATCCGTTATGGGCATATTTCAGAATCGAACCCGATCATGCGCTATATATACGAAGCAAACATCGTAATCTTCTATTTTGTAAAGATAAGTCTACCAGCACTTCTGTTCACTCTCATGCATTTTTGTAAGCCGTCCAAATATCTGAGATACTTTATCGTGGCCGCAGTGGCTGTATATGTCTTCGTCATAAGTCTTCATATTTACTGGATCGTCATCATTACTGCTTTTATTTAGATGACGGGCTTGCAGCATTAAATATATTTGCGACAATCAAACCTGTGATGAGTGCGATGACGCTCATCACAAACGGAGTACCGCTTTCTGGAATCCCCGGATAGATGACGAACACTGAACCAATGATCAAACCTATAATAGCAGCGAAAGTGGCATGGGTGAAACGTTCCAATAGAAAATGGATTACCCTACTGCTGACGATGAAACCGACAATTACCCCCGCACCAATTACAATGATGATTGGTATATTCAATGTCGACAGTGCATTGATGGCTGTGGAATAGACACCAAGCAGAAGCAGGATGAATGATCCGCTTACTCCGGGCAGCAGCATCGCCATACTGCCTAACCAGCCAGCAAAAAACAGTCCCAACGTATTTTGCATAGTTAATGATGTAATGACTGATGAATCAGCAGGTTTTATGAAAGCGGTCGAAGCTAATGCTGCTCCAACAATGAGCAATAAAATAAAATGTCCCAATTTAAAGTTCTTTTTTACACCCGCCTGTTTTGAAATAAACGGGATTACACCAATGATCAAACCTAGAAAGAAAAATTGTGTCGGCTGCGGATAATTTTTCAATAGAAAGTCGATCACTTTACTGAAAAGCAATAATGTTAAGCCGATTCCGATACCTAGCGGCAGTAAAAATCCAATATGCTTTTTCCAGTCGCGGCTGAAAAACCCACTGATTGCCGTTAATAACCGATCGTATATACCAAGAATGAACGCAATCGTTCCCCCGCTCACTCCAGGAATCAAGTCGCTGATTCCCATTAGGAATCCACGATAAATGTTTTTCCATTCCATACATCCAGTTCCTCCAATATCGTTTCAATGATAGTAGTATACCATTTACCGATTGCCGGCATCCATTTTAAATATAGTGCGGCAATTTTTATTTTTCCTTCATATGTATACAGACACTCTTCGTATCACTATCCATCGGCTCTTTTCAAATTTCCGGCTTACTTGCCTATTACTTCTCTTATCGACACCAATACAAAAAATAAAAACGTCAGCGTTTATAATACGCTGACGTTTTTATTAGTTTGCTACTTTTTCTTCGTTTCGACGACGTTCAATCTCTTCCATACGCGCATCGAATTCTTCCACCGTCATATTCATTTCAACAAAATAACGGTTGCGCGGATGTGTACGGCACTCGTCCGAACAGCTTCTCATATACAAACGTTCGTTTTCTTCAGAGCTTAGGATTTTTTTATTACATTCAGGATTCGCACAGTTTACATAGCGCTCGCAAGGCGTTCCGTCGAAATGATCTTTACCGACGACAACATGCTCAACCTGATTCACAGGAACAGCAATCCTTTCGTCGAATACGTAACATTGACCATCCCATAGCTGACCTTTGGCAACCGGATCTTTACCATAAGTGACAATTCCACCTTGTAAATGAGCAACGTCATCAAATCCTTCACGTTTCATCCAACCTGTGAATTTCTCACAACGGATTCCACCTGTGCAGTATGCCAGAACTTTTTTGCCTTCAAACAGTTCTTTATTATCACGGACCCATTCAGGAAGATCACGGAAGTTCTCAATATCCGGACGAATTGCTCCTCTGAAATGTCCAAGATCATATTCATAATCGTTTCTCGTATCAAATACGACTGTGTTTTCATCTTGCATCGCTTTTAGGAATTCTTCAGGCTTCAAATATTGACCAGTCAATTCCAATGGATTGATGTCCTCTTCAAGGCTTAAGTTTACGATTTCTTTTCTATGACGTACATGCATTTTCTTAAACGCATGTCCATCCGCCTCATCGATTTTGAACCAAAGGTCTTTGAAGCGTTCATCGTTATGCATCATATCCATGTAAGCATCAGTCTGTTCAACTGTACCTGAACATGTACCATTGATGCCTTCCGCCCCCACAAGAATACGTCCTTTTAATCCAAGTTCCTTACAAAATGCCAAATGTTCGGCAGCAAATGTGTCTGGGTCTTCAATGTGTACGTATTTATAGTACAACAATACCCGATATGCTCCTTTTTCCATTTCTTCGACCACCTTCTGTTTGTTTTCTTTGCAGTAGAATTAACAGCTTGATCGGTTTTACAATATTCGATTGTAAACACTTAACAGCTCACCCGTATTTGCAAGATCCGGGCATCAGACATTATATCACAAAACTTCACAACGCAAAAGAGATTAATCGAATTATCTTCCATCCAATTCTCAAAAAATATTTCATATAATCATAATCCTTTTTTACCCATCTAATTGTTTCTTAACAATGATGGTGTATACTATGGATATATAAGTTTCGACATTTTTTTTGAGAATCTGAAACTATCTCCATACTATCCCCGTCTAACAAAATAGATAGGCTTTCACCGGAAATACATGTTTAGAACAAAATATAGAGGGAGCTCCGTAATATGAAAAATAAACGCCACAAAACACGGTCCATCTGGATCGACATCACATTTTCTTTAACAATCATTCTATTGACTGGTGCCGCGATTCTTTTGATTTTATCACCCGACAAACATACTGCCTCATCTCCTGATGAAAGACCATCCGCTCCTCCATTGGAGACCGAAGAGATAGACTCGAATTATCCAGGGATTAAAATCATAACAAAAACATCGAATGACGATATTGCACCATTTGCCATTCAATATCCCCAAAGTACACATAGCACTTTTAATGAAAAAATCACTGATTACATAACGAATGCCCAAAAAGGGTATTCAGAAATCATGAATAGTAAAAAAACATTTGATGAGAAAACAAAAGGTGAATTGAATATCTCCTATGAAACACTTACTCATTCATCAGGAAATTATTCTTTTGTTCTCGTTAACAATAGTAATTTCAGTGATTCGCCAAAAGGACAAACAGAAATACGTTCCTTCCATCTAAATCCAGAAACAGGAGAAAGCTATACAATTTTCGATTTACTCGATGGTAACAGCCATCGATTGAATGAACTATCTGCTATCGTTCAAAAAGCGATCGAAGATGATAGTACTTTGCAAGATCATCTTCTATCTAAAGACGTCGAATTATATACAAAACCGCTTTGGAAAAACTTTAGAAACTATGCGATCACTGATGAGTCGATGATCTTTTACTTTGATGAACATACGATTGCGGATAGCGAAATCGGCCCTCCTATCATTTCTATTCCTACTGCTAAAATAGAACATCTTTTAGTAGACGTATTTAAACAAGTTGATGATAAGACTGATGATACTAAGATTGAGAATTCCACAGAAGAAACGGACTCCACGGGTGCAGAAAAGAACGATACGACCGATGATGTCGACGCTGAATCAGAAGATCCAATCCAAAATGAGAGTTCCTCGGACTCCAATGAAACTGTACCATCCAGTAAAAAAGTGGCGTTAACATTCGATGATGGTCCAGATCCAAAGGTGACAAGACAAATCTTGGAGACACTTGAAAAACATAATGCGAAAGCAACATTTTTCATGTTAGGAAGCCGGGTTGAGTATTATCCTGAGATTGTCAAAGAAATACAAGAAGCAGGTCACGAATTAGGGAACCATACATGGAATCACGCTGATTTAACAAAATTAGACACCGAACGGATCATTAAAGAAATCAATAATACATCAGCGATTATCGAAAAGGTTACCGGCGAAAAAATCGAGGCGTTCAGACCGCCATATGGCGCAGTAAATGATAAGGTACGTGCACAGTCGAATTTACAGATCGTATTATGGGACGTCGACACACTTGATTGGAAGCATCGCAACCCTCAGAAGTTGCTTCAAAATGTGAAAGAGCATACAAAGGATGGAAGCATCGTTCTTATGCACGATATCCATCAATCGACCGCAGATGGCCTTGATGCAGTTCTTACCTATTTAGAAAACGAAGGCTATCAATTCGTTACCGTAGCTGAATTATGAGAACTCACCCTTGAATGAATTATTCAAGGGTTTTTCTATCCTTTATAATTTTATTTTGTTATAATGTCATTAGAACAGATTGGAGGGCTGACTTTGTTCATTCAAATCGAACCAACTTCCGAAATTCCGATTTATACTCAATTGGTCAATCAATTAATGGAATTGATTGCTACCGGTACTATGAAACCTTCCGACAGTTTGCCATCTGTCCGTTCCTTGGCATCAGATCTTGGTGTCAACATGCATACAGTGAATAAGGCTTATCACGAACTTGAACGGAAAAATATAATTCAAATCATTCCGAAGTCTGGAGCCGTCGTTAATATTATACCAAGCACCGGACCGAACGAATTGCAAATTGAGTATATTAAACAAATGGTGAAGCCTCTTATAGCGGAATCTATCGTTTATGGGATGGATAAAGACCAAATTTCGTCAATCGTAAATTCAATTATTACAGAGATTTCGGAGGGATGAAAATGCTCGTTGCTATTTTCTTTGCAATCATTCTATTCATTACAATTATCCAAGCCTCTATCCCCTTCCTTTTAAAGAAAACGATTGCTTTTGGGGTAACTATACCGGAAGGACATAGTGGCGATAAGAACCTGGCCAACTATAAAAAGATCTATTCATCTATTATTGTTATATTAGGCTTGGTCGGCTTACTGATCTTTACATTGAGGGGACTTAATGAGCATTTAGGCGAGGAGCAAATTGGAGTCATGGGGTTGATCATTCAGCTCGTGCTTCTTATTTCAAGTATGGTTCTCTACTTATATTTTCATATCCAAACGACAAAAAGAAAGCGTGAGATGAAATGGGGAGAGAACCTTAAGATGGTTCGGGTGGCCGATTTAACGAGACAATCTAATGACGAAATGCTACCGTCGATCATCTTCGCTTTGCCGGTTGTTGTAACAATAGGTCTGATAGCATATACGGCGATCCACTATCCTGCAATGCCGGATCAGATTCCAACCCATTGGGGGCCAAGCGGACAACCGGATGCATTCACCGAGAAAAGCCCTTTTTCCGTCATCGCTCTATTACTCATTTTACTCGTTACACAAGGGATGATGGTGGCATTTAATGTCTTTACGAAGAAATCCGGTGTTAAACTGAATGCCGCTAGAAGGAATTCGTCACGCATCCAACAAATGTCTTTCAGGAAATATACAAGCTGGTTTATGTTTTTGACATCGTTGTTAATGACTATTTTAATTGGATTCCTTCAACTGACAACGATTCACGGGGATATAGGTGGTCCATTTCTCATGCTGGCAGCGCCTTTAGGGTTTCTGGTCATTCTACTGCTGGCAACCGCAATTTACGCATTTAAAGTTGGCCAAGGAGGTTCCCGTATTCAGCCGGAGATTGAGGAAGAAGCAATCACTGGCGTCACTGACTCTGACGATGACGTATATTGGAAAGCCGGCGTCTTCTATGTGAATAAAAATGATCCATCTATCTTTGTAGAAAAAAGGTTCGGAATCGGTTGGACAATGAATTTTGGAAATCCAATTGGTTACCTGATCATTTTTGTACCGGTGCTGATCATAATAGCTATTTCGTTTTCATTATAATAGAAAAAGCGCAGGGCGCCTGACTAGAATCGACAGGCATAATGCGAAGATACGGAGTGGCGCTCTTTGCCACACAGTTGCTTTGACTTATGACCCGAGACTCTGGCGCCCGGAGCTGGATTATGAAAAAGCTCCGGGTGCCTGTCGACTTTGGCACCCGGAGCTTTTTTTTAATTGAAGACGCTTGTACTGTGCAACGGTTGAAGCCTTGCTTTCGGATCGATGAAGGCTTTTGCATGATTGATCGCAGTTGGCGCTTCCCCTAAACCGACAGCGATGAGCTTCACTTTGCCGTCATAACTTGTAACATCGCCTGCTGCATAGATTCCTTCTATATTCGTTTCCATCCGGGAATTGACAATGATTGAGTTGCGATCCATTTCAAGTCCCCATTCTTTAATAGCTCCTAGAGAAGAAATATTGCCATAGTTGACAATGACATGATCGACAGACAATGTCTCTTCCTGACTGTCCTTTTGTGCAATAACAACTTCTCTTACAACGCCATCTTCTCCTACAATCGACTTCACGGCACGTGAAGTTAGTACGTTCACTTTCGAAGACATCAATTGGTTCACACTCGTTTCATGAGCCGTAAACCGTTCGCGTCTATGGACAAGCGACACAGTAGATGCAATATCTTCCAGCATCAAAGCCCAGTCAACAGCAGAATCGCCGCCGCCACATACAAGCACTTCTTTATCTTTGAAAAGAGATAGATCTTTAATTCCGTAATGTAATGTCTTTTCCTCGAAATCGACCTCTTCAGCCAATCCGATTTTACGAGGTTGGAATGCACCAATTCCAGCAGTCAAAAGGATTGTGCGCGTCAAATGTGTACCTTTATCCGTTTTCAAGATAAAATGGTCCCCATCGCGAGTAGCTGAAATTGCAGTTTCTCCAAGTAAGATTTCCGGCTTGGCATAGTGTGCCTGTGTAACAAGATTTGCAACTAAATCTTTCGCCAATATTTTGGGAAAGCCCCCAACATCGTAAATATATTTATCCGGGTATAACTCAATCAGCTGACCACCAAGCTGCGGAAGGCTATCAATGATTTTGACCGACATTTCACGCATCCCCGCATAGAAAGAAGCAAATAACCCTGTTGGTCCCCCACCAATAATCGTAATATCGACGATTTCATTGTTCATCTATAAACACACTCCAATTTTCTTTGACTTTAGGATGAATAGGAAAAACTTCATCAGTATTCCTTACCTATCTACTCTACACATTATCTACTATTTTTCAATAAAAAACACATAATATGATTCGACGCTTTAAATATTTACATTATGAAAAATATTGCGTTTTTCAAATTAAATATTTGAAAGCGCTTAATTTTTATAATCTTTATATAGTATTATTTTCTCAAACTAGTATAATAGGTTATAAGGTCTGAGAGAATGTATTTTAGGGGGACTAAGGACATGAGTTTTTCAATTTCAAAAAAGATTTGGGCAGGATTCTCTGTTTTACTTGCCATTATGCTCGTTATGGGGGGAGCATCTTTCTTTGCCACAAAGAAAATAAACGATGAATACTCCTTATTGATTGAAGATCGAGCTCGTAAAGTGAATTTATCGGATGAACTGATCAGTGCGCAAAAAGAGAGATATATTGCCATTAGCAGTTACGTTCTTTTTAAAACTTCCGAATTCGTTCATCAAAGGGATGAATCTACTGCAAATGCAACCGATTTGATAAATCAGTTGGATGATGCTTTTAAAAGTGGGCAAAACAGTGAAGTTGTTGAGGAAATCAGAGATTTACATATGGAGTTCAGCGAAATGGTAGATAAGCTGAGCTACAGTCTTATGAGGGCAAATGACACGCAAAATCGCAACCTATTAAGGGAAGCAAACAGCGTGAATTTACAATTGATGGAAAAGGCAGAGCAATTAAAAGAAAACCAAAAGATTGGGATGCAAAATTCCAGAGATGAACTATCGACAATGATAAATTTCATTCATCTTCTGACATTCATTTTCATTGGTGCAGCCGTTTTGATTTCACTCCTTGTTGCCTATAGGATCAGTCAAAGCATTGGTAACCCTGTGAAAAGAATGACCGCGGCAATGAAGCAAATAGCTGCTGGAGATTTGTCCATAGAGCATATTACAATACGGAGTAAAGATGAAGTCGGGATTATGGCAGCAGCTTTCAACAAAATGACTGATGATTTAAAAAATCTCTTAGAACAAATCCGCTTTTCATCCCATCAACTAGCGGCTCAGGCGGAACAATTATCAGCCAGTTCAGAGGAGAGTTTGGCTTCATCTGAAATGGTCGCTTCTGCTTCCGAAAAGAATATGAAGGATAGCGAGGAGCAATCCGAACTCGTTAATGATACGGTCAATTCTGTTATCCAATTGACGGGTGATGTAAATCAAATTGCAGACAGCAACACAACTATGCTGAAGGCTATGGAAACAGTTATCGCCCATGTAGATGCAGGCTCTTCTACTGTCGAAAGCTTGTCGGGGCAAATGTCACATACGGATACGATTATTCAAGAGGCAGCTGTAATTATTCAATCAATGGCAAAGCAGTCTGCGGAAATTCAGCAAGTCACTTCGCTGATCACCGCTATTTCGGAACAAACGAATTTACTCGCACTGAATGCAGCAATCGAGGCAGCGCGCGCCGGAGAGCATGGGAAAGGTTTTGCGGTGGTTGCTGATGAAGTAAGAAATCTGGCAGAACAGTCCAAATCATCCGCCGCTGATATCGGCGTCATGATCCATTCTATACAAGATGCAACTAAAAAAGCCGTAGATGCCATCAATTCAGGTAGCAACAGTGTTAAGGACGGTTTATCCGCCACAGCTCATTCATTACAAACTTTCATTGAGATAGAGCACTCTGTCAATGCAGTGAACGACAATGTCACAACTGTGTCGGAGGCAATCGAGCAAATCCGATCCATGACTGATACAATTGCAAATTCATCACAACAAGTCCGGAAACTTGCCGAATCCGCCTCTTTCACAGCACAAGAAACAAGTGCAGCTACCGAAGAACAACTGGCGGTTAACGAAGAAATTTCAACCAGCTCCCAAACACTCGCCGGATTGGCCGAAAACTTGCAAAAAGAAGTGAACCGTTTTAAATTCTGATTGTCTATATCCTATAAAAAGCGGAGCCAACATATCGGCTCCGCTTTTCATTCTTCTACATGTTCTTCACAAAAAGCGGATAATATGGCTTCCTCGTCGTCTTCAAGACTAAAATCAAGTATTTCATCGGTCGCCCGGTCGAACAAATTATACGATACAATTTTCGCTTCGTCCCCATCTATTGCGTAGATGACTCTGATTCCAGTCCCCTGCTCAGTATAAAGTTCATCTTCCTCATCGAACTTTACATATACACGGAATTCAAAGCGTCTTCCTGACAGTATGCCCGTCGGATCAATCAGTTCTCCCATACTATATTCAATAATTTCCAATTTGCTCACCCTTACATATAAGTTAGTCCTTATCATATTACAACAAACTAGTGTACATCATTCAATAAATGTCTTTTCAAAAAAACTTAATCAATCATCTACTTAACTTTTGCATTTTCTGATTGATTCATGAACAATGAAGATAGTGAATTTTATTCACATTAATTAGTGGGGGTATGAGGATGCTTAAATTTGAAGAGTTCGAGTACAAAAGACCAGACATGAGCAGTATTAAAAAGGAGTTCAATGAGTTACTGGAGCACTTCCGCTCCGCAAGCTCCTTTGAAGAGCAAAATGAAATTATTGAAAAGATGAATGCAATCGGAAGCAATTACTCCACACAGGCGAACTTGGCGTATATCCGTTCATCCATCGATACAAACGATGCGTTTTATCAAAATGAACGGGAGTATTTCGATGAAATCGGACCAGAATTTCAAGAGCTTGGGACCGCCTTCTATAAGGATTTGATCGTTACGCCTTTCCGGAAGGAACTTGAGGAAAAATGGGGATCACAACTATTTGCATTGGCTGATAATGCCATCAAGTCATTTTCACCGGAAGTTCTTCCACTTCTTCAACAAGAGAATAAGCTGACTTCTGAATACGCCAAACTTGTCGCATCAGCACAAATCGAGTTCGACGGCAAAACATTAACACTGGCACAGCTCGGACCCTATACGGAGTCCACTGACAGAGATGTAAGGAAAGCCGCTATGACAGCCGCCTATTCCTTCTACTCGGATAATGGAGAGGCGTTTGACAGGATCTATGACGACCTTGTGAAAGTAAGACATGAAATTGCAACAAAACTCGGCTTTGATAATTTCGTAGAATTAGGATATGCGCGGATGAACCGCATCGGCTACGACGCTGGTATGGTGAAGAATTTCCGCGATCAGGTCCGAGACTATATCGTCCCGCTTGCCAATAAATTATATGAGCGCCAAGCTGAGCGAATTGGTGTGGATAAGTTGAAGTTTTACGATCAATCCCTCAACTTCCTAAGCGGCAACGCTACACCGAAAGGATCACCTGAATGGATCATTGAAAACGGTAAAAAGATGTATGCAGAGCTTTCTCCTGAAACAGATGCCTTTTTCACATATATGACGGATAAGCATCTGTTGGACCTTGAAGCTAAAAAAGGAAAAGAGACAGGCGGCTACTGCACATTCATCGATGACTATGATTCCCCATTCATCTTCTCGAATTTCAATGGAACTTCCGGCGATATCGATGTATTGACGCACGAAGCAGGACATGCCTTCCAAGTCTATTCGAGCCGCAATATCGGAATTCCGGAGTATGTTTGGCCGACACATGAAGGAGCAGAAATCCATTCAATGAGCATGGAGTTCTTCACATGGCCTTGGATGGAATTGTTCTTTGAAGATGAAACAGAGAAATATAAGTTTGCCCACTTGAGCAGCGGGTTGTTATTTTTACCGTACGGAGTGGCAGTTGACGAGTTCCAGCATGTTGTTTATGAAAATCCGGAAATGACCTCAGCGGAGCGTAAGGCCGCTTGGAAAGAGATCGAGAAAACTTACTTGCCAATGCGCGATTATGACGGCAATCCATACTTGGAAGCCGGAGCGGTATGGCAGCGCCAATCACATATTTATGAATCGCCATTCTATTATATCGATTATACATTGGCTCAAATATGTGCTTTCCAATTTTGGAAGCGTTCATTTGAGAACCGTGAAGAAGCATGGAATGATTATTTGCACTTATGCAAACTTGGCGGATCTAAGAAGTTTACTGAACTCGTTGCGGAGGCGAACCTTATTTCACCTTTTGAGGACGGCTGTGTTGAATCGGTAGTCGGTTCTATTGAAGACTGGCTCAATCAGGTTGACGATAAAGCACTATAAACACAAAAGCGGAGGGCACTTGCTCAGGTACGACAGGCATAAGGCAGATACGCGAAGAACCCGTTGATTTCCGTTCCAGCCGGACGCTTTCCTAGGGGCGTGCGGTGAGCCTCCTTGGTCCGCTTCGCTCCCCTGTGGGGTCTCACCTGTCACGCTGATCCCCTAGGAGTCGCCGGCTTCCACTCCAATCAACTAAGCGTCTGGCTCTATACGGAGATACGCCCCATTGTAGAATTACCTCTGCTCCATGTTCATCGAAGATTTAATGCATAGTTGATTATTTTTTCAAAACATTTTATACTATAGTCAGCTTAGCGATAAGCAAGTTTCTTACACGAAGGGAGATGTGTTTAAATGGCAACTACTTATATGGTGGTTTGGATTTAAAACTGAATAGTAGGCATACGTGAAAAGAGCGGGAAAACGCCCGTTTTATTTGCTATGCCAATCAAAGTAACCTTTCGTGAATATTGCTGTTTGCGAGATACGGTGAAAATCGTATCTTATTTCGTCCGATGCCGCGTGACAGCAGCTTCTTTGGAGGCTGCTTGTCCGTGGCATTTTTGCGTCCAAAAAAACAACATTAAATGGGCTACCGCATCGACAATAGGGCTCAAACCAAAACGATCGCCATGCAGAGCAAGCAAACGAGGGGAATGGGGAGGATGGAAAAAATGATTATTAAATTAGAAACGCTAATCTATGCCTTAAGCCGACGGTTCAAGATGAATATCACCATCGCCGACTGTCAAACCATGCCTTTACAGGGCGGAACTGTAGGAAATGTGTACCTAGTAACGGGAATAGCCGAAACCGCAGATGGTGAAAAATTGCCATACCGTATTGTACTGAAAATCCAAAAGAAATGGGAGCGTTACGGAGATCCAGATTCATGGCGCCGGGAATATGATCTATATACGTCCGACTTGGGAGCGACGTTCTCGGATGCCTTCCGCTGGCCGGCTTGTTATCACGCCGAGATCAATGCTGAAGAAAATGAATTCCAGCTATGGCTGGAATATATCGATGGCGTAACCGGTTTAGACTTGACCTGTGACATGTATGAACAGGCTGCGTTGGAGTTAGGACGCTATCAAGGCAAACTGTATGCGGAGCAACCTGCTGTATTGCAGAGCCTGAACAACCTGAGTCGTGCAGATTTCATGAAGAATACGTATCTGCATTACCGGTCTTGGCCGATTGTTTACAATTATATACGCTCGGAGGATTGTGAATTACCCCAACACTTGCAACAAATGCTCATTGACATCGATATGCACGCAGACGAGATACTCACCCGCGTTGAAAGACTCCCCCTCGTGCTATGCCATCGGGACTTTTGGATAACCAACCTGATCTATGCCGATGGGAAAATTGCGCTCATTGATTGGGACACATCCGGGTGGGGCTACCTGGGAGAGGATCTTGCAAGTCTGATTGCGGATGAATCGGATATTAATCACATGCTTGAATACTATCAACGCTGCGTCCCTGCGTATTATAAAGGATTTTCGGAGTATGTGGATGTATCCAACATCGCTGATCATTGCGTTTATGAGATGATCCTTCTCGTATTCGGATACAGGCTTGTGGAGTCGTACCTCCACACAGAGGATGATGACGAGAAGGCAAGTCATGCCCTTACGCTCCAAAAAATCTTTGAAATGAAGGCCATCCCTGTGCAAGGTTGACTTCTAAAAAAACTCCAAAAACCGCATAGTGGGTTCTTGGAGTTTCTTTCATTATTCTTCGCTCGTCGTTTTTGTTTTTAATAAAACACGGTTTTATAAATATTAAACTGGTTTTTCCCTTTTTGTTTTGACTTGTAGAGTGCCTTGTCCGCTTTTTCGTACAAGGATTCGAAAGTATCAGTCTCTGATGCAACTACTACACCGATACTAATAGAAGTTTGAACATTTTCAGCGGCCAATTGAATATCCATACGCTCATTCATGCTTTGCAGCAAATCAGCCGCAAGTGATTCTACGTTAGGGCTATGTCCTAAATCTATCAAAACTACAAACTCATCGCCACCAACTCTCGCAGCAAAATGATCGGGGCCTGTCACTTCCTCTATCGTGGCGGCTGCGATTTTCAATATACGATCGCCTTCCCCATGTCCCAAATGATCATTTACACCTTTGAAATTATCCAAGTCTATCATCATTAAACCGAAATTTCTATTCTTTTGTTCGAGTCTTTTAGAAATTTCATCTTCGAAAGCGAGACGATTTTTCAAGCCTGTCAAGCTATCATGTAAGGCCATATGAATCGGTTTAGAAACAAGTCGGGCAATCAGGAATGACAAAGCAACCGAGCCGAATAGGATAACGAGCAATTGCACTAGGAATTGATTCTTATATTCTGCAAGCAATCCTGCCATCTCTTGATTGTTATATGCGATTTCGACAACCCGTTCTGTCGAATAGCCCTTTTTCTCATCAGCAGAGTAAGGGATGTATCTATATGTCACCCGTTCTCCACCTTCTGATATAACAAGCTCATCAGGCTTTGAACTCCCTCGTACTTTTTCAAACACTTCCCGGTAAGGCGGTTGAATTGACTTCTGTTCATAGTTTTCAGTTTTCACACCTAATGGATTTCCACCCGAGTTATATACTTTAATGGAGTTGATGATGTCATATTCTTTTACAAGATCATCGATCGTTTCTAGAAAATTGAACTGCTTGAAAAGATCTTGGTCCTCCAGCAAAAAGCCTAATTCAATTAAGTATTTATGGTCTGGCGTTGGCATATAACTGAACTTTTTAACCTCTCCAGTTCTTGACTGTATGTCCATGCCATCTGTAGTAAACGTTCCACCTAGCCGCCTCTCATCCAATAACCCTGAAAACTTAGGGCAACATTCTTTAAAGCTCATACCTAAGTCTTCTATAAAACTGCTATGTATAATCGTATTTGTATGATCGAGGATGAATATATCCATATTATATTTATCCTTTAATGCTTCGAAATCCCATTTCTTGAAGTCAGGATCTTCATCGTACATTTTAAGCATTTCCATAGTGTGGGCTTTCATCGTTTCAGAAGTTTGCACATCAAATAGATCGTAGACTTTGTCAATTGTAGATAAATTATTGATGATTTTATCCTCTGCCATGGAAATTTGGGTTTCTTGCGCATGCAGTACAGTTTTCTTTAGCTTTGCATAATCAAATACTGCAATCATTAAGGATAATATAAGCGAAAAAACGATCAGGATAATCGTTAATTTAAATCTGAAATTTTTCAACACCTAACCGTTCCCCTTTTTTGCATAATGGTTATAATTCTTTTGACTCATTATATCCCATACTATACCAAATTGCTATGTATTTCCGATTACACAATACAAGAAAAGAACCGCCATATTTTATTAGTGGCAGTTCTCTCGTTTTATTTGTGCATAGAAATCGTTCTTACATCAATCCAAATGCATTCCCTTGTTCGTCTATCCCCATTTGGAGTGCAGCAGGTTTTTTCGGCAATCCTGGCATTGTCATAATATCACCTGTTAGACAAACGAGGAACCCAGCACCGAGTTTCGGAATAATTTCCCGGATTGTAATTGTGAAGTCTTCCGGTCTTCCAAGTTTTTTAGGATCGTCCGAAAATGAATATTGCGTCTTCGCCATACATACAGGAAGGATATCCCATCCGTTTTGTTCGATTTGCAAAAGATCTTTTTTTGCTTTATCTGTAAGGACTACGCCTTTTCCGCCGTACACTTTTTGAACGATTGTATTGATCTTTTCAATAACGGGCTGTTCTACATCATAGAGCGGTGCAAAGTCATTATTTTCATCTAATAGTTCAAGTACTTGCTTCGCCAAGTCAAGTCCGCCTTCGCCACCAAGACCCCAAACATCCGTTAAAGCTACGCGAACCCCTTTTTCAGCGCACCATTCCAGTACGAAATCAAGTTCATCACTAGAATCTGTTATGAATCGATTCAATGCGACAACCGGTTGGACACCAAATGTTCGAACCGTTTCCACATGCTTTTCAAGGTTGACGATTCCATCTTTGACAGCTTGGACATTCTCGCTTCCAAGATTCGACTTGAGCACCCCGCCATGCATTTTCAATGCCCGGATTGTCGTTACAAGGACAACAGCATCAGGCGCAAATCCACCTTTTCTTGCTTTAATATCCATGAACTTCTCTGCTCCCAGGTCGGAGCCGAAACCTGCTTCAGTGACAACAATATCAGCTAGCTTTCTGGCTGTGTTTGTTGCCATTAGCGAGTTGCAACCGTGCGCGATATTCGCAAACGGTCCACCGTGAATCAAAGCCGGCGTCCCTTCAATTGTCTGGACAAGATTCGGCTTGAAAGCTTCCTTCAACAATAACGTAAGAGCTCCCTCAACACCAAGATCCCTTACTGTGACAGCTTCTTTATCGTATGTGTAGCCGATCACCATTTGTGATAACCGTTCTTTTAAGTCTGTTAAACTTGTCGCTAAGCAGAAGACAGCCATAATTTCAGATGCAACGGTAATGTCGAAGCCGTCCTCACGAGGAATTCCTTGCCCTGGACCGCCAAGACCTATCGTAATATGGCGCAGAGCACGATCATTCATATCAAGCGCACGCTTCCAAGTAATTCTTCTAGGATCGATTTGCAATGCATTCCCTTGGTGTAAGTGATTATCAATCATTGCACTTAGGGCATTATTTGCCGTCGTGATCGCATGGATATCGCCATTGAAGTGAAGATTAATTTCTTCCATCGGCAACACTTGCGCATATCCGCCTCCAGCCGCCCCGCCCTTTACTCCCATTACCGGTCCGAGGGATGGCTCACGTAAGGCGATCATCGATTTCTCTCCCAATCTAGCCAAGGCATCGGCAAGCCCGACTGTTACAGTGGACTTTCCTTCCCCTGCCGGCGTAGGACTAGTAGCAGTGACGAGTACGACTTTCCCGAATGATTGAGTGACCGGTAACTTTGATACGTCAATCTTCGCTTTGTATTTGCCATACGGCTCAACAGCTTCTTCCGGAATTCCTGCATTCTTTGCGATGTCGAATATGGGTTGCATGATTGCTGATGTTGCGATCGCTAAATCTGACAATGGTTTTGCTTTCTCCGTCAAAATGGCCCCCACCTTTCTTTTACCTTTAGTATAGAACAAACTCAGAACTATGAATCTTCTAAAAAACGACTTTATGATGACAAATAGAATAGCTGCCCCCTATCTTCTATTCTATGAGTTATATACTCCCCTATCATACAACATTTCCCGAATATTTTCATATTAATAATAATCAATAAAAAAAGCGCAAGACTCTGGCGCATGGAGCTGGATTACAAAAAACGCAAAGAAGAATTTACTATTCTTTGCGTTGATGAATTACTATTGGGAATCAGATTTCAGTGTGACGGCTATTATTTCAGGTTGGTTAAATACACGGATTGGCACTAAACTGTTACCGAGACCCCGACTTACAATCATTCTGCTTTCATTTTCTTCATGCACTCCGGAAGTATATTTTGGAAACCATCCTTGTCCGGGAGCAATGACACCGCCTATCCCAGGTATTCTAATCTGGCCGCCATGGGCATGACCGCTGAGAATGAGATCGATTCCTCGATCAACGTAAACATCAAATTGTTCAGGACGATGAGATAACAGTATTTTGAACATGTCTTCCGGCACTTCCTCGAATGCTTTGTCCACGGTCAATTCAACATATTCATGTTCATTCAAATTACTTGATAACGGATCTTCAATTCCCCCGATAGCCATCTTGTCACCAGTCAGACTTTCAATTATTAAAGATTCATCCGACAGGACGTTAACACCCAAATTGATAAGTTCAGTTTTTATATTCTCCACGTCATTTGTGGAAATTTCATGATTGCCAGTAACATAATAAAAGGGTGCCACAAACTGCAACTGTCGGACGATTTCCAAACTCTGTTTCAGATTATAACGATTTCGGTCGATTAAATCACCGGTTATAAAGATGGCATCAGGGGATAAGTCCTTCACTTTATTCACTAAATCCAAGTTATTTTCACCAAACTCTGAATCATGAATATCGGACAACTGAACAATTCTATAATTATTAAAGCCTTCCGGAATTCCGGCAGACTTTATATCGACGAAAGTAATTCCGATTGATGTGTTTTCTTTGTAGAGATATAAGCCAAATAGCAATACGAGTACGGCAACTACTAGCAACACTCGACGTCTGCTTGCAATCATTTAACTTATAGCCAACGTTTCTTAATTTTTGCGAGCTCCAATAATTCTAATACATCTTTTTTCGGCAATTCCGTTAAAATGGAAAGTAGTTCACGCTCAGCAAGCCGTCTTCCTTTCCCACTTCGATACCGCTCTTTGTTCTCCGCATCGAGAGAGATATATAACTCATTTAATTTTTCGTCCTGCTCATCCGTTTCTTTACCAATCATCAAATTTTCTCGCAGTCGTTCATACAGCATATCCACATTCGAGGAGCTGCTAGCTGTAAATGCGCGGGAGGTTTTAGGATCCCCTAAAATCAGTTCATCTGTAGAAACATTGAATCTATCGGATATTTTTGCGATCCAAGCTGCAGAGGGGGCATTTTTTCCTTTCTCCCAATCTTTAATTCTACTCGCTGATGTGCCGATGGCTGCTCCAAAGGCCATCATTGATAACCCTCTTTGTTCTCTTAAGGCCTTTAGCCTTATGCCAAAGTCTTCTTTACTCCAATCATTCACGGTTAATGCCTCCTCCTATTTACTTATCTCTATATTATTTTCCTTTGGGTACTAATGTCAATCTTAATTATTTTTCTATCAAATATATTAATAGCCGGTTTTTCGAAGAGATGGAACAATAATGAATTGCACCTTCTTTATAAGTTTACATATACCTATGCTACTTTGTAACTTTAATACAATTTAGCCCAATAATCTTGTATCCAAGTCTCCTACCCCCGGAATGAGCATTCCATCCTCATTAAGTGTATCTGCTTTCCCAACAGTATAAATGAACTTTACGTTTGGAATTTCAGCAAATAGTTCACTAATACCCGTTTGACTATAAAAAGACGAAGCAATTATTATGTTTTTAGGTTGAAATTTACTCATAATATTTTTCGTAAGAGAAATTGCTGTACATCCGGTTGCTAGAACTGCTTTAGCAATTACAACAGTATCAATAATCGTGCCAGGCTTGATAGTAGGGTGGGATGATGCTCTAACTGGCTGAGTTAAAGCATCAGGGCCCCTTACTCCTTGAAAATCAAAATAGCCTTGCTTTGAATTTGGAATTACCAATGAAAGTCCCTTAGCAAAGAATTCGTAGTCATCTTTTGTACTGTATATCAGGTTTACTGAATTGCAAAATGAATAACCCTTAAATATCTGATCCATTGGTGTCGAGACTTCCGTTTCCTCTAACATATTATCTGATACAATATGCATTCCAATTTTTTGACCAAGTTTAACAAGAGCTCCCCTTAAATTTTCCGTATCAGTATTCACAGATCTAATTTTTGTTTGCAAAGCAAGTGTGTATTTATCTTCAAGAATTTTCAAGTTCATTAATACTTACCTCCTTCTTCATTCTCTAGCCACCATTCAAATTGATTATAAAGCTCATTAAAGCAACCCCAAAAGTTCTTGTATATTTCCTTACGGGAAAAATGTATTTCATGGCTTTTTCTGAAAAAGACATATTCTAGTTCAACATCATTTTTGGTCACTTTATAATAAACCTCTGCATTAGGTTCTGGTTTTATTTGTCTGGCTAGTCTAACAAAGTGATCTAAGTAAGTTAGGTCGGTACCAATAGATGCCCTTTCTTTTATCCATCTACCAAAAGTATTTTTTATGTAGGTTTGAAGATCATGAGTATGCTTAAATGAAGTACGCCAATAACCGTTGTAATAGCTACTCACTTTATTAATAAATGCCTTTTGTTTTTCATCCATTTCTTCTGAACTGTCCTTTTTAAAAACTAGTATCTTTGTTGGATCATCTCTTATCGCTGCATCAAATTCTATTTCTGTAGCCGATCTTCCATTTCCAACATCATAACCAAATCTATTTCCAAGAATTAATATATATAGATCACAATCCTTAGCCATATCAACCGTAACAAACCTAGAATTCCCCGCAAAAGCTGTTTCATTTAAAGGATCGGCCCCCAAAAGTTCAACTAGAGAAATTTCTTCAAAGGCCTTTTTTACAGCATCCCGTTCAGCCTCCAAATCACTAACAGTCGAGCTAATCATTACTTTGATTTTCCCCATAAAATAGATACCCCCATTTTTAAATTAGTTTTCTAAAACAAAATCCGATCTTATCATTTTACACCCGAAGAACCAAACCCACCAAAACCCCTTTCAGAATTTGACAGCTCTTCTACTTGGGTAATATTAACTTTTGCAATTGGGGCAATTACCATTTGCGCGATTCTCATTTGCTTTTCTATCTTAAAGTCTTCTTTTCCATGATTGATCAGTATAACTTTTATTTCACCCCGATAACCCTCGTCTATAGTGCCGGGACTATTTAATATAGTTACAGAGTGTTTTAAAGCTAAGCCACTTCTCGGTCTTACCTGAGCTTCAGTTCCTTGAGGTAATTCTAATTTAATTCCTGTACTGATCAGTTCAGCCTCTCCAGGTCTAATTAGCTTTTCTTCTATTGCAAATAAATCAAATCCTGCATCACCTGGGTTAGCTTGGAATGGTAAAAGAGCATCCTCATTTATTAGTTTAACCTTTAAATTAAAACACATGGCAGAATCCTCCTAGTTATATCCGTTGAAATGGTCATTCAACTTAAGTAGAATTATAGGTCATATAATAATATCGTCATTGCATTTAGTGAATAATGTTGTAGTTTCCACTAAAAAAACCTCCAAAAAAAATATCTTGAAACCAAACTGCATCTCATCCGTATAGGTAGAAGACTATATCTAATTTTGTGAGGGGATGCTGTTATGGGATTGTTGATCCGTTTTGTCATCATTGCATTCGTCGTCTATTTATTCTATCGGGGCATCCGTTATTTGGTTGATCCTAAACGAAAGTTGGACGAGGCATATGAACAAGAACAATATTACTTTTATGATGATGTGAAAAATGTTAGAAAGAATTTCTTTATTACTTATAAAGGTGCCCTATTTGAAGGTGAAAAGTATTTAGGCACAACTGAAGATTCCTTTGATGTTGTTTCTATTTTTGTCTGGGTGAAGGATGAAACGAAACTTCAAGGCTTTACTAAAGATGATTTTCATTTTTTATCTTCTGAAATCAGTTCAAACTATCCAAAAGCTGAAATCAGCTGGAAAAATCCAATTGAAAAACTGATGAAAACCCGTTAAAAACTTGACGGGTTTTTCTTATGCTTTTTCTGTTCCCAAAAGGTCGAATCCTAATAAATAAATAATAAGTCCAATATAGATTGCGGCAAGCAGTAGGAAACCGATACGAAACGCGGTATGCCTAGTTTTATGATTAAACGTCATCATGCCTAAATACGCTCCGATTCCTCCACCGACAATTGCCAACAACCATAAATTTTTTTCAGGCACCCTTCGCCCCTTACGCTTTGCTTGCGCCTTATCATATCCCATAGATGCGAATGACCAAATTGATATGAATGCAATCCAACTGATGATCATTACTTTCATAAATTCAACTCCCTACCCCTATTCTACACTTTATTGAACTGACAAAGAAAGAAGAACTATATAGTTTGATAGTTTTCTTTTATTATTATGCTATGCTGATTTTCGAGTCGGGGACTGGCGGTGTCGGCGTGGTATTCTTGAGCGCGGTAGTTTGTGGCTTGAGCGCGGGGGCGGGATTCTTGAGCGCGGGAGCTTGTGGCTTGAGCGCGGGGGCGGGATTCTTGAGCGCGGGGACGAAGGGCTTGAGCGCGGAAGCAGGTTCCTTGAGCGCGGAAGCAACTTCCTTGAGCGCGAAAGCAGGTTCCTTGAGCGCGGTAAGGCTATTTAACCTGTTGTAGAGCGGCGGATATACAAAAACCCCGCTGCCGACTATCGGCGCGGGGCTTCTATCTTACAATCGCTTATTTCGCGACTGATTTTTTTGCTGTTTCAGCAAGTTGTGCAAATGCTTGTGCATCTGTTACAGCAAGATCAGCAAGCATTTTACGGTTCACTTCGATGCCAGCCAATTTAAGACCGTGCATCATTGTGCTGTATGAAAGACCATTCATACGTGCAGCCGCGTTAATACGTGTGATCCATAGTTTACGGAAATCACGTTTTTTCTGACGGCGGTCACGGTATGCATAGTTAAATGATTTCATGACCTGTTGGTTTGCTACTTTGTAAAGTCTATGTTTTGAACCAAAGTAACCTTTGGCTAATTTCAATACTCGATTACGGCGCTTGCGCGTCACTGTTCCACCTTTTACGCGTGGCATAGTTCATTACCTCCTGCTATTCCTAAAGAATGTTGTAATAATGGTACAAAAACTTATTTCATGTATGTGATCATTTCACGGATACGTTTGTAGTCGCCAGAAGAAACAAGTGAAGCTTTACGCAAGTGGCGTTTCGCTTTTGTAGACTTGTTGGCAAAAAGGTGACTTGTATAAGCACGGCCGCGTTTCACTTTACCAGATGCAGTTTTTTTGAAACGTTTTGCGGATCCGCGGTGAGTTTTCATTTTTGGCATGATCTGTTCCTCCTAAATCGTTCGTGTTACTTTTTTTCGGCAGTCGGGGCAAGTATTAGGAACATGCTCCGGCCTTCCATTTTCGGTTTTACTTCAACCGTTGAGAATTCCTTGCATTGTTCTGCAAAGCGGTCCAAAACGCGTTGGCCGATTTCCTTGTGCGTAATCGCACGACCACGGAAACGGATGGACGCTTTTACTTTGTCTCCTGCTTGCAAAAATTTGATACCGTTGCGAAGCTTTGTTTGAAAATCGTGCTCATCGATCGTCGGGCTTAAGCGGACTTCTTTGAGGTTAATGATTTTCTGGTTCTTTCTTACTTCGCGTTCTTTCTTCTGTTGCTCAAACTTGAATTTTCCGTAGTCCATAACACGGGCTACCGGCGGCTTTGCTGTTGGAGCGACTAGGACAAGATCCAAATTCGCGCGAGCTGCAATTTCAAGTGCCTCGTTGCGGGATTTGATTCCAAGCTGGTCGCCGTTATGGTCAATCAGGCGAAGCTCGCGGGCACGGATGCCCTCATTTACGTACATGTCTTTGCTAATAGTAATCCACCTCCGAATGTTGTCTCGCGAATACACGGTTTGGGTACACCGCCCACTATTCCGACGGTCCCATAGTTCATTCGTTTAGTAAGAGCCGGACAATAAAAAAAGTAGACAAATGAAGCATTTGTCTACCCGCTTATGTGTACGTGCAAATTAATGCACGGCACGTTTACTGTGCTAACCTGTCAACAACTGTGTGCGTCGATCAGGTGAGAAGCGGGCAGCTCCTTCTTATACCACAAACTGTATTCATTAACCTTAATTAGTCTATCATCTTGGATGCATATTGTCAACATAAAACTTTTCAACTGAAAAACAAGCACCCCACCTAGTGGAATGCCTGTTAGTTTGTCGATTAGTTTTCGTGTGATACGTCAGCTTTTATTAGCTTTAAGAAATCATCAAACGGCATGCTTTCGGATTTTTGTTCGCCGTATTTTCTTACGTTCACTTCGCCGGATTCGACTTCTTTGTCTCCTAGAACGAGCATGTAAGGGATTTTTTGCACTTGTGCTTCCCGGATTTTATAGCCGATTTTTTCATCGCGGCTGTCGAGTTCAACACGGAAGCCAGATGCAACGAGTTTCTCGCGTACTTCATTTGCATAGTCGAAATGGGCATCCGGAGAAACCGGAATGGCTTCAACTTGGACAGGAGCGAGCCATGTCGGGAATGCACCTTTGTATTCTTCGATTAGGAATGCGACAAATCGCTCCATTGTCGATACAACACCACGGTGAATGACGACTGGACGATGCTGCTTTCCGTCTTCTCCGATGTATGTGAGGTCGAATCGTTCTGGTAGAAGGAAGTCGAGTTGGACTGTCGACAATGTCTCTTCCATGCCGATTGCAGTTTTCACTTGGACATCAAGTTTCGGACCGTAGAATGCAGCTTCCCCATCCGCCTCAACGTATGGCAAGTCCATTTCGTCCATCGTCTCTTTCAACATGCTTTGTGCGCGTTCCCACATTTCATCGTCATCGAAATATTTTTCTGTATCTTCCGGATCCCGATATGAAAGACGGAAAGAATAGTTCTCGATATCAAAGTCCTTATACACATCGATCACTAGTTGGACGACTCGTTTAAACTCTTCCTTGATCTGATCAGGACGAACGAAGATATGTGCGTCATTCAATGTCATACCGCGTACCCGTTGCAGACCGGATAATGCGCCTGACATTTCGTAGCGGTGCATTGTACCAAGTTCTGCAATTCGCAGCGGCAAGTTACGATATGAATGAATGCCGTTTTTGTAAATCATCATATGGTGTGGACAGTTCATCGGACGAAGTACGAGGTCTTCATTGTCCATGCTCATTACCGGGAACATGCCATCTTGGTAGTGACCCCAGTGTCCTGATGTTTTATAAAGTTCCACACTTCCTAAAACCGGTGTGTAAACATGGTCATAACCAAGTTTCTCTTCTTTATCGACAATATACCGTTCAATGATGCGACGAATTGTCGCGCCTTTTGGCAACCATAACGGAAGACCTTGACCGACCTTTTGGGAGTTTGTGAATAAATTCAACTCTTTCCCGATTTTACGGTGATCACGTTCCTTCGCTTCTTCCAACATGCGAAGATGTTCTTGTAGCTCTTCCTTTTTGAAGAATGCTGTTCCGTAAATCCGTTGAAGCATTTTATTTTTGGAATCGCCGCGCCAATAGGCACCCGCGATGCTTAGTAATTTGAATTCCTTCAGTTTTCCAGTTGATGGGACATGGACACCACGGCAAAGGTCGAAGAATTCACCTTGCTCATAGATAGACACTTGCTCGCCTTCAGGGATTGCTTCAAGAAGCTCGATTTTGTATGGATCTTCAATTTCTTTGAATCGGCTTTCCGCCTCTTCACGGGACACATCATGACGAACGACCGGCAAGTTTTCGCCGATGATCCGTTTCATTTCTTTTTCAAGTTCAGGCAAGTCTTCCGCTGTAATCGGAGTCGGAGAGTCGATATCATAGTAGAATCCGTTATCGATGACTGGACCGATTCCTAATTTTGCATCAGGGAATTTCCGTTTGACCGCTTGCGCAAGTAAATGCGCTGTACTGTGACGAAGGATTTCGAGTGCTTCTGGTGATTGCGGTGTGATGATTGCAATATCCCCGTCCTCATTAATCGGTGATTTCAAGTCGACAAGCTTATCGCCGACTTTACCAGCCAAAGCACTTTTACGAAGCCCCGGACTAATTGATCCTGCCACTTCTTCAGTTGTTGTGCCTTTCGGAAATTCCTTTATCGCACCATCTGGAAATTTTAATTGAATATTTTCAGTCATTACAACCACTCCTCAATTTATTTTTTGACACAAAAAAGCCCCATCCCAGTAAAGGGACGAGGCTGTTGCTCGTGGTTCCACCCTTCTTCCTTCCATCCGGTCATACTAGGAACCGGAAAGATGAAGCTTTGAAACGGCTAACGGGCCGGGGTCCGTCATCGGTTACTAACTAAAATTGGTTCACCGATGCTGCTCCGAGGTGGTAAATCGATCATCTTCACTACAGGGCTTCCAGCCAAACGACCCTGTTCTCTGTTAGTGGATCAATCGATTCTTGTCCTCTTCCACACATTTTCGAATATAATATCCATTAGTATAAGGAATATTTAGCGATATTGCAAGTGTTTTTACCCTTCCATGTTTCTCCGGTTTTTACCCTTCAACTGAACAGGTTTTGAGATCGTTTTGATCCTTTCCATAATCCTGGCAGCTTTAACTGCTTCTTTTTCACCGCGTTGCGTATACGTCAAATGATGTTCCAATTCGTCAAAATTGAAATTCGACGTGAAAAATGTAGGAAGTTTTTCTGCCATACGGTATTGCAAGATTGTTCCAAGCACTTCGTCGCGTGCCCATGCGGACATGGATTCTGCCCCGAAATCATCGAGCATGAGGACGTTAGCTCGTTTTACAAAATCAATCTTTTCATTTAGCGTCTGATCTTGAATCGACTGTTTGATTTCCCTAAGGAATTCAGGGATATAAACGACAACAGTTCGAATTTGACGATTGGCGAGTTCATTTGCGAGCGCACCTAGAATGAAGGATTTCCCAGTCCCGAAAGGTCCGTAAATATAAAGACCGCGTTCCGGCACCTTCCCTGTTTCACTCAACTCGCCAAGGAATTGCGCGGCCGCCTCGACAACGATGATTCGGCTTGTATCATGCTCCAAATCGACGTCGGGCAAACTCGCTTCCATTACATCTTTAGGCATGTACATGCTATCAATCATATTCGAAACATTACGGCGTTCATCATCGACCAGTTTATTTGGACATTTAATATAATCAAGATCGATGAATCCCTGCGTAAGCACGAGTTTCGGCTCGAATCCTTTCATGACATTAATACAGCCCTCTAAATTCGGACAACCCTCGCACTGATGGGAAGCAGAGACGTATTCATATAATTTACCTAAACTTTTGTCTACGACTGCTTTATCAATGTCATTTGAATGATCGGTTATGAATTGTTGTACACCTGGTGATTCCATTACTTCGTTTCTCAAGTTCTCATATCTAGCTGTTAAATCTGACGCATTCATTACGCGTTTCAATGTATTACCTATCCGCTCCAATTTATTTCACCCCAGTTCTCATTGCATCCAATTTTTCCATCAGTTGTCTTCGTTTTTCATCAATGGCAGGGTCTGTGTTTGTCTCCTGCTCTTGTTTTTCAGTGCCTTCTTTTTTATAAAACCATTCCGGCACTTTCTCTTCTCTCGTCGGTTTTCGGCCAGCTGGCTTCTGCTTACCTTCGTTCAGCCACTTCATGTATTGGTCATGCTCGGTACGTGACAAATCCATCGCAACCTTGGCAGAGGTAACTTTTTTATTGGACCAATGCGAAGCAATCCGTTCCGCAAAGTTATTTGTGATTTTCCCATCATTACGTAAAATCATATATTGCAATAGGACATTCACGACACCGATAGATAATCCATGTGTGTTGATGAGCCTTTCCGCCAATTGGATATCAACAGGAAACGGTTCACGGCCGTTCAAATCGCGGAGCATTTCACGCGGTGAAGTGCTTTCCAAGTAAAACAATAATTCATCTTCCCGTGTTGCAGGCTCCTGCGCCTTTACCGGCTCTTCCTTTTTAAAAGCTTTTTCGATCATTGGTACGTTTTGAGAGATATTCATCTTATAATAATCAACAGCAGATTTCCTGAGTCGTTCTTCAGGGAGTTTCAAGTTTTCGTCAAGCGCCATCATAACTACTTTTTGCATATCAATCGGAGTGAGCGAATAAAGGAAGGCCAATTTCTCAATCAATTCCTTGGACACGGAAGCGAGGGATGCTTTTGGCACCATCTGTTCAGAAAGGCCGGCACGAAGCAGATTAAAGTCAAAATCGGAATAAGCGAATGGAATGCCGGACGATTCATTCCGACCTCGCATTTCACCTGTTGTTTCATCCATCCGTTCAGTGGCGGCGAAACGAATCGGTTTGTAGACATCTAAAAAGGTTCGTGATACTTCTTTATAGCTTTCATCTAGTGAATGATCTTCTAAAAAACGGTTTCTTAATCCACGATATGCCTGCTCTCCAATTTTACTGAAGAGGAAGGTGGATAAAAGCGGGTCATCGAAAAAAGATTTCGCGTCCATAGGTGGAAGCAGTTCGTATATGAAGACTCGATCGTGTTCCTCCTGTTTGCAATATGTACGAAGCAAACCGATCGCTTCAAGTGAAATTCTTGCTTCAAATACTTGACCTAATGGCATTGTTAATAAATTCATTAAGTAATAGTGATTGTATTCGGTTTCCTTTTCACATTCTGCATCAGCCCAGAAAGACATGAAGAGGCTCATTGCTTGAGGGCCGATTAATGGTTGATAGAATAATGTGAGGAGTTGCCGGTCATAATCCGAGAACGGACTTGCCATCTTGATTTTGAATGTATCCACTGGTTGCAATTCTTGATATAGCATTTTGTCGGAACCCCTCCTTCAACTAAAAAGTATAAATAAAACCGTTGATTTCCGCTTCAGGCGGACGCTTTCCGCTTCAATCAACTGAACTTACTGCAATTCAGGAACTTCACTCTAAGTTTCATGTCACTGATTATATCGAAAATCAATTACTATCCTTCTTTTGTTGCAGGTTTTTCAGTTCTTCGATAAACACGTCGATGTCTTTATATTGGCGATAGACGGATGCGAAACGGACGTAGGCGACTTCATCGACATCGGCCAATTTCGCCATGACCATTTCACCGACGTCTCCGGAATTAATTTCAACAATTCCAGAGCTTCTCAATTCTTTTTCTATCAAATAAACGATGTTTTTTAACGCCTCAAGTTCTACAGGACGCTTTTCACATGCTCTTATTAATCCTCTTAGTAGCTTTTCGCTGCTGAATTCTTCACGTGTCCCATCCTTTTTCACGACGATGAGTGGCATTTCCTCTACTTTTTCAAATGTAGTGAAACGGAATGCGCAACTTTCGCATTCGCGGCGTCGTCGGATGGAACGATTTTCTTCGGCGGGTCTGGAATCGATGACCCTTGTGCCATTGTAATGACAAGCTGGACATATCATGTCGTATTCCTCCGAATTTCCGTATAGTATATTGATTATAACAGAAGTTTGTCGAAAAATAACGAAGAGGCGAAGGAAAGATCATTTCAGGAGATGTATGAGAGAAAAAGAGTAAAAAAAGCCATCCAGTACATGTCCGGATGGCTTTTCTTTATTAGTTCACTTTTGAATGAAGTGCGTTTGCAACTTTTTTCGTCAATCCTACTACACGTGCGGAGTAACCCCACTCGTTATCGTACCATGCGAGAACTTTTACTTTTCGGTCCCCCATAACGATTGTAGACAAACCATCTATTGTTGCAGATTCAGTAGTCGTATTGAAGTCTATGGAAACTAAAGGTTCAGTTGTAAAACGAAGGATTCCTGAAAGCGCACCGTTTGCAGCGCTCTTGAATGCTTCATTCACTTCTTCAACCGTAACGTCCTTTTTCACATCAACGACTAAGTCGACCAAAGATACATTCGGAGTTGGAACTCTGAGTGCCATTCCGTGGATTTTCCCTTCAAGTTCAGGCAACACAAGCGCAAGCGCTTTTGCTGCACCTGTTGAAGTTGGTATGATCGATTGTGCACAAGAGCGGGCACGTCGAAGATCCTTATGCGGGTTATCCAAGTTTTTCTGGTCATTTGTATATGCATGGACAGTTGTCATTAACCCATTTTCGATGCCGAATGTATCGTTCAGCACTTTAGCAACTGGTGCCAGACAGTTCGTCGTGCAACTTGCATTGGAAATGACATCATGTTTGTCAATATCAAGCTTTTCATCATTTACACCAAGAACGATTGTAACATCCTCGTTTTTACCAGGAGCCGTCAAAATGACTTTCTTCGCTCCTGCTTCAAGATGAAGAGCTGCTTTATCGCGTGCATTGAAAACGCCTGTTGCTTCAATAACGATATCAACGCCAAGCTCCTTCCATGGCAATTGGGATGGGTCACGTTCAGCTAGTAATTTAACCCGTTTCCCGTTGACAATTAGAGCGTCTTCCTCAACAACGACGTCACCGTCAAACACACCATGATTTGTGTCATACTTTATCAAATGTGCTAACGTTTCAGCTGGATACGATGCGTTTACCGCTACTACATCCACGTCATCCTCCGTGATAATTTGACGGAAAACCATACGTCCAATCCGTCCAAAACCATTTATCGCTATCGAAGTAGTCATGAAATATCCTCCTGCATAATGTTATATACTTTTTATCTTTTATCCGTTAATTAGTATAGCACATTTTAACTAGGTGCAAAGAGTTTGTGAACGAAATATCAATGTTCTACTTTTCAGAGAATGAAGTTATAACTTCGCATTCCACTTCGATAGGATTGCATCTAGTTGTCGTTCTGTTTCTTCCAAAGTCCCATCATTATTAATGACCGCATCCGCACCCTTTTCTTTTTCCGAAACGGGAAGTTGGGAAGTGATGCGCGCATCCGCTTCCTCCAATGACAAATTGTTTCTCGCCATCAGACGTTCACGCTGGATGGAAGGTGCGACTGACACGACAATAATCTTTTCGACATAGGATTGGAGCTTGCTTTCAAATAGCAACGGGATATCCATAATAACGGTATGACTGCCTTTTTCTAACCAAAATTCCTTTTGGCGAACCATCTCTTGTCTGATGGCAGGATGAATGATTTTATTAAGCTTTTCACGTTCAAGCGGATCGTTGAATATAAGCGCACCAAGCTTGTCCCGGTCAAGTTCCCCAGTCGGTAGGATGAGGTCACTTCCGAGAACGCTGGCTATTTCTTCTAACACCGTGCTCCCCGGTTCTACAACCTGCCTGGAAATCTCGTCCGCATCCACGATTTTATACCCTTTTTCCTTTAACATTCGCGACACAGTACTTTTACCGGTCGCAATACTTCCTGTCAAACCGATGATCATCGGATTCATCCTTTCTCATCTTTGGCATTTCGGGCAATAGACGGATGTTCTTCCGGCTATCTTCATGCTCTTCGTCATGCTGGCGCATGTTCCACACACTTTTTTCCCATACATCTTTAGACGGGTTTGCATCGTTCCCGCTTCTCCGTTAATATTCCGGTAATCCGAAATGGAGCTTCCACCAGCCTCAATACTTTCATTCAACACAGTAACAATTGCTTGGAATAATTCCCGTTTTCTCTTGTCGCTAATTCGTTCAGTCGCTCTTCCAGGATGCATGTTCATTTGAAAAAGGGCTTCCGTTGCATAGATATTCCCACAACCCGAAATAACATGGCCATCCATAATAACTTCTTTTATCGGTTTTCGGGCATATTTCGGCATAGAAGCCATCGAAAGAAAATGTTCGATCGCCGATGCATCAAACGGTTCAGGTGCCATTTTCATTAATGGGGAGTAATCCTCTTCCTGTTTCAATAACCGGAGTTCCCCAAACCGACGTATATCGGAGTAGACTAACATCCCTCCATCAGTCATCTTTAAAATGACATGAACATGATTTCTGAATTTCCGTTCCGTCACTTCATCTAAAGAATCCACTACAAACCACGCACCCGACATCCCTAAATGGCTGACTAAGAGGTAGGGTTGGCCCTCTTTCTCCATATGAAAATAAATGTATTTACTTCTTCTAGTAACGTCCATTATCGTCATTGTCGACAACTCTTCGATAAAATCCTCAAGCGTTTTTCCTTTTACGATTGCTTCCTTACCCAATTCCTTTGAATTTCGAATTACGTCTGAGACTTCTACTTCAGAAATCGTGCGGCCTTTGGAAGCGGGTGACAATTCACGGACAACGCCTTCCACTTCTGGTAATTCCGGCATGCTTATTCCTCACTTCGTTTCATACCAAGATAAGCCGGACGCCCACTCGACTTTCAAAGGAACGTCGAGCGTCAATGCCGACTCCATCACTTCTGGTACGATTTCTTTCAATTTTTCAATCTCATTTTCCGGAGCTTCAAAAATCAATTCATCATGCACTTGGAGCAGCATCCGCGTTTGCAGGTTTTCTGCCTTTAATCTCGCATCCATGTCTATCATCGCTTTTTTAATGATATCCGCTGCAGTTCCTTGTATAGGCGTATTCATAGCTGTCCTTTCTGCAAAGCTTCGCAAATTGAAATTTGAGCTCGTTATGTCAGGCAAGTATCTTCTTCTATTCATCATCGTAACGACATAGCCATTCATTTTTGCTTGAGTTACGATATCTTCCATATACCGCTTCACTCCGGGGAACGTCGCAAGGTACGTATCGATAAACTTCCCTGCTTCTTTACGGGTAATATTCAAACTCTGAGACAACCCATAATCACTGATGCCGTAAACGATACCGAAATTGACCGCCTTAGCAGTGCGCCGCATATCAGAGGATACTCCGTCTTTATCCACACCGAATACGTCCATTGCAGTCTTTGTATGGATATCTTCCCCTTCACGGAATGCTGCAATCATTTTCTCGTCCTCGGACATATGGGCGAGTACACGAAGTTCGATCTGTGAATAGTCCGCAGCAAACATATACCAGCCCGGTTCGGATGGAACAAATGCTGCTCTGATTTTACGCCCCTCTTCCAATCGGATCGGGATGTTTTGCAGATTGGGATTGATGGAGCTTAGACGACCTGTTTGCGTTAATGCCTGTTGAAAACGCGTATGAATTTTGCCGTCCTCATGAATTTCTTTTGAAAGTCCTTCAATATAAGTCGAGTTCAGTTTTCCAAGCTGGCGATAAGTCAAAATGTATCCGATGATTTCATGTTCGCTTTCTAGCTTTTCCAGTACATCGGCAGCAGTTGAATAACCGGTTTTCGTTTTTTTGATTGGCGTTAAACCAATTTTCTCGAAAAGAATTTCTCCTAGCTGCTTCGGTGAATTAATGTTGAATTTTTGTCCAGCCATTTCATAAATGATTGACTCCAACTCTGAAAGTTTTGCCGATAATTCAATGCCGATTTGTTGGAGGATGCCTAAGTCCGTCTTTACCCCTGTCGACTCCATTTTCCCCAGGATTTTGGCTAGGGGCATTTCGAGCTCACGATACAATTCGAATTGTTCATTTTCCCGCAGTTTTTCTTCAAGAATCGGTTTCAGTTTCCAGACAGCTTGTGCTTTTCGACCAGCATGGTCTGCAAGTATCCTCTCTTCAGGCATTGCTTTTTTAGCACCTTTTCCGTAGACAACTTCGTCGGGCTGAATTTCAACATAGTTGAATTCCTTTGCTACCGAGGCGACATCTGTATAGGAGGAAGATGGATTCGCAATATACGTCGCAAGTAACAGGTCAAATTCAAGACCATTCACTTCAATGCCTTGTCGCAATAATGAAGCAAATGTCGCTTTGGAATCAGACGTATATTTTTCCTTCTGTTCATCTAGGAGCCATGCCTTTAATTTATCGGATTGCATCATCACTTCAAACGGGACAAAAACGATTTGATTACCATCCGTCATCCCAATACCGGAAATGTCCGATGCCAAGTAATTTTCATCCATCATTTCAACATGAATTGCCATTACATCTGCAGGATCGAACGCTTCCGGATCCGTTATGATTTGCACATCGATTTCTTCGATCGGGCCGCTTTCCGTTTGAGGGGCCATTTTTTCAAGCAACGTCTTAAATTTCAATTCTTCATAGATCGCTTTTACATGATCTTCATCGGGGCCTGGATAATTCAGATCTTTTATTGAGATCGTCAAAGGGGCATTGACTTCTATCGTTGCGAGCTTCTTGCTCATGAACGCCTGTTCCTCATGTTCAGTTAAATTCTCTTTAAGTTTCTTGCCCGAAACCGCATCCAATGATTCGTAAACCTTCTCGACTGTGCCATATTCCTTTAATAGTTTCAGGGCCGTTTTCTCCCCCACCCCAGGAACTCCAGGAATATTGTCGGATGCATCTCCCATTAAGCCTTTCATATCTATGATTTGCTCTGGTGCAATGCCATACTTTTCCATGATATGTGCTGGCGTATATTTTTCAAGATCTGTAATGCCTTTTCGAGTAATGCATACTGTTGTATGGTCGCTTGCAAGTTGGGTCAAGTCTTTATCACCTGAGATGATGATGACTTCACTTCCATCTGCGTCGCCAGTCTTGCTTAATGTCCCTATAATGTCGTCCGCTTCATATTGGTCCAGCTCATATTGCGGGATTCGGTATGCATCTAGTAATTTCCGCAAGTACGGAAACTGTTCAGATAGCTCAGGTGGCGTTTTTTGCCGGCCGCCTTTGTATTCACTGAATGTTGAATGTCTGAATGTCGTTTTACCTGCGTCCCAAGCGACTAATAGATGCGTCGGCTTTTCCTCTTCTAAAATGTTCTGCAGCATCATCGTAAACCCATATACGGCATTTGTATGGATGCCTGTATCATTCGTCAATAATGGCAATGCGAAAAATGCACGATACGCCAAACTATTTCCATCTAATAATACAATTTTATTTTTTGACAACTCCGCTCACTCCCTTAATAAAAAACGTCATCTCCATTTATCTTACCAGTTGGCAAGGATAAATGAAAATGACGTCGTTTGTTATTCTAGGTAACCTGTCAATATTTTCGCATATGGAGAATCGGCTGGCATGATGATCATCGTATCTTCACCAATCGTTCTTGAATATGACTGCAATGTACGATATAAATTGTAGAACTCTGGGTCTTTTGAGAAGGCATTATTATAGATTTTGGCAGCTTCAGCTTCCCCCTCAGCATGGATGATTGCTGCGTCTTTTTTTGCAGTCGCAAGCAATTCCTGTACTTCCCGGTCTGTTTCCGCTTCGATCCTTTGCCTTTCTGCATCTCCTTCCGATAGGTATTCCTGTGCTTTCGACTCACGCTCGGAGATCATACGTGTGTAGATCGATTGCTCGTTTTCCTGCGGAAGGTCAATCCGTTTCATCCGCACATCAATCACTTTGATGCCGAAATTACCTTCATCGAGGAATTCGTTCACTTTTGCTGTGACGACATCATTCAAGTCTCCGCGAGAAGTGTTTTTATCATTGACGACATCGACGTAATCGAGTTTACCCATCTCATTCCGGATGACAGAATAGATGAATTCTTCCATTCTCGCTTCTGCATTGACAATATTTCTTGCATTCGAAATCATTTCCTGCGGGTTTGTGATTTTCCAGACGGCGTAGTTGTCGATAATGATCCTCTTTTTATCCTTTGTGCTGATTTCAGCTTCGGATACGTTATATGTCATCTGGCTTTTCGGCAAAGTCGATACGGTTTGAATGAAAGGAATCTTCATGTTCAAGCCCGGGTCCTGTATAACTCTGGAAATTTCACCGAACTGACGGACGACACGGAATTCGTCTTCTTTTACGACGAATACGTTAGCCAAGAGGATGACGGCAATGGCAAATATAACTGTAAGGCCAATTGCATTTTTTACGAATTTCCGAGTGTTGAACGGGCGTTTCGGTGTGATGACTTTATTCGGATCTGCCGCTTTTTGCTGCTTCGCCCGCTGACGCTCCATAAATTTCTCTTCTATGCTTTTGAATGGATTATTTTCATTTGACATCAGTTCCCGCCTCCTTCCGTTTTCTGTTCAGCCGGCGGTGGCGTTTGGTTCTGATTTTCCAATTGCTGAAGCGGTAAGTATTTCACCGTTTCACCGTCGTCGTTCATAATATAAATTTTCGCTTTTGGCAATACTTGTTCCAACGTCTCAATGATTAGTCGCTGGCGAGTGATTGTTTTGTTCTTTGCATACTCGGCATACAGATCATTAAAGAGCGCCACATCTCCCAATGCCTGCTCGATACGCGCAGTTTTTTGACCGATTGAACGCGATTTAATGGCATCCTTTTCACCAATCGCTTCATTTTTCCGCTTATTCTCATATTTTTTCGCTTCATTAATTTTCGTATTCTTTGTTTCCCTGGCATCCGTTACGGCTGTGAATGAGGCGCGGACATCTGCGTTCGGCAGTTCAACGTCTTGCAGCTTGACGCCTTGGATGGCGATGCCAATATCATATGTTGCAACAAGGCTAGTTAGTAATTCACGCGTCTTCCCTTCAATTTCCGCTTTTCCGTCTGTCAGCGCTGCGTCAATAGTTGAGTTACCAATGACAGATCTAATGGACGCCGATGTCGCATCATGCAAAATTTCCTGTGGATCTTGGGAGTTGAATAAGTACTTTTGGGGATCCGTAATCTTCCATTGGACGACCAGATCTGCTAGGACGATATATTCATCCCCTGTAATCATTTTTGTTTCTTTGTCATAGGATACAAGTTCGCCACTGGCGTCCTGCTTGTAACCGAATTGAAGGCTGAATGTCTCCTTTGACAGCTTCTCAACATGCTGGATTGGCCATGGCAGCTTGAAATGTAAACCTGACTCAGTAATCGGCGTGTCTGCCTTTCCGAATGTAATGACGACAGCTTGCTCAGATTCATCAACTGTATACCATGTAGAAAATGCAATGACTATCAAGAGTATCCCTGCGATTATTAAGCCTGCTGCTACCGATGCTCGGCGTGTACTCATATTTGAAGTTCCCCCTTCTCTTATGTATCTCTTAATCATACGGATAGCATTGAAATAAGTTTCAAAAAAAGAACCCGCGTTACGCGGATTCTTTAGGCAGCGTGATTGTAAAAGTCGTCCCAACTTCTATGATACTTTCAACAGCAACTTTTCCGCCATGTGCTTCAATTAGATGCTTAACGATGGCGAGCCCAAGTCCTGTACCTCCGGATTCTCTGCTGCGTGCCCGGTCGACCCTATAAAAACGCTCAAAAAGACGAGGCAACTCAGCCGGCTTAATGCCGATACCTTCATCTTTCACTTCAATAATAGCCTCATCGACTGTAAAGGAAGTAACAATCGTAATTGTCGTCCCCTCTTTTGAATAATTAACTGCGTTCGACAATAAATTAACCATTACTTGGATGAGCCGATCTTTATCCGCTTCTACCTCAATTTGGGACTCACCTTGTAAAACGACTTGCATACCCTTTTTTTCAAGTGAGCCGGAAATGATTTTCATGGCATCGTCAATTACATTCGAAATATTCACCGCGTCGTATTGTAAATAAAAGCCTTCCCTTTCAATTCCCGAAAGTTCCAGCAAATCGTCAATAAGTAAATGAAGCCGATCACTTTCCTTTTGGATAATCCCAAGAAAATCCTCTAGGATCGCTGGCTCATTCATAGCCCCGTCCAACAAAGTTTCTGTAAAACCTTTTATAGAAGTAATAGGCGTACGCAATTCATGGGAAACATTCGCAACAAAATCTTTTCGCACCTCTTCCAATTGTATTAGCTTCGTAATATCATGAAGCACAACGATGATGCCGAGCCAATTACCATGGCGCCCAATAACCGGCGCACCATAAACATTGAAAAATGAGTGCCCGTTTCTAATTTGACGCTCAGTAACCTGTTCAGTTAGGAATACATCCTCGATCAACGCCTCAATTCCTTCAGGCAATCCGATTTCCTTAACCGTTTTTCCAATTAATGAATCACGAGGCAATCCAAATGTTTTCTCAAACGCACCATTCAGTAAGTTGACAGACCCTTCTCTGCCGAACATTAACAGCCCGCTTCCCATGCTTTCAATCAGAGTCTTCAAGCGTTCTTTTTCCATTGTTCGTAAAATCGAAGTTTCTTGTAAGTTTCTGGCAATCTGATTCACAACGATACCGAGCTCATTGTTATTTCCAAGCTCTTCAATTGGAGTTCTCGCTAAATAGTCTCCATTTGCTATCATTTCCGCTGTTCGCGTCACTTGATCCACAGGGTTTACATATTGTCTAATGACACGGGCCGCAATGAAGAGGGAAATGAGATAAGCGATAGACAGTATAACAAGTAGGAAAAACCAATATTTGCGCTGGACTTCAATTGTAATTTGGTGGTCAATCAAATGAAAAAACTGGCCAAGGACAATGCCAAGACCAGTCAACAGAACAAAAAAAATGACGGCGAATGCCAATAGAATTTTTGAATATAGACGTTTCATTTCGATTTTTGCTCCTCGAACTTATATCCAATCCCTCTTACAGTCTTGATGAAAACTGGTTTTCTCGTATTCTCTTCGATTTTTTCCCTGAGATGACTGACATGCACATCAACGATTCGGGTGTCTCCCGCAAAATCATAATTCCAAACCGCACTTAATAATTGATCACGGGTAAGTACGCGGTTTTTATTTTGCATGAAATAGACGAGGAGCTCGAATTCTTTCGGTGTAAACTCCAATGCTTCCTCTCCAAGATAGACTTCATACTGTTCTGGGTGAACGGTGAGGGAACCGGATTTTAGGACCTGATCCTCTATCTCCTCAATACCTATCCGCTCGTTGCTGCGTCGCAGGACAGCCTTCACACGTGCAATTACTTCACGGGGACTGAATGGCTTCGTCATATAATCATCTGCACCGATTTCCAATCCTAAAACCTTGTCAGGCTCTTCTCCTTTCGCAGTGAGCATGATGATGGGCGTGTTGATATTGCGGCTCCTTAAGGCTTTGCACACTTCTATTCCATCCATTTTGGGCAACATAAGATCAAGTAATATCAAATCAGGTTTCTCATCTTCAACTTGTAAGATGGCTTGTTCGCCGTCACTCGCCATAACTGTTTCGAAGTTTGATTGTTTCAGATTATAATCGAGCAGTGTACGAATCGGTTGTTCATCATCTACAATTAATATCTTGCTTACGATTTCACCCATCTCCCTTAGCTGTCTTATTTCTTTTCTTATATATTAGAAGTTATCCATTGCTTGTGAAGTCAGGTTTTTTTGGATTGAGGGAGGAATGACTGTCACTGTCCCTGAAATAACTGTTTGTCCATCCTCGTTCGTCGCTTCGATCATCATAATGATGGATTGGTTTTCTTGTTCTACTCGGATCACTTCGAAAAGGAATTCGATTGTTTCATAATGATAGACATGATTCGGGAAAATTAAATGCTGCTCTGTAACGTGAGACCCCGGGCCTGGTAAGTATTTTGAAACGGCTGAAGTGACAAAGCCGGTCAGCATGATCGTCGGGACTACCGGTTTTTCGTACTTTGTTTGAGAAGCGTAGTCATGTTGAATATATAGTGGGTTTGCATCATTCGTCAAGCCCAGGTAAAGCAGAAGATCTTTGTCCTCAATCTTTTCGGTAAGCTTCAGCTTTTCTCCAACTACAATTTTATCAAACTCTCTACCTATACGCCTCTTCTTCCCTAGTATCAACTCATTTCCTCCTTCATACAGTTAAAATTGTTGTTATTGAAAGTGTATCAATTTTCACTCGGAAAGGGCAAGTGTCTTGGTTAATGCTTGTCCGTTTCTATTCACCAAATATAAAAAAACCGGGCAGCTCTTGGCGGCGCCCGGTTAAAATCTGTTTAGGATTAAAGGTTTTTAATCAGTTCATCTGCAAATTCGGAAGCTTTTACTTCTGTTGCTCCGTCCATTAGACGAGCGAAGTCATATGTTACGACTTTAGAAGCAATTGTCTTTTCGATAGAAGCAGTGATCATGTTTGCAGCTTCGTTCCATCCCATATGTTCAAGCATCATAACGCCAGAAAGAAGAACAGAAGATGGGTTTACTTTGTCAAGGCCAGCATATTTCGGAGCTGTACCATGAGTCGCTTCGAAGATCGCATGTCCAGTAACGTAGTTGATGTTCGCTCCTGGAGCGATACCGATACCGCCGACTTGTGCAGCAAGCGCGTCGGAGATGTAGTCACCGTTTAAGTTCATTGTTGCAACAACATCGAACTCTTTCGGACGAGTCAAGATTTGTTGAAGGAAGATATCGGCAATCGCATCTTTAACGATGATTTTGCCAGCAGCTTCTGCGTCAGCTTGTGCTTTGTTCGCAGCATCTGTACCTTCAGCTTCTTTAATTTGGTCATATTGGTTCCAAGTGAACACTTTATCACCGAATTCTTGCTCAGCAACTTCATAACCCCAGTTTTTGAAAGCACCTTCAGTGAATTTCATGATGTTTCCTTTGTGTACAAGTGTTAACGATTTACGGCCTTCTTTAAGTGCATAGTTGAGTGCACCGCGCACAAGACGCTTTGTACCTTCTTCAGAAACTGGTTTAATACCGATACCTGAAGTTTCAGGGAAGCGGATTTTATTAACGCCCATTTCGTCTTGAAGGAATGAAATCAATTTCTTAACTTCATCAGAACCTTCCTTGTACTCAATACCTGCATAAATATCTTCTGTATTTTCACGGAAGATGACCATATCGCAATCTTCAGGACGTTTAACCGGAGAAGGAACACCTTCAAAGTAGCGAACAGGACGTAGGCAAGTATACAAATCCAATTCTTGGCGTAGCGCAACGTTCAATGAACGGAATCCACCGCCGATTGGAGTTGTCAAAGGACCTTTGATTGCGATCAAGTACTCATCAATCGTGTCAAGTGTTTCTTGTGGCAACCATTCGCCTGTTTCATTGAATGCTTTTTCCCCAGCAAGAACTTCTTTCCATTCGATTTCTTTTTGACCGTCATATGCTTTTTTAACAGCTGCTTCCAATACGCGTGAAGCTGCATGCCAAATATCAGGGCCTGTACCGTCACCGATGATGAAAGGGATTGTCGCTTTGTCCGGAACGTTTAGTACTCCGTCAGTTACTGTGATTTTTGCCATTTTCTTATTCCTCCATTTCAAGATGAGGGGGCCGGCATACTGAGATACCGCCCCGTTGTATTACTTGTTCAGCTGACCAATAGTTTCTCATGGCCAGTTTCCACAAGTTATCGCTCGTTGATTGGCACATATTTTTGCATATCAGGTCCGATATATTCCGCACGTGGACGGATCAGTCGGTTATTGGAGTATTGTTCCAAAATATGAGCTGTCCAGCCGGAAATACGGGAAACCGCAAAAATCGGTGTGAATAAATCATGATCGATCCCAAGTGAATGATATACCGAAGCTGAATAGAAATCAACGTTTGGTGGCAAGTTCTTCTCGCCTGTCACGATTGATTCGATCTTTTCAGACATGTTATACCACTTTTCTTCGCCGCGAAGTTCTGTCAATTTTTTCGACATTGCACGAAGATGTTTTGCGCGTGGATCGCCATTGCGGTATACACGGTGCCCAAAGCCCATGATTTTTTCTTTATTATCAAGTTTTTGTCTAATATATGATTCTACGTTTTCTTCAGATCCAATTTCCATTAGCATCTTCATGACTTGTTCATTTGCACCGCCATGAAGTGGACCTTTTAACGCTCCGATAGCAGATGTTACGCCGGAATACATATCGGATAGTGTCGCTACACATACACGAGCAGTGAATGTTGATGCGTTCAATTCATGATCCGCATGAAGAACCAATGCTTTGTCGAACGCTTCTACAGCGATTGCTTCTGGCTCCTCGCCATTCAACATATAAAGGAAATTGGCTGCGTAACCAAGTTCTGTTTTAGGGGCGACAGGATCTTGTCCTTTGCGAATACGTGAAAATGCAGTAACGATTGTTGCAATTTTCGCTTGTAGTTTAATCGCTTTTTCAAAATTGGCTTCTTCAGACATATCTTCCGCTTTCTCATCGTATAATCCGAGAAGGGAGATTGCCGTACGCAATGCAGCCATCGGGTGAACGTCCCCGATCGGATACGTTTTGAAATGATCAAGTACTGCTTGGGGAATGGACATATTGTCTGCAAGCTGCTGTTTCAATTCAGCAAGCTCGTCCTCTTTCGGTAAACGTTGGTGCCATAAAAGATAAACAACTTCTTCGAAGCTTGCATTCTCTGCAAGGTCATCGATACCGTAACCGACGTATGTAAGGGTGTCATCAATAATGGAACTGATGGCGGACTGTGTCGCTACGATTCCTTCCAAACCTTTTGATGCTGTCATTTAAATCGCTCCTTCAGTCAATTTTGCCGTATTACCTGCAAAATCTCTTACAGATTCCGGCAATCTACTTTTTATTTAGTACTGTCTGAAACGCTTACAATGACCATTATAAGCAAATATTACAGTTTTGTGAATGGAAACGCTTGTTTTCATCTTAAAAAATAGTAAAGAAGGATGAAATTTTGTTGAAAAACCGCATTAAACAGCAGTCTTACCAATCTTTGGCATTGCAGTGGATTCCCGCGATAATTGCTGGTATTTTAATCTTTATAGTCCCCCCGGTCGGAATCGCAATTATTCTCGCTTACTTTACGGCACCAATTTTGACTGCCATCCGGGTGATGACAAAATTACCTCTGACAATTGCAACGCTGTTTGTCATGCTCTCCATTTTGTTCATCGTCAGCACGTTTTCATTCATCGCTTTGCATGGATTGATGGACACAATACCGATTGTTGAACGACACCTCTCCCAATATACAGGTAAAACCGACTTATCCGGGAAAATATTTTCATTTCTCGAAGAAAAAGTTATCGAATATGGACATGCGTTGCTTGAATATGCGATTGCCTTTACAGCATCTCTCTTCCAACGAATTTTCAGCCTGTTCATTTTCCTCGTTGCATACTTTTTCGCATTGCGTGAATCCGGCAAGAATAAATTTTGGTTTCTCATTTATTTTCCAGTATCGATGCGTCAATCAGCCAAACGGATTTTCACAAAATCCGGTGAATTGATCGGTACATTCTTTTTTGTCGAGGCTAGATTATTCCTTCTGACATTCATCGTACTCAGCCTTGGATTTTCATTGCTTGGTTTTGAATCGCCAATCGGTAATGCATTCCTCGTTTCCCTTGTAGACAGTCTTCCTTTTTTGGGGATTGGTTTATTCATGATTCCGATGGCGATTTACTTTCTTTATTCGAACCAATTAGTCATCGGTGTTTCACTTATCTTGCTTTATATCTTTGTCCTAACTACAAGGCAATTGGCTGAATCGTATATGTGGGCTTCCGCTTTTAAAGTGAAGCCGATTCATGCTTTTTTCATCACAGTCTGCTCATTCTATCTGTTCGGTCTGCCTGGCATTCTTTTAACGCCATTTCTGCTATTCGCTGCCCTCAAATTGAAGAAACATCCTTCATTCACCGAATGATAATTTGTCCTTTACTCATTTTGTTGTAAATCCATTTGATAATGAAAGGCCGGATGATCTTTCTTGGCCCTTTAAATAGCAGCAAAAGGCCTGCAATATCTGTTAAAAAACCAGGCATGATCAATAGGATTCCGCCTAAAAATATACAAACACTATCAATCATGGCTTCACCCGGGGCTTCCATCGATTGCATCCGATTCCGTAAATCGATCCATGCTTTCAGCCCTTGACGTTTTGCAAGATAAGCTCCACCGATTCCGGTGACGATGATCAGAAGAAGTGTCGGCGTTATACCAAGAGCGTTTCCAGAATAAAGCAATAAGGCAATTTCCGCGGCAGGTATAAGAATAAAAACTAACAACAGCCATTTCATAAATACGTCAACTCCAATCCTAAAAAGGCCGCTTTCGAAACAAATCGAAAGACAGCCTTTTGCCTATATTATAAAACTCTTGCATGTCCATTGTAAATTACTCCGGACTCTGCATCCATTGTAATTTCTTGTCCAGTTTCAATCACTTCTATTGCTTTTTCAACACCTACAATGACGGGTATTCCTAAACTTAGGCCTACTACAGCTGCATGGCTTGTCAGTCCGCCTTCTTCAGTGATCAAACCGGCACATTTTTCAATTGCAGGCATCATATCCCGATCAGAGGCATACGTAACAAGAATCTTCCCGCTCATATCATGCGCTAATGCTTCCTCGGCATTTTTGGCAACGACCACTTCACCATAAGCAACAGACTTGCCGATTCCTTGGCCTCGCGTAAGCATATCGCCGATCACATGGATTTTCATCAAGTTCGTTGTACCGGCCTCACCGACTGGAACACCTGCTGTAATAATAACGACATCTCCATGAGTGACATATTGGTGCTTTACACTCTCTTCAACCGATTCTTGTAAAATTTCATCTATCGAATCTACCCGTTTCCCGATCACTGGGTAAATACCCCAGACGAGCGACAATTTCCTAGAACAAACATCGGAAGCAGTAATTGCGATAATCGGACAACCTGGTCGGTATTTCGCAATCATTTTAGCGGTATGACCGCTTTCAGTTGGCGCAAGGACAGCTTTCACTTTTAAGTTGATGGCTGTGTAAGCGGCAGCTTGACCAATTGCTTCGGTCATATTACCGTGTTTTTCACGTCGACGCGTTGACACGACTGCACGATAATCGACAGCCCCCTCAGCGGTACGGGCGATTTTGTCCATTGTCCGGACAGATTCAACCGGGTAAACCCCTGCTGCAGTTTCACCGGATAGCATGATGGCATCCGATCCGTCTAAAATCGCATTTGCTACGTCGCTTGCTTCCGCCCTTGTCGGCCGCGGGTTGCGTTGCATCGAATCCAACATTTGCGTCGCCGTAATGACTGGCTTTCCGACTTGATTGCATTTTTCAATCATCTTCTTCTGAACGAGAGGAACCTCTTCCGCAGGGATTTCCACTCCAAGATCTCCCCTGGCGACCATCAATCCATCAGAAACATTCAGGATTTCATCTAGATTATCGACGCCTTCCTGATTTTCTATTTTAGGGATAATATGGATATGTGCTCCACCATTCTTTTCAAGTAATCCCCGAATCTCCATTACATCAGAAGAGCGTCGGACGAATGATGCAGCAATGAAGTCCACGCCTTCTTTTATGCCGAATAAAATATCTTCCTGATCCTTCTCAGTAATACCGGGCAACTGCACCGATACACCTGGGACGTTGACACCTTTTTTGTTTTTAAGAGTACCGGAGTTCACGACGAGCGTATGGATTAATCCATTAGTCTTATCCAGTCCAACGACTTCCAACTGAATCAAGCCATCATCTAATAGAATTACGGAGCCTTTATCCACATCTTCTATCAATTTGTCATACGTCACGGAAAAGGCCTGATCGGTCCCCTCGACTTCGGTCATTGAAATATCGATATGTTGACCTGTAATTAACTCAACCTGTCCATTTTTCATCGAGTGCGTGCGGATTTCAGGTCCTTTCGTGTCGAGAAGAATACCTACAACTTTTCCAGTCTTTTTCGACGCTTCCCTAATTGATAAGATACGGGCTTTATGCTCTTCATGTGATCCGTGTGAAAAGTTAAGCCGTGCCACGTTCATACCTGCTTCAATGAGCTGTTCCAGCGTTTCCGGCGACTCACTAGCCGGTCCGATTGTACATACTATTTTCGTTTTTCTCACCATAAAACGCCCTTTCAAATTGCTCTCGTTAAATTGAGAGTTCTTTAGATAATTTATATAATTCCATATCTAATGAGTGGTCCGATGGTTCAAATACCACTTCTAACTCATAGTCTACCACCACATTGTTTTGCATACCAATGGCAACTCCGCCGCGCCCTTCATTCAATACTTCAACTGCTCTTGCCCCATATTGGCTCGCGATGACTCGATCCCTTGCGGATGGTGATCCGCCGCGTTGAATATGTCCTAATACGGAAACTCTCGTCTCGATTTCCGCCTTCTCCTTCAACAAATCGGATAAAGCCGAGCCAGACATGACACCTTCGGCAACGATGATGATGCTATGCTTCTTTCCACGCCCTGTTCCACTTTTCAACCTGCTGATGATTTCATCCATATTATAACCTTCTTCAGGAATAAGAATTGTTTCCGCGCCTCCCGCTAGTCCCGCCCAAAGTGCAAGATCTCCTGCGTCACGGCCCATCACCTCAATGATGAATGTCCGCTCGTGTGAAGTTGCCGTATCCCTGATTTTATCAATAGCGTCTATAACAGTATTCAACGCTGAATCGAAACCAATCGTAAACTGCGTGCCGTTTATATCATTGTCAATCGTAGCGGGTACGCATACACATGGAATACCCATTTTAACTAATTCGAACGCCCCCCTGAATGACCCATCTCCTCCGATAACGACAAGCCCATCAATACGATGACGTTTCATTTGTTCAACCGCTTTTTTTCTTCCTTCTTCCGTCATGAACTCGGAGGACCGGGCAGATCGAAGCATTGTGCCGCCACGTTGAATGATATCGCCTACCGAGCCAAGCTGTAACTGTTCGATTTTCCCTTCGATCAACCCTTGATACCCATTGAATATACCAGCGATTTCAAGCCCATCATGAATAGCCTTACGCACGACTGCCCGAACAGCGGCATTCATGCCCGGCGCATCTCCACCACTCGTCAAAACACCGATTTTTTTCATCTGGACCACTCCTAGGATAATGTATGTATATGCTTGAATTGAAAAATGCGGGAAACATCCCGCACCTCCAATCATTCAGAAAAAACACCGATTTTACGGAATTTCTTATAACGGTCGTCGATAATTCCACCTTCGTCCATTTCACGGAACGTGTCAAGTGAAGCGCGCAACACTTCTCGGATTTGTAGCGCTTGCGCTTTCGGGTCTCTATGGGCCCCACCTAAAACTTCTGGAATGATCTCATCGATAATTTTCATTTCCTTTAAATGTGGTGCAGTGATTTTCATCGCTTCCGCAGCTTGCTTGGATAGACTTGAGTCCTTCCAAAGAATTGAAGCAGCCCCTTCCGGCGATATGACAGAGTATGTGGAGTGCTCAAGCATATGAATGTGATTAGCAACTCCTAACGCAAGTGCCCCTCCGCTTCCGCCTTCTCCAATAACAATTGAAACGACTGGCACTTTCAATCCGGCCATTTCAACCAGATTGCGTGCAATCGCCTCACTTTGGCCTCTTTCTTCAGCCGCTTTTCCTGGGTATGCGCCTTTCGTATCGATGAAACAGATGATCGGTCGTCCGAACTTTTCCGCCTGTTTCATCAAACGCAATGCTTTCCTATACCCCTCCGGATGTGGCATCCCAAAATTCCTCTTCACGTTTTCCTTTGTATCTTTTCCACGCTGATGTCCAATTACTGTGACTGGCTTCGTCTCAAAAAAGCCAATTCCACCGACGATTGCAGCATCATCTCCAAATGTTCGGTCGCCATGCAGCTCCATGAAGTCTTCAAATAACTCGGCAATATAATCCTTCGTCGTCGGACGCGCAGGATGCCTTGCTACTTGCACCCGATCCCAAGGTTCCATATTACTGTAAATTTCCGTTTCCAAATTACTAAGACGCGTTTTCAGCTTGCCTATTTCATCTGATAAATCGACATCATTGGCTGAAGTGAACTCTTCAAGTTCATTTATCTTTTCACGTAATTTAACGATCGGTTCCTCAAAAGCTAACGACTTGCTCATTTCATTTACCTCCCTTAACATGAAGCTCAATCAATTTTGCAAGAGCTTCTGTCATTTCGCAACGATGGATGACTGCATCCACTTGGCCATGTTCCATGAGGAATTCAGCGGTTTGGAAATCCTCGGGCAATTTCTCACGTACAGTTTGCTCGATTACCCTTCGTCCTGCAAATCCGATTAACGCTTTCGGTTCAGCGATATTAATATCACCGACTGATGCAAAACTTGCGGAAACGCCTCCAGTTGTCGGATAAGTCATGACAGAAATGAATAATAGTCCATTGTCCGCATGGCGCTTTAATGCTACGCTCGTTTTCGCCATTTGCATCAGGGATAAAACCCCCTCCTGCATACGCGCTCCGCCACTCGCCGAGAATATGAGGACAGGAATCCCTTTTTCCGTTGCTTTTTCAACAGCACGAGTGATTTTCTCTCCTACAACCGATCCCATTGAACCCATGCGAAAATGGGAATCCATAATCGCAACTGCCACCTCGTTGCCGCCAATTTTGCCGATGCCCGTTAAAACAGCCTCATTCAATCCGGTCTTTTCGGCATCCGATTCCACTTTTTCTGTATAGGATGGGAAATTAAGCGGATTCTCAGTCTTCAAATGGTCATCCATGGACTCAAACGTATCCTTATCAAATAAACATTCAACACGCTCCCATGCTGTCATTTTAAAATGATGGTCGCATTTAGGACAAACTTTCGCGGTTTTCATCAGATCTTTTGTCAGAATGATTTCTTTGCATTCCGGACATTTGGTCATAAGCCCTTCAGGCACATCGTTTTTTGCATCTGCTGAAGGTATTGTAATAGCTTGCTTCTTTTTATTTTTTGTGAATAAGTCGCGAATCATTATTATTCTTCCCCCTCGATATCTTCAATCCACCGGTCATATGCTGCAAGCGCCTCAAAAACACGTCCCTCGATAATATGCCCAAGCAAATCTTTCACAATGCCGGCTTCCTTTTCTTCAGTCATTTTCTCGTAAGGAACTTTACTATATTGCTTCAATAAAAACCAAATTTTTAATGATAGCCGGTTATCTGAGGCGATGATCATTTCGCGCACGATATCTTCTCTCAGAACTGTACCGTCCTCCTGCAGTTTCATGATCAAGCCCTCCCAAACAGGTAAATTCTGTTTATGGATGTCTTTGCAGATCGATTCGATAGCCGCTTTTTCATGAATAATGCGCGTTTCGTTTACATCCATTGCTGATTTTGGCTGTTGCATAATGAATGTGGACAATACTTCAACGAGCTGATGCTTTTTAAAGTCTCCCAGAAACGTGCCTTCCCCGCGTCTTGTTTCAATAAGCCCTAGCAGTTCAAGACTCCGCAATGCTTCACGGACCGTCGACCTTCCTACTTGGAGACGTTCCGCCAAAACGCGTTCAGATGGTAGTTTATCACCTATATTGATGCCTTCTGCTTTGATCATCAGCCTCAATTCTCCAACGATGTCAAGAAACATTTTAGATGATGGTTTTAAATTTTGCATTCGGGTGCCCCTTTTGGAATATCATGTTCAAAAAGTGGTCTGACCACTCCTGTTAATAAGCATACAGAAAAGTGATGCTTGCGTAAAGTGTAATCTCGGAAATGTATGTAAAGATTGAAGGAGCTGTTAAATAAATCAGCCACAAAATACAACACGTGAAACTGTTGATTTCCGCTTCAGGCGGACGCGTTCCGGGGGCGGGCGGTGAGCCTCCTCGGTCGCTCCGCTCCACTGCGGGGTCTCACCTGTCCCGCTAATCCCCCAGGAGTCGCCGCCTTCCGCTACAATCAACTAATGCTATCCTATAATTAATAGGTGACTGTAATCACATTCGTGGTTTGTATTTAAAACGTTATACTTGTTGTAATAGCAAGAACAATAAATCAGAAGTTAAAGGAGTAGAGAAAAATTAATTTTAATTTATTAATAGCATGATTAATATAGGGATTTCATATTTATAATAGGATGAATATATAAGTAAGTGAATCACTCTTAGATTCTCAGGCACGATTACGGATTTAATATGTATATACAAAATAGGCCATTTAGTTGGGGAAGGAGAAACTGTCTTATGAAGAAGAACATTTTCTACTTTGTAGCAGGTTTTTTAACTTATTTTGTGATTTCTACTCTTATCTATTTAATGTGAAAGCTAATATAAAGATTGGTGCCGAATGTGAATTAGAGGTTTCGATGACTCGAAACTATTTTACGTTATCCATCCTCAACCAAACTGACTATTATAAAAAAGATGATACATTCGCAATTAAGTTTGAGATATCAAACTTAACGGAAATATAATCAGGTGGAGAAAAACGGATTGTTTTTCTCCACCTGAGTCATTTTACGGACTTGATGGATAGCCCTTAAAATCCCTTAACCTGTTGAACGATTATTTGTGTTTGTCCGTTGCGTTTTTCCATTGTTCCTTCAAGCTGGACCATCGCCAATTCCTGAAGATATGCATTGCTTGCTGTGTATTGCCTTGGGAAGAGTGTGCAGGATAGTTCGCCTGTTTCGTCTTGTAGAGTGAGGAAGGCCATTGCTTCGCCCTTTTTCGTGCGAATGCGTTTAACTTCGCGAATTAGCCCTGCGACTTTTATCATACTACGCTCCTTAACAGCCGGAACGTCGACGAGGTCCACTATTTTTTCTTCCAGCTTTTTTTTCATTTCCAATGCCGGGTGTTCGGATAAGTAAAAGCCTAACACTTCCCGTTCATACTCCAACATGGCGAATCTAGGCATCGTTCCGCCCGGCGAGTATTTCGGTTTTGCAATGGAGAAGATGATATCCTGTAGCAGATCATCTTCTTCAGGACTGACGAACATTGCATGATTACGTGCCGCTTCAATAGACGCTAACAGCACTGGCCTGCTTTCTCCGAATTCGTCAAGAGCGCCTGCTTTAATTAATGGGATGATCGTTTTTTCGGTGAAATGCGTGCCTCCAACGGCTGCCGCAAATTCAAATAGAGATTTCCACCCACTAGCCGTGCGCGCCGCTTTTACAATGTTATAAAAAGATGGAGTCACACCTTTGATGGTGCCTAACCCAATCCGAATTGAACCATTTTCAACGATATGCGAGTATTTACTTCTTTGGATTGAAGGAGGAAGGATGTTAATGCCTCTCCCTCTTATTTCATGAATATACTCCATCGTTTTGTCTTGGTTGCCTGTCGCTGAAGACAGTAAGGCTGCGTAGAAGTATTCCGGTTCATTCGCTTTGATGAAGGCCAATTGGTATGAAATCAATGAATAAGCAACAGCATGGCTCTTCGGAAAACCATAGTCCGCGAATTTAACGATTAAATCGTATATTTCGGTGGCTGATCTTTCCGGGAAATTGTTTTTAACAGCACTCATGACGAAATGATCTCTTTCCTGTTTCAAGACTTCCCGCTTTTTTTTACTGACTGCCCTTCTTAAAAGATCGGCTTCCGCCATTGTGAACCCGGCGATCTGTACAGCAATTTGCATGATTTGCTCTTGATAGACAATAATCCCAGCTGTTTCCTTTAAAATCGGCTCTAGCTGCGGATGTATATAATCGATTCTTTCATTATTGTTTTTCCTTCTGCTGTAAAGAGGAATGTTTTCCATCGGACCCGGGCGGTACAATGCATTGATGGCGTATATATCGCTGAATTCATCCGGTTTGATCATCCTGAGGGCATTTCTCATTCCATCGGATTCAAATTGAAAAACCCCCGTCATATCGCCTTCCCTGAATAATTCAAACGTCTTTTCATCATCCAATGGAATGCTACCGTAATTCAGCGTCACTCCCTTATCATGTTCGATCAATGATTTGATCCGATCCATCAACGTCAAATTACGCAAACCGAGAAAGTCCATTTTCAACAACCCGATTTCTTCAACGTCTCCCATCGCCCATTGCGTCAAGAAAATATCATCCCCGCCATTTTGCAAAGGGACTGTTTCGACGAGTGGGACAGGAGACAGGATGACACCTGCTGCGTGAGTGGAAGCATTTCGAGGCAATCCTTCTAATGCTTTAGCAGATTGATACCACTTATCTCGTATTGAGTCCATCGCGATCCAATCTTGCAATGCTTTTGATCGATTGACGGATTCTTCGAGTCTTTTACTATGCCCTTCCTGAATCTGCTTCGATAGGAATGCCATTTCCTCATTCGAAAAGTCAAAGACACGGGCGACATTTCGGGCGACGGATTTTGAAGATAGTGTACCGAAAGTAATGATTTGTGCAACATGTGACTTGCCATATTTCTTCGCAACATACTCAATTACTTCTGACCGTCTGTTATCCGCAAAATCGATGTCGATGTCAGGCATCGTAATTCTTCCGGGATTAAGGAAACGTTCAAATATTAGTCCGTACCTTATCGGATCTACATCCGTTATCCCCAAGGAAAAGGCAACGAGAGACCCTGCTGAAGAGCCCCGGCCGGGACCTGTCAGAATGCCTTGCTCCTTAGCAAAGCGCATGAAGTCCTCGACGATTAGAAAATAATCAGAAAACCCCATCGAATCTATGATCTTCAGCTCGGCATGAAGCCGTTCCAAATAGATAGCACTTGCAGTTCCGATTCTGTTAATCAACCCCGCCTTGCAATGCTTTCCTAATAGTGAAGCGGAGGACTCCCCTTCAGGAACCGGAAATGCAGGCATAAGAGAGCGGCTTGGAGGCAATTCAGCATTGCAGGAAAGCATAATGTCAGCCATCGTGGTAAGCCACTCAGGATGATCTGAAAACCAATCTTGCCATTCGTCGTCCTCGGGTAAATAGGCGTCATAAATTTCTTTTTTAGGTCGTGACGGATCATTCAACTTATATCCGGAACGAATTGCAGTGGCCACTTCGAATGCGAAATCATCTTCCTTCGTAATATATCTCGACTCATGGAAAGCCGTAACAGCAGTCCCGGTCATTTCGCTTATCCGAAGAATTTCTTCTTCTTCATGATGGCGCACACCACCAGGTCTGGATATACCTATATAAACATTTTGGCTAGCACTCCGGATCATTTCTACATAGTTTTCAACTCGCCTTTCATCCCAAGAACGGTCGGTCAATGGGCAAATGAAGACACACCCTTCACTGTATGCTTGCAACCATTTCAACGGAATGATCTCCTTATCTTTCGTCGCCATGGCACTACTGATTTTAAGCAGATTGCCGTATCCTCTATCATCTTTCGCATAAGCGTATAGAAGGACATCGGGAGCGCCATCCGCAAGCTGAAGCCGGATCGATAATCCAATCACTGGATGGATGCCGTATTTCTCCATAATTTTGCAAAATGAACGAACGCCGTACATCTTTGAGTTGACGATTCCGACGGATTTAGCCCCTCTCCTTTTCAGAAGCGGGGCTAGATGATCGAGCTTTATTATTCCTCGCAGCAAATCCGCACCGGTCACAATTTGTGGATAGACAAGTACCAATGACAATCCCTCCGGGCAGTTAATAAACTGCACATAATTTTTTCAGTTTTCCAATGACCTCATCCGCTTTTTCCCACGAATAGATGGAAGCGCCAGAAGCGAGCGGATGCCCCCCGCCATCATACTCTGCAGCCAATTGATTGATGATTGGCCCCTTTGAGCGAAGACGCACACGGATTTGATCTTCTTCTTCGACAAAAATCACCCAGGCACATATTCCTTTTACATCACCAAGAGACCCTACTAGTTGTGAAGTTTCGCTTGCAGTTACATCGAATTGCTTTAAAATTGACTTGTCAATTTTAATGAAGGCCGCACCATGTTCATCAATCGTGAAGTTTTGGTACATATAGCCTTTCAAGTGAAGGAGCCTGCGATCCTCTTCGTACATTTCGGCAAATAATTTTGTCCGATCGAAATCGTGTTTGATTAATCCGCTTGCGATTTCAAAAGTTCTGACCGTCGCACTTGGAAAGAGGAAACGCCCAGTATCTCCGACAATTCCAGCGAATAAAAGCCGTGCACACGCATCAGACATCTTCCATCTATAATTTTCTCTGCCTTCTTCGAATAGGAGATAAATCATTTCGGAAGTGGAGCTCGATTCCGTATCCACCCATCTCACATCACCGTATGGGTCCACATTTGGATGGTGGTCAATTTTTAAAATATAAGCGCCTTCCTTATAAAACTCCGCATCAATGCGCTCTGTATTGCCCGTATCCGTAATGATGACAAGGGCCCCTTCGTAATCAGCCTTGTCAACTGCATCTTGCTCGGCCAGATATGAAAGCATCTCGTCATGAGCCCCTGCGGCATATACTTTTTTCTCTGGATAATTCGTTTTGATCAATTCTTTTAGACCGACTTGCGAACCGTAAGCATCCGGATCTGGTCTAACGTGTCGATGAATAATAATTTTGTCATATTTTTCAATTGTGTCGATGATTTGTCTTTTCAATTTCTGTTTCCTCCGAATTATAATGATTTCTGTTCGCAATCCTTTTAAAAAGCCGTTACAATGGAAGAAGTTCTGTGATGGAGGCCATTTTTCATGAAAACTATAAATTTCTTTCTTGTCTTTTTCATTGTAGCATCTGGCGTCTTTTATTTTTATTTTAAAACTCGGCAATTTAGGACGAGACACGTATTTCCGATCCGGAAGAAAATGTTTGCAAGCAAGGCAGGAACTTTCTTGGGTGGACTTCTTTTCTTCTTCGGGATCAACCAACTTCTCCTTTTTGATGGGATTGCTACTTATTTAGTTTCAGGTTTATTTATAATTTTTGGTGCTTATATTATGATTTTCAACTTCAGAGCATCCAAGCATTATCAACAATTTGTAGATGAAGAGACACAATTGAACGAAAACTGATGCGCATGCCGCATCAGTTTTTTTGTTATCCAGCTACGGACGCTAGATGCTTGGGTCATAAGCTCATAAGCCAAATCTGCTCTGTGGCATCTGAGCAAGCGTCCTCCGCTTTTATCTCTCAAACAGCTGATACATGACCATTGCTTTTGCGATTAGTTCTGTTTCTGAAAAAAGGTCGAAGTCGACTTTTACAAAACGCCTGCTCATATGAAGGATCCGTGGCTCCACCTTTACTACGCTGCCGAGCTGTACGTGCTTGATGAAGTAGATCGTCATATTTTCAGGAACACTTTCGCCGCGTTTCCGCATTTTGATTGCACGATTTCCTACATCCATTAGCAATGTTGTCAAAGCGCCATAGGATAAGGAGCCGAATTGATTCGTCATTTGCGGCACTACCGTGAATTCGATGTTCTGCGGTTGCTCCGACACGGCTTTCATTTGATTTTTAACGATATCGTCTATTTTTTCACCTTGCTGCGGTTGTCTTTGTGTCATTTGCAGTGCTTTCAGAACATCTTGCCTGCTAATGATTCCTTCCAAAATCCCACCATCGTTCACAACAGGCATCAGGTCGATGCCTTCCCAGATCATGCTATGTCCCGCAGATGCGACGCTTGTTTTGCCATTAACTGTAATTGGATGGTGCGTCATCACTTTCTCGATCAGTTCACTTTCCTGCTTTCCGACCGCATCTCTTGAAGTGACAATACCGATCAGTTTGCCGTTTTTTTCGATGACCGGGTAGCCCGAATGCGCAGTTGTCCGATTCACTTCATTGAAGTGACCGACATGATCTTTCGGGAAGAAAGTGATCGTTTCGGCAAGCGGTGTCAATATATCTTCTACAAGTAAAATTTCCTTTTCAATCAATTGGTCAAAAATCGCGCGATTCAACATCGTAGCAACGGTGAACGTATCATAGCTTGATGATATGATCGGCAAGTTAAGTTCATTCGCAAGTTTTTTCGCGTCGTCTTCGACATCAAATCCACCGGTTACGAGAACGGCGGCACCCGCGCTTAGTGCAAGTTCATGCGCCTTATGCCTATTCCCGACGATCAATAAGCTGCCCGCATCTATGTAACGTCTCATGTCATCGAGCTGCATAGCCCCGATGACGAATTTCGTCAATGTTTTATGAAGTCCGTCGCGTCCTCCGAGTACGACACCGTCTACAATATTGACGACTTCGGCATACGTGAGTCTTTCGATATTTTCTTTCTTTTTCTTTTCAATGCGGATCGTTCCGACACGTTCAATCGTATTGACGAGTTTTTGATTTTCAGCTTCTTTGATAGCCCGGTATGCTGTGCCTTCACTTACCGACAAAGCCCGGGCCACTTGGCGGACTGATATTTTTTCGCCGACCGCTAACCCTTCGATATAGCGTAAGATCAATTCATGTTTAGTCGACATCTCTTCACCTTTTTCTCTAGTTACCTGAGTTCATTTTATCATAAATGAAAAAGAATAGCGTTCGTGGTTGATGAACCAATTGAAAAACCGATCCCGGACAATAAATGATGTCCGGATCGGTCTGGAATTTAAATATCGATGGAGTCTCCCGCTTTCATAATGTTTACTTCGTGGGAGGTAACAAGTTCCTTAAAGGTTTGAGGATTTTGCTTGATTGGCGGGAATGTATCATAGTGAACTGGCACGACCAATTTCGGGTTCAGCATTTCAACCGCCATAGCCGCGTCTTCTGGCCCCATCGTGAAGTTATCGCCTATCGGCAAGAAGGCGACGTCGATTGAGTGACGTTTACCAATTAGCGCCATATCACCGAAAAGAGATGTATCCCCGGCATGGTAAATCGTCTTTCCCTCCGCTGTGAATAGAATCCCGGCAGGCATCCCTGTGTAGATAATTTCATTTTGATTCGTCGTATAGGACGAGCTATGAAATGCTTGTGTATATTTCACAGTACCAAAATCAAATGTATTGGATCCCCCGATATTCATGCCGTGCGTTTGAAAGCCTTGCCAACTTAAATAGACAGCCAGCTCATTAGGAGCGATGATTAAAGGATTGCATCTTTTGGCAATTTCCATCGTATCTCCAACGTGATCATTATGTCCGTGCGTCAGCAATATGATATCAGGAGATTGCTCGGAAGCCACCAAGTCCGTCAATTCATTTCCCGTGATGAATGGGTCAATCAATATTGTCTTCCCGCCTGTTTCAATCTTTACAACGGAATGTCCATGATAAGAAATCTTCATTTGTATGTCCCTCCATTTTCATTCATATATATTATTTCGTTATACAACCATAAAACCCTCTTTTTTGATATGATAAGAATACCCGAATAGGAGGGATACTTATGATGAAAATTGATGATATTCAACGCTATTTGCAAGAAGAAAGCATGGACGCTGCACTCATTACAACACCGGACAATGTGTTCTATGTATCCGGATTCAGCAGCAACCCACATGAACGACTGCTAGGCGTAATGGTATTTAAAGACGCCGAGCCGTTTGTCATTTGCCCATTGATGGAAGTGCCGGATTTAAAGGCATCCGGTTGGACATATGAGCCCATTGGACACGAGGACACGGAAGACGCTTGGGAAGTACTCGCTGAGGCTGCAAAAAAACGCGGTGTCCCACTACAAAAAATTGCTATTGAAAAATCGCATTTGACAGTTGAGCGCATGGAGCGCATGGAACAGCTATTCGAAGGTGCGGAGTTCTCCCGAATTGATGAAAAATTAAATTCGATGAGAAATATTAAGAGTGAGGACGAACTTGTCAAGCTACGTAAAGCGGCAGAGCTTGCGGATTACGCAATTGAAGTTGGCTGCAAAGAAATTGCGGAAGGTAAAACAGAACTTGAGATCTTAATGGCCATCGAGTTTGAAATGAAGAGAAAAGGCGCTGAAAAGATGTCGTTTGAAACGATGGTTTTATCAGGCCCTAAAACCGCTTCTCCCCACGGTACACCAGGAGACCGTAAAATCCAAAAAGGTGATTTCATCTTGTTTGACTTAGGCGTTGTCTATGACGGATATTGCTCCGATATTACGAGAACTGTAGCTTTCGGAGAGCCAACTGAAAAACAACGGGTAATTTATGAAACTGTCCGGAATGCGGAACAGACTGCAGTGGACCTTGTCCGTCCAGGAGTGAAAGCTCGGGATTTGGATAAGGCTGCACGGGACGTAATTACTGATGCTGGATATGGCGAGTACTTCACGCACCGATTAGGGCATGGACTTGGCATTTCTGTTCACGAATTCCCGTCCATCACTGGTACAAATGAAATGGAGCTTCAGGAAGGCATGGTCTTTACGATTGAGCCAGGTATCTACCATCCGGACATTACAGGTGTGCGAATCGAGGATGACGTTGTGGTGACCGCTGATGGGGTTGAAGTATTAACGAAATTCCCGAAAGAATTGCTCATTATAAAAGGGTAATATTATAAAAAACGCTGTCTGAAGTTTTGCTTCAGACAGCGTTTTTTAAATCCAGCTCCAGGTGGCAGAGGCTCGGGTCATAAGCCTCTAACCTCCACCCTCCGCTTTTTTTATTAACCTAATAATGTATCAGCTGCTACATATTCAAGGCCTTGTGCTTCAGCAACAGCCTTGTATGTAACATGACCTTCTAATGTATTAAGACCTTTTTGCAATGCAAGGTTATCCAAGCATGCTTGCTTGTATCCTTTGTTAGCAATTTGCAACGCGTAAGGAACTGTAACGTTTGTCAACGCCATTGTTGACGTGCGTGGAACTGCGCCCGGCATGTTTGCAACTGCATAGTGTACAACGCCATGTTTTTCATATGTTGGGTTATCATGCGTCGTTACACGGTCAGATGTCGCAAAGATCCCGCCTTGGTCGATAGCGATGTCGACAAGAACTGAGCCCGGCTTCATCGATTGAACCATTTCTTCAGAAACCAATTTCGGAGCCTTCGCACCTGGGATTAATACGCATCCGATAACTAGGTCGGAATCTTTCACCGATTCAGCGATATTGAATGGGTTGGAAACAAGCGTCTGAACGCTATCACCGAACATTTCATCCAATTGGCGAAGGCGATCTACTGACAAATCAAGCACAGTTACTTTCGCGCCCATACCAACTGCAATTTTCGCAGCGTTCGTACCAGCTTGTCCACCACCGATTACAGTCACTTGTCCGCGGGAAACACCTGGAACTCCAGAAAGAAGGATACCTTTTCCACCGTTGATTTTTTCAAGATATTGAGCACCAATTTGTGTAGCCATACGTCCCGCAACTTCACTCATCGGAGCTAGCAATGGTAATGAATTATTTACTTGAACTGTTTCATAAGCGATGCCGACGACTTTTTTATCAAGCATTGCTTTTGTCAATTCCAATTCAGGAGCGAGGTGAAGATATGTGAATAGGATAAGCCCTTCACGGAAATGGCCATACTCAGAAGCTAGCGGTTCTTTAACTTTCATGACCATTTCAGCTGCCCATGCCTCTTCTGCTGTTGCGACAATTTTTGCGCCTGCTGCAACATAATCCTCATCCGTAAAGCTAGAACCAAGTCCTGCTCCCGTTTCGATAAGTACTTCGTGACCTGCAGTATTCAAGTTGTAAGCCCCTGCAGGAGTCATTGCCACCCGGTTTTCATTATTCTTAATTTCTTTTGGAACTCCAATGCGCATTTTGAATCCTCCTAAGTATAAGAAAATTTGTTGGTCAATTTGATTTATTCAAATGACCAATATACTATTGATTCTATCAGAAATAAAAAGATTTTGCGCTGTTTAATAATATCCTCCAATTTTCAGTTTACTATTTGTTTTTAATTGATGCCCTTGTAACATTTTTGTCGAATTTCAAAGCCGTTTTTCCGATCTTTTCAATAAAAGAAAAGGATATCCGCAATTTTTATCGAAAGTAATAAGTGTAGAGAAAAAAATAAAAAGATGGAGTGATGAAAATGGTCTTGAAATATAGCCAAATTATCGTAGCGGTCGATGGATCTAAGGAATCTAGATGGGCATTTCAAAAAGCAGTTGGTATTGCAGAACGAAATAATGCATCTCTAAACTTAGTGAACATTATCGACACTCGTTCCTACGCAGCAGTTGAAGCGTATGACCGTTCCATCGCTGAACGTGCACAGAAATTTGCAGAGGAGCTTCTGACAGAATATAAGCAGGAAGCGGAAGAGGCTGGTTTGCAGAATGTGAACATCATCGTTGAATACGGTTCTCCAAAAACAATGATTTCCCGTGATCTATCTAAGAAGATTTCGGCTGATCTTATCATTTGTGGAGCAACAGGGTTGAATAAAGTCGAACGTTTCCTCATCGGCAGCGTTTCCGAAAACATCGTCCGTTCTGCGAATTGCGATGTGCTTGTTGTACGGACACCTGAAGATAAAGAGTAAGGCTGGATATTTACACATACAGAAAAGGCGGTATATCGTTTGACGACGATATATCGCCTTTTTCTTTGCACCTTTGGACTCACCGATATGCAAGTGCCCGTATTTGTTTAAGAGTTTTGTAAGAGGAGTTATGTACTATTTAAGATTGGAAAATAATGCTAATTTCCATTATCAAAACAGAAACAGAACGGGAGATATTTAACATGTATGCTTTGAACAAAAATAGTCTAATGATACTTTTTTCATCTGTAACAATTCTCTTGTCTATTATCATCACCGTATTACATAGGCAATTTCATTTTCTACGTGACTACCTATCTTTAAGAGGTATCTTTCCATTCACCGGAAAACTGTTGCTCATACAACATATCCTGTTTATTTTTCCAATCGTTCTCCTCATCTTCTCATTCGTAATCGTTAGAATGAATAAGGATCATAAAGCACTGCCACCACTCATAATGCTGACGTTAACATTCAGCAGTATTTCCATTATTGCAAACGGAGACGGGTTAGTTGAATACCACTTTTCCATCTTCATGGTCATTGCGTTAATCGCCTTTTTCGATCAGATCAGATTGGTTGTTAGTAGCACGCTCATCTTCGCAGTGCAGCATGTAGTCGGTTATTTTTACATTCCTGAATTAGTATGCGGTACATCCGACTATCAGTTTTCACTACTGCTAATTCATGCTGTATTTTTACTGCTAATGAGCAGTGCAACCATTTTATTCATCTATACAAAACAAAGAAATACCAAGCAGTTTGAAGAAACAGTAGCTTTGCAGCAAGAAGCGTTAAAAGAAATTCTTAACGGTTTAAATAAAACAAGTGGTTCCGTACTAGATTCCACTACTTACCTGTCTTCAAGTTCAGAGGAACTATTGTCAGCTGGACAGGAAATCACCTCATCCATTCAATCTGTAGTGGCGGCTACAAATGGACAACTTGGTCAACTGAATATTGGTATGGAAAGTGTGGACTCCATGCTTTCCCAAATCATACAAATCAATGGGAAAGCCGACCGCGTAAATACCAATGCAAAAGACACCTTACGCGAAGTGGAAAAAGGCACTGAAACAGTTGATAGGATGGCCGACCAAATGGATAAAATTGATCATTCATCAAAAATCGTCGTCCGCTTAGTCAATGAATTATCCAGCTATTCTTTTGATATAGATCGTAACGTGGTATTAATCTCTAATATCGCCGATCAAACTAATCTCTTGGCGCTTAATGCCTCGATAGAAGCAGCAAGAGCGGGTGAACACGGGAAAGGGTTTGCAGTCGTTGCAAATGAAGTTCGAAAACTTGCTTTGCAATCGAATGAATCTGCAGCTGATATTAAAACAGTCATTCAAACGATACAAGAAGGAATCGGCTATATTTCCGATAAAGTTCATGTCAACTTAATAGAAATTGAAAAAGGCACTGAGTTACTATCACGGACAAAGAGTGTGTTTGGCGAAATCATTCAATCCACCCACCATGTCAGTAAAGAAATTCATAGTATCTCTGACGCATCGGCGGACTTATTAAGTCATTCAGCGGATACTCGCGACATACTTGAGCAAGTATCAAGCATTACACATACATTTGCGCATGATATTGAAACGGTTCTAGCAACCACTGAGGAACAAACTGCAGCATCCCATGAACTGAATGACATCTCTTTGCTATTACAGACACTGACAGAAGAATTAAATGAAATTGTACAAAAAGTTACTACATCAATTGAAAAAGAATCGAGAATTCAATTTTAAAATACTAGGAGTTTACTAATGTCACCAGTGAAGAATACTAAAATAACATACATAGGAATACTGTTGCTCATCATGGCTATTTTAACTACTTTCCGTTTAGCATGGTTTTTTCACTATGTCCCTTCACAACAGTTTTTTTCGAATAGTGGCTTGTTAGATTTCCGTGACTCGAACATAAACGCAGATCAGACTATTTCACTCAGTGACGAGTGGAAGTTTTACCCTGACATACTTGCCGATCAGAAAAGTCTTCAATCCAACACTCACTTCATTATAAGTGACCCCGCAAACGTAGACTCTTCACATCACTACGGTACATATCAATTAAAAATTGTAATGGATGAAGTACCACCTGAACCACTTTCCATCCGTATACCGCCTACTAATACGGCATCCGCTTTGTTCATTAACGGCATATTACTAGGCGAATCCGGTAAAGTCTCAACTGATAAAGAACATCATAAAGGCAATGGCAACCCCTATACAGTTTCGTTTTCACCAGAAAGCAAAGAGATTAATATCGTATTACAAGTGTCCAATTTCGATACTGAAAAAGGTATTGCCATCAAAAAACCGATAAAGTTCAGCTCAGCTGACGCACTTGCCAAAGCAAATAGGTTGGAATCTTTTTTACTCAACGGCTTGGTAATTGTCCTATTGTTGCATAGTCTATACAGTTTGCTTATCTATTTTTTCATTCACCGGAATAAAATCCTTCTACTTTTTTCAGTTGGCTTCGTTCTTCCGGGTATCGATGAGTTGCTTACCTATGATGCATCGGCAATGGAGTGGCTCAAACTGGACTATTTATGGCAATTCAAGTTAAAAGAACTCGTTTATCTTGGTGCCTCCTTCTTTCTCGTTCAAATTATGAGAGTACTGTTGACGAATTTTCATCAATACGTATTTTTTCATTGGTACACTTTTTTTTACGGAATTAGCGCATTGCTCATCATTATATTGCCATTGCCTTATTTGCTTATGATTAACGATACCTTTTTCATCCTTTATATTGTTTCATTTCTATCTGTAATTTTTTTGGCGATGAAAGAATTCTTTCAAAATCAAAAGGAATCTATCTTTATCGCAATTACAGTAGTGAGCACGACATCCGGTATTCTTTGGGGTTTGATCAAAACTACTATAGGGGTTGATCTACCTTTTTATCCATTCGATTACCTATGCGCTTTTCTAGGATTTGCACTTTTTTGGTTTAAACGTTTCAACCGACAAAACAATCATGTGTTGTCTTTGGTGGAAGACTTAAAGCAAGCCAATCAATCAAAAGACAAATTCTTATTGAATAGTGCAGATAAACTTTGGAGTCCTTTGAATAAAATAATAACAATTGCTCAATCTTTATACTCTAAAAATCCAAATTATGACTTGCGATATTTAATCGATATAGGAAAAAGCACTTCATTTGTACTGAATGATTTAAGAGATTTTACACGTCTTAATGAAGGAACGATGCAAATTCAACCTGAGAGCATAAATGTACAAACAATCACTTTAGGTGTTTTTGATATGTTGAAGTACATGGTGGAAGGGAAACGTTTGGAACTGATCTCCAAAATCCCGACAAATTTCCCCACTATTTATGCTGATGAAAAAAAGCTCATTCAAATTCTATTCAATCTTTTAGGAAATGCAGTGAAGTATACCAATTCTGGAAAAATTACTGTGCGAGCAAAAGAGGATGCCGGAAGAGCCGTTATCTCAATTCAGGATACGGGCATTGGAGTGGATGAATCAACGCAGAAAAACATTCTTTCTGCCTTTATACAAGGAATAAAAGACGACGAAGGGCTGGGTCTCGGACTAAGTGTCTCGGAAAAACTAATAGAACTGCATGGGGACCATTTAGAGATGAAGTCGGTAATAGGCGAAGGCAGCATTTTCACCTTTTCCCTTCCACTGGCAGGCAAATCGGATCAAATAGAGAAGGCGCCCCACGGAGAAACCATTGCAGCTACAGTCAGCTCAGATGCAGTAACTTCCGATCCTATAGGGGGGTACCAGGTTTTAGTAGTGGATGATGACCCTACCAATCTAAAAATGATTCGTAGCATATTTCCTCCTGATTACAAAGTGACTACCGTGACGAGCGGAACGGAAGCACTGGAATTGCTAGTTGGTACGGACTGGGATTTGATGATCATTGATGTAATGATGCCCGTCATTTCTGGTTATGAATTAACGAAATTAATTCGGCAACAGTTCTCTCTCATTGATCTCCCTATTTTGCTATTACCTTCTCGAAATGACGACATAGACGTTAATATTGGTTTAACTGTAGGAGCAAACGATTATGTGACAAAGCCAATCAATTCAATTGAATTAAAGTCACGTAGTATTGCGTTAATCGAATTGAAGCAATCCATAAAGGAAAAGCATAAAATGGAGTCTGCTTGGCTACAAGCGCAGATCCGCCCACATTTTTTATTCAATACGCTAAATACGATTGCCAGCTTAAGTTCAATCGATTCCGAAAGGATGATTAAATTACTTGAGAAATTTGGCGAGTATTTATCCGGTAGCTTCAAAGAGGAGAATTTACTTAGAGAAATCCCTATTCAAAACGAATTGAGTCTTGTCGAATCTTATCTGTATATACAATCCGAGAGATTCGGCGATCGCTTCCAAGTAAAATGGGAAATCGATGAGCGGCTATCTGTAGAAGTCCCGCCGTTGTCTATCCAGACATTAGTAGAAAACGCAGTCCAGCATGGAGTACTAAAGAGAAGTGAGTCTGGAACCGTATGTATTCGAACTTCGGATCATCCAGATTTCACGGAAGTGGTGATTCAAGACGATGGAGTCGGAATGGACTTGGAAACAGTTAGAACCGTGCTGGATGTAAAGAGAAGGACCAGTAAAGGAATCGGTCTGCTAAATACAAATGAAAGATTAAAGAGGATAAATGGCTTGGGATTATCCATTGATAGTTCACCCAATCAAGGAACCACAGTCAGCTTTAAGATACCTAAAAGAAAATAGAGAGGGCTGTCACAGGCAGTCAGTTTTTACTGACTTTCCGGACAGCCCTTCTGTATTTAAATCCTGAAAGAAACATTAGATCTGTGATTACCAATACTTTGCCTTACTCTTCTATCCAATCATCAATCTTACGCAGGAACGAAGACATCGCAATCTTATCCGACATATTAGGAACTTTCGATAAAAGAACATCAGGCGTGCCTTTCATTTCAGGGTAAGGCTTCTGCAGCACTAGGATGCTTTTCTCATGGACTGAACTCTTGAACAATGACTCCGGCAATTGTATAACCGCTCGTATAAGTGCATTCTTTTTCACATAGCGGTGAAGCTCAGGAGACTGATCAGATTCAAAAATAGAAGCTGGGACCAGGAATAACCCATATCCCCTTTCCTTCAAATGATTCATCGACTGTTCAATAAATAGATGATGCGAGAAAGCATGCCCCTCAGCCGGCATCATTTCAAAATCGATCGCATTGTCATCATCCGGATAATATCCGACAGGCAGGTCACAGACGACCATATCTACCGGGTCCACCAACAAAGGACGTAATCCGTCTTGGACAAAAAAGCGGACGGGCTGTTCTAGTAAATCCGCAGTAACAGCAGCGAGTCTTACTAATAGCTCATCAATTTCAACGGATGCAGCTGCCGCTTTATCCCCTAATGCGTTCATAACCGTAAACAGGAGATTTCCTGTTCCTGTAGCCGGGTCCAGCAACGTAATATGATCTTCTTTCGACATTAGCCTGTTTGCAAAATGCCCGATGAGCATAGCGATGGCGTCCGGCGTCATCTGATGATGCGGCTGAGCCTGTTCTTTCATTCCTTTTAAAACGGCAAGTTGAATCCCTCTTCGGATTTCTTCCTTTGTTACCGTTTCAGTCACGCGAGGCATGCTTTCTTCGGATAGCCATTCATTGCATGCCTGAATTACGGATTCCAAATAGAGCTCTTCCTTATTGGATTCAGCAAATTCGTCTAAAAACCTAAATATTTGTTCAGTATTTGTTATCATTTTCATCCCTCTAATCAATCCACAAAAATAAAAAGTCTTTAAAAGCCCACCCGTTTCCGAGTGGGCCGACTATCATTCAGTTAATTTTTTTACTGCTTCAATCGCTTTTTCATAATCCGGATGATCCGTCACTTCATTAACATACTCCACGTAAGTAACGTTATCGTCTTTATCAACGACAAAGATGGAACGTGATAGTAACCGTAATTCCTTAATGGCGACACCGTAGGCTTCGCCGAATGAAAGATCACGATGGTCTGATAATGTCTTGACGTTATTAGCATCTTCCGCTTTAACCCATCTCGCCTGAGCAAACGGAAGGTCAACTGAGATTGTGAGCACTTCCACATCTTCCCCAAGGGCACTAGCTTCTTCATTGAATTTCTTCGTTTGAAGTGAACATACGCCAGTGTCGAGTGATGGAACGACGCTGATCAATCGGATCTTACCCTTTGAATCGTTCAAAGTGACGGGTTTCAAGTCATTTGAAAGAACTGTGAAATCTGGAGCTTTGTCGCCTATTGCAACTTCTTTACCGAGCAATGTAACCGGATTTTGTTGGAAAGTAACATTAGCCATGAAGACGCCTCCTTTATCATTTCAATTCATTCTACTAAACAATTGTTCCCTCATGCAACTCTTCACCCTTGCGTTCCCGTCTTGTCTCGATCACTTCTTTTTCAAATGATTGCTCGTGTATGACATAGGTATCTGCAAACAGATCATGAACCGCTTCCTTTTTCGGCATGAAAATAACTAGTAAATAAGGGATTGTAAGCAGTTTTGAGATGAAACGGCCAATCACTTCTCTGAAAAGCACGGTTCCCCACGTCAATTTCCCTTCATTCTTTTGAACGACTTTAATACCCAAAATCATTTTACCGACTGTCTGACTGAAAATCTTCGTCATCAAGGCAAAATAAGCAAGAAACACAATCAGGATTGTCACCTTATACGGACTAAAGAGCAAGAAGGAAGGATTGGAGATTTTGATATCTAGAATTCTGAATATCGGTTTGATGATAATACCGCTTACGGCAGATACCATGAGCAGGTCAATCAAGTAAGCCCAAAACCGAGTCCAGAACCCAGCAAATTTCGGCCTGAATTGTTCCGTCTTAATAATTTCATATTCAGGGATATGGTCTTGCATCTCAGGAACAGGCGTCATATGTCGATTTTGTTCAAAATGATCTGTCATGCCAAATCCCCTCCTTATTTTTCACCATATAAATACATCATTCTTGGAGCATCGTAATCAGATAGCAACTTGCCGATTAGCTCTGATTCCACATTGCGTCCGAAAAGATTACCGACCTTCACTCCGAATAGCGAACCGAAATTATCCATCGGTGCAAATTCAAAAACTGTCGCGTTTTCCAAGTCATGATCCGTCTTCAACGCAGCGATGACATCACCCATCTTGCCAAAATCATCCGCCAGTCCGGCCTCGATCGCCTGTCTTCCGTTCATAATGCGGCCATCCGCCACTTTTTTCACATCGTCAACCGACATATGCCGGCCTTCAGCAACAATCCCTACAAAACGCTCATAAGAATCGTTGATCATTTCTTGAAGCATATCGTGTTCTTCCTCTGTCATCTCGCGGGAACCGCTCATGATGTCTTTGTAAGGACCTGTTTTAATCGTATTAAAATCAATTCCATATTTTTCAGCAAGCTTCGCGTAATTAACGCTTTCCATAATAACTCCGATGGAACCGGTAATTGTTTCAGGATGAACGAAAATCTTTTCCGCAGGAGCAGATACATAATATCCGCCAGATGCAGCCATTCCACCCATCGCCACATAAATTGGAATTTCTCTCTCACTTTGAATTGCCCGGATTGAATCATAAATATCGGATGACTCAAGAACACCGCCACCAGGTGAATTGACGGAAAGGACAACACCTTTTATAGTTTGATCGTTAAGAACGTCATTAAGCTGTGACATGAATAATTGGTGATTGTATCCACCTGATGCAAATAGGGAGCTGCCGACGTCCTGGATTACGCCATCCAATGTCAGAATCGCTATTCTGTCCCTACTTGTGCCCTGTTGGACAACTGTCTCACTGTAGCCTGATGTTCCTGCAGCCATTTCTTCAAAGAAGCTGTTGAAGTCTCTCGTGAATATGTACGATAGAGAGTTGATTCCTACTGATATGAAGACAAGCACCGCCGCTACGATGATTGCGACCCATCGTTTTATTGCCATTATTTTTTGCCCCTTTCTTTCTTTCCACCATTGTATACGTACTTTACCATCATAATGTTTCATTTTCTTTCAATCTGTTTCTCATTGGGCGTTTCTTTTGGTTAATACCGACTCATAAATTTTGGAGACTGTAAAAATGATAAGGGCTCCCCAAATCATTGAAAATGAAAGCATTTCAATTGAACCGAACGATTCTTTGTAAACGACAACACCTAAAAATAACATCATCGTCGGTGCGATATACTGTATGAACCCTGACACATACAATGGAATCTGCTGTACACCTTTTGCATACATGACCAACGGTAATGCTGTTGCAATTCCCGTTAGGATGAGTAGTACGTCCGTTTTTAAATCAGAATGCAGAAAGACGGCTTGTCCTCTGGCGAAAAGCCAAACATAATAACCAATTGCAAAAGGCGTCATGAAAAGCGTCTCAATTGCCAACCCACGGAGCGAATCCAATTGAATCCTTTTTTTAATGAAACCGTACACAGCAAAAGTGATTGCAAGGCTTAACGCAATCCAAGGGAACCGGCCGTATGAAACCGTCATGACAATTACACCCAAAGTTGCTAGAAGGAATGCAATCTTCTGCGCTGATGATAACTTCTCTTTCAAAAAGAAGATGCCGAGCAAAACCGATACTAAGGGGTTAATGTAATACCCTAGGCTTGTTTGTACAATATAATCATTGTTTACGGCCCAAATGTAGATAAACCAATTGGATGTTACCAATACAGACGCGATGAACAAACTCCAAAATTGCGACTGCTTTTTCCAGAGCTCTTGAATATCCAGAAGGAGTTGTTTACCATTTTTCACAATTAAAATAACGAGCAGTGTTGAAAAAAATGCCCACATAATGCGACCCGTCAATATTTCATCGCTTTGCACGTGCGCCAGGTGCTTCCAATAAATCGGCATGATCCCCCAAATTAAAAAGGACCCAACAACCCATAGGACACCGCTTTTCTCTGTTTGCATTTAACGACGCCCCCTTAAAGTAGTGTAAAATATTAGGCGTGTTGATTAACCATTATTATACAGTAGCGCTACTTTGAACCCGTTGACTTCCGTTCCGGCGCACGCTTTCCGCGGGCACGGCTTCAGACTCCTCGTCGCGAAGAACACGCTCCTGCGGGGTCTTCAGCTCGCGCTGTTCCCGCAGGAAGAGCCGTCACGAAGAACGGCTTTTGCGAGTGAAGCGTAGCGAAAATGAGCACATCTTTGCACTTCGGCGCCTGCACTACAGTCAACTGAAGATTTCTGAATAACATAGCAAGCAATGCTCGTATCTACAAGAGAGTTGTTAATTATCCATATTTCCTATAGATGTCGT